>JBNMLH010000018.1:0-61945 GCA_050875145.1 Lachnospiraceae bacterium
CTAATCTGAAGAAAAAGGGTCTTTGATTATACTATTTCATCTTTTCAATCAAAAAATCCACAACTCGTTCAGCCGCATGACCATCTGCAAGATACTCAATCCTATCAAGAAATTCATTCACTTTCTTTTTATATAAATCTTCATCAAAATTCTTGATACAAGCAATAAAATCATCTGTATTTAATGCATATGGGAAAGGTAACTCCTCCATTTTATAATACATACCTCTTCTATTAAGATATTTCTTTAAGTCTGGCACATACATAAGTGCCGGCTTCCTAGTAAGCATAAAGTCTGTAATTACAGATGAATAATCTGAAATAAGCATGTCGCTTGCCACCGCCAAATCCTGCATATCTCTATAATCACTAGCATCTATAAAACGGTCAGAATCTGGCATTAATTCTGCTGATTTGTCTGCCAGTCTTGGATGTAAACGAATCAACATTACCCATGGGCAACCATACTTTTCTTCTAAAGTATCCAAAACTCTTTCGTAATCCAAATCATACCATTTTAAGGACATATCAGAACGAAATGTTGGTGCATAAGTAACAATCTTTGTACCATCTGGGACATTATAATGCTCCCTTACCTGCTGATAGATTGTCTCCGAACCATTCACAAGTACATCCGTTCTTGCATCTCCAAAACGGAGTATTTCTCCATGTCCATAGAAAAATTCTTCCAAAACATGATCCTCAGCGGGGCATCCGCTTGTAATATAATCTACAAATTCCGAATCCTTTCGATACATCTGACCTCTTTCAGATAGCTGATTTTTCTCGCTGTAATTTTTTTTATCTGTTCCTTCAGATTTTAGTGTAATTCCACCATGAAAAGTATTTAAATAAATGGTGCCTTTTCTCTTGTAGAGTCCGTTTTTTATAAAGCCAACAAAATGAATATTATTGATCCATACCCTAGCTGTAAATAAATCAAAATACGCTTTACGACCTTTCACAACTCTGACACCTTCTGGTATTCCCGCATCACTTTCCTTTGTTTTCTTATTTAAAATCCAAACCAATTCATACCCTTCGTCTCTTCTTAGAAACTCTTCGCAAATTGCTTTTGGATTGCATCCATAGCCGTTTCCTCCAAATTGGGAAAATACAACCTTTTTCTTGTTAATTTTCTCACAATGAACAAAGAACCATCTTTGATGTTTTGAATATATTTTTCCAAGTCTCATGTACCATCTTTTTTTCATATGTTTCTCCTTAAATTCTAATAATTTTATCCTATTTATGAAAGTGGCATGATGTTAGGGTCAAAACACCCTAACTATAGTATCCGTAAATTATTGCATTTTTTTGTATATTATTTGTCATTTTTTTGTCCAAGATTTTCTTTTATCTGGGTTGTGGAAATCTCCGGTGTTCTAGAAAGATAAACTACCTCACAGTAATCCTTTAAGAAATCAAACTTCCCCTTCCAATCATCTCCCATAACAAAAACATCCACTTTAAATTCCTGAACGTCAGAAATCTTTTGGTCCCATGCTTCTTCTGGAATAACAAGATCCACATATCGAATCGCTTCTAAAAGCTGTTTTCTTTTTTCATAGCTAAAATAACATTTCTTTTTCTTCTGATTCCAGTTAAATTCATCTGTAGAAAGTGCAACAATAAGGTAATCTCCTTGTTCCTTTGCACGTCTCAGCAAATTTACATGTCCATAATGCAATAAATCAAAAGTTCCATATGTTATTACTTTTTTCATTTGATATTTCCTCCATCTAACTAATCACAAAGCTCCCCTGTTAAACACACTTAATTTACCATAACACAAATTTTACATATTATCCACAAAAATCTGCAAATAGCATCGGCAAAGATTAAATTTTTGTTGCGTTTTCCTATAGCATAAAAAAAAGAGTTAGACCCTATAATCAAATCCAACTCTTAGTCTTAACTTATTAGCTTTACCTACGAACAATAGCTTTCAATTTTCTCTTCGCATAATGATAACTCCATCTTGCTGGACTCATCTTATTGATAGTAGATATCTCCTTTCCTAAATCTTTTATATCCTGTTTTTGCTTAAGGATAATTCTGCCGCAAATCTCCACAATTTTTGCTGTATCACTACCTACAAATTCATAAATGGACTCATCCACTGGATTTAAGAATAATGTATTTTCCTCATTAATCTTAAATTCCTTTGCAATCGTATCGTTAGATTCTTTAAATTGCTGGAAGAATTTACTTCTTTCTCCTGGCGCATAAAAGGACCACTTCTTCCCTTCAAGCTCATCCTCTTCTTGTAGTTGAAGCAACCATCTCATCAACCAACCTCTACGATTGTGAAATTCAGAAAATTGATTTAAGTATCTCTTTGCTTCTATATAAACCCCTTCTAAACTAGGATTGATTACTCTCGCAACTTCCTCTGGCATTTGTTCCAACGGGAGATCCAGCTGCGACAAAAAGTCTGTTACTACACTTGTTTTATCCGCAAACTGGCAACGCTCATATGGTCTTACTGTAACATTTTCTCTTCCAAATACATCAATAAAATCTTGTAATCTTTTCTCATAATTCAAATTATAATTTTTACAAATGTTTCCACTCATAAACTCTGAAAAGGAAGAAGCCAAGCCTTCTTTCACCTTTTGTCCCCAAGCAGATTGCATCCACTCATCTTGTCTGCGTAAATACACGATAATTTTTACAACAACATTTTGTTCTTCCATACGCTTCTTTATTTGAAGCAATCCTTCCTTCTTTAATTGACGCGAAGCCCAAATATGTTCCTCCGACAAAATAACTTTACCTGAATTTTGAAAACATTCTTTTAGTTTTTTATATCCTTCACTTCTAACTGCAAGTTCTTCATCAAATTGACGATTTCCATTTTCATCCACAATTTTACAACATAAAAAATGCCCATTTCTGTTTGAAGATACTCCTTTAAAACGAAATCCCATTTTTGGATATTCATAACCAAATTCTTTCAGTTTTTCTCTATTTCTTACACAATAGGATTGTATGGCTGATGTTCCTGTTTTAGATGTACCAATATGCAATATTAATTCTTTCAAAATATACCTCCTGTTATCTGCTATTTTATTAACACTTCACTCAATCTTCTCATCAGAGTGCACTCGTGCATTGGTTTATAACTACTCAGAACCTTCCTCATATATTCTCACTTGTCTAATATTTTCAATACAATTTTTAATACAATCTTCCACTTTAAATCCCAAATCATAATTCAATCCCATACGAAGATTATCCCATTAAGCAACATAATAGCTATTCCTTCTGCATAAAGTTTCTTTTCTAATGCATTAGCCACAGTTGATTTTTAAAAACTAATTTACATTTTTATATCTTATCCTATAGTTATGTCAGTATTCTTAAAAATTTTTGATATTTTTGAGTCAAATTTTTGTCAATTGCAACTTCTTAAAACAACCTTGGAAATTTAGAATACAATGGACAGGTCCATTTCAATTACCTAAATTCCTCACTCATGAGGTGCTTGCCCTATAGGGCGCATTTTTCTATAGAGTAAAAAACACAACAAAAGCCAGTATTCTGGCTTACTGGCTTTTGTTATTGTTTGAGAAAATTTTCTAATCTTATTCTTCAAAGTAGAATAGTTCTTCAAACTTTTTATCTAATGCTATGCACAGAACAAGCGCCAACTTTTCTGTTAGATTAAATTGTCCTGTCTCAATATATATAATTACAGCAATCATAAAAAGAGCGGCAAAAAAGATAACCGTTTTCGCTCTATTCCTTGCAAATTGATATACATAATTTAAAAAACAAGTGGCTGTTACAATTGTTTTAAATATTTAAAATATTCTACAAAGATAACTATTAAAACAAATCCAACATATTATCCAAATATAGGTATTCTCTCACATGCACATGGTATTCGGGTTTTGTCATATAATAGAGCAGAAATTCCAATATCAATGCACTGCCAAGCCCTCGACCTTCAATTTTAAAGTTCGAAAAGCCCATTGGTAAGTAAACGTTCCGAATCGCATCTACGCCAATAAAACCTGGATTTTTCATTGCCTCCGAAAAACAATACCCATTATTCGCATTGGGTGCAACACAATGGTGCTCTATATGCTCTTCTCCAAGATTTTTCTGGCTGACTGCCTCATAACAACGCTTTCTGTCGCTACAACCGAACCAACAGCATTCATTACATAAAAATTCCACTTTATCCTTTTGTGATTCTGGCAATCTATTTAACTTATCATAAACTTTATTTAGTCGAAAATCCGGTACCACATAAAGAAACTCATCCCGCTTTACTTCCCTCTCTAATTGCCAAAAGTCTGTCAGTACTTTTGTGGTAGAGGAAACAAAATAAAAATCCGGATAGTTTGTTTTTAAATAATCTAACAACAAATCCGAATGGACAATCACACCATTTCTGACCCCATCGCTTTTCTCAAACAATGTACAGAGCATATTACATTTCTGGTTTGACAAATGCTCCTTTCTAAGAAGGGAATTGCTAAATGTCAATCTGGCTGATATGCCGTATTCCTGCATTAATTTTAAAACTTCCTGTGGATTGCAATCTCCAAATCCCACACGACCTCCACCCCAGATACAATCTCCCGGAGCACCATAAATGGAACCAATCTCACACCAATCATAAAAATATTCTCTGTGCTCACGATACAATGGAAGAAACCTGCGATACAGTTCATAAAACTCAAACAATCCTGGAAGATGATAGTAGGCTGTGCCTTTCTTTAATTTGTCAATATACATGTTGTCACCTCATTTTTATTTCAAAAAGCCCCTTATCTCACCAAACTGTGAAACAAGGGGCTTTTCTATCACAAAGTATACAATTTGTTTTTTCTGTACCTCTGCATTTATTCACGATTGTGTCTTAGATATTTAACAAATCACTAAATTCCTTCAATGCACCATCTGTCTCATGTGCTAATACACGTTTTGCCAACACTTTACCAAGCTGAACACCTTCCTGGTCAAAGCTGTTGATATTCCATACGAATCCCTGGAACATTACTTTATTTTCAAAATGTGCCAAAAGTGCACCTAATGTCTTAGGATTTACCTGTTCTCCAATGATAATGCTGGATGGACGTCCACCTTCAAAATTCTTATTGCGGTCTGCATCTTCCTTACCACATGCAAATGCAACAATCTGTGCAACCACATTTGCACAAAGTTTCTGCTGACTTGTGCTATCCTGAATTACAACATCTCTTCCCATCTGGTTGTTCTTGAAACCGACAAACTGCAATGGTACAATGTCAGTTCCCTGATGAAGTAACTGATAGAAAGAATGCTGTCCGTTTGTTCCAGGCTCTCCAAAGATAACAGGACCTGTCTGGTAATTTACAGGCTCTCCAAAGCGGTTTACGGACTTTCCGTTTGACTCCATATCCAACTGCTGTAAATGTGCAGGGAAACGGCTCAATGCCTGAGAATATGGAAGAACTGCTGTGTTCTGGTATCCTAATACATTGCGTTCGTAAATACCGATCAAGGCATCTAACATAGCAGGGTTCTTTAAAATATCTTTATTCTTTGCCAATACATCTTCAGAAGCTGCACCGTCTAAGAACTGAGCAAATACGTCTGGTCCAAAAGCCAAAGATAATACTGCTCCACCTACTGCCGAAGTAGAAGAGAAACGTCCACCAATGTAATCATCCATAAAGAATGCTGCAAGATAATCGTCACTCTTTGCCAATGGAGATGTTTCACTTGTAACAGCAATCATGTGCTTAGCAGGGTCTAATCCGGCATTCTTCAATGCATCCTTTACAAATGACTCATTTGTCAATGTCTCAAGTGTTGTACCTGATTTTGATACAAGTACAAATAAAGAATGTGCTACATCAATCGTATTTAATACAGCAGATGCATCATCTGGGTCTACATTACTGATGAATTTTGCTTCCATCTTGAATGTATTGTTTACCTTTGCCCAGTTTTCAAGTGCTAAATACATCGCACGAGGTCCTAAATCACTTCCACCGATACCAATCTGTACAACTGTTGTAAACTTCTCGCCCGCTGCATTTGTAATCTCTCCGTTGTGAACCTTTTCCGCTAATTCTGCAATTCTCTTCTGCTGTTCTACATAAAATGCACGCTTATCTACGCCATCTTCTACAACAGCATCGCCTAACTGTCCACGAGTCATATGATGAAGTACACGACGCTTTTCACCTGTATTAACAACCTCTCCATTGTAAAGAGCTTCAAATTTTTCTACTAATTGTGTCTCTTCTGCTAATTTTGCAAGAGCTGCAAGCACATCGTCATCCACCTGCTTTGTAGCATAGTTAAAAACAAGTCCCTCTCCCATAGGAGCATTATACTTCTTTACACGTTCTGCACCATTTGCACCAGTCATTACTTTAGCAAGGTCCACATGTGCTACCTTTTTTAGCTCCTCATAGGAAGCAATGGTATCTAAGTTGTTCCAGTTAATCATCATCGATTCCTCCTTAAATCTTCACTCTGCAATGCCTTTATTCACACATTGCAGCACTTTAGTACTACTACGATACTACCTTATAAACGTCAAAAGTTTCCATATCTTAGCAAGCCTGTTTACATAAGGCACATAGTTGTTTTTCATTATACTATTAAATCGTGGTAAATTCAAGCATATCCTTCCTTATACTTCTTATAAAAGTCCAAGAAAACCCACTGCCTTTAGGCGGTGGTACTCTTGAACGAGGTGCAGTGTTCAAGCCCCGTACCTCGTAAGGCACGCAGTGCCACTTTTATATGGGCAAGTTGCGAAGCGAATTACTGTCACTTTCCCTGTTTTTTTCTCCTTTTTTCCTCATCTAATGCTATTACATCCGGCAACACTGTAGTCAGCATAATAAATGCTACAATTTCTGATAGAAAAAACATCCCGAAAAAAATCCAGCAATTTTCATAATGTCCCTGCTCATCACAAAGTAATGCCAGAATAATTAACAAAAGACTCTAGCATAGTCCAAACATATCCCTACAAATCTGTTTTCCACACTCCGTTTTAAAGATAGTATGATAAGCATGAGAGGCCGCCTCCTTTGGCAGATTATCTTCCATTATATTTACCAGAAAGTCAGCTTCTACAAGTATTTGATAATCCATTCCGTCAATTTTGTCATAGGTATGATGATGTGCAATCAGGTATTGCACCCGTTCCGATACATCCTCTGCAAAACCTAACTCTCGAAGTAACTTTTTAGCAATTGCCGGTCCCTCTTTTTCCTGCAACTTTCCATTACAATTTCCATACTTCTCTTCACATACATGAATTCCAATATCGTGAGTAAGCGCTGCTGTCTCAAGAATAAACAAGTCCTTTTTGTCCATATTTTCGGTTTCCGCAATAAGCTTTGCATAGCTATGCACCTTACAAAAATGCTGGATACGCTTTGCATCTCCACGATATAACTTTATCATTGCTAAATGTAATTTGTTTAACATTTTTGATGCTCCTTTGTTTCTTATTTATACACGCAACTATTCAAAAATGGCAATACTATTATCATCAATTTCACAGAACTTTACCTTTCACTTGTTATTTTACACTTTCTGCTCTTTCAAATATTCCTGTAACAAAGAAAGTATCACCAATTGGCTTTCTTTCGAATGGCTAATCACATAATATTCTCCCATTCTGCCCTGTCGTAATTCTTCCTTTATTCCGACTTGTATGCCAAGTTCTGACACCCTCTTTTGTTTTTTGCCTTCTACTTCCTCCTCAAACAAATAGCCTGCATTTACCAATAATTCATTTAAAAATCTTGCCGTCAATTTCTTACGATCTGTCTCCTCGCATAATGCATTAATCTGTTTTGTCAAATCCGATACTCTGGCATCCTCCTGTAACTCCAATTGCTCCAGTTGTTCTGATTCTATATAAAATGGCTGTTTCTGTTGTCTTTGCACGCTCTGTCTTTCCTGTTGCATAGATGTCACGTCTACAAGGGCATTGTCCATAAAATTCTGCAACACATACAAAAATCTTTCTCCATACCTAGCCACTTTTTGCTCACCTAATCCATAGATACCAAGCATATCCGACATTTCTTTTGGCAACTTAATACACATATCTTTTAATGTCTTATCTGAACAAATAATAAACGGTGGTACTCCCTGCTCTGTGGCAAGTTCTGCCCGTTCTGCTCTCAACAATTCAAACAGTGCCATTCCCTGTTCGGATAATCCAGTCACTTCCAATACCTTTGCAGCAGACTTCTTCTTTGGTAGAGACAACACTTCTTCGTCATACAGTTGGTCATCCACCACACAATTGCTACACTTACCACAAGTACATGGACTATCGTCCCCAAAATATCGAAGCATATACTCCCTTAGACATTGGTCCGTCTCACAATACTCTATCATTTGATGCAGCTTTCTCTGGTCATTTCTTCGCACCTCTGGTGCAATTGCATTTCCATAGGCATCTACTGATTTTAGGTCTAACAACCGTTTGTTAATCATAATATCCTGCTTAGAGAAAAATAAAATGCATTCTGCTTCCTCTCCATCTCTGCCCGCTCGACCTGCTTCCTGATAATAATATTCCACACTCTGTGGCATATTATAATGCAGTACATAACGAACATTTGACTTATCAATTCCCATTCCAAATGCATTGGTAGCTACCATCACAGATACACGGTCAAAGGTAAAGTCCTCTTGACTGCTTCTCCGTTCTTCAATAGACATCCCCGCATGATATTTTCCAACGGATACTCCGTGGGCTTTCAAAATTTCATAGACTTTATCCACATTTTTTCTAGTAGCACAGTACACAATTCCACTTTCTGCCTCATGATGGCTGATATAATTGAGAATTGCGTTGTCTGTCTCCTTTCCTCCCTTTCTTGGGAGAACACGAAAATACAAATTAGGTCGGTCAAATCCAGTCACGATCACCTTTGGTTGATGCAGTTGCAAAATAGTACAAATATCCTGTTTTACCTGTTCGGTGGCGGTTGCTGTAAATGCACTAACAATTGGTCTCTTTGGTAACATACGCAGAAAATTTATGATTTCACGATAACTTGGTCTGAAATCCTGTCCCCACTGAGAAATACAATGGGCTTCATCCACCGTCAACATAGAAATCTCCGCTCCCATGGCAAAATTAAGAAAACGAGGTGTATTCAAGCGTTCTGGTGCCACATAGATAATCTTATACTGCCCCATTGCCGCTAAAGAAAGTGCCTTTTCAATTTGCCGTTCCGTAAGAGAGCTATTAATATATGCCGCATGCACTCCCGCCTGATTTAGTGCTTTTACCTGATCAGACATAAGAGAAATCAATGGCGATATAACCAAGGTAATGCCTTGTAGCAATAGTGCAGATGCTTGATAACACAAGGACTTTCCTGCCCCTGTAGGCATAATGCCAAGCACATCTTCTCTAGCCAAAATCCCATCCACTAATTCCTGCTGCCCCTGCCGCAAGCTATCATATCCAAAGTATTTTTTTACGACTTCTGCTACATTCATGATTTATCCTTCCTCATTTCTGTTAGTCTACTCGACCTACCACCTTATTTAAGAAAAACTCCTGTACACTTTAAAGAAAATCATCTTGTTTTCCCATTTACATTGGTGTTCCTACCTCAATCAAATTTCCATCAAAATCATAAAAACGAACCACTTTCTGTCCCCAACTATGCGTGATAAGTCTATTGACATATACAATGGAAGGATATAATGTTTCAAGTTTCTGCACAAATGCCTCTATATCTGTTTCTTCAAAATACAATTCACAAGCATTGTTTTGTGGGATAACCTCTCTTCCAAGAAACTCCCTCCAGATTTTTTCATCCTGCAACACAAGTCCTTCTGTCAAAATCATATTTCCATCGTTATCCAAAACAAGCTCAAGACCAAATAAATCATGATAAAATTGTCTTGATTTTTCAACATTTTTCACAACCAATAGTATATTTTTTAATTTCATATGTTTCTTTTACATCCAACCTTCCTCACGAACTTTATCAATCTTTCGAAATAACCATTCTAAATAGTCATAATGCCAAAACTCTCCGGTTCCAACCATCTCCCGAATCTTATCCGGTGTTGCCCACATAGCATCTGCCACTTCTTCTTTTTGTAATTGCAATTCTTCTCTTGTAATATCGGTATGCACCAACCATACTGCGCGAAACCGATTCGGTCTTTGCATCACAGCAAGTAAACGGGTATTTTTCTCATCTGCAATAATTCCCAGTTCCTCACGAAGTTCACGAAGTCCTCCTTCAAAGAAATTCTCCCCTGCAATTACAGAGCCACCTGTGGTTGCCCACACACCAGGTTTCGTCTTTACGGTATCTGCCCGTTTTTGAATTAGAATTTCTCCCTGACTGTTTACTGGATACACATGTACAATCAAATGGTAATCTCCTTCCTCTAAAGGCACTCCTCTTACATGTGTTCTACCTGTTTTTTGCATACATTGATCATATACATCCCAAAATTCCATATTTCCCTCATTTCTGTGCACATCCTCACAAAGCGTTGGAAGCCAAAACCCCCACTCTACAATCTCATAAGTTAAAATATCCCCGTCCAATAGGACGAGGATATCTATCTATTACCACTCATTCGTTGCGTACGCTATTGTTATTTCTTACAGTGTACACCATCCTAGTTTTGCACTGTTTTCCGTTTCATCAACGTCTTTCTTATATTTTTCATGATAGTACATATCATAAAAAATGTCAATCCTACTATTTGTTGCTATTCTTTTTCTCCATCAACTCCCGTTTTCGACTTCTCTGCTCCAACCGTTTCCATACAATATCTCTGAATATATAATCACAGATTGCCGCAAATGGAATTGCCAAAAGAATACCTGCAACACCAAACATACGCCCACCTACAACTAAGGTAATCAAAATCCAAATAGAGGACACTCCAAGGGTATCTCCAAATAATTTTGGCTTTATGATATATCCATCAATTGTCTGCAAAATAACTGTAAAAATCAGGAACCAAAGTGCATACCATGGATTGACAAGTACAAGTATAAATGCTCCAACTACAGCTCCTACAATCGGTCCAAACGTTGGCGCCATATTCGTAACCCCTACAACAACGGAAATCAGTAAGGCATAATCCATTCCTACAATCGACATAAAAATGAAATTCACAACACCTACGATAACTCCCTCAATCAGATCACAAATAATAAATCGAAGAAGAATGTGGTTGCATCGTTTCACAAAATCCGTTATATTTTTGTACTTTTTCTCTGTGGTAAGTACACGTAATAATTTTGCTACGCAATCCATAAGATGTGGCGCATCCAGCAGGAAATACACAGCAAGGATACAAGCAATAATACCACTGACAAAACCCTTTCCTATACTATATGAAGTTCCAATAATTTCTCCCATATTTTCAGAAAGTAATTTTGATCCCTTTTCTACCATCTGAGACCATATCCGATCTACCAGTGCTAAATCATTCTCTTTTCCCAAACGATCCATAAATGATTTAAACAAACTCTGTAAAGAGCGACTATAGCTCTCAAAATTATCTGCAAATGTGCCAATACTATCTATCATTTGCGGGATTAATGCTCCCATCAACAATCCAATTAATGCCACTACCATCAAAACAGAAACAAACACAGATAAGTTTCTCCCAAGTCTATCCGACTTTATCTTTCCGAATATCTTTTTATGTATGAACTGCACTAAAGGATTCATCACATAAGAAATAATAATTCCCGATAAAACTGGTAGCATAATACTGTAAACTGCTGATAACCCTTTCAGAAATACATTCACATTTGTAAGTGCCAAATACAACAACACTGCCGAGCAACTGGCAATGGTGTACGGCGCCCAATTCTTCTTCAGTAACTCTTTAAAAAATTTCATCCATTGTCCCTCCTTGCAACATTTCAACTGGGGTCTTTCACTTTCTGCTTTCATGGTAGCTTATTGATAATATAATGTCAATCTTTGAATCTTATTCTTAACTGCATTTTAGTTTCCTATTTCATCCACACTCCTGCTACTAAAACCGTCATATCATCCACAATTTCCCCACCACTATTCACAATGGCATGTTGCAACAATGTATTTGCTATTTCTGTTGGATTTTCTGTTTTTAAATTTGAGAGCAATTCAATCACATATCGTTCTTTATGAACCATAGGTGCTGCCTCAAGGACTCCATCACTCAATAATATTACCATATCTCCGTCATAAAGTTTTTTCGATACATCCTCATAATCTGCCTTTGAAAAAATTCCCATAGGCAAGCTGGCAGAAGTAATCATTTCTACTCGGTCCTCTCGTTTAATAAATGCCGTAGCTGCTCCCATTTTTATAAAATCACAAATTCCCGTATATAAATTTATGATAACCATATCTAACGTGGAAAGTCGCTCTTCTTCCGATTGTAATACAAAAATAGAATTAATCAGACGAATTGCCGTCTTTTCTCCCACTCCTGCTTCCAGAAAACTTTCCATCAATTCCACTGCAGAGGTGCTTTCCATACATGCATCCGTTCCACTTCCCATGCCATCTGCCAAAGTCATGACCAGTTCTCCGCTGTCCAGTTTTAAAAAGGAATAATTATCCCCACAAACCACCTCCCCTTCTTTACTGCATCTTGCCACGCCAGTAATGGTTTTAAATTTTGTATCTTCCACTAATATCACTTTTTCATATTCCCTGGAAAGCACATTTTTACTACCCTGTATCGGCACAAAACTTTTATCCAGCACATTACTAACACATTTTGCCAACTCTCTTGTAGTAATGCATCCACGACCTCTCGCCTTTGCAAGTAAATGAATTTCCTGACAATGTTTATTGGTCTCTACCTTTTCGATTTGCCGTACCAAAATCTGATTTCGTTTCAATACTGCTGCCAAATCCTTTTTCTTATCCAACTCCAGCTCTTTTTCCCGAAACAATTCCTGTGAAAAATCTTTCAACAAAAAACCAATATCCTGAAATTGCTCTGCAATGGCTTCCCTGCTTTCTGCCAAACGATTCTGCCAGCGAAAATTATTACTAACCAGACGAAGTGCCTGATTTGTTTCTGCCACATAACTATCTAAATAATCACATTTATTTGCAAAATTTACCGGAAAATCTCCCACTTCAATATATCCATGTTCTTTTGCTGCTGGTAAAATACAGCTTGCCGTCTGATATTTTTCATGCCGCGTAAATCCAAGACAACGATTTGCCTTCTCACAACCACTGCACAAATTATTGGTAACCTGCTGTAAGATTTCTTCCATATCCTGCTCTTCCATCGTTTCCTTTTGCTGCGACATTTTTGAAAAAGTGCGAGAAAGGGCAAAAAATGGCTCCGAAAAATGCGACAACCGTCCTTTAATCTGTCTCTCCATCCGTTCCATACCTAAAAAAGCATAATCTTTATCCAATGCCATTGTCTCTACTTTTTTTATCATCTTTTTTGGAAGCACTGCAAATAAAATCCCTGCCAAAATAACGGCACGCAACCGCCCTACTGACAACATAATCCCATTAATATAGACTCCTGCCGCTAAATATATTCCTACATATGTTATAGCACTCACAACTCTTCCCAGTTCTCGAAATACACCTGCTCCCATTCCAAGCAATGCCAATATTCCTAACATTTCAAAACTGCTGTCTCTAGCAAGAAAAAAAAGCCCACTAATTGCACCAGCAAGGCTTCCTGCACCAGCACCATAACGATATCCTGCTACCAAAATCAAAATAGAAAGACAAAATTCCAATATATTAAATGCCATGTTTTCCTGAAAAGGCATTCCAAACACCAATAGGCTTCCCATTACCATAATCGAAATCATTTCTTCATTTCCAGCATAAATTGCCTTTTTTTCCGTCAAAATATAATGTATTCCTATGTATAAAATCTGTGTGAATACACCTGCCAATACGCTTTCCAGCAACAATAATAATGTCTGATCTGCACTTACAAGCTGCACTCGATTCCATATATATTCCAGCAATAATAAACTCGCTGCCCCAATCCCGCTATAAACGAGCAACGGGATTTTTGCTTTTCTTTTTTCTATGATTCCACACAAAGCCCCGCACAACAAAAAGACCAGCAGATACTTTACTGCTGTCACAAATCCATACGCATTCCAAATTCCAAGACTTAATGCTGCAACAAAAAATACTCTGGAAATTCTTTCATAACACACCGCCATAAAAAATCCAACCGCAAACGGATTCATTCCAATTAAATGTACTCGCCCAATCAACACTGCCGCAAATAGCATAATAAATTCCCGTTCACTCATACCCTTAATTCTCACATTCTACACCCTCTCTTTCTTAGATTTCCTTGCACACATTGTACAAGCCCGAAAGAAAGTTGTCTGTCGATTAAGGGAAGAAAGCAAAAAAACTATGCGACAAAATACGTGTTTTTACAAGCGATGCACATTCACTCGTAATGCAGTAAAAATGCAGCCAAGAGGAACTGGTTCATCAAAGGCTATACTAAAATTAGGATGTATTGCTCGATATGAGCATGAAGCGAAACGGATTCTTAACACACCGCAGAAGTCAAGGATATTCGCAATCCGCATTGCTACTTGCTCATATAAAAGCGGCACTGCGTGCCTTACGGGGTACGGGGCTTGAACCTCGCCCAAGAGCACCCACCGCCTAAAGGCAGTGGGTTTTCTTGCTCTTTTATAAAAAAAAGCCATGTACTAGATATTTTCGTTCCTAGTACACAGCTATAAAAAAATAGCGGAAACTGGATTTGAACCAGCGACACCACGGGTATGAACCGTGTGCTCTAGCCAACTGAGCTATTCCGCCATACTGTATATCTGCTCTTAACACAGACAACAGATTAGATTATAATAGACATCCTGCCGTTTGTCAATATATTTTTAATTAAATTTTATAATACCTAAATTAGAGAAGTAGTTTTTACTACTCCCACTAAATAGGATATATGTAGATGCAGGTTTCCTCTCCCTATTAATACAACATTTCAAGTTTTATATCTGACCATACTTGATACAACTTCTTTGTTTCAATATCTGCTTCGAGTAGCAATGCCTCCATACTATCAAATGCCTGTTCCTCTTGCCCTAGCCACAAAGAATAACTTTTTGCCGAACCATCACCTGACATAAAGTATTCTTTATTATTATAAGTAAACTCTAATTCTCTTCCTCTCTCAAGCAGATAAATACATGCTGCTACCGATTTTATACGAAATAATTCATCGGCAATATAATCATGGATATCCATTTTCTTCCTCCTTATTCTCTAGCATACTGATTATTGATAAATATGAATTTCCTTTATATATTCCTATTTTATTTAGACTCAAAATTTTTTTTAAATTGTATGCAATCTTACTTTTTTCACTCTATTTAACCTTTTTATCTTTCATATTTAATCCTATATATGGTATATGCTAGTACGCAATTTCAAATTGTACCGTATCGCATCTGTAATGTCAAATTGGAAATACACTCTTTTATTTCATCCAAGACAAAAGAATTTTTTTACTTCTCCCAATATAAGTAAAATTAAGTCTTTCTTATAATTACTCAACTTAAATATAAATACAACACTTGCAAAAAAGCATTTTTTTGTCTATACTCTTTTTGTGGCAACTTATGTTTTCATTAATTGGGATGGAAACAAGATAAAACTTGTGTATCTTTCATTGGTACACACAATTTTAGGAGGAAAAAAATGAAAAAAAGATTTCAAAAAGCAACATGTTTATTACTTGTGGCTGCTATGTTAATTTCAGGCAGTCCTGCACAAGCAGCAGCAAAGAGCAACACCCTTCACGCAAAAAATGTCGTCAGTTCAAGTCTTTCTGACTATGACACCGATTATAGTTCAGGAGATGATTATGATTATCAACTTCCAGACAGTTCCGATGATGATACCAATTATGACCAATCTGACGATACCACATACGACGATTGGGATAGTAGTACAGATGATAGCTATAATGATAACGATTACAATGATGATTTTGATGATAGCAACAACTACACTGATGTTGTCATCTCTTCTCTCAAACAAACAGCGCTTACAACTACAAGCCTTACCGTATCTTGGAATAAGACATCGGCTGATTATTACATCGTAACATGTACAAAATCTAACGATGTTGTTGATGATAGCACAAAAATAACAAGACGAACTACAAATACAAGTTATAAATTTACAGGTTTGGATGTAGGAAGTGAATATTATATCACAGTAGCTGCTCATGGCCCTAATGAAGAGTCAGGCTATTTATCCTTAGATGCCATTACTGCCTATACAAAACTAAAAAGCATTACAGGATTACATATGGGTATAAGTTTTAATGCTCTTAACTATTGTTTTAAATGGGATAATTATGCAGCCGCAACAAATTACCAAGTTAAAGTGACTGAAAAAAAGTCAGGAAAATTAGTGAGAAAATGTAGAACTATTTCCCTTAATGATTTTAACATTAACTACCCAAGTCAGCATAAAATTTACATTGCCCATGTAAGAGGCGTTCAAAAAATAGGTTCTAAAACTTACTACACAGGTTGGAGTAAACTTGCACTTATTCCTCAACCACCTGTAAAAAGTTTTTATATTAAGAAAATCAGAAACCGTAACACAGTAACAAAAAGATTGGTATTATCCTGGAAACAGGTTATTGGTGCTACAGGATACGATATTTACATATCTAGAAAGTTAGATTCTGGTTATAAAAAAGTCGCATCTGTCAACGCCAAATCAAACAGTCTCACTCTCAAAAAAGTCTTTGGCAAAAAAATCAATGGCAAATATTATGTAAGCGTTGTTGCCAAAACGAAGTTAAACGGAAAAACATGCAAATCAGCTAACAACCAAGTATATAATACAGCTAATAATGAGTCTGATACAAAATAGAAAAACGAAACGGCAAGTCAAGCGTGGATATTCGCAATCCGCTTCGCTACTTGCTCATAACACTATTAGCTGCTATCGCAGCATATCAGAAGGGGTTTATGCCCCTCCTGATACAAGAAAGTCCCCCATTTCTATTGCTCTACACAATAGAAGTGGGGGACTTTCTTGATAGTGTTACATCATTTTATCTTTCCATCTTCTATAAATATCGTTCTTTTACATTGACTAGCTACTTCAGGGTCATGTGTTACAATTACAATCGTCTTTCCCATTTGGTTTAATTTTTGAAACATTTGCATAATACTACCACTTGTTTTTTTATCTAATGCCCCTGTAGGCTCATCACAAAAAATAATGTTAGCATCATTAATAATTGCTCTTGCAATCGCAACTCTTTGTCTCTGCCCTCCTGACAAATTTCTTGCCAATGCATGTTTCTTTTCACTTAAATGAACCAATTCTAAGGTTTGATTCACTTTGTCCCTTCTTTGTTTTCTATCAATACTGGTATAATATAAAGGAAGCATTACATTTTTCTCCACCGAATATCTCTCTATAAGTGCAAAATCTTGCACAACAAAACCAAATGTCTGATTCCGCAGTTGTGCGATTTGTTTTTCCTTTAATCCAATCACATCGTTTCCATTCAATAAATACTGCCCTCTGGTAGGTCGTTCTAAACAACCAAGAATATTCAATAAGGTAGATTTTCCTGAACCAGAAGGTCCCATAATGGCTACCATTTCCCCTTGTGCAATTTTTAAAGAAATCCCGTCTACAGCTTTTGTCTTTTCTATATTTTCTTCATATGTTTTTTCTATATTCTTCAACTCAATCATAGTTACTCGTAACTCCTCCTTAATATAGTACGAATCGACTGCCTTTTTAAAAATAGTATTGGATACACCATTGTTGCAATCATAAATATTAACGCAAACATTGCAGTTACACAAAAATATTTATTTACGCCAAAAACAGCCGCCACAACTACTAAACTGATTAAAATTTGAAAAGCAGCCAGAAGTATAATACGTCCAATGATTTCCTTTGTACTTGCTCCAACAAGCAAATGTATAGCAAATTCTTTTTTATTATTGTTGATAAACTGTATCATATTTCCGATTATTCCCACAATACAAAATATTACAGTAACCGCCAAAAACATTCCATAAACAGCAAATGTATCCTGTGCATCCCTTGTAATACATTGTAATTGATATGAAAAATCAACTAAATGCAAATCATATAATCCCATTTTCTTGCTGTCTGCTATCAGCTTTTGTATTTCTCCCGCATTATTGGTTAAAAAATATACGCTTTGCACATAACTCCAATACCCCATGCTATCGTTTTCTGAAGGCTGATATGGTGATAGAATACAATCATCTAAGCTACTATACTTTTTTGAATGCGATGGTTCCACAAATACAGAACCTTTCTTCATACTTCCTATAACTTTATATTTTTGTCTGGATACATCTGTAAATACATCACCTTTTTTGTATTTTTTTCCTAAATTATAACCTACAATTACAGGAATCTGTTCCGCATCTGCAGATGCTCCAAAAAATTCTTTTTTCAGTTCTGTTTTTGAAAAGTTTCCTTTCATATTATAGATATCCATAAATTTTTCCGATACAATCACATTGCGAATGTATTCGTCCTTTTTGGTATTGATATCTGAAGTAGTATCTGCAACATAAGATTGTATATCTGCATTTTCTGCAAGAACTTTTTGTACTTTAGCATACCATTTTTTCATATCTTGAAGTTTATCATCACTATTAAGCAGCTTATCTATTTTCTTATCGCTAGTATTATCTCGAAACATATATATTTCCTGGTTCTTTAACCTGCTTTGAATCATTCCTCTTGTTTGTGTAAACGTATCGTTTACCTGATATATATAACAAAACAATAATAATCCTATGATTAGCTGAAGCGTGATTACTGTATAACGATACTTCATCTTTCCAATGTCTTCACCAACAAACCTTAACACATTCATTTTCTTTCTCTCCTCACTCTTCATGCAACATAACCATGATTGTCTTCTTTCTCTGCATAAACATTACCAGTAGAATTAACAGAACTCCTATTACCATAAAAAATAACATATTATAAAAAATACTCATATAGGAAAGCTGTGTTCCAAACATAGCACTCATGGTATAGGATAAATCCCAATTATAATTGCAAATCAATATTATTTTTGTCAAGAAAGTTCCCAATAAAACGGTAAGGAACAATAGGGAAACAAATTGCAATAACAGCCATTTAAAAATTTGTAGTCTCGTTGCTCCTACCAATCTTCGAACAACAATTTCATGCTTTTTTCCCTCTATCCAGTTTTCTGTAGCTGTTAAGGAATGTAATAAAATCATAAATCCTAATCCTGCATAAATTGCCAACATCATATTGATATTAGAAACTTTATTAGAAAAATATCCATCCTCTTTATTTGTAGCAGCATACACATTAAAATTCTTATTTTTTGCTATACCATAGTTCGTAAGTTGTGTCCAAGTACTTTTACCTGCATCAAAAAATCCAATTTCCCAGTCTTTTTCATCCTGCAACCCTGATGCATATAAGTTAATCATACATTTCGAACTGTATATACTAGAGCTGCTTACATCTTTATACACTCCAATTACTTCATACTTTTCCCCATTATATTCATAATAATATATTCCATCAACTTTCTCGCATAACGTCTGTATCCCATCACGAATTAATACCGTATTTGTTTGCTTTTCATAATCTTTCTTCGTAAATAGATGTCCAGATACCAATTTCAATCCTTTCCACATACTATCTTCTGCATAAACCGCACGTAAATCTCCATCCAACACAACTCCAAGTAAAAACTGTTCTTTTAATCCTTCAAAATTCGTAATATACGTTTCAAGTTTCATCGACTTTTTACTTTCCACTAATGCATATTCATTTGATAGATTTGGAAGTAATTTCTCAGGCTCTTTTTGGTGCTTTATAGCCGCACCACACAAATTAAAAATTACGGACACCATAATAAAAATTGTAAGCAATAAACCTGTCTTATGTAAATATTGTCTCACTTTTTTCCTCCCTTCTATAATCGTACTCTTTCATACATTGTGTAATCATATAGAAACTTTTAAAAATTGTCAAGTATTTCATTCTTTTCTTATTTATTAGTATTAAAATTCACATACCAATAGTACCTCATATATTCTTTTCAACTTCATGTAAAAGTAGAAATAAAATTCAGAATATAAAAAAATATATTGTAAGTAAAAAAGTCACACCATAGAACATTTTCTTCCTATAACGCAAAAAAGGAGAGTCACAGCAACGTACGTTACTGTGACTCTCCTTTTCATTCTTATTTATCTGCATCGTCTGCCTGAAAGATTACCTCATCTTTGTAGACTAAACCCAGCTTCTCACGCGCCATCTCTTCAATATAGCTGTCCGACTCTACATATTCTTTCAATTCTTCAATGTCTTCCTTTTCCTGCTCAAGCTTCTTTAAATCTTTTTGATAACCATCTATCGTTGTCTGGTACTGTGATGTCTGTTTATCTAAAGCTACCGTCTTGTATGTCAGAACTCCAAAAAGAAGCAATACAGCTAATGTAATAAACCCCATGCTCGCACGATTGGTACGGTGCATTCTCCTCCGTTTTGCTCGTAGCATAAACAATACCTCTCTTTCTCCCCTTTACTTCCTAAATAGTCTGTCTCTAATCATTGCTACTACTTCTTTATAGCAGTCAATCTTCCCGTCCCCTCTTTGTTCGTCCCTCAAAATAGTCTATTTTTATTATAGCTTTTTCCTCTTTTTTTTTCAATAAGAAATTCTGTTACCTCTCCCTCTTTTTCGACCTTCTTTTCCTGTGCAGTTTTCGTAATACACGAAAGCAACGTTTAGGAACTGCACTTACAATCCATACTATAAAATTGCTTGGTCCAAAATGATAGCCTGCCATGCCTAATACAATTCCCATAAAACAAAAACCACGAATAGAGCCACTATTTAAGTGGTAAATCATAAGAAATACCAAAAAACCACTTACTAACCAAAAAAGGTAATCCTGCCAAAAGATTACCCATTTTTTATGCGGAATGATTACACGTAAAATACGAAAAAAATCATACGCAAACAGCAATAAAATACCTGTAAATACAGACGTTAAAAAGAAACGTCCCTCATGTATAATTGCTTCCAACATTCCCACCTCTACTTAAACAACCTACTTAAAAGACTTTCGCTTCCTTTTGATGTTTTCCTGTCATCCGCATACGCGAAACTGTCTATCGTCCCATCCACATCCACCTCTCCCTTTTCCAAGGATAGCCGATTTACATGTAACTCTTCTCCTCGCATCATAAGCATCCCCTGCACTGTATCCAAAATAATTTCGCTGGCATCGAAGGAAAGCACATCATTTACACCAGTCAAAAGTACCGTATGCCGATTATGTATTACAATCTTATGATTTTTTCCATCCGCTGACTGTCTTTCTTCCATAACAAAACTCCTCCCTGCAGGCAAAAGTCAAAGCGCATGTTCTTATTTTGCTTTGCTATTTCCTATAACTAACTAAAATATATGCCGGATGTTTTATTTTTTAGAACAAAAACACTAGATTTTCTATTGAAAAGCCAAGCTTAATGAACCACCAAAGCATAGCTTAAACACGAATATAGAGAGATACTAAATGAAATAAACCATTTAGTACAGAATAAATAAGACATGGATATATTGCTCATACAAGAGATATATCCATTTATTACTATCACCTACACAATCTGACCTGTCAATAACAAACAAGGGACCGCCTGTGAATACATTTAAAGATATTTATACAATTCCTTTGCGTCATCTTTTTTGACTGTTTCAGCCACATCTAAAATTTCTACCTTCACATTTTTATTTCCAAAGGAAATCTCAAGAATGTCTCCTGCTTTCACAGATACAGAGGCTTTTGCAACCTTTCCATTCACCATAACACGACCTGCATCACAAGCTTCGTTGGCTACAGTACGTCTTTTAATCAATCTGGAAACTTTTAAAAATTTATCTAAACGCATAACTCTTGCCCTCCCTCATAAGTTGAATAAACATGGAGTAAATAAAGAGGCCTCTGCACAAATGTACAGAAACCTCATATGGTCTCGTAAAACTACTATACAATCTTACTTGTTAATAGTATCCTTTAATGCTTTACCAGCCTTGAACTTAGGTGCCTTAGATGCAGGAATGTTCATTGTAGCACCAGTCTGAGGATTTCTACCTTCTCTTGCTGCTCTTTCAGCAACTTCAAATGTACCGAAGCCAACTAACTGAATCTTCTCACCCTTTGTCAACTCTTCTGTTACTACATCGATGAAAGCCTTTAATGCCTTCTCTGAATCTTTCTTAGATAATTCTGTTTTCTCTGCAATTGCTGCAACTAATTCTGCTTTGTTCATGGATTAACTCCTCCTCTAAATAATTGTAATTTTCTCAACGAGGTTCGCATTTTGTCCTCGCCAACTTTTCCTCTTCCCTGTCTTATCTACGGACAAACGGAAAGTAAACTGATGCTTTCGCTTCTCCTCTTCTCTGCCAAAACACCCATATATCCATTTATAAACGGAAATGCCCCATTTGTCAAGAAAATTTAGCCATTAATCTAAAAGTGTATCCCATTATTGCACATTTGCACAACATTTCTTACTAAATTTAGTGGTTTTGACGGCATTTTAAGCACTTTTTGAAGCTATAAAATTATACCTCCATTTGCTTTCCTAAGAAATCTGCAGCAGTAGATGCCAGTTTTTTTTCCGTCTCACTATCGTCTTTGCTTCCAGTTTTTACCAAAAGCACCACTGCGCCAATCGCATCCCCCTGACATATAATAGGAGCAATCACCTGTTTTTGATAATCACTTTCCGCCCCTTGCATTCCAAGATTGTCTCCATTTCTCCACTTCGTAACAAGAACACTGCGATTTTCAATTGCCTCTTCCAATTCTCCGCTAATAGGCTGATTCAGTAGTTCTTTTCGATTACTGCCTGCGACAGCAATAATTTGATCCCTATCAAAAATACAAACCGTATGCCCCGTATTTTCTGATAGAGCCTCCGCATACTGCACTGCAAAGTTTCCTAAATCCCCAATTGGCGAATATTTCTTTAAAATAATTTCCCCATTTCGATTTGTAAAAATCTCCATAGGATCGCCTTCTCTGATACGAAAAGTCCTTCTAATCTCCTTTGGAATTACGATTCTCCCAAGATCATCCAATCGTCTTATTACACCTGTCGCTTTCATAATCTCTCCTCCTTCTAAATGCAACAAATCTACTGTCAGTAGTATTTGTAAATTAGAAAAGATTATGCAAAATATTACCATTCAAAGTGCAGGAATCTTGTTTCCTCTAAAATAAACTCTCTAGTCCAATAATTTATGTAAATTTCCCTCTTTTGCGAAGTTGCTCATTTCATATAAAATAAGGATATCTGCTCCTGCATTTTCTTCCATAATCTTTTGAACAGACTGATTATAGTATCGAAGGTCTAACATAACGATTTTCTTATAATTTTCCGTCAGCAAAGGTACAAAACTATTGGCAAAAGAATCTTTTATCACAAGCAAAGTTCCCGCCTTTGCTTGTGGATTTTCCATTTCTACTATACCGTAATTCCCTCCAAAATATACCGCATATTTGTCGTTTCCCTGTAATTTTTCTTTTGCATAAATACTTTGACGTTCTTTTCCATCACAGGTAATCCTTAAATTCTGTGGTAATGCTTCCGGAACCTCCAAACAATCCTTCTGTGGATTTTTCTCTAAGACTCTGGCATACATAGTTCCTAAAAAGTCCTTACTCACTTCTGTCGGTGAGAAACTCTCATAAGGTGCTATTTTCCCCTTCCACTGCTTTTCCAGCACTGTATAAGCCGTATATGCCCCTTGTAAAGTCCAATGGTGATCCGTCCTGAAATAAACCTGTTTTGCCTTTGCTGCCTGCTGCATATACGCTCTCAAGTCAATCCAACTGTGTTTTAACATGGAATGTCCCTTTTCATACATATCTGCATCCTCATACATGACTGCCCATTTCGGCAACTTATCCTTTAAGATACATCCTCTGGATGGAACCAACATCACAGCTTTTCTTCCATTTTTTTTAGAAAGAAACTGCTGTAAAATCGTAAGGTTATTTTCATAACGTGTCTGAGAAATATCACTATTCAACACTTGTTCCAAATAATATCCATCTTTTCCCAGATAAATTCCATTTATACAACTGTTTCCCATTCCTTTTTCTAAGGTAGTAGAAAGCTCCATCCACTGATTACGCAAAGGAAACTGATCACTTGCAAACTTATCTAATTGCTCCTGCACACTTCCATCCGTTATCCCTTTCCATGAAATCTCTGGAAGAGTTGTAAGGTAACGATTCTCCTGTTCAGAAAAATACTTTGTTTTGCCCGCAAAAATATAAATTCCTGATATTGCCAGGCAAACTATGATACCTACTACATATATGCCCTGCAAAATACTCTTCTTTTTCATATTTTCCTCCCATCCTTAAAATCTAAAATATAAGAACGGATTGTAGCTTCCCCGAATTAAAAATGCCATACATGCCACTAATAACAGGCAGTAGTACACATACAAAATTGGCTCCTTACCCGCATTTGGCACCACATGTTTTGCAATTTTTTGTGGCAATGAGGTAGATGCAATACATAGCACAAGCAAAAACGGAAGTGCATTTAACCAGCTATACTGCCCTGCAGGGCTCCATATAGGAACTCCTATACCAAATATTGCTTTTACCATGACAAGCAAGTCATCCGTCTTTTCACAACAAAACAACACCCAGCCAAACCATACTACCACTAACGTATAGCCATGTTTCCATAAGTTTCCCAATATGCCCACTATTTTTCCATGAGACTTCTTCTCTCCCTTTCTTTTTCCCATTAAGTTCCAGATTCCCTTTTCCAGTATTAAAAAGAAAAAATAGTAAAGTCCCCAAATAATAAAATTCCATCCTGCACCATGCCATAATCCGGTTAAAAACCAAACGATAAACAAATTAACAATCTGGCGTTTCCATCCTTTTTTATTTCCACCAAGTGGAATATATACATACTCCCGAAACCATCCACTAAGTGTCATATGCCATCTCCGCCAAAACTCCGTTATGCTCTTTGCCTCATAGGGATACTTGAAGTTTTCAGGGAAAGTAAAACCAAATATTTTTCCAAGCCCGATTGCCATATCAGAATACCCTGAAAAATCGAAGTATATCTGAAACATATAAGAGATTGCTCCCAGCCATGCTACAGCCATACTCCAATCTCCATTCTGAAATCCTTTTATCTGCTCATACAAAGCACCCGCCTGGTTTGCTAATAGCACCTTCTTTCCAAGTCCTATAGAAAAACGACTAAATCCCTGCGCAACCATCTCCATGGTCACTTTTCGGTTCTTTAACTGCTGTTCCACACAGGAATACTTTACAATTGGTCCTGCAATTAATTGTGGGAAAAAGCATACATACATAGCAAAGTCCACAAAATTCTTCTGACATTGCACCTTTCCTAAATACACATCAATCGTATATGACATAGTCTGAAAAGTATAGAAAGAAATTCCTATGGGTAATGCCAAGGACAACAGAGAAAAATCACTTCCTGTTATCTGATTTATGGAGCCTAGCAAAAAATCCGTATACTTAAAATATCCTAACATACCAAGATTTCCTACAATAGAAAGCACGAGTACAGCCTTTGCCCACCTTTTTCCCTTTCTCTTGCAATAATCAATCATTCTGCCATTTGCATAATCAAATACGGTAGAAAATGCCATAATACAAATATAGACTGGTTCACCATAGGCATAAAAAGCTAAACTAAACACTAAAAGCCATATATTTCTCAATTGTTTTGGCAAAAGAAAATAACCAATACATACAATTGGTAAAAACATACATAAAAAAACAATGCTGCTAAAAACCATCTGACTCTCCCCTATTTAAAATATGCGTCAAATGCCTGCTGTACCACACCACATCTCTCGCTGACAATCAATGTCACACAAGCTCCATGATAGGTTACAACTGCATTTTCCACCATTGAAACCTGCTCTGGTGCATAGGCCTGCATCGTTCCCTTTCTGTTTTCCAAATGTGTATGTAACGATTCCATCAATTCTGCCGCATCTGCTTCATCTTTTAAAACAATAACAGCAATTTCCTCCGCCGTTCCATCTTTTGCATAGGCATACGCATAAGAATCGATTAAACTATAATCTACATCAGACAATGCAGTAAACTTTAATTCGCCCTCTTTATCCTTACTGCTAATCTGCTTCATGGAAGGCAGCGTAGTGTCTGCCTCCATCAACTTCTTTTGCAATGCATCTACATCTATATTGCTCTTTTTTGTATTACTCCCACAACCTACAACTCCTACTACAAAAATCATAAGCAATACAATTACACTTTTTCTCTTCATTTCTATTCCTCCATTTTATTTTTCTCTTAATGCTTCCTCCTCATTGGCAACGTCTTCCGTATCATCTGTTAATGTAACACCAAACGTATTTGAAACAATCTTTCTAATCTTCTTTACCAACTTTTCATCTAAATCAGTGCTATTATTTGCTGTTTCAGAATAATTAGAGATAAAAATAGCTAATACATAGCTGTCCTTGCCATCATCATACCAGTATGCCTGCGTGCTAATATCCTGATTTCCCGAATCTGACATTGCAAGTGCATTTGATATATCATTCATCATCGATTCTGCCAATGCCATATCTTTATCTGTCACTTTATTTTTAAACTTAAAATAAAGACCAGTTTTTTTCTTAGCAATCGCCTTTTTTAGCTTGGATGGCACCTGGTATAAATCCTTTATTTCCACTGCATTTCTTACCGGATAACAATACTTTACACCTACTGCCTCTGGCAATCCTGAACTATCCCACTCATGTCCAGACGCTGCTATCCCATCTGGCATATTGAAATTGGCATATTTAGAAGATGAGGATACATCCGAATAAATATCTACATGATACCACTGGTTATCATCCAACTTTACCAAATCCCAGGAATGGTAATCATTATGTACTACATGACACTCTAAGCCCAACATTTCCATAAACATACGAAATGTAGTTGCATATCCTACACAAACTGCTTTTTTACCGTTTAATACGCCCGCTGGTGTATAGGTATCGCTTGCACGATTTGAAATACTAATGGTATTAGAAGAATCGTTGCCTATATTCTTATACATCCATTCATACACTGCAAGCTCTTTTTCATAATCTGTCTTGCATTTTTTTGTAACCTTTTCTAAAATTGCTTTTGCCTGTTTTTCTGTTGTTTTTTCCTGCTCAGAAAGCTTTGACACATCACCATTTTTATAGGCATCCGAAATCGCCTTTGTACTTCGAATCTCATAAGAATCTGCTACAACAAAGCCATCCTCCTCATAACTATTTTCTTTTTCCGCGTCCTCTGCCTGTTTTTTCAACTGTCTGTCTACATACTTTAGGATTTTCTTATCGTTTACCTGACTTTCTCGAAGCTGGTATGCACCCAACGCCAAATTTCCTACCAGACAAGCTGCTACTCCTATTCCTAATACTACTTTTGCAACTGTTTTGCCTTTTTTTTCTTCTTTACTCATTTTTCTTCCTCCTGCTTAACTTTCTTTTATATTTGGGTTATTTTTCCCTCCTATATAATACTCTATTGCATATTTAAAATCCTTACATTTCTCTTACAAAATTGTTACAATTTAGGGTGCAGAAAAAGGTGCGTAACTATTATACGCACCTTTCAAAATTGCATTTTTATTTCACTTATAATCTTTACTGTTTCCATTCTATAGTAGCAAAAATTTTCCCATCCTCTGTACATAAGGCTACCGTCTCTTTTGTATCTTCGCGATAAATCTTTGGATACACAGTATCTCCCAACATCGCAGATTTCTTATATTCAGCACGAAAATTGTGAATTTTCGGTACCCTTCCTACTGCCTCACACGCCATGCGAAGATATTCGACATTATTTACATGTCCATTTGTATCAATCTGATGGCTGCCAATCACTATTGGCTTTCCTTCTTGTGCCAAAACCTCTGGCAATTTAATTTTGGTAGGTGGATAGTCCATAGGGAACTTCTCCTCTAATGTATATGCATCTACTTGTGGTTGCTCTACCCTGTCAGGCATCATCTTTTCTAAATCCATGTATAACCATACGGAATTTGCAAAAGCTACATATTCTCCATTTTCATCCTGCATCATCAGATTTCGGTAGCCAAAAGACCGTTTAAAATCATAGGCTTTTGTAGAAACCGCTATCTTTTCTCCAAACTTAGGATATCGTCTTATCTCAATCTGCCAGGACAGTAATACCCATCCTTTCTTTTCTTTCATGAGATATTCTACACCAAATCCCACTTCTTCTGAATGAAATGTGGCACAATCCTGAAAATAATCCATTAACGCCTCTAGCGTCAGTTCTCCGTCTGCACCTACTTCACTATACCTGACTCTTCCATTAAATGTATACATTTGCTACCTTGCCTCTCGATCTGTTACAGAAGGTGTTTCCTCAACCACATCCGGGTCTTGATAAATCATTGTATTTGAACTTCTAAAAATCGTTTCACCAGAACCAAGTTGGTTTACTACAACTTCATCTCCATCATGAATATCATGCTTCTTGATTGTCAGCATCTTACCACTGATATAGGTCGTTCCAACCCGTTTTCCATTTACATAAACCTTACTCCATTTTGTAAAGTTTGTACCACACAAAACGACACGATTTCCAGATGCACTATCGTCTACTTTGTCAATTACTACATCCTGAACACCCAT
The DNA here is from genome assembly GCA_050875145.1 of Lachnospiraceae bacterium. Lineage (GTDB taxonomy): Bacteria > Bacillota > Clostridia > Lachnospirales > Lachnospiraceae > CAG-411. The sequence goes on from JBNMLH010000018.1 coordinate 28,782, forward strand.
CTCCAAATTACTTGCTGGGTATTTATCCTCTCCATTATAACAATAACGTTTCCCGTATAATATATCATACTGAAGTTCTTCCAATCCGTCTAAATATGCTTTGTGATTTTTACTTTTTGCTTCTGTCTGATGATAATTTAAAATGGTTCCTTCATGTATACCAATATTATTTGTCACATTTGCCATCAACTGATAAGAATATAAATCTGCATCTTTCTTTTTCAGTCCCATATTGTTCCAAGTTACATATTTTGTCTTATAAATATCCTTAGATACCATGTCTTCATCTTCTAATCCCATAGTAGGCAAATGATCTCCGAAAAATACGATAATCGTATCCTCATCACGTTTGCTCATTTCTTTTATAAGACTTTTCATAAAGGTATCTACTTCATTAAGCTGGTTGATGTAGTATGTCCACTGATTCTTCTTTGCTACATCATCCATGCCCTTCACTGTATAAGTAGGATTCTGAATCACCTCTTCTGTCGGATAATCTCCATGGCTTCCTACCGTAATAATATAAGTAAAGTCAGCCTGATTTGGTGTAGAATCCATAGCTTTTGTAGTCTCACCTACAAGAATATCATCCGTTGCCCAGCTTCCATTTGGAGTATACTGGGTAATATTCATCATTTCTTTACTGGTAAATGTATCAAATCCCATCTTAGAAAACGCATTTGCACGACTATAAAAGTTTCCTCCATTATTATGTACCACATGAGTTCCATAACCTAGGCCAGATAAGTCTGCTGCCACACTTTCACAAGATTTCTTCTTTAAAATAGTCTTGTATGGATACTCGCCTGTGCCAAAATAATCCATACTCATACCAGTCAGTACCTCAAATTCCGTATTTGCAGTTCCTGCCCCTACAACAGGGACTTTGCAATATCCTGACGAATACTTCTTCTCTAATGCATGAAAAGTTGGAATTGGGTCCTTATTTGTCTTTAAAAATTTAATCTCTTCCGGATCACAAAAGGATTCCAAAAGTACACAAATAATATTGGGCTGATTTTTCTTCTTTATCTTTGTAGTTTTCTTTTTTGCATCAGTCTGCTTCACAATGTTCTGAATCGTCTCTTCTGAATATTCGGCTGGTTTACTCATTCCTCTATCCATAACACTGCAAGAGAAACCATAAATAAATCCGTAGTTTTCATATCCCTGTGCAATATTGGCAAAATAGTCAGCAACAACTTTACTGCTTTGTGCAGCCTGAGTTGTAATAGGCAATCCAATTAATACAAGCACACAAATGGCTACAGGAACAACTACTTTATGAATCTTTCCCTGATATTTTGGTCCCTTTATAAATAGAACGACACAGAATAACAAAAACAGTGCCACACCAAATATTACTCTTGAAATCTGACTTGGTGTAAAATAATTTGTATTATTTGACATTGCAAATAATTCAGGCAAACACTTTAAATCTGTATATCCAAAAGGTGTCACACGATTGGATAATACACAGCCATTTACAATTCCAAGGAACATCCAAAATCCCGCAGTAATAAAACGGAAAAATGCTCTTCTACGGAATAAATAGACTAACGTCAACGAGCAAAATACAATAAATGCATTGTACAAAAATGCCATCGTATGCAAATCTACAAATCTACATGCAGAAATGAATCCCCTACGAGAAACCAGCTCTACGCCAAATACAATGGCACACGATATCAACATATGAAACAATAGGGAATAACGATTTAAAAAAGCAACTGTTTTCAAATATTTTTCTGAGTGTTGTTTCTCTTCTCTTTTTGAAAACATCTTCTGAAATACTGTTTTCATCTTATCAAAGATTTCTCTCTTCATCTTTCATCTTCTCCTTAATTTTTTTGCATAAACAGGGGTAATACCCAGCTATGACTTTACATCTTTTTAACTTAACTTATCCGTAGCAAACAATTAGATTTGCTTTCTAAATTATACTCAAATCTCCTATTTTTCACAAGACTTTTTTACCGGGAATTTACGCAAACTTTATTTTTTGTATATAATGTGAATAGAACTGAAAAAAAGTGACTCTTTTATAAGCATAATTATTGACAATCTCTAAAATTTATACTTTTTTTATATTTACAATTTTTTTTTTAGAGTTTGTACACACTCTCTCCACAACTCCCCCCTATAATAATAATTGCAAGAATTTTTCATACATTTGAATACTCCCCTCTTATCAATCTATATATATTCATTGATTTGAGAAGAAAAAGAGCTGTTGATTACACAGCTCTTTTTCTTGCTTTTACTATAATTCTGTACGTCCCTCAAGGGCTCTCAAAAGTGTCACTTCATCTATATATTCCAAATCTCCCCCAACAGGTACACCGCTGGCAATTCGCGTTACTTTTATTCCAGTTGGTTTTATCAGCTTACTGATATACATAGCCGTAGTCTCTCCCTCCAAACTGGAATTAGTGGCAATAATCACCTCATCCACATCCCCCTGTAAACGTAAAATCAACTCTTTTAATTTTATATCCCCCGGTCCTATTCCAAGCATAGGAGAAATTGCCCCATGGAGCACATGATATACCCCATCAAATTTCTGTGTCTTTTCATAGGCTGCCAAATCCCTGGGATTCTCTACTACCATGATTACTTTATGGTTTCTCTCTTTGTTTTTACAAATCGGACATAATTCATCATCTGTCAGCGTATAACAATTTTTACAGTAACGTACTGTATTTTTTGCGTCCATAATTGTCTTTGACAATTCTTCCACTTGTTCCTTTGGAAGGTTAATAATGTGGAATGCCAAACGCTGGGCAGACTTTGCTCCAATTCCCGGCAATTTAGATAATTCTTCTATCAATTTGCTAATTTGTCCACTATAATAATCCATCACTCGTCATCCTTTTTCTATTATTTTTTATGGTACGTTTTCCGCAAGCATTTCTCATGCCTATACCTCTATAAAATTTCAAGCAAATCTTCTCTGGTAAGTCGTCCCTCCGACATTCCTTCATCCGAAATAATCTGATCTGCCAAATCCTTCTTTTTCTCCTGCAACGCCAATATCTTTTCTTCTATGCTCTGTGCTGCTATCATTTTAAAAACAGTAACTGCCCGCTTTTGTCCTATACGGTGTGCGCGGTCTGTGGCTTGGTTTTGTGCTGCTAAATTCCACCAAGGGTCAAAATGTATTACCATATCTGCACCAACCAGATTAAGCCCCGTTCCTCCAGCACGAAGGGAAATTAAAAATACAGGCACTTCATTTTCATTAAAATCGTTTGCCATTTCAATCCGTTGCTCTTTCTTTGTAGAGCCTGTTAATTTGTAATAAGAAATCTTTTCTTTCTCTAACTCTTTTCCAATCCGATCCAACATGGTTGTAAACTGTGAAAAAATCAAAATCTTATGTCCACTTTCGACTGCATCTGCAATCATTTCCATGCATAGTGACAATTTAGCAGAAGCCCCCTTGTAGTCCTCATAGCAAAGCAATGGATCACAACAAATCTGACGAAGTCTGGTAAGTTCAGATAAAATCTGAATTTTATTATTTTTAAATTCCTCATCCGTCTGATTTTCCAAACTCTGTTTTAGCATCTGCACTCTGGCATCATACAATTTCTGCTGTTCTCCTTCCATCTTTGCATATACTACATGCTCCATCTTTTTGGGAAGGTCTTTCAACACATCTTCTTTTAACCGTCTAAGAATAAATGGTCGTACCATGTTCTTTAAACGGATGGATGCCTTTGTATCCGGCTGCCCATCCTTATTCGTACCATTTACAATGGCAGTCTCAATTTCTTCCTTAAAGTGTTTATAACTAAATAATAAACCAGGCATAAGAAAGTCAAAAATACTCCATAGTTCACTAAGTCTGTTCTCAATCGGAGTACCCGTAAGTGCAATTCTCGTATTGGAAGAAATGCTTTTTACTGCCTTTGCAGCCTGCGTAGAAGCATTTTTAATATATTGTGCCTCATCAATGACATGTATGTCAAAATGACATTCCTGATATTGCTCATAATCTCGCTTTAACAAATCATAAGAAGTAATCCATACATCTTTATTCTTTCCCTCTTGAAGCATCTGTTTTCTTGCTCCTGCAGTACCACTGATAATTTGTGTTGTAAGGGTTGGTGCAAATTTCGCTATTTCACTTTCCCAGTTATAGACTAACGATGCAGGGCATACAACCAATGCCAGTATCGTATTTTCTTTTTTGCCCTGTTGCTGCCATTCCTCTTTTACTGCCTGAAACAGCGTTATCATCTGTAATGTCTTACCCAGACCCATATCGTCCGCCAAAATGCCTCCAAAACCATATTCACGTATAGTTCGCAGCCAACGATATCCTTTTTTCTGGTAACTACGCAAAACCGGATACTGTTGTGCCGGAATTTCATAATCACTGTCCTCTACATTTTTGATATTTCGTATCAAATCTTTAAACAGATGATTTCTATGCACATGTACCTGTTCTCCTGCATCTCGCAAAACAGCATCCACAAACAAAGCACGATGTTTTGGAAGTCGTATCGTCCCCTTTTTCAACTCTTTTTCCGTAAGTTCCAGACCATCTGCCAACTCTGACAATACAGAAAGAGAGGAATCTTCCAATTCCAAAAACTGTCCGTCTTTTAAACGATGATAGCGTTTACGCAATTTATAGCTATTTAGAATTGCGTCCAGCTCTGCATAAGGAAGTTGTTCTGACTGCACCGACAAATCCAACAGATTGCTTTGAATCGATACTCCTAAATCCACGCTTGGCGTTTGACGTATGCCATTCTTTTTAAATTCTTCCGTTGCAAACACATGTCCGATTTCGTTTAATTCGTCAATTCCTTCTGCCAATAATTCATAAAGCTTGTCCTCTTCCAGAATCATAAAATCTGAATACTTTCTTCTCGCCTGCACAAAATATCGTTCTAATACCTGAATACAAGCTGCTTCCTTGGCTATATCACGATATACCGAAGAATCCGTAGTTTCAAAAATACGATACTTCTGACTTCCATACTGACACTCTACTCTACAAGTGACTCCGATTTCCTTATCATCATCCAGATACATAAAGATTTCCGCCTCTGGAGGCTGATATTCCTCAATGGCAATAAATTTTTCCCGTACACGAAAATACTTGGAAAGCTTTGGCATAATGGATGCACAGACACTCTGCAAATCTTCATCTGCAATAAACAAGCTTTGCATCCGACCTTTGTCCAATTGTTCCAGAATAATTCGTAAATCTTTGCACAGTCCCTCTTTACAATGATAAATCATATTGTGGTCTACAATAAAAATCTCGGTTGTTCCCAACATAATCTGCATTTCAGGAAATTCCAGATACGCTCCTCCCTCAGTCTTTTCTAATTGAAGCTCCAAATCTGGATTTTTTCTTTGTAAGTAAAAATTCTCTCCCTTTGTTGCACCCAAAATAGTCTCATAGCTCATGCCGTTCCATTGGACTCCCCGTAATTCTGCACTGGCTTCTATAGCAAGAAACAATTGCTCAAATAGCAGTCCATTTAATGGAATCTCTTTCGTGGCAGGTCCATAGTAAAAACTTCTCCGCTGTCCTTTTCCTTTCAGATTTACATAACCTATAATAAAATCTAATAATGGAAGGGATGTCTGTACAAAATTTTCTCTGGCATGAACAAAAGAAAGATTTTTGCCATAGGAAAAATACTCTCTGGATTCCATCAGTTCCACAAATTCCTCCAAAGACTTCAATACATACTTTTTCTTTCCACCAATCCGAAAAGATACACACAAAGAACCATATCCATTTTCTCGATAAAGATGTGGTTCAATTTCTATCTTTTCCTGCCTTTCTTTTCCATAATAAACCTGATCCTGTACATTCTTTGCCAACCGATCCAACATCTTTATTATCGTACTATCTGATTGCTGTTTCGGAACTCCCATTCCCTTTTTTACAGTTCCTATGCCAAGCAATCTGCGAAGTTGCTGTTCTTTTGTCTCCGACTTCTTTTTATTTTGAATCTTTTCAACATCTTCCAAAAATTCAATAAAATCATTTACAACAGGATAATTTTCTTTTTCCTGCTTCTTTTCCTGTTCCATTGCTACAAGAGATAAAGCAACAATATGCTTACAATAACCGGGAATACTCCGATACGCTTCACATTCACAATGAGTAGCTATAATTTCCTGTCTCTTTTCATCAAAATCTATCGACACATTGTAATATTGCTCTACATTTCCCGAAACTTTTCCATTTAAATATTGTATCTGCTCCTGTTCATCCCTCTCAATCAGCAACTCTTCCACAGCATTTTTTGACGCTAACTGCTTTCCCTTCCGAAATGCTGCCGCTGTTGTATGATGCTTTATCAAATCTTCCGTTAATGCCATAATAGATAATCACTTCTTTCCAGCCCAACTCTTCTAAACAATAATCGGACATTCAAAATTCTTATTGCCATCTTTTCATTATATCATATTTTGTAACTATTCAGAAGGTATCATTCGTAAAATACCAGAATATGCAACTTGACTAAAAAGTTGCATTTTTAAAAATGAATAGAATAAATTTTTTCAAAACACACATACTACTATTACAGTTTGTTCTTTTCCTTTCAAAGCCTTAATCATCATAATTAGGACTTCATAGCCCTAAAGATTAAGACACTAAGGAAAACGAACAAATCTGTTTCTTTTTTCTTGTTTTCTCTGATTAGAGAAAGCATTAATCATAGAAAATTTTTTAAGGAGGTAACATTATGGGTTCAAATCACTGTATCGCATGTTCCGTAAACGAATGTATGCATCATGCTTCAGGGGAAAATTATTGTACCTTGGAGAAAATCAATGTAGGCAAATGTGATTGTAACACTTGCACCTGTGAAGATACCGAATGTGGTTCTTTCCAGGCAAAATAGGAAGCATTCAAAATGCCTATATGAAACAAGGAGTTTTGCCTGCAAAACTCTAGCATGTTCGCGGTATTACAAAGCAAAAAAATGCCACACAAACCAATAGGTTTGTGTGGCATTTTTCAATATTAAAATGGAAAACCGCTTCCAAAACTGCTTGTCAATCCACCGGTAATGTTATCCATTGCCTGTGCAGTCTCTTCTTCCATAGAACGATATGCTTCATTGGTTGCTGCCATAATAAGATCCTCTAACGTTTCGATATCATCAGGGTCTACCACCTCTGGCTTAATCGTAATCTTAGATATTTCTTTCTTTCCAGTTACCTCTACGGTTACCATTCCGCCACCAGCACTTGCCTGCCAAGTCTTTTCCTCAAATTCCTTTGTTTTTTCTTCCATCTGACGCTGCATCTTCTGTGCCTGTTTCATCAAATTTCCCATATTTCCAGGCATTCCTGAAAATCCACCTCTTTTTGCCATTATTATTATCTCCTTTCACTTTCAACGCCTAATAGACCATTGCAAAACCTTAGTATTTTAATTTGCAATCACCTATCATCTCTTAAAACTATATTACAATATGTTTTCTGAAATAGCAACCTGTTTACTCTTCAATCTCAATTGTCATTTTGGAAAATCTACTCAAATCCAAAATTGCATCCTCATTTTTGCCTTGATTTTTCATATATTTTGCATATACCTGTACTTCCTTATGCAACTGCTGTTCAATTGCAGTTTTAACCTCCTTAATATGCTCCTCTGTATCAAACATACCACGAGCCACATCATCTTCAAACAATAGCAACAGACTATTTTCCTCACCTACAGAAGGAATTGCATTCGCAAGATATGCCCTAGTACTTGGAGGAATACTTGCACAAATTCTGTCCCAATTTTTAGCGACCGCCTGTAACTCCTCTGGGATTGCTTTTTCCAATGCCTCTATTGTTTCCGGCTCCTTTTGTTTTTCTATGCTTTGTTGGGATGGTACATTTTCTACAACAGGTTGCTGTTTTACAACAACTCCTTTTTCTACCTGTTTTTCCAATACCCGAATACGATCCAGAATAGAATCATAATTTGTTTCCATAGCAGGTTTACATAACTTAATCAGTGCAACTTCAATAAGCACACGTTTTTGCGTTGCATATCGTATTTGATTGGATAATTCTGATAATACCCGAATATATCGCATCAAAGTATCTGCTTCAACCATTTCTGCTTCTTTTTCCATCACAGGGAAATGCTCGGATGATACATCCACAACCTCTCTCGCCTGCTTGGAAGTCTTTACGAGCAATAGATTTCGCAGATACCAGGTAAAGTCCATTACAACCTGCGTCAACTCTCTTCCTCTGGTAATCAGTTCCTCCAAAATCTCCATACAACCACTTACATTTCCCTCTGCCACATGTTGAAACAAAGCTGAAAATATGTCTATGTCTACTGCACCCAATACCTCAAGCACTTTATCATACGTCAGTTCCTCTCCCAGATAAAAAGCAATACAGCGGTCCAAAAGACTTAACGCATCACGCATAGAACCATCTCCCGCTTTTGCAATATATCGTATTGCCTTCTCCTCTGCCTGCACATCCTCTTTTATCAATAGCTCTTTTAATCGGTCAACAATTACATCTATAGTAATCCTTCGGAAGTCATAACGTTGACAACGAGATAAAATCGTAATTGGTATTTTGTGTGCCTCTGTAGTCGCTAAAATAAAAATTACATATTCTGGTGGTTCTTCCAATGTTTTTAACAACGCATTAAATGCACCAGTAGAAAGCATATGCACCTCATCAATAATATATACTTTATACTTTCCCTGTGCAGGAGAATACTGCACATCTTCTACAATTTCTCTGATATTATCTACACCATTGTTTGATGCCGCATCCATCTCAATTACATTCATGGACGTCTGTTCATTGATTGCTTTGCAGGTTGCACAGGTATTACAAGGGCTTCCATCAATGGGATGCTCACAATTCACTGCCTTTGCTAATATCTTAGCAATGGTTGTCTTACCCGTTCCTCTTGTACCACAAAACAAAAATGCATGTCCAATCCTACCTGCACGAATCTGATTGCGGAGGGTACGCACAATATGCTCCTGCCCTTTTACATCCTCAAACTCGGTTGGACGAAATTTTCGATATAACGCCGTATAAGACATGGTTCTCTTCCTTTCCTTTAGTCAAACGGATATTCACAATCCGCTTCGCTACTTGCTCATAACCAAATAACTGCTTCGCAGTTGATTCGGTTAAAGTGTTTCCGAATCTAAAATAATTGTAAATGGTCCGTCATTGCAGAGACTCACCTGCATATCTGCGCCAAACTCTCCATGCTGACAACTTCCATACTTCTCTTTTGCCAATTTTAGGAAATATTCATAAAGTTCTTCTGCCTCCTGTGGTTTTCCTGCATCCATAAAACTTGGTCGATTCCCCTTTTTGCAATTTGCATACAAAGTAAACTGAGATACGATGAGCAGCTCTCCACCCACATCTGCAATTGATTTATTTGTCTTTCCATCTTCATCTTGAAAAATGCGAAGTTTAATCATCTTGTCAAACAACTTGTCTGCGACTTCTTTTGTATCACCTGCTCCAGCTCCAAACAAAACCATGTAGCCTTTTCCAATTTTCCCCACGCACTCTCCTGCTATTTCTACAGAAGCCTGCGTCACTCTTTGAATTACCAATTTCATTTTATCAAATCCTCTATTTCAATATTGCAACAGAATACGGTGGCAATGTTACCGTTTCCTCAGACAAAGTGACTTCACTGCCATCTGTACTGGCATATCCACGAATTCCCTGATACTTATACGTATCCTTGCTAACTGTTACTTTCTTCTCTTCTGTAGACATATTATAAAGCATCACAAGTTTACTGTCTTTATATTCCTTTGTAATTGCACAAATTGACTCGTCCTTTACCTCTGGAATCAAAGCCATCTCACCTCTGGCTATCTCTGGATTTTCATTTCGCAGACGAAGGCATCGTTTTATAAAATTTAAAATGGAATTTTCATCTGTCTGTTGTTCCTCCACAGACGGAAAACGATTTTCAATTTCATCCATATCTGCAGGTCCATCTGTCATGCCTGTTTTATCTGTGGCAGACCAATACATAGGGGAACGGAAATTTTCATCCTTTCCAGCCCCAGTGAGTGCAATTTCCTCTCCATAGTATACAAATGCATTTCCACTCATAAAAAGTTCTAATGCATATGCCATTTTTATCTTTTCATCTGACACAAGAATATTTGCCATTCGCCCCGTATCGTGATTCGTCAAGAATTCCGCTACCGTTGCTTTTGGATTCGCTTCTTTTGTCAAATCCTGAATATTCAACATCGCATTGGCAAAACTCTGCCCTACATCCTTTGTCTGACTTTGTCTCACCATAGAAACGATGACTCCTGTTGCCTGTCCAAAGCTAAAGTCAAAGGTACTGTCAATTCCACTCTTTAAATATGCAGATGCCACATTATAATTGTCCCATACTTCGCTAACAATATATGCATCCTCTTTTTGGGATTTTACATAATCATTAAACCACTTTAGTATTTTAATATTACTTTCATCCCCGTTGGTGAAGAATTTTACGCCATCCAGTCGGAACCCATCAACACCCAAATCCAACCAGAACTTAGCCGCTTTTTCTAATTCCTTCTGAACTGTCCTATTTTTCAGATTTAAGTCAGGCATTCCTTCCCAAAACTGTCCCTCATAATACCAGTCTGTAGAACCCACCTGATAATATGTCTGACTGGTAACTTCATCCTTTGGAATAAAGTTGTAATACGCATAATATGAACAATCCTTTTTCGATGGTTTTTCATTCTTTTTTAAGCCCTCTAAATATTGAGTGGCTGATTGAAACCATGGATGTTGTGTAGATGTATGATTCATCATAAAGTCAATAATAACATGAATATCACGTTTGTGACACTCCTCCAGCAACTTTTTAAAATCATCCAGTGTACCATATTGTTCATCAATATTACAGTAATCTGTCGTATCATACTTATGGTAGGTTGGTGATGGCATAATTGGCATTAACCAAATACCGTTAAATCCCATATCCTGTATATAATCTAATTTTTTTGTCACACCATTTAAGTCACCGATACCATCTCCATCACTATCATAGAAGGAATAGACAAAAATTTCATAATAGTTTCTTGTATTATCATCAATCATTGCCAATTCCTGCTCATATTTATATGTGTTTTTTCTATTGGTATCCTCCTGCTTCTTTGTATTGGTGCCTCCTTTTCCACATCCACTTAGCAATACCAGCACCATACTACATGCCAAAAAACGTTTTCCAATTGTTTTCCAGTGTTTCATAACCTTCCCCCTTTATTTATTTTGCAAAAAAAGAACTGCTGTATGCCTCCATACAACAGCCCCTTTATAAATATTGCCAAAAGGCAAACCATATTCATTAACCCTTTACAGCACCTGCGGACATACCTTCTACATAGTATTTCTGCATGAATAAGAATAACAATGAAATTGGAATAGATACGACTACGGCAGCCGCAGTAAATCGACCATACCAAGTCTGAATGTACTCTTTCTGCATCATTGTCCACATACCAATAGCAACGGTATATTTATTGTAGTTTGTACCAAGGATAACCTTAGCAAAGATAAAGTCAATCCATGGAGCCATAAATGATGTCAATACCGTATAAATCAAAATTGGCTTAGACAATGGAATTGTAATCTTATAAAATACCTGGAATCTGGTAGCACCATCAATCCAAGCAGCTTCATCAACCGCTCTAGGAATCGTATCAAAGAATCCCTTGGCAATATGATACTGTAATGCCTGTCCTGCTGAGTATACAAACACTAAAGAAATCAATGATGTTGAGAAACCGATTCCTTTTAAGATATAGTATACAGCAATCATTGACATGAAACCTGGGAACATGTTCAAAATCAAACCAATATTCATTAATTTCTTACGTGCATTAAATCTAAGCCTTGATAATGTGTAAGAAACACATAATACATAAAATGTGGATAATAAACATGTACCTACAGCTACTAAAAATGTATTTCCAAACCATTTTACAAAATAGAACTGATCTGTCTCTGTAAACAATTTAATATAGTTCTGTAACCCAAATGAAGTTGGGAAAAAGTTACTTGAACCTGGATCTGGATTTGCATTAAAAGATGCTAATACAATCCATACTACAGGGAACAACCAAATAATAGATAATATTGTTAAAACAACATGCACAATTGTATTTCCAATGAAGCGATTTCTCTTCATGGAACCTGTTTCTTGCTTTTGCATTATGAGAATCCCTCCTCGTCCTTATATGATGCAGTATTTCTGTATGTAACCAATGACAATACGGCTGATATGATAAATACGAAAATACCAATTACAGATGCATAACAGTAATCCTTAGAATCTACTGTCAAATGATACAACCATGTTACCAACAAGTCTGTATAACCAGCCTGATAATACTTGGTCGTCTTTGGTCCACCATCCGACAAGAAGAAGATAACGTTGAAGTTGTTGATATTACCAACAAAATCTGTAATCAACTTTGGTGTTGTTACAAACAACATATATGGAAGTGTAATCTTCCAGAAAATAGTAACAGCGTTTGCACCATCCACCTTTGCAGATTCATATAAATCGGAAGGAATATTCTGTAAAATACCTGTTGTTGTCAACATTGTATAAGGCATACCTATCCAAAGGTTAATTACGATAACAGTTATTCTTGCTAATGTTTTACTTGATAAGAATAAGATTGGTTGATCAATCAAACCTAAGTTTATCAAAGTACCATTCAAAGGTCCACTTTCATCTAACATCTGACGCATTAACAGTAAAGATACAAACTGTGGAATAGCAATTGTAAGTACGAAGAATGTTCTCCACATACCTTTAAATCTGGTTCCTTTGCGGTTAATAATAATAGCAAGCAACATACCAAAGATGTAGTTAAGGAATGTAGCAAAGATTGCCCATACAAAAGTCCATCCCAATATTGGCCAGAATGTCCGTCCAATAATACCGTCAAAATTTAACATAATCTGGAAATTCCTAAAACCTACCCAGTCAAATAAGTTTCCTGGTGGCTGGTGCGTTCTATCAAAGTTCGTAAATGCAATCAAAATCATATAGACCAGTGGTAAAATGTTAAATACCAGCACACTCATAACAGGAATAAATAACATTGTAAAGTGTAATTTTGAGTCAAGATAATCTGCAAAATCTTCTTTAAATGTATTATTCTTAACACCCATCTCTTTGTTTAACTGTGTGCGATATGCACTCTTTATGTTTTTGTACCACATGATAACAAAGAATACAATAACAAAGACTGCAACTACTGCTGCCAGTAACAACAACATGGAGTTATCTCCCTTTGCTGTTTCATATACACCAGTGGCTTCATTGTATGCCATACCCTGTTCTTTGGTTCCCAAATCATCAAAGTGGCTCAATGCAGTTACACCAAACATAATCATGTAAAAAATAAAGCCAATTTCCATTGCAAGATAAACAATACCCTTGACAAGCTGTTTTCTTGCAAGATTACCAGCACCTAAAACAAGGAATGAAAGTCTGGTCCATACATCTCCATATTCCCATGCATCCTTTAACAGACCAAATACATTTTTAAAGCCTTGTTTAATTCCATCAAAAAGCTTTTTCATTTCTGTTGTTTCCTCCTTACCTTCTAATAAGATGTTTCGTTTATACTCAACCACAGTGGCCTAAGTGTAGACGAAACATCTCATTTTTGAATGTTGCTCCACACTATGTGCAAAGACCTTTATCTTTACAAAGTAATTTCCCTACCCTCACGAGTAGGGAAATTACTAATAAAGATTTAATTTAAAAGAATATAATCAAATAATTACTTCTTAGTAATATCTGTAACCATGTTCTTAGCAGCCTGGTCTAACTGTTTCTGTAAGTTCTTGTCAGTAATTTCTTTGTTAAGCATTCCCTTACTAAGAGACTCTAATGTTGTCCAGAAGTTGTTGTTGAATGTTGCATCAAGTGGTGTGATGTACATATACTGAAGCTGTTCTGCCTGAGCTGATGTAGCAACGTCATCCTTAACCTGATCAGATAATCCTGACCATGTAGGAGATACACCTCTTGCTGTGAAACGGTCTAACTGGCACTGTTCAGAAGCTAAGTAAATAGCTAATGCCTGAGCTGCCTGAGCGTTTTCTGTGTTAGGGTTTACACCAACATACTTGTAACTACCAACTGAGTTCAACTGAACTTCTTTACCATTGATTGTAACAGAAGGAAGCTTAGCTGCTGCATAGTTATCACCATATGCCTTCTTAGCGTCAGCAGCACTCCATGTACCACTACAGAATGCAGCACAGTTACCCTTCTTAGCGTTAGACATAGCAACCTGAGCATCGTTATCGCATAATACTTTCTTGTTCTGAGTAAGCGCTAAAATTGCCTTTGCTGCTCCTAAACCATTTTCATCATTGATTGTACTCTTGCATTCTGAATCGCTAACTCTTTCAAAAATGTTTGTTCCTGATGCAGCGAAGAATCCACCGATATACCAACCGTTATCTAAGTCCATAGCAAAGTTATATTTGCAATCTCCAAGATCCTTAGCTAACATAGTATCTAAAGACTTAACGTCTTCTTCTGAATATTTGCTCTTATCATAGTATAAGAACCATGTATTTGGAGTATAAGGAACACCATATACCTTGTTATCAACTGTTACAGCAGTTAAAGCGTTCTCTGCGTTGTTTTCCTTAACATCTGTTAATTGCTGATCAGCGATTGGAAGAAGTGCACCTGCATCTACTAATGTCTGAACCTGGTCACCAGCATACATATAAACGTCTGCTGCTGCTGCAACGTCCTTTGTAACCTCATCCTTTGCAACGTCTTCACCACAAACTGCATACTTGAATGTGATGTTCCATTCTGGATGTTCTTCGTTAAACTGGTCACACATGTACTCAAGTAACTTCTTACCACCGAACTTGCTGTCTACATCAGAGTAATCTTTCTGATCTTCCTGTGGAGCCCATACTGTAAGTGTTACGTCCTGTGTTTCTGTCTTCTTGTTGTCATCTGATGATGTATTGTTGTTATCACTCTTACTATCATCTCCACCACAAGCTGTCATAGACCCCATAACAAGGACCATAGCCATAAGCAATGCTACAAGTTTTGTTCTTTTCTTCATAACCTTCTACCTCTTTCTTATAAATATAATTTTTATTATAAATATACGCTATGTATATTATAATCACCCATAAAATAACATCTTACTCTTCTTCAGCCTCTGTCTCTTCTTCTATCTCTGGCTTGTCCAATTCTCTTCCATATGTCTCAGCCAACTCTTTCAGCCAATCCATATGTTCTTCTGTGAACTGTCCTGGAAGCAATCTCCATCGCCAGTTCTGACCAACCGAAGAAGGTAAATTCATACGTGCTGTATTATCTAATTCTAATACATCCTGCATCTGCATAATCGCAACATCTGCTGTAGATGCGTATGCAGAACGGATAACCGCACGAGGAACTTCTTTCTTAGAAGATACACCTAAATATTTGTAAGCATATTCCATATCTTCTTCTTCCAAGCCATCAAAGAAACCAACTAAAGTTTCATTATCATGTGTACCTCCATATACTAATACATTGCTGTTTGTATATGTATGAGGTAAATTACTGTTTACATTTGATCCATCAAATGCAAACTGCATAATCTTCATACCAGGCCAGCCTGTCTCATCCATCAAGTCGCGAACACTTTGAACAACCAATCCTAAATCTTCTGCTATAATCTTTGATTCTCCAATTGATTCTTGAATTGCATCTGTAAGTTTCTTTCCTGGTCCCTTTTTCCAAGCTCCTTCCATAGCAGTTGGACACTCACTTGGAATTCTATAATATCGAACAACCCCAATAAAGTGGTCGATACGAATCACATCATATAACGCTGCGTTTGCTTTCATACGCTCGCGCCACCATGTAAAATCTTCCTTTTCCATGGCATCCCAATCATACAATGGATTTCCCCATCTTTGTCCTGTCTCTGAGAAACAATCTGGTGGTACTCCTGCGACATTGATTGGATTTTTACGCTCATCTAATTCAAATAATCTTCCATGTACCCACACATCTGAACTATCCATAGATACATAAAGTGGAATATCTCCAATAATCTGAATTCCTTTTTCATTGGCATACTCTTTTAATTCCATCCACTGTGCATAGAATTTGAACTGACAGAATTTCCAGAAATCAATATCATCCTGTAATTCTTTCTGATACTTGTCTAACGCATCCTGCTTGCGGAACTTGATATCCTCGTCCCAATCACTCCAAGATTTATTGTCAAACTTATTCTTTAATGCCATATAAAAACTATAGTCATCAAGCCAATATGTATTATTTTCGCAAAATTCTACATATTCATCGGTGTCTTTATGTTCGCTGTTGTTATAAGCGATTCTAAGCACATCAAAACGATTATTGTATATCGTAGCATAAGCGACATCGGAAGGTTCTACTCCCCACTCTCTGCTCTCTATATCTTCTTTTGTCAATAATCCTTCTTGTACCAAATATTCTAAGTCGATAAAATATGGATTTCCTGCAAACGCAGAAAATGATTGGTACGGACTGTCTCCGAAACTAGTTGGTCCAACCGGAAGCACCTGCCAAAACGTCTGTTGTGCGTCTACCAACTGGTCTACAAATCGATACGCTTCCTGTCCGAACGTTCCTATTCCATATTTGGAAGGAAGGCTGCTGATTGGAAGCAAAATTCCTGCCCCTCTGCCGAGGCTCTGTACATTTTTACTCATTTACATTTTTCTCCAAATTCCTTAAAATACTGTTCATAAAAACTACATATATAGTATCGCAAATTTAAATATTTGTCAATACGTTTTTTCTTTCCTATTGGTTATTTTTTATAGTCAACTTCCATATTTTGTCTGTCGTTTTGTTATATTTTGCATAAACTTTTTCGGTTTTTGTGATTTTTTTGTGTCAGGCATCGTCATATTTTCTATTTCAGAGGCGTTTTATAAGGGTTTCTTTGCATTTGCTCAATTTTTCCATCCAAATCTGTCGCATAAGAACCATTTTGTAATAATTTAAAAACCGAAAATGCTTTTATGGACAGAAAAAATAGTCTACACCAGCGGTAAAACATCTCACTTTTTCAATGTTCATAAATTATTCATATTTTAAATACGCAAACAAGGAGTTTTACTTTCACAGAAGTTTACATGTAAATATAGTTAATAATGATTTTTTTCTCAAAATATCTAACAGAAAAATCATTTTAAGTGCCAAATAGGTCGATAATAATAATGAAGTAACTCTAGTGGCAGGTTTAGCCACACAGAAATAATAATCTATAAAGTTTAAGGGGGAATTATTTTATGAACAGACGAAAACACAGTTTATTACAGGGGGTACTGTGCGGTTTTGGAATTGGAATATTGACATTAGAAGCCTGCTTTTTTCTTTCAGATATACCAATTCCTTCTAATAATAATGTAGTATGTGCTGCCGAAACAACTTCCGCCCCTTCCATCACCGCATTGTTTATGAAGTATGTTGGCAAGGAAATCACAGAACCTGTCACGTTATCGCAAAAGGATTTTGTAGTAACCGCCATGTATGACAATGGTAGCTCACAGACTATTTCCGATTATCTATTTTCTTCTGATTTAACTATTACAGCCCCTGGCGAATATACAATTTCGGCCTATTACAATGGCAAAACCGCCAGTTGTACTGTTACATACGCTGGAAGCACACAACCAACCTTTTATCAGATTACCTTTGAAAATGACGGCGGAAGTTATACTCCACCAATTACCAATATCGCACCGGGCTCTACCATCACGCTTCCATCTAACCCGCAAAAACAAGGTTACTGGTTTCGCGGATGGTTCACAGATACAACCTTTACAAACGAGTTTTATTCTACGGAACGCATTAAAGACAACTTGACACTTTATGCAAAATGGCAGAAAAAAGAAAATGAAAATACAATGGATTTATCTACCTATGTGGATTTCAATTCTTTTATATCCAAACTTACAATTGACCTTGCCGGACAATCCTATGGACACCATGTAAATCCAAACGCGAAACCTCGAACAACATCCGAACTTTCCTCTGTCATGGACAGCATTTCGGATGTTACCACTTATTACGGATTTTACTTTGATGTTACAGATTTTAGTTTTAGTCATGATCATCCATTAAAAGCAACCATTTCCCTGCCTGAAAATTATTCCGCTACAAATGTATCTGTATATTATACTCCTAACTTAAAGAGCATTGATGGCGTATGTCAGGGAAAAGCAATTGACAATCAACATTATCAATTTTATGCTTATGCCTCTGGCACTTACATCGTCGTACAAAAAGGGAAAACACCTGTTCCAACTATTACACAACAGCCTGCTAAAAAAGCAGTTTCTATTTCCGCACCAAGTTCTGTAAAGACAGGTTCTAAAATAACCGCCGAGGTTGTTCCTGTCAACTTTACAGAAGAAGAGAAGGCACTTTTCAGCGACCTTTCTTTCCAGTGGAAAAGCAGCAACACAAAAATTGCCACCATTGCACAAAATGGTATTATCACAGGAATAAAAGCGGGTACTGTTACTATTACAGTCACATCTACGGACGGCATTTACAAGGCTTCAAAAAAGATAACCGTTAAGCAAAAGAAGATTCTTGTTAAAAAAATAACATTTAAAAAGGCATCATTTTCTATAAAGAAAGGAAAATCGGCTAAAATTTATGCCACAGTTTCTCCTTCTAACGCTACAAATAAAAGCCTGAAATATGTTTCTAGCAACAAAAAAATTGCTACTGTTACTTCCTCTGGAAAAGTAACTGGTATTCAAAAAGGCAAATGTACCATTTCTGTAAAAACAACCGATGGTAGTAGCATTACTAAAAAAGTAAAAATCACAGTAAGCTAAAGGAGCAATTTTTCTAACAAAAAACAAAGTGGACAATTCCACGTCAGCACTCTATAGGACGCACTTTCCTATAAAAAAGATAAGACCGCATGGACTAGCCTATCACTAATCCATGCAGTCTTATCTTTTTTACAACAATCCACCCATTTCACATTATTGTGCTATCGCAGTGCAAATGGATTGTCTATTATTTCTTGCAAATCCTGTTTTATCTCTTCTTCTGCGGCAGTTTCCGCCACATCATCTGCCAATGTTCCATAATATTCTTCTTTAATCATCCCTGTACTATAATATGTATAATCTACATATCCATTTGGATTACTAATATGTTTTACTTCTTCATTCAATTCATGCATACGCTTATCCAACGTTGCAGTAATCTCCGAACAGGCTCGCAACTCCTCCCGAATATGTTCAGGCGCATTTCCTTCAAATTTATAATATATTTTATGTTCCAAACTTGCCCAAAAATCCATGGCAATTGTCCGTATTTGAATTTCCACCTTTGTATCCGTCACCTTGTCAGATAAAAAAATAGGAATTGCCACAATCATATGATAACTCCGATATCCATTAGGTTTAGGATTTACAATAAAATCCTTGACCTTTAACACTTTCACATCCGACTGTTTTGCAATCGCATCCGCTATACGATAAATATCAGATGTAAAGGAACAAATTACGCGGATGCCCGCAACATCATTTACATAACGAACAATATTTTCTACGGTAAGTTCTCTTCCATCTTTGCGTATCTTTTTGGCAATACTTTCCATAGATTTGATACGGGAAGTAATATGCTCAATGGGATTGTATTTATGTTCTAGTTTAAATTCATTACTCAAAATCTGTAATTTTGTATCAATCTCTTTCAATGCAGAATCATACAAGAGCAAAGCATGATTCCATTCCTGTGTTTCATCTCTATACGCTGGTAAATCCATTCATCATTTCTCCCTTGTCGCATTGCAACATATCTTTCATCAATGCCTTTTCGTCAAGCTTCACTTTACACTTCACTACATTTCATCCTTATAACTTTCTACCTTTAATAAAAGAACTACCACTAAACGTGGCAGTTCTTTTGGCTATCTGTTTGGATTTTAACCCACATGACACCCGTAAACGTCTGCCTGTGATTTTTTCATTCCTATATTATTATATCATGATGTCAGGTTCAAAAACCCCTAACTATAACATCTCATTAATCATCTTTTCAACGGCATCTGCCATAGCTGCTGACTTAGCATCTGCATCTTCCAAAGACTCTCCTACTACACCATAATAGAATTTAATCTTTGGCTCTGTTCCTGAAGGTCTTGCACACAACCATGCATTGTCACTCATATCATAGTAAAGAACATTTGAGTTTGGTAGACCAGTAGGTGTAACTTCTCCAGTTGCCATGTCCTTAATGGTATCAGCCTGATAATCTCTTGCTGACAATACTTTATATCCACCAATCTCGGCAGGTGTATTTTCTCTAAGTGTTGTCATGATGCTCTGAATCTTCTCTAATCCTGCAATTCCTTCAAATCCGATTGCCTTAATGCCATCTTTGTAGAAACCATACTTTTCATACATTGCAATCATAGCATCCCACAATGTCATATTCTTTGTCTTGTAGTATGCTGCTGCTTCACAAAGTGCCATAGTAGCCACAATCGCATCCTTGTCTCTTGCATGTGTTCCAATCAAGCATCCGTAACTTTCCTCGAAACCAAACAGGTAAGTTCCCTTTCCTGAGTTCTCAAATCCTAAAATCTGTTGTCCAATAAACTTGAAACCAGTCAATACTTCGATTAATTTCACATCATAATATTTTGCAATTGCATCTGCCATATTAGAAGTTACAATTGTCTTAATTAAAGCACCATCTTCAGGAAGCTTTCCGTCTTTTTCTTTTCTCTGACTGATTTCATAATCTGCCAAAAGACAACCAGACATATTACCTGTCAATGTAATATATTCACCAGACTTTGTATCTTTAACATATACACCTAAACGGTCTGCATCCGGGTCTGTTGCCAATACTAAATCTGCATCCTTTTCCTTTGCAAGCTTCAATGCCAATTCAAATGCTTCCGCTGCTTCTGGGTTTGGATAACTTACAGTTGGAAATTCACCATCTGGCAATTCCTGCTCTGGTACCACATATACATTTTCAAAACCTATTTCCTTTAATACACGTCTTGCTGGAATATTACCTGTTCCATGAAGTGGTGTATAAACAATTTTAAGGTCTTTCTGTGCTTCTTTGATACTATCCCAGTGAATAACCTGTTTCTTTAATGCCTCCATGTATTTGTCATCAATAGTAGCACCGATTGTCTCATATAAACCTTTCGCCTGTGCTTCTGCCTTATCCATCGTCTTTACTGTATTGTAATCTGTTACGGCTTTTACTTCAGCCATGATACCACCATCATGAGGTGGTGTAATCTGTGCACCATCTTCCCAATATACTTTATAACCGTTATATTCTGGTGGATTGTGGCTGGCTGTAATGTTAATACCCGCAATACACTTTAATTCGCGAACTGCAAAGGATAATTCAGGAGTTGGTCTAAGTGATTCAAACACATATGCCTTAATACCATTTGCAGCAAGACATAATGCAGCTTCATCCGCAAATTCAGGAGACATACGACGGGAATCAAATGCAATTGCTACACCTTGATTGCCGAAGCCCTTCTTATTAATATAATTTGCAAGTCCTTGTGTTGCCTTACGAACCGTATATACATTCATACGATTTGTTCCGGCACCAATAATACCACGCAAGCCTGCTGTACCAAACTCAAGGTCTTTGTAAAAACGTTCCTTGATTTCGTTTTCATCGTTTTTGATTGCTTCCAATTCTTTCTTAGTCGCTTCATCAAAATATGGGTTCTCTAACCATGATTCATAAATGCTCTTGTATTCCATTCGTATTCCTCCTAAAATTTTCTTTCTTATATTTACTCTGCTATCAATGCAGCAAAGCTATAATTCACATCTTTACCGTCATCCGCTATATTGACGGAATAACTTCTTGTAACATAACCTTCTTTTGAAAGGGTTATCGTAGCATTCCCCAGCACCTTTGAAAAAGTAATCGGTGCAACTCCCTGATAAATACCATTTACATACACAGAAGCTCCAATCGGTGCTTTCACTGTAATCGTATGCTGTTCATCCGGTGCCTGTGTTACCTCTGGTGCTTTTGTAACTACAATGGCTGTAGCATCTGTCTGATTTTTCTGATCTGTTCCTGCTGAAACCGATGGTGTAACAGTTGGTGTCTTGGTCTTTTGTACTTCCTCTTTTTCTTCCACCAAGTCTACATAAATGGTCTGATATGCTCCCGCACTCTTCTGTACATGTAAAATGCCGGTATAATCTTCATAACCATCTGCTCTTACTGTTACATTATAATTTCCATAAGCTAAGGTAATGACCTGATTTGTATTGCGTTGCTTTCCATTAATATATAAAGCAGCTCCAGAAGGTGTAACAACAAATTTTACTTTTCCTTCCTTCTCCTCCAATGGTTCATATTCGCTTAAATCCAGCAATACTTCTTGATCCTTCTCTACTGTGACATTCTCTACTGCTTCCAGTTTTCCATTACGAAGAACTACTGTATGTTCTCCCTCACCTACCGTAATCAGCATATCATCCTGCACATTCAAAAAAATACTCTGATCTACTTCAATCGTTCCACCAATAAATGCATCCTGTCCAGCAAGACGAAGAAATCCATGTCCTTTGGTAATCTGAAAAGATTGCACCTTTGTACCGATTCCTTTAATGGTAATCTCATCCTGTTCATTTAAATCCATCAGTGTAGCACTCTGCTGTCCGCAAAACACCGAAACTGTGTTGTCATACTGATATTTTCTCCCTGTTACAACAATATCATTATCTGTACGGTCAATATCGGCACCCTTTACATCACAATATTCCCATGCATCTTTTGAAATCTGCACGTTTGTCAACAAATTCTTAGCACCATCATAGCTTACTTCTACAATTTCACCGCAGGAAAGCTGTGTCATAACCATTGCTACGCTATTTTTGCTATAAACTGTTGTAGCTCCATTGTAGGAAAAGGTCTGTTCTTCCTGTGTATCTGTATCACGCAATACCACTGTGCCTGCATCTGCATCAACCTGCTTTACTACTGCAACAGCCGTCTGCTCCACACTACTGTCACTTGCATTATTTGCTGTTTTCTGCTGTACATTACTTGTCTTGCCCTGACAGCCCACAAGCAAGAATGGCATCATCGCAAGCATTGCAAAAAACACCAAAAAACTATACTTTTGTTTCTTCATTTTCACCCCAGCCTTATTGTGCCATTTTCTCCCATCATATTGCATAAATTACCTGCATAATTTTCATCCATAAGACAATCGCCTCGGACATGCAATATTATACAATAGATAGATTTAAAAGTCAAAAACTCATTGCTTTAACCTACAAAATCTCAGGCACTTTTTCCAACAGATTCATTCTTTGTTTTTTCTGTTGCTGTAGCCCTTGCAACTTCTCGATATTTTTTCCCGACATCCACGTTTTTTTACTATTATAATAAAAGTTTGTAATTTTCCAAAATTTTTCTGGATATATCATCCAGATATATAGTAATTTTTTCTCCTCTTTCGACAAAGGACGAACCTTCTGATAATTTTCCAGCACCGTTTGTAATAAGAAAAGATTCCAATTATTTTTTTCCATAAGTTTTCGAACAAAATCATACAAATCCATTACCTGCAACTGCAAATGTGTCCGTTCAAAACTGGTGGTTGCAATGCCGTTTGATGTAAATAATACGTTATGATAATTATAACTTCCATGGCATAATGTCTGTTGTTCGTTAAGCTCCTGATACAGTCCCTCTCCCTCTATATCACTCAACATACTTTCCGCATCCTCTGCTTCCTGATAAAATTCAGAAAAGATAGATAAAAACAGCAACTCAAATTCATTGCGCTGCTTTTTCTCACGAATATAGCTTCGCACCCGCCGAAGCTCTCGATTATGTTTTATCAACGTCTCTCCAAAGGTATCTGCCTGAAAGGTCAGAGGTTCCGTTGTAATTCCGCGCATCATGATATGAAGTTTTGCCAGATTCTCCGCAGCACCTGCCACCTGTTCTTTGGATTTTAAATCACATTCCTCTCCCATAAACCAATGTTTTAACACATACTGGTTTCCCATTACATTTTCTGTGATTAGGTTTCCCTCCCGATTTCGCAAATATAAATCTGTATATATGTATCCCTGTTCCCGCAGACTTTCCTTGACCAGTTGAGCAAATTCTGCTTTTTGTGATGTACTGCGAAATTCTCTCAATATACGCAGTCCCTCCCCGGTATCCAGAATATATGCGCCTCGCACCCTATATACATTTTTGATATTCAACTCATACTGTTCCACTACTTCCTTGATTTTGTCGTCCATACTCTACCTCCATAATCTCTCTTCGTGCTTATTCACGAAACCGTTTGTCTCTCTATTCTATGAAGAAAAGTATTGCTTCATGCAAAAAAGAGGTGTGATAATTGTAATTCCCTGCAACTATCACAACCTCTTTTCATCAAGGTATCAAAGTCTCTATTTTACCGATACCATTACCATTTTTCCACACTCTAACTCTTGTAATGCTTAAATTTATCATTTGCAATTTGAAGTAACATCTGCCTTTCATTTTTTTCCGGATTTTCAATTACATAGTCCAATAGATATTGCAGAATTTCTCCCATACTTTTTCCTTTTTGGAACCCCTCCTTCAGCAAATCACTTCCGTTGATTGCAAGCATTTTCAGATTTACACATTCCTCGGCATCTAAAACCTCCTGATACAACTTCTTTGCACAAGCTAATGTAGCTAATTTTTCCTCTCGCTGATACAGACTCTGGGATAAAATATCCCCCTGAATCAATAAAAACAAATAAGGCATCCATTCTATTCCAATTGTATTCATAAGCTTACGCATCTTACTTTTTTTCTCAGAAAATGTCACATCATGATACTGTATCAACCGACAAGCCAAATCAATGGTATAGTTATCAAACCGAAGGCGGCGAAGTATCTTCCTTGCCATCTCTTTTCCTACTGCCGGATGTCCATAAAAATGCGTTGTTCCATCTTCATCCAAAGTCAGACAGAAAGGCTTTCCCACATCATGTAACAACGCAGCCCAGGAAAGAACCGAGTATTCTTTTTCCCCAATTCCCTGCTCTCTTGCCACAGCATGCACATGTTCCACTGCCTTTATACAATGTAATCCTACATCATACTGATGGTGCTTATGCTGTTGCGGCGTAGCCAACATTTTATCAAACTCTGGTAATACCACTGCCGTAATTCCCAGTTCTTTTGCCAAAACCAAATGATCGGGATAATCAGAACACAACAATTTATCTAATTCCACACGTATTCGCTCTGCACTGATTTTCTCAAGCGTCTGTGCTTTTTCCCGAATTGCCTCCATCGTTTTTTCTTCAATAGAAAAATTTAATTGTGCCGCAAAACGTACCGCCCGTAAAATCCGAAGTGCATCTTCACTGAAACGCTCTCTTGCATCTCCCACACAAGTTATAACATGTCGCTGCAAGTCTTCCAATCCGTCAAAGGCATCTACCACACCCGTCTCCTTGCTGTATGCCATTGCATTGATAGTAAAATCTCTGCGACGTAAATCCTCCAGCAAATTATTTGTAAATTGAACCTCTTTGGGATGTCTGCCATCCTCATAGTCTCCATCAATACGATATGTGGTAACTTCAAATCCCTCTTTGCCAAGCATAACCGTAACCGTTCCATGCTGTATTCCTGTATCAATTGTTCTTTCAAACAATTCTTTTACCTGCTCTGGCTGTGCAGATGTAGTAATATCCCAGTCCTGTGGTTCTCTGCCAAGCATAGCATCACGTACACAACCACCTACCGCATATGCTTCATATCCATTTTCATGAAGCAAATTTAAAATAAAATCTACCTTTTCCGGTATCTGAATTTCCATCTAAACTCATCCTTATCTATGTTGTCAAGCGGATATTCGCAATCCGCTCTGCTACTTGGTAACAGTTCAGCCAAAAAGAATATTTTTAGTCAATTTGTGTATTATGGCACTTTATGAATGACCCCGGCTGAACTGTTACACTACTTGCTCATAACACTATAAAAGTTTTATATCTCTTCTTCTGTTTCGTATACAATATCTCCAAAATGATAAATCGATAAGGACAATTCCATAAAATCCTCACAATCCGGCGTGGATAGAAATCCACTATATTCTACCATATTATATCCATATAACTCATCTACAATTTCAAATGCATACGTTTTGAATTTTTCCAAAAAATTATCTAAAGATAACTTATATCCCTGAAACTTTCCATATTTACCATTTTTACTTAATAGCAGTACTGATACAAAATCAAAATCTACGCCTTGGATATTGATATTTCCCTTTATTTGTTGATAAGGCTCTTGTGTACTTTCGTATCCTTTGTCAAAAATCAACTGAATCGAATCTTTTGTGCGAGTAATTTTATTCACTACCATATCATGCAAACTATATGGTTGCGTTGATTTATACTTATATTTTGTAATCATATTTTTCTCCATTTTGTTCCAAAAGCTAGGTTTTTCTCAATTACTCCTGATATTCTTCTATCACACAAGTATGATGTTTTTTATCTTTCCCTTCTGTGTCGTAATTGATGCCAACCAAAAGAATCTTATCATGATAACCAGACAAGGTTCCTTGGTATCGTTTCTCCTTAATCTGCTTAATTGCAGTATCTGCGGATTGGTTGTATTTTAGTTCCACTACCATTGCCGGTCTCCACCCTGCGTTAGCTCTTGGTTTGAAAATAAAGTCCGCATACCCTTTTCCAGCAGGGTGTTCCCGAATAATCTCATAATATCCTGGTGCGGTAAAATATGCCATGGTAAGCACACAGCTTAAGGAATTTTCATCATTGTAATTCAACACAGATGTATACGTTTCATGTGCCAATTCAATGATTTCAGCTACTTTTTCTGCTTCCCCGTCAATGGTTGCCATCAGTAATTCATCACATCTGGAAATGGTTTTCGCGATTTCACTCCATGCTCCAATCTGTAATGCCGCATTAAAAGCTGTCGCAACTTCATAGTTTGGAATATATGCACTATTCCTGTCCGCATCGTATCCTAAATATCCCAAATGAATGAGTGCCGTTAATGCATCATCTTTTGACGCTATCGTAGAAAAATCATTTTGAAAGGTGAGCGTATTCACCGGAACCTTTCTACCCATCAGCATCGTCAAAATATCATCTTTTAGTCCTGCATAATTCATAGTAATGAAAGTATTAATGGATGCAAAAGACGAAGTATTTCTCCAATAGGATTCGTAGTCCTGATCTATCATGGCTTGCACTACCGAATTCGGATTATACATATGCCTTCCATCTATCAAGTAGCCATTGTACCATGCCTTTGTTGTTTCAAAATCCATATCATGTTCCTTACAAAGATTTCTTACTTCTTCCTCCGTAAATCCATAATACTCCGTAATGGGTTTGGATTTTAACATGGTATACTCTCTAAAATTATTCAGTGCAGATTCATCCTCTATCTTCTTAATCGGTAAAATACCAGTAATATATGCCAATGCTAAAAAGGATTTTGATTCTTCTGATTTAAACAGAGAGTGAAGGAATTGCAAATACTTATGAATCAAATCCTTATCCTTGCTGTTTCGGATGACGCAATCCCATTCATCTATAATAATCACAAAAGGAATGTTTGTCTTTTGATAAATAGACATCAACACATAACTAAAACTATCCTGGTAATCCAGTTCCTCCCCAAAATCTTTTCTAAAATCCTTGTAAACATATTCCATGATTTTCTCAACTAGATTTTCTTTGTAAAAATCCCAAAAGGAGGAAATGTCAAGATGAATTACATTATATTTGTTCATATACTTCTTAAAATCAGCATACTTTGCAATGTTCGT
Source organism: Lachnospiraceae bacterium (assembly GCA_050875145.1). Lineage (GTDB taxonomy): Bacteria > Bacillota > Clostridia > Lachnospirales > Lachnospiraceae > CAG-411. Next base: position 56,678 of record JBNMLH010000018.1, read on the forward strand.
GTTTTCAAAAAGCTTGGTGGAATTGCAACCAAGACTGTAATATGCATCAATCATTCCAGCAGCATGGGATTTACCAAAACGTCTTGCATGGCTTACTGCAATACAGTTTTTCGGAGTTTCAAGCTGTTCATTCAAATACTCCAATAATCCGGTTTTATCTATATATATCTTATAATTTCTATCTTTGGTAAAACTTCCATTATTTGGATTAAAATATACACCCATATAAACTCGCTCCTTCCTGCTATTACTTTTAGTATAACAGAACAAGGTGGACAAGTCCACATCAGCTCCAGTTAAGAGAAACTCGCTCTACTTTCCTATATAGCAATAAAGGAGGCACTACCGCCTCCCTTTTCACTGGAACTATAATCCTTTACAATCTTAATTCCCCAATAAACCAATTTCTTTTCTGTTTTTCCAAAACAGACACAAATTGTGGCTTTTTTTAATATGTAACAGTTCCGCCAGAAGCATTCATAAAGTGTCAGAATATACAAATTAGCTAAAAATATTCTTTTAGGCTGGACACTTTCAATCTATACGCTGCTACTCAAATACAATAATCGCTCCAATTACTGTCTTGCAATACCGTACAACTATTTCGAAGCATAAGTTTTCCTTCCAGCTCCAACCTCGTTACTACTTTATGCCCACCTTTCATACGGTCTACAAGTAAAAATAATGCAAATTTCCCCATTTCATCCTTTGGCAAACTAACCGTAGTCAACATAGGACTGCAATTTTGCGCTGCCTCAATGTCATCGCTTGCTATAACAGATGGTGTATAAAATCTTCGTCTGCCTTTTTTCATAAATTTTAATAATCCAACTGCAATAATATCGTTGGCACAATAAATCGCTGTAGGCTGCTCTTCCATTTTTTCAAATTGCTCCATTGCCTCATATCCTGCCATCTCCATAGCTTCTGCTTCAATAACCCAATGAGGATTTACATCTAAATTATATTTCTGTAATGTACCTAGAAAACCTTTATACCTGGCATCCTTATGGCATTGTCCCACATAACCGATTTCTTTATGTCCTAAAGATACTAAGTGTTCTACCGCAATAGATGCGATTTTCTTTCCATCACACAGCACCTCATCCACTTGATAGTTTGTAGAATTACGGTTGATAGATACAATATTTTTATATTTCTTAGTCCAAAAATCCAATGCATCCGGACTGCATTTACCTATAATGATCAAACCGTCATTTTTTCCGTCAGTCTCTGCATAAAGTTTCTCAACAGTTTCTTTTGCCTTAATACCACAACATTTTCTATCATTAGAAAAAAATGGTTCATACCATATTTTTGTCAGAATACAGCTATACTTGTGTATTTCACTTTCCACAACTCGCAACAGTTCGGAAAAAAAAGGGTCTGTCTGCTGAAAATCCATACGCGTCATAAGTATATTAATATAGTATGTTTTTTCCTCGTCATTTTCTTTTTTCAATCGCAAATTTCTAGCTGCCTGATTCGGTGTGTAGTTCATTGCAATCGCTGCTTTCCATATCTTATCACGTAAATTTTCAGAGGAACAATGATAATTGGGATTACCTAAAACTCTGGAAACCGTAGACGGCGATACCCCAACCTGTTCCGCTATTTTCTTAATTGACATAAGCCACTGTCACCACCTTTTCTCTGTTACCTTATTTTAATTTTTATTATATGATGTCAAAGAGAAAAGGTCAAACAGCCTGGTATTATTGCAAAAATAAATAGCCCGAAAAGTTTACCATAACTTTTCAGGCCATTTATTTTTCTATACAATTTATCATAATTCGTTTATAAGCACGACAGCTACCCTCTTACTTTATAAATCGATTTTTCTTACCACCCCATATGAAACCACATCAAAAACAGCAATATATATAATAGATGCCAAAACAATTTTCATTCTACTTATATCGGAAATACCTACATCACCTAATTTTATTAAAAACGAACTAACCCAAAATGCATTTAATTCATATTTCATATGCGATATTATATCTATTCCACTTAAAACAAGTGCAACCACGCTTGGAAGCAATACTCCAATCGCAATTGCTCCAGCTTTTTTCTTAAACAGCATAGAAAACATTACAAATAAAGATACCAACACAAGCATCAACAACCACTGGGCTATCAAATTTTCTATACTACCAAAAGTTATACTTCCTTCACAGCCCTTTAAATTCAAAAATACCATTGTTCCAAATACGGTCAACAAAAACAGATAGCATGTCAAAAGAATTGCTGAACAATATTTCCCAATCCAATATTTTTCTCTTGTATATCCTCTTCCTAAAATTAATCGAACCGCACCATTTTCAAAATCATCACAGATAAACAAAGGAACCGCCACTGCCAATACCATTTCTATACCAGCATTAGCAACAACAGCTACCACGCCCTCTTTCATGCAAGAAATATATGTATATTGACTTTCAACTGTAATCCATGTCAATAAAAGTACCAACAATGAACAAACATAAAAGAATTTACTATTTTTCATTTTTTTTAAATCATATTTAACTATATTTTTCATTCTGTATCGATCCTTTCCACAAAGTATTGCTCCAAACTTTGTTTCTGTTCGTATATAGATAACACACCTATATTATGCCCCACTAAAAGTCTTACCAATTCCGCTCGTTTAGAACCATCTTCTCCTAAATATAGTACATTTTCATTAGACGCAATTATTTTAGAAAAATTATTTTTTCTAAGTATATCCATTGCCTTTTTTGGTTCTTCCACTTCTAATACTATTTTTTTCTCACATTTAAAAAGCAATTCTTCCGCTGAGAGTTCTTCAACTAATCTTCCATTGTCGATAATTCCATACTTCGTTGCAATTTTACCTAATTCGTCTAGTAAATGGCTTGATATTAAAAAGGTTATCCCCTGTTCTTTATTTAATTTCAAAATAAGATTTCGTATCTTTTTTATTCCCATTGGATCTAGACCATTAATTGGCTCGTCCAGTATCATTAATTCTGGATGGCTTAACATAGCAATTCCAATACCCAAACGCTGTTTCATTCCAAGAGAAAATTTTCCAACTTTTCTTTTTGCCACATCCTTCAGCTCTATTACATCCAGGATTTCATCAATTTCGTTACGGTTTGCCCCAAAAAGCGTTGCATAGTATTCAAGATTCTTTTTTGCAGAAGCATTTTTAAAAATTGCTGGATACTCTATCAATGTTCCTACTTTTTTTCTGGCGGCATTGATATCTTCCATTTCAAAGAATTTACATTCTCCAGAAGTTTTTCCTGTCATTCCTAAACAAGTTCTCATAAAAGTAGTTTTTCCAGCACCATTTTTTCCTATCAGTCCATAAATATCTCCTTTATTGATTGTAATATTTATATTATCAAGAACAACCCGTCTTCCGTACCTTTTTTGCAAATTTATTGTTTTTAAAACTGTATCACCCAAACTTTACACCTCATCTAAAAATATTTTAAATTATCACAATAGTAAACTAATATATCTATAAAAATACTAAGCAATGCTATAAGAAGATAAAATATTAATTGTTCCTTATCCTCTATTGCATTCACGCCTTTTTTCCTTTCATAAGAAAATCTGAAAAATAATGCACACATTAAAAACACAGCAATCGCCACAATAAAGTAACCAACCATATTCACAACAGAAATATGAAATCCATAAACGAAAAATAACAACACGATATACGGCATAGAAATAAGCAAACTATTTGCTATCTTTTCCAATTTTAACCGATTGATTTTCCCAATTTCGTATAAAAGAAAATATGCATTTTTTTCATAGTCTAGCAATTCAATATAAATATAACTACACAAATATAATAAAGATGACAAAAAAGCCATCCACAGCTCTACTTTATTTTCACGAAAATAAAAAGAGGATACTGCCGATAAAACAAGCATAACAAATGGATCAACATACTTCCCTGTTCTAACAAAATAAAGAATATCCCTATTCTGTATATTGCCTATTTTTATCAATCTTTTTTTATGCTGGTTGCCATCTGCCTCTAAATCCATCCTCGCTATTTTCCATGAACAATAAAGTGCAAGCAATCCCACTAATAAAAAGAAAAAGCTGGAACGATAGATTAAAAAATTTATAGGTATTAAATCTTTTTTTGCTATAATAATTCCACCCACAACTACTATCATTGCTCTTATTTTCTGTGCAAATTCACAACCTTTTACCCTTGCCACTATTAGGGTAATTGCTGTTAATACTTCAAACACCAAAAAAACTCCCCAAAAGGCATATAAATTGGAAAGTTTAAATGGAAATAGCAAGTAAAAAAAGATACCTTGATAGGTAAGAAATCTTTTTACTTTCATAAAATAGTTATATTTATCTGCTTCTATTTCATTAAAAAATGTCCTGATAAGTACAATTTCCTTACTATCCTTTTTTTCAAAAAGCGAATTAACCCCTATTCCATAAATTAAAATGGCTAATAAAAACTTCAAGGAGTATACGTGTTCCACTTTTACCAGAAGAAACTTTGGAAAAATAATTGCAACTGTACATAATAACAAGAACATCAAAATATTTCCCATTCCATACACGCTAAATTTTTCTCGAAAAAGCGTTATTCTATACATTAATATATTTTTCAATGATCTGCTCCTCTAGCTTACCTGTCTGCTTATCCGTTTCAATCACATTCACTACACTACCATTTTTCATAACCACAACCTTACTACATAAGTCATTTAGAGTATCAATAATGTGCGAAGAAATCAGAAAGGTACATCTTTTACTCTTCTCCCTGATTATCTTTTTTAAGTTATAAATATAATTAATATCAATACTGTTGAACGGCTCGTCTAAGATAATTAAGTCGTATTCATTCACAAGCATTGGTAATAATGTAATCTTTTTTTTCATTCCTAATGACAGTTCTTCTATCGCCTTATTCCTTTTGTCCTCTATTTCCAATATTTCTAAAAGTTCTTCTATCTTTTTATTACACTTTGAATATTTAACAAATAATCTTAAAAATTCTTCTACCGTCAGAAACTCATACAAATATAACTCAGATGGAATAAACAATACTCTTTTGCCTTCTTCCATCTCCATAGCACTTATTTTATTTGCTTTTAAATGCCCTCCAAGTATAGACATTAAAGTAGTCTTGCCAGCTCCATTTTCTCCAACTAAACCTATAATCTCATGATTATCTATTTTAAGATTCTTAACATCGAGAGTAAAATCTTTTCCATATGTATGTTTTAATCTTGTTATCTCCATTTTTCCTCC
>JBNMLH010000006.1:0-154598 GCA_050875145.1 Lachnospiraceae bacterium
ATCTAAGATTATACTTACCAATGTATCAATGACAGCAATAGATGATTATGAATTTGATAACTGTAAAGGTTTGCAGGAAATTGAATTGCCAACAGGACTAACAAAGATTGGAAAGTTTGCGTTTAGAAACTGTAATAAATTGAAAACCATTGAATTGCCTGAAACGGTGACAAATATAGAAGAATCTGCCTTTGATGCATGTACCAGTCTGGATACGATTAATATTCCGGCAGGTGTAAATGTAATTGGAAAGGGAGCATTTGGTGGTTGTACTTCCTTAAAAAGAGTAGAAATTACAAATGGAAATGTATCCCTAGGTGCTTCTGTGTTTGAGGGATGTTCAGCTTTGGAGACGGTAAGTTTACCAGAAGGAATCAAAAAGATACCGGCATCTTTTTGTGCATCCACTGGTATCAAAACGATTACAATACCAACTACGGTCACTGAAATTGGACAGACCGCTTTTCTTGGTACATTTAATTTGAGTGGAATTGATTTATCAAAATGCACCAGTTTAGTTACAATTGGAAACAACGCATTTGCAGGAAGTGGAATACAAGCAATTACATTGCCGACTTCTTTGAAATTGATAAAAAGTAATGCGTTTGAAGCATCGTCCATAAGAGAAATTTCTATTCCAGACTCTGTAATGGGTACTGGTGATGATGTAGAAGAAGGGGGAATTGAAACCCACGCATTTTGGAATTGTTCGAGTTTGAAAAAGGTTAGTTTGTCAAAAGGCATATCTGTCTTACAGGAAGGCGTTTTTGAAGGATGTAGCGGACTTACACAGGTAGAAATAAGAGATGCAGAAAACAGTATTTTATCTAGTATTGAAGATAGTGCATTTAGAGGATGTAATAGTCTGTCTGATACAGATTTCTTAAAGAAATTAACCAAATTAAAAACAATAAAGAAAAATGCATTCACTTATGTGTTGCCAAGCAATTATAATCAGGAAGATATTTATGGAAATTTAGCTATTTCCAATGGTTTACAATCTATTTATGTTCCAGATTGTGTGACAGATATAGAGGAACATGCTTTTGATAAGCAGGTAAATGTAAAAAATATTTATATGGGAAAAAGTGTAACAGCTATTGCGAATAGTCTATTTTCAGGTTTTACGAATTTAAGAAACATTACGTTGCCTTCGCAGTTGCAAAGTATTGGTGATAGTGCTTTTGAAGATTGTATGCAGTTATCCGCTATTACATTTCCAGATACATTACAAAAGATTGGGAGTAAAGCGTTTAAAGGATGTAGTGTGGCAAAAACAATACAGAATGTGGCGTACCATGCCCGTTATGTAGAAAAATCTAAAATTTACAATGAGAGACCTGCGGAAAATGCTACGGTAGGAGAATATTTGATCTATACGAAAGATGAAGAAGGAAATCAACAAATTAAAGAAACGTACATGGATCGTTCTGCACAATTAACAGAGAGTCAATATGCGGAAAAGGGTTCTCCAAGTAGTTATGAATTGGTGTACATAGTTGCGGAAAAAAGATATGCAATGCCAAGTGAAGTGTCGTATGATTCTAATGATGGAACGCAGTATACATGCTATACATATGATAAAGAGCAAGGCGTGATTTCTGATATTAAGAATATAAGGTCTACTTCTGAAAATTTAAAATCAGGAGTTAGTTTAGTACCGAAGGATGGTTATGTAGGATATTATGTCAGAGAAAGTATGTCGAATCAGTTATATGTGACGAATTATACTGGCTTAACTTCCGTAGAATTGCCAAATAGCGTTACGGAAATTGGGGAGAGTGCATTTGCGGATTGCTATAATTTGGAAAAAATTACCTTATCTGAGCGAATGACAGCTTTACCAAATGATGCGTTTTCAATTTCTGAACGTGAATTGTTAAATAAGACGGATTGGCTGAATAAGGGCGAGGTTTGTTATAAAAAGTATGTGTATTCTAGAAAACTGACGTTGCCAGAAGCAATTCAAACCATTGGGGAAAATGCGTTTAAAAACAATGCCAATATGATATTGAGCAAAAATACTTTGCCAAAAGAATTGGTGAGTATCGGAAATTCTGCTTTTGAAGAGTGTCGTAGTTTTACGGAAATCATTATCCCGTCTAAGACAAAGAGTATAGGGGAACGTGCTTTTTATGGTTGTTGTGAATATAAAAAATTAGATGCCTTATTGCATGGATATGAACAGTATATACTAGATGAAAAAGACGGTCTGAAAGAAATTGATTTAGGACAGGCAAATTCTTTGGAGAGCATTGGAAATTTTGCATTTGGAATAACATTGATACAGCAATGTAGCATTCCAGAGGGTGTAACAACGGTAAGTCAGGGATTGTTCCAGGATTGTCAGTATTTACAAAAAGTAGTGTGTTCCGAAAAAACAAATGCAATAAAAGCAGACGTATTTAGAAATTGTAGAAAATTAGTTTCTATTACGGTGCCTGCGAAAGCAACAATAAGCTATAATGCATTTCGAGGATATATGATTGGTGAGTTTAGTTTTTCAGTAACAGACCCAGAGCCAGTCAGCGTATCAATTGGAGAAGTAGAATCCTTATCAATTAATACATTTCTTGCAGATTATTTGAGAAATGGAATAAAAGTGACAGAAAAGGATGGTACAACTGGATTTTTACAGATGGAACCAGCTACAACAGAGCAGATTAATAGTTGGAATATTTATAAAGCAAACGTAAAAGGGCTTAAGGAAGGTACAACCAAAATCAGCATGGAAGGAACAATTAATTTCTTTATGTATGATGATACTGTTATTGCAAAAGCACCGGAAGTAACAGTGACTGTAAATGTTACAAAGAAAAAATGTACAGCTATTGAAGATACAAACAGCAATCCTGTTGTTAGTATCGAAAAGAAAGGAATTGAGCTTTCACCTAGAATTATACCTGCGGATTGTTCCGAGGCAAATGTGTGGACAAGTGGAAACTATTCTGTTGCACAGGTAGAACCACACACATATTTGAAAGATGGAGTTGCAACGGTAAGTTCTTCTGCTATTGTGGTGCCGAAAGGACTTGGAACAAGCAAAGTAACGTTAAAGTGTGGCTCTGTTACCAAAGAATATCAGGTTAATGTGGTAGTTCCTGCAACGGGTATTAATTTGGCACAAAAAGAAGTGGAACTGAAAGAGGATTCTGGAAAGAGTGTAAAAATAACACCTACGTTGACATATGACACAAGTAAATATACAGAAGAACAATGGAATAATTATAAAGATATTGTAGAGTATAAAAGTGCAGATACAGGTGTTGCCAAAGTATCTGGAGATGGTGTGATAGAGCCGGTATCTGCTGGAGTTACGACCGTTACAATAACAGCGCTTGGTAGTGGAGTAAGTACAACATGTCAGGTTGTGGTTGCAGCGGATGAGACTATGGTGTACATGGTTGATGAAAAGGGAAATGCCATTGACAAGAATGTACCTTTGACGGTTCAGGCTGGAGATGAGTTTACAATGCACTTTGCTACAAATCCGTCTGACTCATTGGATGCGATTAAATATGAGTTTGATACAAATGATATGTTTAAGTTTGTAAAATCCGATACAACACCTGTAAAGACAGAAAATGCAGGTACCCAATACAAAACTACATCTATGACATTTGTGGCGAATAAAGTTGGTACAGGAAAAATCAGCATTTTACCTGAAAAGTATAAAAATAAGCAAAATGTAGTGGCTACACGGACAATAAATGTTATTGCAGATACAAAGGAAGTTGTATTTGCGCCTGTCAATAAAATAAATGTAGGTGAAAGTAAGGCAGTATTTGGATATGCAACATCTGTGGTAGGAAAGGCAGAAAAAATCGAAGATGTAAAAAATATTACAACAGACAATATTTATTTTACTTCATCTGATGTTACGAAAGCTACCGTTGACTCTAGGACTGGGGTTGTAACTGCATTAGCCAATGGTAAAGTTACGATTTATATGCATATTGATAATGCAAATGATCCAGCTAAAAATCAAGTAAAGAGTTTAGAATTGGAAATTTCGTATCCTGCGGCTACGAAGGTAGTAGTAACGGGAGAAAACAACAAATCTGTTGTTAAGGTTGGAGAAAAATTACAATTAAAAACATCACTGATTCCGGCGGAAGCAGTAGATAGCCTTACATATGAGTCTATGACACCAACGATTGCTTCTGTAAGTTCAACAGGACTTGTGACAGGATTAAAGGCGGGAACGGCACAGATTAAAGTAACAACATCTGAAAAACAGGTTTCTGCTGTGATTGAAATTACAGTAACGAAAAAAGTTATAACAAATAATCCAAGTGCAATAAGGCTGGCAATTGCCAAAGTAAAAGGATTAAAGGTAACAAACATAAAAGGGAAAAAGGCGAAGATAACCTGGAAGAAGGCAAAGAATATTAGTGGTTATCACATTTTGCTTGCAACAAACAGTAAGTTTACAAAAAATAAAAAGAACATTGTAGTATCAAAGAATGCTGTTAGCAAAACTGTAAGTAAACTGAAAAAAGGAAAGACCTATTATGTTAAGATTCAGGCATATAAAATGTACAAAGGGAAAAAAGTGTACGGAAAATATACTGCTGCAAAGAAGGTAAAAATTAAAAAGTAAATAGGTGATAAAACGTGGCTGTGCATTAACGATTTTAATCGTTAGTGCACAGTCTCTTTTTTTGTGGACTTTAGTCTGTTGAGCCATTTTCCCTTTTTTATATTCCCAAAAAGGAAAAAAGTATGATATTACAAACAAAATTATAAATAAGTGAAACGATATGATTAGTGAAAAACATCTCGTTATCAAAAATGAATTGTAGTACACAATCTAATGCAAAATCTTTATTTAATGATGTATTTGAAAGTGAAAGGAATATTTTTAGTTCTTTTTTCTACAATGAATTTACACAATTAGAAAAAGAAAAAATGAACATAAAAAGAAAAGTTGAATAAAAAAAGAAAAAGTGATACAATGTTTTGTGCAATCCCAAAATAGGAAGGAGTAAACCATGAAGATAAAAAAAATTTTTCGGCACTCCTATGTGAGTGTCCTTTTTGTTGTAGGACTTGCAATTTCTTGTTTTGTGCTTATTAACGTATCTGATTTAGTTAGTAATATGTTGCAAGATAACCAAAATTTGCATCAATATAAATTTGAAAGGTATATTACTGTTTCACCCATGAACAAGGATTCTTATACAGCGGATGCATTATCTTGTGCAGAGAAAATAACAAAGGGGAATATTTTTGTTAAATCTCTTGTAGAATTGAACAAAAGCCTTGACCAATATACGATACGTGTTTTGATGAAACAAAATGAAGAAACTGGATTGTCTTATACGAAATTAGATAAAAAAAATCAGAAAAATGGAGCTATTATTGGAGAAAGTTTAAAATCTCAACTGTTAGAGGATTCAGATGGGCATTATGTAGAGTTGAATGGTATACGGATTCCTATTGTTGGAATTTTAGATAACAAATTAACAGGAGGGGTAGATACCTCTTTTTATTTAGTTTGGGAAAATTGTGATGAAAACTTGCAGCAGATGTTAATATCTTTATTTGGTAATTATTTCGTTTTCTATTATGCTAGTCATGATGATATAGAAGATAGCTATTTGCAGTTTATAAAAACACTGGCATCTAAAGGTTTTAATGCAGAAGAATATGACGTAATGTACAATGGAGATGTGGAAAATGCTTGGTATGAAATCTATCATTCGCTCTTTTTGCCGATTTGTTTTCTTTTTTCAATTTGTAACTGTTTTATTGTATCCTATGTGTGGTTGTTGTACAGAAAGCGAGAAATTGCAATTCGAAAAGCATATGGTTATCATACAGGACAACTTGCTATTTTGTTGGGGAAAGATATTTCTGTGTTGACATTAATGGGAAGCGTGCTGGCTGCATTTATGCAGATGTTATATAGCTTTTTCTTTCATGAATCTTTTTTATCCCAACAGGGATGGAAGAGAAACGGGATTATAGTTATAGGCATATTATGTGTGATTACAATGAATGTTTTGTTTGCACTAATAAAAACCAGACAGATACAACCATGCAAAGAGATGGCAGAAGAATAGGAGGCATATATGAAAAATTCATTAATATTTGCAATGGATTCTATATCTACTCATTTTCGTAAGTTTGTTCTTTCTGTATTACTTGTTTTTGTGTGCAGTTTACTTGTAATGTTTGCACTAATGGCTTATCATGGTCAAAATTTAGTATATGAATCTTGTGATCGTGTATTAACAAGAGGGGTAAAGAACACAGGAATTATACAGCTTGTGGAAGATGATTTTTTTAATGATGGTATACAAAAATATTTGGAACGGTTGTCGAGAAGAAAAGAAATACAGGTAATTGGAGATTGTAGTGAGGATATAGAAACTGCACCTGCTCTGGAAACATTGTGGAATATCCAAGCGGGGAATTATGGTTCTGAGGATATGGAAGGATACATAACAGGGCTGCATATTGAAGATGTTTCTAAAAATGCTAGTGAGCTTTGTAATATGAAATTGAGCAGTGGTACACCTGTTGATGAACTTTCGTTTGATGATAAAGATAACTATTATATATATTTAGGTTATGGATTTCGAGATATTCCTGTTGGAACGAAATATCAAGTAGAGAATGTTACATATCAGGTTGCGGGAATCATAGCGCCAAATCAATCATGGATAAAGGAAGAACTTCTTATGGAGTTTTCATCAGAGGTTGGAAATGCAGCACACTCTAGCGATTATATGGTATTCAAAATTCGCAATCAGGAGCCTCCTTTGATGGATTACCTATGGATATCTTCTGCGGATGGATATTCCATAGATGAAGCTTTAGCTGTGGCGGATCAATTAGCGGAACAATCCAATATTGATATTCATTATTCTTCTTTACAGGAACGCTATGAAGTTTCACAGACACGCAATATTATTTTGTTGAAGTATTTGTCTCAAATTATAAGAATTGTTGGAATTACGGCAATTCTTATGTTGATTTCGTTACAAATTGTTTTTATATTGAATAACAGAAGAGAATATGGAATTATGTATGCTATTGGTTTTTCGAAACGCGATATTTTTTGTTCTGCCTTATTTTACAACGCAATAATTTCAATTGTGGCTTTTTTGCTTGTTTGTCCTTGTTTGTATTGGATTGCGAAAAGGTGGTTTGCAAGTTGTGGAATAGATTATATAGTAAAGCGTATTTTTTTACCGTATATGTTGCCTGTAGAAGTGGGCATGATTGTTTTGGTGTTACTGGTTATTTCAATTGTAACAAACATCATATTGCACATTTTTACACCTGTGCGCATGATACGTTCGGAATAAAGTTACAGCTTTAAGTTTGAAAGAAAAACGTATGTATTTGTGAAAGATATGACAGAATAGAAGCGTTGTATTTTATTATGGAGGGACAAAATGATAACACTTAAAAATATTACAAAGGACTATGGAAAAGAGGATGCTTGTACACATGCTATTCGTGGAATTAATCTTGATATAGAAAAAGGCGAATTTTTGGGTATTGTTGGAAGTTCTGGTTCTGGAAAAAGTACGTTACTTCATATATTGGGAGGAATGGATTTAGCTACTTCTGGCGAATATTTATTTCAAGGAGAAAATGTAGCTTCATTTTCAGAACGTAAGTTGCACGAATTTCGAAAACAAAATATTAGTTTTGTTTTTCAAAATTTTGCATTAATGAATCGGTATACGGTTTATGAAAATGTAGAAATGCCATTGCGTGCCAGATACATAAAAAATAGAAAAGCCCAGGTTATGGAACAATTAGAAAAAATGGGAATTGCTCATTTGAAAGACAAAATGCCGTTGCAGTTATCTGGTGGACAACAGCAAAGATGTGCTATTGCAAGAGCATTGGTTTCAGATACGCCTGTATTACTTGCGGATGAACCAACAGGTGCATTGGATCAACGTACGGGAAATGATATTATGAATTATTTTGAAGAAATCAATGATACAGGAAAAACGGTGATTCTCATAACGCATGACTTAGCCATTGCGAATAGATGTAAACGGATTGTTCGAATCGAAGACGGATTGCTTGTTCAAAATGATTAGAATAAATTTTTATAAAAAACATAGATAATCATGAAGATTACTATGTTTTTTTAGTTCGTGTAAAATTATTGCAGGAAAAATGGAAAGTCATAGAGAAATTTCTATCTCATTTTCCTACAGTAAATTTGTATAACCAAAAAATAAAAAAAAGTAGAATAATGAAAGTTGAAGTGGTATAATAAAAAAGTATTGTGCCTAGCACAGAGAATAATTGTAAGTAAGAAGGCGTAGACGAGACTTCTATAGAACACACAAGTTTGCTTGCGTGTTGTCTAGTGGTTTCGGCGTCTTCTGGAAAAAGGAGAGAAAACATATGTATAAGAGTTTTACAATGGAGCTTGCAGGTAAAAAGCTTACAGTTGATGTGGGACGTGTAGCGAAGCAGGCGAATGGTGCTGCGTTTATGCATTATGGTGAGACAACTGTGTTGTCTACTGCTACAGCATCTGAGAAACCAAGAGAAGGAATTGACTTTTTCCCATTGAGTGTAGAATATGAGGAAAAGATGTATGCAGTGGGAAAAATCCCAGGAGGTTTTAACAAACGTGAAGGAAAGGCATCTGAAAATGCGGTATTGACTTCTCGTGTAATTGACAGACCGATGCGACCTTTGTTCCCAAAGGATTATCGAAATGATGTTACCTTGAACAACTTAGTTATGTCTGTAGACCCTGAGTGTAGCCCTGAATTAACTGCTATGCTTGGTTCAGCGATTGCAACTGCTATTTCAGATATTCCATTTGATGGTCCATGTGCAACGACACAGATTGGAATGATTGATGGAAAATTCATCGTAAATCCTGGACAGGCAGAGATGGAAGTATCTGATTTGAAACTGACTGTTGCTTCCACTCGTGAGAAAGTTATTATGATTGAGGCTGGTGCAAATGAACTTCCAGAGGATAAGATGATTGAAGCAATTTATATGGCACATAGTGTCAATCAGGAAGTGATTGCATTTATTGATAAGATTGTAGCGGAATGTGGAAAGGAAAAGCATTCTTATACAAGTTGTGCAATTCCAGAAGAATTATTCGAAAAGATCAAAGAGATGGTTCCACCTGCACAGATGGAAGAAGCTGTATTTACAGATGATAAGATGGTTCGCGAGGAGAATATTCGTCAGATTAAAGAACAGTTAGAAGAAGCATTTGCAGAAAATGAAGAATGGCTTGGAATGATTGATGAAGCCGTTTATCAATATCAGAAAAAGACAGTTCGTAAGATGATTTTGAAGGATCATAAACGTCCAGATGGTCGTGAGCTGACACAGATTCGTCCGTTGTCCGCAGAGGTAGATATTATTCCTAGAGTACATGGTTCAGCGATGTTTACTCGTGGACAGACACAGATTTGCAATGTTACCACATTGGCTCCATTATCGGAGGCACAAAAGGTAGATGGATTAAATGAATTGATTACAGGAAAGCGTTATATGCATCATTACAATTTCCCATCTTACTCTGTAGGTGAAACAAAACCATCCAGAGGACCGGGAAGACGTGAAATCGGACATGGTGCTTTGGCAGAAAGAGCGTTGATACCAGTACTTCCTAGTGAAGAAGAATTTCCATATGCAATCCGTAGCGTATCAGAGACTTTTGAATCAAATGGATCAACTTCTATGGCTTCTACTTGTTCCTCTTGTATGTCATTGATGGCAGCGGGTGTTCCAATCAAGAAGATGGTAGCTGGAATTTCTTGTGGTTTGGTAACAGGAGAGACAGATGATGATTATGTATTGTTGACTGATATTCAAGGGTTGGAAGATTTCTTTGGAGATATGGACTTTAAGGTGACAGGTACAGATACAGGTATTACTGCAATACAGATGGATATTAAAATTCATGGATTGACAAGACCGATTGTGGAAGGTGCAATTCAGAGATGTCGCGAAGCTCGTATGTTTATTATGGATACTTGTATGAAGCCAGCTATTAGTGAACCAAGAAAAGAAGTAGGACAGTATGCTCCGAAGATTGTACAGATACAGATTGATCCTGCTAAGATTGGTGATGTGGTAGGACAACGTGGAAAGACAATTAATGCGATTATTGAGCAGACGGACGTAAAAATTGATATTACAGATGAAGGCGCAGTTTCTATTTGTGGTACTGATGCAGAAAAGATGGACAAGGCACTTCGTATGATACAAATTATTACTTCTGATTTTGAAGAAGGACAAATCTTAGAGGGTGATGTAGTAAGCATTCGTGAATTTGGTGCGTTTGTAGAATTTGCACCAGGAAAAGAAGGTTTAGTGCATATTTCTAAGATTTCAAAAGAACGTATCAATCGTGTAGAGGATGTGCTTACCTTAGGTGATCATGTAAAAGTGGTATGTCTTGGTAAGGATAAGATGGGAAGAGTTAGCTTCAGTATAAAAGATGTGAAAGAATAAAAAACAGTAGGAAGGCGGTTAATAACCGCCTTTTACTATTTACATTTTGTTGTGATATAATGAATTTTTGGTGAAATGGTATTGCGGTAAAGTGGGTATTCTAAAAATACAAAAGAAAAGCAAAAAGGGAGTTTTGTGTTTTGAAAGTTATTTTGAAAATATTACAAAAAGTGTAATGTTTGAAAAATAGGATAGAAAAACGAAAAAAAAGAAAGAGAAATTGGTTAAAAATCACAAAATGTACTTGCTAAGGCAGAAAAAAGCTAGTATAATATAAATAGTTTTTAAAGTAAGGCGGTTTTAATATGGGTATACAATTTTCTGAACAACGAGGACGTAAAAAGAAACGTTTGGGAGATATTTTGATTTCTGAAGGTGTGATTACCGAAGAACAGTTGGAAGAAGCGCTGGAAAAGCAGCGTGATATGAAAGGAAAGAAACTGGGAGCTGTTTTGGTAGAATTGGGTATGACCACAGAGGATGATATTGTAACAGCATTACAGAGACAGCTATCATTAGATCGTGTAAAACTATCAGAGATTAAGATTCCAGAGGAAATTTTAAAATTAGTAAAAGAAGATGTTCTTAGAAAGAATACATTGTTGCCATTTGCATTCAGTATTGAAAATATGAATGTGTTGCGTGTGGCTATGGCAGATCCGCTGGATATTGTAGCAGTGGATGATTTAGCAATTTTGACAAATTTTCAGATTGAGCCGGTAATTGCTACACCTCGCGACATTACAACGGCAATTGATCGTTATTTTGGTAATACAGAAGCTATGAAAGTGGCTGAGAAGTTTGCAAAAGAGCGAAAGGAACAATATGCGGAACGTCGAAAAGAAGAAGAGTTGGAAAATGCAGATGTAAGCAATGCTCCAATCGTGCAGTTGGTAAATAAAATTATTGAACAGGCTGCAAGACAACGAAGTTCGGATATACATATTGAAGCATTGGAAGACAAAGTAAGAGTACGTTTTCGTGTGGATGGTGTGTTACAGCAGGCAATGCAGTATGATACAGAATTGTTGAATGCTATTGTGGCCCGTGTAAAGATTATGGGTGGTATGGATATTTCAGAAAAAAGAAAACCACAGGATGGTCGTATTACAAGTATTGTAGATAATGTAGAGTACGATATTCGTGTATCTGTGTTACCGACCGTATTCGGTGAGAAAATTGTTATGCGTTTGACCCAGAAAAGAGGTCTTAACCGAGATAAAAAGGATTTGGGACTTGCACCAGATGAGTTGGTACAGTTTGATCGTATATTGAGTCATCCACATGGTATCCTTTTAGTAACTGGACCAACAGGTAGTGGTAAATCTACTACATTATATACGGCACTTAGTGAGTTAAATACTGAAGATGTAAATATTGTAACAGTAGAAGACCCAGTAGAAGCAAATGTAGATGGAATTAATCAGGTCCAGGTTAATAATAAGGCAGATATGACATTTGCAAATGCATTGCGTTCTATCTTACGTCAGGATCCGGATATCATTATGATTGGTGAGATTCGAGATAATGAGACCGCAGAGATTGCGGTTAAAGCGTCTATTACAGGTCACTTGGTAGTTAGTACCTTACATACAAATAACTCTGCAAGTACCATTACACGTTTGGAAGATATGGGAATTGAACCATATTTAATTGCAGATTCTGTAGTTGGAGTAATTGCACAGCGTTTGGTGCGTAGACTTTGTCCAAAATGTAAGAAGAGTCGTATGGCAGAGGCTGTTGATTTAGAGGCGTTAGGTATGCCGCTAGATAGTGAGGCTGTTATTTATGAGCCTGTTGGTTGCCATATGTGCAATAATACTGGATATTATGGACGAATTGGTGTGTATGAGATTATGGAAATTACACCTAAGCTAAAAGAGGTTATCGCTAGACACGGAAATGCCGATGAAATAAATAAGGTGGCATTATCAGAAGGTATGAAGACATTGCGTATATCTGCATCAAAGTATGTTTTAAGCGGTGTGACATCAATTTCTGAAATGAAGCGTATTGCGTTTGAATAAAAGATATGACAGAGTATAAATAAACCAGAGATGGTATAAGAAGGGAAAGAGGCTATGATTACGATACAGGAATTACTAGCTGAAGCTAGACAAAGAGGTGCATCTGATGTTCATATTTCAGTGGGTATCCCTCCTAAATTTAGAATAAATGGTATTTTGGAGGATGTGATCAGTTGTCCAAGACTGATGCCAGAGGATACAGAGCAGATGATACAGCCGATGCTCTCTAAGAGAACTACAGAGACATTAGTAGAAAAAGGCGAGGTTGATTTCTCTTATTCATTGCCTGAGTTGGGACGCTTTCGTGTTAATATCTTCAAGCAAAGGGGTACTTATGCTTGCGTACTTCGTTTGATTAATACAGAAATTCCAACCCCAGAACAATTGGGATTGCCACCTTCGATATTAGGATTGACAGAACTTAGAAGAGGATTGGTTCTTGTGACTGGACCGACAGGTAGTGGTAAATCTACCAGTCTTGCCTCTTTAATGAATATCATCAATGAGACGTATGCGCATCATTGTATTACATTGGAAGACCCAATCGAGTATGTGCATAATCATAAAAAATCAATTATGAATCAGCGTGAGATTGGTTTGGATACAGGAGGATTTGGGGTGGCACTTCGTGCAGCACTTCGTGAAGACCCTGATGTAATTCTGGTAGGAGAGATGCGTGATCTGGATACGATACAGGTTGCATTGGAAGCAGCAGAGACAGGTCATTTGGTATTTTCTACTTTGCATACAATTGGTGCAGCACCAACGATTGACCGTATTATTGATGTGTTCCCACCAGAACAACAGCAACAGACTCGTATTCAGTTAGCAGAGGTGTTAGAAGCTGTTATTTCACAGCAACTTATGCCTGTTGTTGGCGGAAGAGGTCGTGTGGCGGCATTTGAGGTTATGTTGGCTAATCCGGCTATCAAGAATTTGATACGTGAGGCTAAAAGTCATCAGATATCATCTATGATACAGACCAATAAGAAACTTGGTATGCAATTGATGGATGATGCAATTTTCGATTTGTATCTAAAACGTAAGATTGATGCAGATCATGCTCTGTCTTATGCCGTAGATCCTGGTTCTTTAGAAAAGAGGATGTTCTAAGACGAATAGTAGAGAGGTGATAATGTGGCGACATATGAATATATAGCGGTGGACAAGTCTGGTAAACAGAAAAAAGGGACGATGGAAGCACAGAATGAAGACCGCGTAAAAGAGTTTGTGAAAAATGAAGGACTGATACCGATTTCGGTAAAAGAACAAACCTTTTTAAGTAAGGATATTAGTATTGGAAGCAAAAAGGTAAAGCCAAGAGATTTAAGTGTATTTTGCCGACAGTTTAATAGTATCTTAGCTGCGGGTGTTACAATCTTAAATGCCTTACAGATGCTTTCAGAGCAAACGGAAAACAAGGTACTTCGTGAGGCAACCAAGCAGGTACAGATAGATGTAGAAAAGGGAGAAAGTCTTACGTCTGCTATGAGCAAACATAAAGAGACATTTCCACCTTTATTGATACATATGGTGGAAGCAGGAGAAGCTTCCGGTAGTTTGGAAATTGCCTTTGAACGTATGGCAGTACAGTTTGAAAAACAAGCCAAAGTGCAAGGGCAGGTAAAAAAAGCGTTGACATATCCAATCGTAGTTATTTGTGTGGCAATTGTCGTTGTTATTGTTATGTTGGTAGTGGTGTTTCCGCAGTTCCAGGATATGTTTGACAGTTTAGGCTCAGAATTACCAAAGATTACAAAGGTTGTTATTGCCATGAGTGATTTTGTAAAGAACTTTTGGTGGTTACTTATTATTATAGTTGGTTTGGCTGTTTTTGGTATTCAAGTATTTCGAAAAACACCAAGCGGGCAACTGTTTTTTTCAAAGTTAGCATTGCGGATACCAGTTATTAATGATTTGACGGTAAAGTCAGCTTCTGCAACATTTGCCAGAACATTAAGTACGTTGCTTGCTGCAGGTATTTCTTTGGTGGATGCAGTGGAGATTACATCTAAGGTAATTGGTAACGTGATTGTCAGAGATGCATTGAATGAGACAGTAGATGAGATTAAGCGTGGTGTTCCTCTTTCTATTCCTTTAAGAGAGAGTGGTATATTTCCGCCTATGGTACATCAGATGACACGTATCGGTGAGGAGACTGGTAATGTAGAAGGTATGTTGGAGAAGATTGCGGATTACTATGAAGAAGAAGTAGAGGTAGCAACCACATCTATGACAGCTTTGTTGGAGCCGATGATTATTGTTGTATTAGGCTTAATTATAATGTTTATTTTATTAGCTATCTATATGCCAATACTTAAAATGTATAGTGCAATTGAGCAAGGTTAATTGCGTGTTTCACGTAAGGGGGGGACATGCTTTTAATAAATGGCATACATAATGCCGAAGAAAAACAAACAGAAAAGGAGAGATGGTTATGGTAAAGAAAATTACTGACCTACAGAAAAAGAAAGGTAAAAAAGGTTTCTCAATGATCGAACTGATTATCGTTATTGCAATTATGGCAATCTTAATTGCTTTGATTGGTACACAGCTTATTCCTTATTTAGAGAAATCTAGAGAGAGAAAGGATGAGACAACATTGGATACTTGCTTGACAAACTTTAAATCAGCAATTGCTGAATCAGAGTATACTGCAAGTGGAGCAGTAACTTTTTCTGGAATTGCTGATTTACCAGATGATGTTAAGGCTGAGTATGTGGCTGTTGCAGGAGATGCATATGATACAGATGCTGAAGTAACAGAAGCTTTTAAGTCAAAAGAGGCAAAGGGTGCTACAGTTACATTTGGTATTACAGCAGCTGGTGTTTGTTATGTAACTGTAAAATCTACAGGAGCTGCTCATAAGGGTCTTGTTGTTAGTGACAAGTTCTCAGGACGTGCAGATGATAAAAATAATAAGATAACAGGTTCTGGAGATGGTGAATAATTTTTAATAATTTGCTTTCCACCACTATTTAGTGGTGGAAAGTATACATAAAGGAGAAACATAGTGATGGAAAGTTTAATTTATTTGTTAGTAATTATATATGGTTTAATTATAGGAAGCTTCCTCAATGTGTTGATTCTTCGTATTCCAGAAAAAGAAGACTTTGTGGCAAGGCGTTCTCATTGTATGAACTGTGGCTATCAATTGGCATGGTATGATATGATACCTGTATTTAGTTACTTATTTTTAAAGGGCAAATGCAGAAAATGTGGACAACCTATTTCTAAACAATATCCAATTATAGAAGCGTTAAATGCGGTTCTATATTTTGTCGTTTTTTATGTAAACGGAATTACTTTTCAAAGCTCTATTTATTGCTTCGTTACATCTGCATTATTAGTGATTTCTGTTATTGATTTTCGCACGTTTGAAATACCATTAGGACTTACTATTTTTATTGGAGTTATGGGAATTGTATGTGCTGCAATGGATTATAAGCATATTTCTCTCTATATTATTGGAATGTGTTCTGTGGGACTGTTTTTGGAAATCTTATTTATCTTATCCAATGGTAATTGGATTGGAGGTGGAGATGCTACACTTATGATGGCGGCAGGCTTAGTAGTTGGATGGAAAAAGATTATTGTTGCATTTTTCTTAGCCTGTATATTAGGTGCAGTAATTCACAGTATTCGGATGAAGGTATCTGACGAAGATCATGTACTTGCTTTAGGTCCATATTTGGCTATGGGAATTTATATTGTGATGATTTGGGGAGACAAACTGATTAATTGGTATTGTGATATTTCTGGATTATCAGGCTTATTTTAGGCGTAATAAAGATAATATAATAACAAATGACAAGTTTTTCTTGTCGCAGAGAGTGAAAACAGTTTCATTTTGTGCGATGTGAAAGACATCGGTATGCAGAAATGCGTTTAAAAACCTTAATTAAGGAGGAAGAAAAAGTGGGTAAAAAAGTATTAAGTATAGAAATTGGGTTACATCAAACTCGCGTTTGCGAGGTGGAAGCCGGTAAGAAAAATCCACATGTAAGCAATTGCATTACATTTGACACACCAGAGAATATTGTAGAAGACGGTTTTATCCTTGATAAGGACTTGATGGCACAAACGCTAAAGTCAAACTTGGCTTCTGCAAAGATGAATACAAAAGATGTTATTTTTACAATTACATCAACAAAGATTGCAAACAGAGAAGTTGTGATTCCTTTTGTGGCAGATAGTAAAATTCAAGCAATTATTGATTCTAGTGCCACAGAATATTTTCCATTAGATGTTTCTGAGTATACTATTTCATACTCCATCTTGGAAAAGATTAATACAAAGGAAGAAAAGAAGATTAAATTATTGCTTTTGGCAGCACCAAATAATTTAATAAAAAATATTTATGGATTTGCTGAAGTTGCAGGGTTACATATATATGCAATTGATTATATTGGTAACAGTGCATATCAATTATTGAAAAAACAGGTTGGTACAGGTGTAAATGTATCTGTTCAGATTAATGACCAGACTACGTTGGTAAATGTAATGGAAAATGAAAAACTATCATTGCAGCGTACCATTCCTTATGGAGCTATGAATATTGTGTCTGCTGTATTAGATAATGCTGTATTTGAAAAGAATAACAGCCGCGAGGCAATGCAGCTTTTGATGCAGGAAAACATCATTAATTCCCATGTGGATATGGGCGGGGAAGTTGGCAGAGGCGTACCAATGGCATCCGATGATTATGATCATGTAATGCGTGAAATTCGTGGACGTGAGGATGTTACAAGCACTATCCAATATATTATGAACAATGTAAATCGTGTATTGGATTATTATATGTCCAGAAATTCAGAAAAGCGTATTAATGCAATTTATCTAACGGGTATTGGAGCAAAATTCAAAGGCATTGAGGTACTATTCACAAACGAGACAGGATATGATGTGAAGAAGATTGATAGTCTGTTTGCGGTTAGTTTTGCAAAAGGATTGCAACTAGAAGGAAATCAGGCAGATTATTTGACTGCAATTGGTGCATCCATTGCTCCAGTAGGATTTTTACCAGCAGAAGAGAGGGAGGCAGAGAGAAAATCAGGAGATTCAAAGCTTGCTTCTATTGTCTTTGCTGCCAGTTGTGCAGTTGCAGTAGTTCTGATTGTTGGTTCTGTTGTTAATTATCAGGTGGTGAAGTTTAAACATAATAGTTATGAAAAGCAGATTGAAAATAAAAAATATATTGAAGATGTGTATGCAACGCATCAATCAGCAAAAGAGGCTTATGAATATACATCTTATATGTATAGCCTTACATCAAATCGAAACTTCCAACTTAATGAGTTGAAAAATAAGATTGCATCTGTTATGCCATCAAATATGAAGGTGCTTTCTTTGACATCAGATGATACAGAGTTGACATTAAATATAGAAGCAACTTCCTCGAAGGTGTCTATTTCAGAGTTGTTGATACAGTTGAAACAAATTCCAAGTCTTTCCAATGCTACGGTTGCTAATATTGTAGAAGAAGTGGCTGATAGTGGGGATACAGATAAAGAAACATTTACAGTAATATGTGTTTACAACCCATTCCATGCAGAACAGGACGAAAAAGTTTCCTTAGATGATGAGGTTACGGAAGAAAACGATACAGCGGATAATACAACAGAAGATGGAACGAACACAACAGATACAACTGGAAATACGAGTACAACAGATACGACAACACAGAATTAGGAGGGAGTAGGATATGAGAAAGAGTAAAACAAATGTTTTATCAAATGTATCAGAGAGAGATAAAATATTATTGTTTGTATTAGGTGCAATATTGGTTTTGGCAATTGCATATTTTGGTGTCTTTTCGCCAAATTTGAAAAAGGCGGATACCATAAAGGAAGAAAACAAGGAATTGTCTTCCTATGTGGTGGAATTAGATAACAAGATTGCACATGAAGATGAAAAGAAACAGGAGATTATTACCTTTAATAATAATCGAGAAGATATTTTGAAAAAATTTCCTTCTGGGATGACACATGAAAAGGCAATTGCTATTCTTGCGGACTTGGAAGATCAGACAGATATTTTTTCATCGCAAGTTACTTTGGCTGTAAACAATTTGTTCTTCAATCAGGAAGAAGTACAACAGGCAGGAACAGCAAACATTCAAAAAGAGGATATTTCAAGTAAGTCATCTGTGGCAGTACAAGGTGTTTCGCAGGAAACATATCCATCTTTGATGGGATATAAGACAACATTGACATTAGCATTTACATGTACTGACAGCGAGTTGACAAAGGCACTTGATTATATTAATGGATATGACGATAAAATGTCTGTAGAGACAATTACCGTTGGATACGACGAGACAAGTGGCAATCTTGCTGGAACAATGAATTTGTGCATGTATTCTTTGGATGGTTCCGACAACAAATATGAAGCACCAGAGAATAAAGATGTAAAACTTGGTGTTGCGAATATTTTTGGTTCTAAAGAAGTAAAGAGTGCTAAAAAGAAGAAGTAGACAAGAAATAGGTCAACTGGTAATGCTAAGTAGCCGGTTGGCCTTTTGTGGAAAAAAGGTATAGAAAAAATTATGGAAGGAGAAATGGCATGACAAATAACAAAATAAATACAAAAGGTTTTACTTTAATGGAAGTATTGGTTAGTATTGCCATGGTAGGAATTTTATTTACACCGATGTTGACTTTTTTCTCACATAGTACAAATACGAACGTAAATGCTAAAAATATGCAGCGTGTTAATACCGTAGGACAGTCTGTGATGGAAGAAGTGCGCTCCTATGATACGATTGCAGATATGGTGTCTGTTTATCAGGATACTACAAATACAGACTTGGTACGCACCGAGTCGGATTTCAAGAAGAAGTGTACAACTGCTATCAAAAATGCAGATGGTACATATGCAAATACAAAGTATTATTTTGTAAGAAATGGATTGGAAAGTGACGGAAAAAAATATAGAGCAGAAATTACAGTTGATACAGATGCATATCGTCACTTAAACGATAAAGAAGTGCCTGTGATTTCTTCTCTTGGTTCAGGAAGTACGGTTATGGTTGCGGAGATTGACGAGACAATGAACGCGTTATATGAATATCAAAGTCGTTATCATGCAAAGACAGGAAATGATATTTCGTTGGAAACACTGGCAGCTAAGCTGACTAAGAAAATTAAAGTAGACATTACAGATACTACAAATTCTTCTGGTGTAGAAGTGTCCGATGGTATGGTTCGTGTTACCATTTATGATGAATATAGTATGGATGGATCAATTGCAGGATGTGAAAAGAAGATTCAAAGTGCATATCTATATAATGAAGAAGTTGTTTACGAAAAATTAAAAGGTATCTATTTGTTTTACAATTATGATGTGTATAATACAACCACAAATATTTTTCAGGGAATTGATATCAATGTTAATTATGAGAAACATCCAGATTGGAAATGTGATTATGGAGTTTATGCGGTGTGTCAGAAAGTGTATAGTATTAATAGCATTAATACCTCTTATACTGGTGATGAGATGGACAAATTTGCAGAACAATATGGTTCACGTTCACAAATTACAAAGAAAATTCTTATTGAAGGAAATAATCATTCCAGTGATGCAAGTATGCTTTCTATTTTTTCAAACTTAAATTATGCAGTAAATGGGGATGCCAAAACGAAAGAATCTATGGATAACATTGTAAAAAATGAGACAATCCAACGTTTGGCAAAGGTTACAGTTACCATTTATGATGAGGATAATAAAAAATGCACTACAATGACTTCAACGAGAGGAGAGTAAAGAATGAAACAGCGAATGAACAACAAAAATAAAAAAGGTTCTTCTTTGGTATTTGTTATTATTGCAGTTGCTTTCGTAGGTATTCTTTCTACCATTATTCTCCGAGTAACGTTGATAAATGTGGAAACCAAAGGAACAGATCGAAGCATCAAAAAGAATTTTTACAGTGCTGAGGCCGTGACAGATAAATTAAATATCGCATTGGAAAATATTTCACAGGAAGCCATGAAAAAGGCATATGTAGATTTATTACAAAGTTATGCGGCTGATGGAATTAACACCACAGATCAGAATACAATACAGAATAAATTTGCAAAGAGATATTTGAATAATTTAATTGGAATTTTGGCACCAGGGCAGGCAATGACTGCGGCAAATGATTTAGCACCTGGAGTAACCTATGAACCAAGACAATTAAAGGAATACATGAAGAATGCACTCACTACAGATGGTGAGCCGGATGTTTCAGACTTTATTGACATGGAAGATCATGACAAAAATGCTCTTTTGACATTGCAGTATGGAAATGAGTCAGATTATGATGCAGAACGCTACTTGCTTTTGAAAAATGTCAAAGTAAAGTATATTGAAAACAAAGGTGATACAGACCGAGCTGTTTCTACATGGATTACAACAGATATTAAGATGGTAGTTCCAAAACTTAATTTTGAGGGTGGAAATATTTATCCAGATTTCACGAAGTATGCTATCATTGGTAATGATAAGGTAGATGCTTTAAATAGTACAAAGACAGCTTCTGTCAATGGAAATGTTTATGCAGGATTAAATGGACTTAATGTTTCAGGACAGGGAGATACTTTATCAATTGGTGGAAGTAGTAGTCGTTTGGTAACAAGAGGAAATATCAATGTGCAACAAAGTGGTGGTTTGACTTTGGGATCACAGGATAACCCAATTGAAGTGTGGGCAGAAAACTATACGACCAGTGTGTTAAAGGATTCAACCAGTGAGGCAAAATTAACGGTATATGGCGATAGTTATGTACATGATGATTTGTCTTTAGATGGACCAAGATCAAATGTAAAGTTTTTGGAAGGAAAATATTTTGGTTATAGTTTTAATAAGAATAATGCAGGAGACACAGATTCTGGAAATGAAGTAAATTCTCAGTATAGTAGTGCCATTGTAATCAATGGAAAACACTCTTCTTTATTTATGGGAAATAAAATGTCAGAAATCTTATTAGGTGGACGTGCATTTATTTCCAGAAATCAGGATAGTGGTACAGAAATAGGAAATAAAGCAGGAAGCAGTATGCGAAAAGATATACCAATCGGTGAATCGATTTCTGTAAAATCCGATCAGAATTTTTATTTAGTATCAAATGATGATTTGTCAGAGGGATTTACAAATCCTATGTTAATTGGAAAATATAAAGAACTTATCGATAAAGGCAAATCACCTATGTCTGATAGCTCCGCAAAAACATTAAAAAGCTATTTGAATGAAAGTGAACCAGTGACAAATTATGTATATGATTTATCTGGTACATCAACGGATGCAGCGATGGTTTATTTCTATTATAATTTTAAGAATCAGTCAGCAGCAGACCGTTATTTCAAAAATTACTGTGATAAAAATGAGATGGGAAAGAAAATTGTGAGCAGTCAATATTTAGAGTTCCCTAGTGGATTGGATATTTCTATTTCGCAAAATCTTTCGCTTCTTACGGTAGGTAATGCATTGACATATAGTAGCAAGGCAGACGGATTGCAATCACAGGATGGCAATATTACCGAGGATAATGAAGATTATTATAAGAAAGAATCCGTTCAAAAAGCGGCAAAATATAAATCTTATCAGCTAACACTTACGGATGGAGATTGGAGTAAGTATATTCAGACAGGAATTTCCGATGGAGAAGGTGGATTTGATTTGACAGACAAAAAGGAAAGTCCAATTTTTGATTCCTTAATGACAAAGGATGGAAGTTCTTATGTTTTTGTAAATGAAGCAAAACAAAGCGGAAACTTGTATGGTTTCCAAACCTTGAAAAATAGTATTAAATATAAGGCGGTACCAGTAGATGTAAAAGGAAAAAATGTTTATGCTATTTTTGTAGTTGAGACAAACGATACTGGAAATACTAGTTTAGAGATGGGAACAGAAATTCCTGTAGGTTTACAGAGTGTTCTAAATGCAGCAGGAATTACCAATTCAAATGATACTGTTGCAATTGTAGTATCAAATTGTAATATACAGGTGGATTGTAATTTTAGAGGATTAGTCATTTCTAAAAACACAGTTTCTTTTTCAGGCTCTAATGTAAAGGTAACGGCTGAGTCTGCTATGTTACAGGACATGTTCTCCGCACAAAAGTCCAAAGAGGGTTCTGTTGGTTTAGATCAACGTTTTTTGAAATATTTTGAAGCATTTTCAGGTATTTCTTATGGCGAAGATGTTGGCAGTGCTCAGGATAGTGTGGATTTTTCTAGCTGCATTAAATATGTAAACTGGAAAAAGAATAATGAATAGTAGTAAGGGGGAAGATAAAGATGAAGCAAAATAGAAAAAAAGGTTTTTCTATGGTTGAAATGATTGTTGTAGTTGCAATTATGGGTGTCTTTACAGCTCTGGCTACTATTGGATTTGGGTATTTAAAATCTGGAAATGTGAGAGCAGCCGTTAAGACGGTTGATTCAAATTTGACAAAACTGAAATTAGATACTATGAGTAAAGAGAATAAACCTTATATGTGTATTTATAAGGTGGGTTCTGATTATTATATGTTATGTACAACAGATTCTAACATATCACCAAATGCGAGTAATGGGCAGAAAATTGGAAATGGAAATGTAAAAATTTCTGTTGGTGGAGTTGAACTTACAGGTTCTAGTAAAATATATATTGCTTTCAAAAAGGGAAGCGGAGCGTTTACGGATAAGATTACGATTGGCAGTGTGGAGAATAGCACAGTGACTACAAGTAGTGACTCTACTATTGCAATGGAGAATGCCAGCGGGACAGGAACAAAATACACGCTTCATATGATAAGAGATACTGGAAAGCATTATATTGAGCAAAATTAAGGATGGTGAAGAGATGAGAGAGAAGAGAAATGCAGGTTTTACTTTAGTTGAACTTCTGGTCGCTATGTTGATGTCTTTAATTTTGATTACTGGAGTGGGTCAGTTTATGGCAGCTTCTACCAACAATTATCAGGCGGTTGATAAGCAGGTAAACTTACAGGTGGAAGCGCAAAGTGTCATTAATTCTATTTCTGATATGATATTGGAGGCAAATAATGTAGCATATGTAACAAATAGTAGTGGTGATAAATATTTTATCATTTATTATAATTTGGGGGAAACCTTGTCTACAGGTGATGTGGTAGACAAGACAACAGCAAAACAAAATATTATTTGGTTGGATACTTCCGATAATAAATTGTATTTATTTACTTGCAATAGTAAGGCGGATTATGATGATGCCATGGGAGCGAAAACTAAAAAAATGTTATTTGCGGAAGGTGTGCATAGCATTAAGTATGCAATTGCCACAGCAACAGGAGATACTGCTTTAAATGCAAAAGGGTTAGATGCCAGTGCTACGCAGAGCACACCTATGGTGAAGGTAGACGTAGAGCTTTGGTCTAAGGTTACTTCACAAAGTAAAAAGGCAGATGGATATACGTATGAGGCATCTAATACAATAGCACCAAGAAATGAAATAGTTGCAATTCCATAGATGATACAGGAAAGGAAGGTTCCGAGTGGAGATTGAAAAGAAATTTACAATTAAACAATTACCTGAATTAGAAAAATATACATGTATACACATGGAGCAAGGGTATTTGTGTACTGCGCCTATAGTGCGTATAAGAAAAGCAAATGAGGATTATATTTTAACTTATAAGTCAAAAACATCACTCAATGAAAAGGAACATAGTACAAAAATTTCTAATGAAGTAGAACTTCCATTAACGGAATCTTCTTTCTATCATTTGAAGGAAAAGATTGATGGTAGGGTGATTGAAAAAGATAGATACCTGATCCCATTGCAGGATGGGAAAAAAGCGGAGCTTGATATCTTTCATGGTTATTTAGAAGGATTGATATTTGCAGAGGTAGAATTTGCCAGTGTAGAGGAGGCAGATCAATTTGTTCCGCCAGAGTGGTTCTTAGAAGATGTGAGTTTGGACTACAGGTATCGCAATAGCTATTTATCACAGATTGAACGTTGGGAAGAAGCATGATAACTTGTTTTATTGTTCAAGAGGATTTGAGCATCTAGGAGGTAAAGATTATGAAAAAACACTGGAGAGCATTTACTGGCTTACTCGTATGTTTTGCTATCTTAGCTGCTGGTACAATTGGTTACTTTCTAAATAACGATTTCTTAGTAAAAGAGAAGAATCATTCTAATGTGGTTGCAAGTATAGCCACTTCCGCTAATGCAGGGGATTTTGTTATTTTGGAGATTGTTCCAGACATGAGTTATGCCCAGCTTGGTTATTTACAGGCTGGATCAGAGCCTATTGATATTTTAAAAGCATCAAAGGCTGGAAAGGCAGATGAAATTGCAAAGATTGCAGGTGGCGGAGTTACGTTAAAGAAAACAATTGATGGAGAAACCTATAAGCAATTGAACCAAATTTATGATAATATGGATAAATATTGGGAGCAGACTGCATCAGGAAGTTCCATTCAGGCAAATAACAAGTATACCTTTGTAGGCGGCAAGTCATTCCCTATTAATACAAACTCTTTGCGAAGCATGTTTTCTTCACAGATTAGTTCTGATGATAAGGTTGTTGTAAAGACCGTTACAGCGAAAGATTTGAATGCCGCTGAGACAAGTGATATCAAGGCATTGCTAGATAAGACAGATCTTATTTATGTCTCTGAATCTTATGTAGACGGAGCAAAATCAGCACAGCAGGACCTTGCCAAAAATTATGCAGGGGAAAGTAATCCAGGACAAAAATTTACAAGTGGTAAATGTGATGCAAGTTGGAGTGTAGTCAAAACGATTTTCCAATATGTTGCAGACAAAGAAAATCCACTTCCGATTATGATGGATAAAGAAATTTATACAGATGCTTTATCTACGGATAGCGAGAGTGTAGATACGGTACAATATGAATTAAATCGTAATGTAAAGTATGCTTCTAAGACAAAGGATACGTGGGAAGCAAATGGCGACCTGTTTAAGAAGACCACTTATAAAGCAGGCACATCCAAAGCAGCATCTAATAATAATATGTATAAATTGTATTTAATGTCGATGTTCCGTGATCCGGCAGAGTTTTATAATTTATTTGTGGAAAGTAAGTTAATCGATGGAAGCGGAAAGTACGCTTTACAGTCTGGAAATGCTGCGTCCTATTGGAATACCTATACTTTTTTACCGTGTAAAAAAGAGATTAAACATAGCGATCATGAAGAGGGAGATACCAGCTTTTGGGAAAATGATATGTCGATTTCCTTAGAGCCAAAGAGTGGAAAGTGGGTTAACTGTAATGGCATTTCTTTTGAGCAGAATAAGTCGAGTTCCTTTTTAGATAGCAAGAATGAAATAGTGCAAATATTAAAGTATAAACCTCGTTCTTGTATCAATGGAGAAACCTATGATGTGTTAGAGTTGGAACCAGCAAATCATTTCTCTTTATCCGCAGCGTATATTGAACAGTTATTACCATATACCAGTTACACGACAAAAGACACCTTTAAGTTAAAGATTACGAAGATGACAACGGCCGAGTATGTGGGTAAGACAAGTGAATTGGCATCAAACTATGATTTGGTATATATTGGTAATGATATAAAAGGGTTGCATACAAAGAAAGATAGCAATGGAAAATTGATCACGGATTATTCGTCTAAAAATGAACATATGAATGGTGTAATCTATGCCCATTTAGGTGCAAAAGTGTTGTTTAATTATGGACAATTGACAGATACATCAAACAGTAATGGCAGCAATTCAAATGGTGTGGCATTTTTTAATGCTGGAGATAGTGGTACCTTACATTATTCTGGAAATGATATAACAGAATTAAAGAAAAAACAATTAACGACCTATTTGGATACAGGGCTTCCAGTTGTAGTGGCAGATGGATTGATTAAAGATGCAAAAAAAGATAGTCCGATGTATTTTAATGACAAGTCAAATAACAATATGCGTAATTTCTTAAAGGAAAGAGCCGATGATTTATTATCATTAGATTTCAATTATCGTTCTGTTTCCGATGAAGAGGCAAATGAAAAAATTAATCGTTTGACAAAGAAGAAACCAACGCTTACAATTTCTAGTTTGCGAGCAGGTGGAACTACATATACGGATTTAAGTAAATGTAATGTTTATAAATTTGATAAGAACTCCGAAAATCGTAAATTTACATTTAGTTACAAAGTTGACAACCCAGAGGATTCTACTGCGGATTTTGTTTTGAACTTTTACGTTGATAAAAATGCGGATGGTCGTTTTACAAAAGCAGAACGTGTAGGTGGAAAGAGTTTTACGGGTAATGGGAGTAATTATACTTATACATTTAGTATGAATCCAAGTTATACAGGTGCATTCACATGGAAAATAGAAGTGTATCCGAAAAATAATCCTGGAATGGTTTGTTCGCAGATTGGTTATAGTACCATTCGTTTTACGAATAATGATGTAGCCAAAAGAACGGTACATGTATTACAGGTGCAGGCGGTAGCTGGAAATAATAAGCATAATACTGATTGGGGACGAGGAAAAGCACAACAGATTAATTTGTCAGATTCCGCCTTTACAAAGTATTTGAAACAAGATGAGGTAAGTAAAGATTTTGATATTAAGATAACCGTAATTGATTTGCAGGACTTTACCTATGGAAAAGATGGTTCGGAATACTACAATAAAGATCATGGTGGTTGGTATGATAAAAATTATAAAGAGAAGTTATCCAGAGTGAATTTGCAGGAAAAATATGATATGATTATTTTTGGGTTTGCAGACAGTTATCGTGATTTGGAATTTAACAATACTAAGATTGCAAAGGATATACAGGATTATATTGATGCAGGAAGGAGTGTCATGTTCTCGCACGATTTAACTTCCCAGATTAATAACGAAAATGCCTTGAAAGATGAAAAGAACACTTCTGTTTTTATGGAAAATACCAATGGAAAAGGCTTTAATAAATGGATGCGTGATGCGATGGGATTGGATCGTTATAATCAAGGCAAACGAATTTCCAGCAAGAAAAGTTGTAATAATTATACAAAAACCAGTGATGGCGAGAAGTATGGATTTACTTATACGGCATTAATGCAATACAGTAACTTTAGAAGAAATTGGAATAAGGGGGGGAAAAATCATATTGATGGTTGGTTTGGACCATATAATCCTTTGTATATCAATTTATTATCAAGAAATAATCAAGAAAGTGGTAAGGATGCTGGAAAAGGATGGCCATATATTGGTATTCCAGATGGGGCTTCTACACCTGAAGATGGGGATGCGTATGCGACACAACGAGTAACAGAGGTCAATGAGGGACAGATTACCAAATATCCATTTGACTTGTCTGAATATAAGAATTCGGATGGTACCTATCCAATTTCTACAACTCATGGACAGGCGTATCAGTTGAATGTGGAGTCAGATGATGTGGTATGTTGGTTTGCATTGAGTGATAAAGGAAATGGAAAAGGCTGGTATAGTGCATCTCCAAATGATGCAGCAAATAACTATTACATTTATAATAAGGGAAATGTTACCTATACAGGTGTTGGACATTCCAAACTTAGTGAAATGACAGAGTTTGAGAAAAAATTGTTTATCAATACTATGATCGCTGCGCTACGTGCTGGTGTAGAAGGACCACAACCGGAAATTACAAATGGATTTAATATTCCAGAGGGGGATGAAGACTGTTATGTTGTATATGCTGATGTAGATGCAGATTCTGAAGACAAAGAGTTTAATAAGACAGAAGATGTAGAGTTTTATGCGCATGATGACAGTACGAAAGCTGAGTTCGTGTATGTTTCCTTAGCAGTACAGGGAAAAAAAGGCGAAGAGTACGAAGAAGTGTCAGATGGATATACTTTGGTAGATCAGAATGGAAATACGCTTTCTCCAGTTACGATTACCAGTGAGGAAGACGGGGAGACACACAAAGCTTGGAAAATAAAGAAGTCTGATCTGGCCTCTGATTCTGGTGTTATAACTTATACGATAAAGTATCCAAGAGCAGTATTGGAACATCAAGCTTCTCAGAAATTCAAAATCTATGCATATAGTTATGAAGGAGAAGGAAAGTATAAAGTAAAAGGATATCAGTATGGCGGTATTATGCGTCGTGCACAATTCAAATTAGACTAAAGAGGACAGTGGTAGTAAGTTGAAAAGCTTATTGCCGCTGTTTTTTTATTTTTAAGAAAAGAGTTCTTATGGTATTTTAGTACCTTCTTTCGTTGACATAAATTTTTATAAATTGTATAATAGAAAGGATTGTATGTACATAATAATAGAAGTAATAAAAAGTACATGACAATGGAATGGCAGGAAAGGCTAAAAAAGAGAAAGAAGGAGTGAATGGATGAAGTTTCTGAACAATTTTGAAAGAAAATTCGGCAAATATGCAATACCAAATTTGATAAAGTATATTCTTGGATTGTATGTAATTGGTACGTTGTTAGAACTGATTGTACCAGGATTTTATGGGAGTTATCTGGCACTGGATTTTGACATGGTGGCAAAAGGACAGATATGGAGACTACTTACCTTTATTATGGCGCCATATGCGATTGGTAGCGGTTCAGGTATGTTTTTATCATTTTTCTTTTTGATTATTGAGGTCAGCTTGTATTATATGATTGGAAATGCATTGGAACAGGCATGGGGCAGTTTTCGTTTCAACTTATATATCATTAGTGGAATCGTGTTTAATATTATTGCCGCATTGATTATATATATTTCCTATAAGAACTTGCTTGGAGTATCTATACCATATGCAAGTATTTCGGCTGGAGGTATACAGTATATTGGACTGGATTATATATTCCAATCTATGTTTTTAGCATTTGCATTTTTGTTCCCAGATGTGCAGGTACTATTTATGATGGTCATTCCTTTAAAAGTAAAATGGCTTGGATATTTGTATGGCGTTATTCTTGCATTTAATATTATTACAAATTTTGCAGGAGGAGCTTATGTACTGGGAACTGCAATGTTAGTTAGTATGGCAAACTTCCTGTTGTTTGCACTTTGGTCATGGAAGTCAAGAAGACCAACTATGGCACAAGTGAAGAGAAGACGACAATTTCACAAACAGGTGCGTACCGCTTCGACAAAAGCAGGAGAGCCAAGACATCGTTGTGCAATCTGTGGTAGGACAGAATTGGATAATCCTAATTTAGAATTTCGGTTCTGTTCAAAATGTGATGGAAATTATGAATATTGTAGCGATCATTTGTTTACACATGAACATGTGAAAAAATAATATATTTACTTTGCGTAGTACGCAGAATGGAGGATGAAAATGGGACTGGTAAATGTGTTTACCATTGTATACTTGCTTGCGATATTTGTTCTGTATATTACTATGATATTGAACAAAAAGACAGTAACAATGGGAGTGAAGCAAAATAAGACAATCAATTGGCTAAATTTGGCTATATTATTGATTGTTGGGTTGCTGATTCGATTTATTTTAGCAAAGATTGATTCGGGATATGAGACGGATATGAATTGCTTTTCTTATTGGTCAGACTGGGCATATCAGGATGGTTTAGGAAAATACTATAATATACAGGATCGATTTACAGATTATACGCCTGGATATATTTATATTTTGTGGATTGTAGGTTGGTTCCGCCATATGGTACCATCTTTGGCTACTTCTACTATAATAGTGAAGATGCCTGCAATATTGTTTGATTTAGCAACTTGTGCATTGATTTATAAAGTGGCTCGCAAGTATTTTGATGAAAGAGCTTCCCTGCTTCTTTCTGCATTTTATTTGTTCAATCCGGTTATTTTGATTGATTCTGCTATGTGGGGACAGGTGGATTCTGTATTTACATTTTTTATTGCATTGATGGTCGTATTGATTGCAGAGCATAAGTTGATTCCGTCTTATTTTGTATTTGCAATCAGTATATTGATGAAACCGCAGGCGTTAGTATTAACACCGGTTTTGATTTATGGAATTTTAGATCAGGTTATCTTAAATAATTTTTCTGTGAAACGTTTCTTTAAGGAACTTGGTTTTGGAATACTTGCTATTTTATTAATGTTTGCTTGTACAATTCCATTTCGTTTTGATCAGTATTGGATTACTTTTGCTGCTAATACGCTTACAAATGGCACACAGACATGGCTTCCTGTTTCGGCTGTTGGATTGACTGCAGCAACAGGTAACTTCTTTGTTAAGCTGTTTCAGATGTTGTTGGGTGTACTTGCTCTCTATACGGGAACGATGAGTTCTTATGAGTATGCATCTGTAAATGCTTATAATTTCTGGGAGATGTTTGGTTTAAACTGGCATAGTCAGGATGAAACAGCTTTAGGGATGAGTTACGCTAAATGGGGAACTATATTTATTATTTTACTTGTGGTGGTGGCAACAATCTTTTGCTATATCAATCGAAAGAAAGAAAATGGAAGTAAATATTTCCTAATTGGTGCATTTATAGCGGCTGGTTTCTTTACTATGTCAGTCCGTGTACATGAGAGGTATATGTTCCCAATCTTTGTACTTTTGATTTTAGCATTTTTGTACAAGCCAAGAAAAGAATACCTTTTTATATTTATGGGATTAACGATAGCACAGGTTAATAATATATGGCATGCTTTTAAGTATTATCCGGATAAATTTGACTGGCATGCAAAGTTTCCACGAGTAATTGGTGTTTTACATGTACTTCTTTTTGTTTGCATTATTGTGGTGTTCATAAAAGATTTGATTTTAGAAAGAGGTCAGGCAGAAGAAACGGTTGAGGAGAATCTTTTACATGGAATAAAAAAGGACGGTATATTGATGAAGATACAGGAATACTGGAAAGATTGGAAGCCTAGAAAAAGTCAAAGCAAGATGAAGATGACAAAGTTTGACTGGATTGCGATTGCTGCCATTACACTTGTGTATGCCGCTATTGCTCTGTTTAATTTGGGAGATAAGGATGCACCTCAGACTTACTGGGAAACTTATACACAGGGTGATACTATATATTTTGACTTTACAAATAAAACATCAAATTTAACTAAGTTAGCATATTTTGATGGAAGATACGAAAATCGTGAATTTTATTTGGAAGAAAGTGCAGATAATGTTACATGGACACCTGTTTCTGTAAATTCACAGGATGTGGCATCTTTAGGTGGAGAGGCATCTAAATTTACAATGAGTAGTGTATTTTGTTGGGCGTCAGCAGATATTTCAGTCACACAGCCTTATGTACGACTTCGTTGTAATTCCAACGAAACAGTAATCAATGAACTTGTATTTTTTGATGAACAGGGAAATTCTGTACAACCTGTAAATGCAGCAGATTATGCAAATCTGTTTGACGAACAGAAAAAATACCCGGATATTACAACTTTCCGCAATAGTACATATTTTGATGAAATTTATCATGCTAGAACGGCATATGAGATGACAAAGAATTTGTACAATTATGAATGGACTCATCCACCATTGGGTAAATTTATTATGTCTATTGGTATTCGTATTTTTGGTATGTGTCCATTTGGATGGCGTATCATGGGTACTTTGTTTGGTATTGCTATGTTGCCAATTTTTTATATGTTTTCAAGAAAAGTGTTTAAGAAGGGATGGCTTGCAGCATTTACAACAACTTTGTTTGCCGCAGACTTTATGCATTTTACGCAGACACGTATCGCGACAATTGATGTGTATGTTACCTTCTTTATCATACTGATGTTCTATTTTATGTATCAGTATTATTGTATGAGCTTTTATGATACACCACTGAAAAAGACATTTGTACCGCTTTTATTTAGTGGTATTTTTATGGGACTTGGCTGCGCAAGTAAATGGCCTGGCGTATATGCTGGTGTTGGTTTGGCGATTGTATTCTTTATTGTTGTGTTTAGACGTTATATGGAGTATCACCATGCATGGTTGCATCCGAAGGAAGAAACGAATGGCATAAAAAATGAAGTGATTATTAAGAGTTTCCATAAAAATTTGATTAAGACATTAGCATTTTGTGTTTTAGCATTTATTATCATACCGGGAACTATTTATACATTATCATACATTCCATTTAACAATGGACAGGATATGGGATTGATTCAGCGTATGATTAAAAATCAGATTGATATGTGGAATTATCATTCTAAATTGGATGCTACTCATCCATTTTCTTCTACTTGGTATCAGTGGCCAATCATGCAGAGACCAATCTGGTATTATACGGCAACTATTAAGCCAGCGGTAGAAGGTGTTTCAGGTGCAATTCAGGGAAATATTAGTGCCTTTGGTAATCCACTTGTTTGGTGGGCTGGTATTCCTGCATTTGCCTATGTGCTTTATAGAAGTATCCGTTATAAGGATAAGAATGGAATTTTCTTAAGCGTTGCTTATATGGCACAGCTTACACCATGGATGGGCGTGGCTCGTTGTACATTTATTTATCACTATTTCCCAAGTGTACCATTTATTACGATTATGATTGGTTACTGTATGTATCATTTGTATGAGTCTTGTAAGACTGAGAAGGGAAGGAAAAATGTAAAACTTGCTTGCATAATCTATGCAGCTTGTGCGATTGGATTATTTATTATGTTCTATCCGGTTATTTCCGGTTATCCGATTGATGTAACTTATGTAAAGAAATTTTTACGTTGGTTTAGCAGTTGGCAATTAGCATCTGTATAAAAGATGATTAAATGTCCTGTGAGAAGCGATTCTCGCAGGGCATTTCTGATTCAAAGCTTTTCTTTTTTGGTAAATACTGCTATAATAAACGTTAAGTGCATGGAAAAGGAGAAAACACATATGAGTCAGGTAAAAGATTTAGTAAGAAAAATAAATAAAGGAAAAGATTTAGATGAAAATATTCCTGCCTATAAAAATATATTGTTTGATTTGTACAATCAGGTATCTGTTTTGCATGTTGCTTTGGAGTATTACATGCTTTATGAAACATTACAGGAAAAGGCTGGGGAGGAAAATGGATATTTACAGGAGACCATCTCTGTTGTCAATCAACTGGTAAAGGAAACTTTTTGTGGTGAAACACTTACAGTAGAAGAAAAGCAAGAAAAAATTGATTTGCTTGTGGCTACAAGAAGTGATGTGATCCGAAAGATGAAAGTATTAACGATGTATACGGATAAGTTGCAGATTTTTGAACATGTAATTAACCGTATTGAATTGAAATACGAAAAAGATTTTCCGATGGCGGATATTGATACTTTTGTACAGAAGGTGTATCAATATATTTTTAGTGGAAAAGATAATGTGGTAATCAATGAGAGCATAAAAGAAATTTTGGCAGAGTTGCCGGTTAGAATGGCACGCTCAAAGTATTTTCAATTGATAGAAAATAGTTTATCTGTCTATAAGGATTCGGATCGATCAGCGGTAGACCGTTATATTTATATGTTGGAAACCAGTGCTATGTTATATGAGCCGGATGGGGTAGAAGAGTATTTTCTAGATGTAAAAGATTTTACAGAACGATTAGGCAAGATGAAATTTGCTGATTTATCTGAAAGTGAGTTTCACAAAGTATATGATGAGTTAGAGGAAACAGCAGAATACATTTCAGAAGTTGCTGATTTGTATGTAGAAATTGAAAGTGTTTTAAATAGTTTATATTGTTACCTGACTTCAGAGGATGGACAACCATTGACAGATGCAAGTGATAAAGCCTGTGTAGAAATGCTGCAATGTATTTCTGGCTTATTTGAGGATGGAGACTGGAAAGTGGTTCCGGATAGTCTGGATGAGAAGCTGGTACTTACAGAGGGAAAGCAGGAGAAGCTTGTGGAAGATATGCTTCAATTGGAAACTGTTTTAGTAGACCTTCAGATTAGTCACAGAGAGAAGTTGGAACAGTTAAATCTGATAGAAGATTTTGTGAAATTGGATACAATACAGCAGCTTCTGGCAGCTTCTGGTACATTTATTGAATTTAATGAAGAAGAGGAAGAAAAACCTGCGGATGAGGCATATATAGAAGAACAGACACAGCAGTTACTTGAAAAATTGAAAACACAGTTTGCTGAAAATGAAATGTGTATCAATCGTGCAGTGATAGCAGCTACGATTAGTAAGTTTCCAGTATTTTTTACTTCGTCAAAAGAGGTGGAAGAATACATTCGTGAAGCTTTAGAACGGTGTCAGGATGATGCAGAGCGTCAGGCAAGTATGAATGTGATTCAGGCTATTATGGAAGGATAGAATATGGTTGAGTGGTTTGAAAGTTTGTACCTGGACGGAATTACAAAACATACAGTGCAACACATAAAAGAAAAGGTTGAAAAAGAAAAGCTTCAATATCCGGTTTTTTGTGTTGCATTTTCCTCAAACCCCGAAAATTTGTTAGATATTATGAATGTCAATGAGCTGTTGTTTCCATATTACCAAAAGAAGTCCTGTTTTATTTTGGGATTGGCATCCAGTAGAAAGCAGGCAATGATTATGGCAGCAGCGATTATAACAAGATTATATCGCGAGACGGGAGGCTTTGATGTGAAATCTTATTATGGTAAGAAATCACAGGAGAAAATTTCAGTTGACGGGTAGAAAGGGGAGTGAGGCACATTGCATATTTTTTTGATGATTTTAAAAATCATCGGTATTATTATAATTGTTCTTTTAGGACTTTTATTATTAGGAATTGGTCTTATTTTATTTGTGCCTCTTCGTTATTCTGTTGAATTGAAAAAAGAGGTGGACAAAGATATAGAAGGCTCTATTCGTACAACCTGGCTTTTACACATTCTTTCCTTTCGAGCCGATTATAAAGAAAATCTAAATTATTGTTTTCGAATCTTTGGTATACCGATAAAAAAGAGCGAGGATGCAGAAAAGAAAACGGAAGAGGGAGAAAAGGAGCAGGATACAAAGTCTCGGAATGAATTTTCTGAAGATGGTAAAACCTATAAAGAGAAGCCTGTAGAAGAAAAGGTGACAGAAAAAAGGGAGATACGGCAGACACAAAAAAAGCCGGAAATAAAGATTATAAAAAACGATAGTGTTGGGGATGTCACTATAAAAAAAGAAACACAGGAAAGACGACAGAAAGATAAGAAGCCGGAAAAGGAAAAAATAGAACAAAAAGTTGAAGAAAAGAAAGAAAAAAAAGCAGTCGCAAGGAAGAAAGAAAAGAAGCATTTTAATATAAAGAGAAAATTGCAGGATTATATAGATAAGATAGTGGAACTATATAACAAGGCAAAAACTATGTGGAGGGGATTTCTTCACAAAGAGGAAGAAGTGCAGAAGAAAATAGAGCATGTTGCAGATTTTTTTGCAGCGAATGAAAATCATGTTGGAATACTGGTGTTGATTGAGTATGGGAAAAAAGCTTTTTTGCATATATGGCCTAAAAAATGGAGAGGATGGCTTCGTTTCGGTTTAGAAGACCCGGCAGAGACTGGAAAGGCATTGGGGATATTTTCGGTACTGTGTGGAGTAGTAGGAACCTTTCCGAACATAGAACCAGATTTTGAACAGGAAATTTTTGAAGGCAATCTGAAGGCAAAAGGAAGGATACGTGTTGCAACTCTTTTGGGAATTGTGATACATGTTTGGAGAAATGAAGCTTTTAAAGCATTAAAACGTAATTTTGAAGAAATCAGGAGGGTTTTATAATGGCAGATAGTAAAAATAATAATATGGGACAGACGGTAGAGACTTTATTTAAGGGCTTAGATGGATTTATGTCTACAAAAACAGTAGTGGGAGAACCTGTGAAGTTTGACGATGGAACAATCATTGTTCCATTGGTTGATGTAAGTTTTGGAGTAGGTGCAGGGGCATTTGCAAATAATGAAAGAAAAAAAGATAGAGCAGCCGGTGGTATGGGAGGTTCTATGCAACCAAGTGCGGTATTGGTAATTCAAAATGGTTCTGTGAAACTTGTAAACGTGAAAAAGCAGGATGGACTTACAAAAATTTTGGATATGGTTCCTGATTTTGTAAATAAATTTCTTTCTGGAAAGGAAGAAAATACAGATTATACAGCTGATTTTACAGGGGAAAATGAGGAATAAAGAGTTTTATTTTGACGTAAAGACGGGATACGAAGAAAAATATAAATTTCTGCTTGCAATTTATTATAATCTTTGATAAAATGATTTTTGTTTGGTGCATAGCGTTATAGCAATGCACAATAAGCGTAAGGAGGTGCTTTTAATGGCTAAATGTGCAATTTGTGAAAAAGGAGCTCACTTTGGTATTCAGGTGAGTCACTCACATAGAAGAAATAACAAGATGTGGAAATCTAACGTAAAATCTGTAAAGGTTAAGGTTAATGGTGCTGCAAAGAAGATGTATGTTTGTACTTCTTGCCTTAAGTCAGGTTTAGTAGAGCGTGCATAATGCTTAGAAAACCCGGTTCTTTGAACCGGGTTTTCTTTTTGGATTACACAACAGCTATCTAAACTTTGTGTATACAGGGTATCATGGGGATTGGCAGGATACCTTGAGAAAATTATAAAAATATTTTTTTAATTAAAAGGCAAGTTTTATGTATTCTGAATATATAGTTACGGGCAGAAAAACAGATTATATGCACAGATAAGCAATATGCAGATAATTACAATAGACCAAAATAAATCAGATAAAAATAACATAATAGTCATTCCTACAGCAATCCAAAAAAAGATAAAACCCAGCATTTGTTTCATAATTTATACCTGCCTCTTTTGCGTAGTTAAGTAGTGCTCTGCTATTAATATATGAACAAAATGGAAAAGCATGAATAAGATAGCATACTTTTTCATTAAGAAAATTGCTTTTAGGGTGGAAATAATAGAAAAAATCAGTTATACTAAATAATAAACTCCTATTATTCACAGTTATGAATAATAGAAGACAAATGTGTGAAATCAGTTGAGATTTAGGGAGACCCCCATCTTCTGACTATATTTTAAGATAGGAAAGGGTGTATAGATTATGAAGGGACATATTTCAAATAATAATGGAGAAGTGCTTATTGACAACGAAGTTATGGCAAAATATGCGGGTTCTGCTGCGGTAGAAAATTTTGGTATTGTTGGTATGGCATCGGTTAATATGAAAGACGGATTAGTAAAATTACTAAAAAAGGAAAGTGTGAGTCATGGAGTAAATGTTGTTGTGGATGAAAACAATAAATTAAAAATTGGTTTGCACATTATTGTTGCCTATGGCGTTAGTATTACAGCCGTTTGCCAGAATCTAATTGAAAACGTAAAATATAAAGTAGAAGAATTCACCGGTATGGAAGTAGAGAAGATTAACGTATTCGTCGAAGGTGTAAGAGTAGTGGATTAAGGAGGATAAGATTGTGAGTATCAAAGCGATTGATGCGGCAATGCTACAGAAGATGTTCATTGCTGGTGCAAAGAACATTGAGGCAAGAAAAGAATATATTAATGAGTTAAATGTATTTCCGGTTCCAGATGGAGATACGGGAACTAATATGACATTGACTATTTTATCTGCGGCTAAAGAGGTGGCTTCAATTGAGGAGCCTACAATTGAAAATTTATCAAAGGCGATTTCTAGTGGTTCTTTAAGAGGTGCCAGAGGTAATTCTGGTGTTATTATGTCTCAGTTGTTCCGAGGTTTTACAAAGGGAATTGCTGGGGAGACAGAACTTACGGTTCCAGTTTTGACAAGAGGTTTTGGAAAAGCAGTAGAGACTGCATATAAAGCGGTTATGAAGCCGAAGGAAGGTACTATTTTAACGGTTGCCAAGGGTGGTGCAGACAAGGCAGAAGAACTTTCTACAATGGAAGATGTACAAGAGTTTTGCCAGCAGGTAATTGTATATATGAATGAAGTTTTAGATCAGACGCCAGAGATGCTTCCTGTATTAAAAGAAGCAGGTGTTGTGGATTCTGGTGGAAAGGGTCTTGTTACGGTATTAGAGGGCTGCGTAGATGCATTAATGGGCAAAGAGATTGACTTTGAGAGTCTAAAAGCAGAGCCTGTCAAAAAGATTGCATCGACAATGGATTCTAGTGAAGTTTCTACAGCAGATATCAAATATGGATATTGTACAGAGTTTATTATCTTGTTACAAAATAAATTTACACAGGAAAATGAACTTGAGTTTAAGGGATATTTGAGTGGCATAGGTGATTGTGTAGTTGTAGTTGCGGATGATGAAGTGGTAAAAGTACATGTGCATACAAATGATCCGGGACTTGCGATACAGAAGGCACTTACGTATGGCGCTCTTAGCAATATGAAAATTGATAATATGCGTTTGGAGCATACCGAAAAGGTAATTAAAGAAGCAGAGAAGAAGGCAGCAGCAGAGGCAGAACAAAAGAAAGCTTCTGAACCAAGAAAGCCATATGGATTTATCAGTGTATCTGTAGGGGAAGGTTTGAGTGAGATTTTCACCGGGTTAGGTGTAGATCATCTGATCGAAGGTGGACAGACAATGAACCCAAGTACAGAGGATATGTTAAATGCGATTGATGAAGTAAATGCAGATACTATTTTTATTC
Source organism: Lachnospiraceae bacterium (assembly GCA_050875145.1). Lineage (GTDB taxonomy): Bacteria > Bacillota > Clostridia > Lachnospirales > Lachnospiraceae > CAG-411. The sequence continues at coordinate 38,916 of JBNMLH010000006.1, forward strand.
TTCCAAATAATAAAAATATTATTTTAGCGGCAGAGCAGGCAGCAGAGTTGACGGAAGATAAAGAGATTGTGGTAATTCCAACCAAGACAATTCCACAGGGAATTACTGCTTTGATTAACTTTATGGAGGACAAGACTCCAGAGGAAAATAAGCAGCAAATGATTGAGGATATTGCAAATGTAAAATCTGGTCAGGTAACTTACGCGGTTCGTGATACTGCGATTGATGGAAAAGAGATTCATATTGATGATATTATGGGTATCGGGGAAAATGGTATTGAGGCTGTTGGAAAGGATATCAAAGACACTACTTTAGAATTATTGTCTCATATGATAGATGACAATTCCGAACTGGTATCTGTCTTCTATGGCGATGGAGTGACAGAGGAAGATGCAAATGCTTTGGCGGCATTGATTGAAGAGACATACACCGAGGTAGAAGTAGAAGTACAGTTTGGTGGTCAGCCGGTATATTATTATATTTTATCAGTAGAGTAATCCTACACAGATATATAAAAAAGGGAGAGTTATTTGTATATATTGCAAATAGCTCTTTTCTTTGCGAAAAGGAGTGTGAGGATATGAGGGTAACAGACTCTCTTCTTTCTATAAAAGGAATTGGAGAGAAGGCACAACAAAAGTATCAAAAATTAAATATCAATACGGTGGGGGATTTATTAGAACATTATCCGAGAAATTATGACGTATATAAGCCAATTTGTCCTATCAGAGATTTGGTAGAAGGGGAAGTTTGTGCAGTAGAAGGTGTGCTGGATAGTCTTCCTAAAATGCGAAAGGTACGAAAATTAAAAATTTTATCTTGTAGCATCCAGGATGGAACCGGGATTGTGAGACTTACTTGGTTTAATATGCCCTTTGTTATGTCCTCCCTGCATTCTGGGACACGTTATATCTTCCGGGGAAAAGTAATACGAAAAAATGGAGTATTAGTTATCGAGCAACCACAAATGCTTACAAAAGAACAATTTTATAATAATTTAAACAAGTTGCAGCCTATATACTCTTTGACAGCTGGTTTAAGTAATCATGCAATCAGCAAGGCAATTGCTTATGTGTTGAAAGAAGGGGAGATACAAACGGACTATCTGCCTGTAGATTTGCGTAAAAAGTATCATTTAATAGAGCGTAAAAAGGCATTACGAGGGATTCATTTTCCCAAAAATAAAGAAGAAATGATAGATGCTAGAAGAAGAATTGTATTTGATGAGTTCTTTTTATTTGTAATGGCATTAAACCAGCTAAAAGAGAAAAAGGAAAAACGAAAAAATGTATATCAGATGAAGGCTGTAAAGGAGTGTGAGCAGTTACTAGCTTCTTTACCATACAAACTAACGAAAGCACAGCTTCGAGCTTGGGAGCAGGTTCAGAATGATTTGATGGGAGAGGGTATTATGAATCGTCTGATTCAGGGGGATGTAGGTTCTGGTAAGACGATTATAGCAATACTTGCCCTACTTTTTAATGCAAGGAATGGGCATCAAGGAGCAATTATGGTACCTACCGAGGTGTTAGCGAAACAGCATTTAGAAAGTTTTCAGGAAATGTTATCGCCTTTTGGAATTCGGATTGCTCTTTTAGTTGGTTCAATGACGGCTAAGGAGAAACGTGAGGCATATAAAGCACTTAAAGAGCATGAAATTGATATTGTGATAGGGACACATGCATTAATACAGGAAAAGGTAGAATATGCAGACTTGTCGCTTGTTATTACGGATGAACAACATCGATTTGGTGTAAAACAGCGAGAAAATTTTGCAGGAAAAGGCAATGAAGCACATATATTGGTTATGAGTGCAACACCGATTCCGAGAACTTTGGCGATTATTTTATATGGTGATTTGGATTTGACAGTGATTGATGAATTGCCGGGAAATCGTCTTCCGATCAAAAATTGTGTGGTGAATACTGGTTATCGTCCCAATGCGTATGCATTTATTGATAAACAGGTACGCGAGGGCAGACAGGCGTATGTGATTTGTCCGATGGTAGAGGAAAGTGAAAATATGGAGGCTGAAAATGTAATTGATTATACAGAGCAATTGCGCAGTGTTCTTCCTATGAGTATCCAAATTGAATATTTACATGGCAAGATGAAACCGAAAGAAAAGAATGCTATTATGGAACGTTTTGCAGCAGGAGAAATACAGGTATTGGTTTCTACGACTGTAGTAGAAGTGGGAATTAATGTTCCAAACGCAACGGTCATGTTGATTGAAAATTGTGAGAGGTTTGGTCTTGCACAGCTTCATCAGTTACGTGGTCGGGTAGGGCGTGGAAAACATCAGTCCTATTGCATTTTTATGACAGGCCATGAGAGCAAGGAAACCAAAAAACGTATGGAGATTATGGGAAAATCAAATGACGGTTTTTTGATTGCAGAGCAGGATTTGAAGCTTCGTGGACCGGGAGACTTGTTTGGAATACGGCAGAGTGGACTGTTAGAATTTAAAATGGCAGATGTATTTCAGGATTCGCATATTTTGAAAGAGGCGTATGAGGCTGCCAAGGAGGTTTCCGAAGGAGAATTGATTCAAATTTACAAAAAGTATGAGCGTTTGCGAGAAAAATTATATAGATACACAGACGAGTTGAGTTTGTAAGTTTGCTTGCATAAATTTACAAAAATAATTTGAAGGTTGCTTGGAATATACTGGTATTTTTGCTTGATAATTTATTGTAAGCCTGTTAATATAAGGCTTTAACGGAAGGTGAAAACGATAGAAAAGTAAAAATTGCCATTAATTGCCTAGACTTTTAAAAAAAAATGGGTTATAATGTCACTTATATTGCAAAATTTTATCGTTTTTGGTCCGTGAAACAAAAACGAGTGGAAAACAGCTATATACAAGTGGAAAGATGGAGGTATATTGATGTATAAGATTGTTAAAAAAAGAGCGTTGGCGAATAATATCGTCTTAATGGACATAGAAGCACCCCGAGTAGCCAAACATTGCTATCCTGGACAGTTTGTAATTGTTAAAATGGACGAGAAAGGTGAGAGAATCCCTTTGACAGTCTGTGATTATAATCGCGAGCAAGGAACGGTTACCATTGTTTTTCAAACAGTCGGTGCATCTACAACTGAGATGGCACAGTACGAAGAAGGACAGTGTTTCCGTGATTTTGTAGGTCCTTTGGGTTGCAAATCAGAATTGATTGACGAAGATCCAGAAGAATTAAAGAAAAAGAAGATTTTATTTGTTGCAGGTGGTGTTGGTACTGCTCCAGTATATCCACAGGTGAAATGGATGAAGCAGCAGGGTTATGATGTAGACTGCATTATTGGTGCAAGAAATAAAGATTTGATTATTCTTGAAGATGAGATGAGACAGGTGGCTAAGAATACATACGTGTGTACAGACGATGGTTCTTATGGATTTAAGGGAAATGTAAATGATCAGATTAAAGACTTGATTAATAATCAAGGTAAGTCTTATGATTTGGTAATTGCAATCGGACCTGTTATCATGATGAAATTTGTTTGTTTATTGACAAAGGAATTAGACATTCCTACAATTGTCAGCATGAATCCAATTATGGTAGACGGAACTGGTATGTGCGGTGCATGTCGTCTTACTGTTGGTGATGAAGTGAAGTTTGCATGTGTAGATGGTCCGGAGTTTGATGGTCATTTGGTTGATTTTGATCAGGCAATGAAGAGACAGCAGATGTACAAGAGCGAGGAAGGAAGAGCTATGCTTAAACTTCAGGAAGGTGACACGCATAAAAATGGTGGTTGCGGCTGTAGCGGAAACTAATCTGTAAGGTGTGTGGACAGAAAGGAGATTAAAATGGCAATTGAAGTAGATGTTATGAAGAGAATTCCTGTTAGAGAACAGGAACCAAAAGTGAGAGCTACGAACTTTGAAGAAGTTTGTTTAGGATATAATTTAGAAGAAGCACAGGCAGAGGCTTCTCGTTGTTTGAATTGTAAAAATGCTAGATGTGTTACCGGATGTCCTGTAAATATTGATATTCCAGGATTTATTAAACAGGTGGAAGAAGGAAATCTGGAAGAAGCATATGACGTAATCAGCAATTATTCTGCACTTCCAGCCGTATGTGGACGTGTTTGCCCACAGGAGTCACAGTGTGAGTGTAAATGTGTACGTGGCATTAAGGGTGAGGCTGTTTCTATTGGTAAGTTGGAACGTTTTGTTGCAGATTGGGCAAGAGAAAATGGTGTTACACCAAAGGTTGATGCAGAGAAAAAGGGCAAGAAAGTTGCTGTAATCGGATCTGGACCTGCTGGTCTTACTTGTGCTGGAGACTTGGCAAAGAAGGGTTACGATGTGACGATTTTTGAAGCATTGCATGAAGCAGGTGGTGTATTATCTTACGGTATACCAGAATTTCGTCTTCCAAAGAGTACAGTAGTAGCTGCGGAAGTTGAAAATGTTAAGAAACTTGGTGTTAAGATAGAGACAAATGTGGTAATTGGTAAAGCTACTACCGTTGATGAGTTATTAGAGGAGGAAGGATTTGATGCGGTATTTATCGGATCAGGTGCTGGTCTTCCTAAGTTTATGGGCATTCCTGGAGAGAATGCAAATGGTGTATTCTCTGCGAATGAATATTTAACAAGAAGCAATTTGATGAAAGCATTTGATGATAATTATGCAACTCCGATTGTAGGTGGTAAAAAAGTTGCTGTTGTAGGTGGTGGAAATGTTGCCATGGATGCTGCTAGAACAGCACTTCGTCTTGGTGCGGAAGTGCATGTTGTATATCGCCGTAGTGAAGAAGAACTTCCTGCTCGTGTGGAAGAAGTACACCATGCAAAAGAGGAAGGAATTATCTTTGACTTATTAAGAAATCCAAAGGAAATCCTTGTGGACGATAACGGACATGTCAGTGGTATGAAGGTTGTTAAGATGGAACTGGGTGAACCAGATGCATCTGGAAGAAGAAGACCAATTGAAGTGGAAGGTTCTGAATATGTCTTAGACGTTGATACTGTTATCATGTCTTTAGGAACAAGTCCAAACCCATTGATTTCTTCTACAACAGATGGCCTTGACATAAATAAATGGGGCTGTATTGTTGCCAAGGAAGAAAATGGAGAGACAACAAAGAATGGTGTCTATGCCGGTGGAGATGCAGTTACTGGTGCGGCAACTGTAATTCTTGCAATGGGAGCAGGTAAATCTGCTGCACAGGGTATTGATGAATATTTAAGCAAATAGAATATTTGTAGCATATAGAGAAAGAATCCCTTATAGCAACTCTTGTTATGGGGGATTCTTTTTTGTATAATGATAGTGTTTGAAAAATGTTAAAATGCGAATGAAATGGAAGAAAATGGGTCAGAATAGCTTATAAATATAGCGTTATTTGCATAAAAAATAAGAGAATAATAGTTTGGCAAAGAGCTATTTTTGGTGATTAGAAAGGAGCATTAAGATGGCACAACAAGTGTTAGAAAGAAGCGAATTAAAAGTAGAAGATACCTGGAAGTTAGAAGATATATTTGCCAGTGATGAATTATGGGAAAAGGCATATAAAGAAGTGTTTTCTTCCTGTGATGCATTGAAACAATGGAAGGGTACGGTAACCGAGAGTGGAAAAAACTTATTTGACTTTATGAATTTATATGTAAAGACTGGGATCTTGTTTGGAAAGGTTTATGTTTATGCACATCAAAAATACCATCAGGATACAGCCAATGCGAAATATCAGGAGTTATCAGACCGAGCAGATACGTTGATGATGCAGTATCAGAGTGCAGTATCTTTTTTTCAACCAGAAATTTTAGAAGCTTCCGAGGAACAGTTTCAAGCGGTATACACTGCATTTTTAGAAATGATAAACGAGGAAGATCGTGCAGGATATGAAAGATTTTTCGGAGAAATTCTGCGACAAAAGGAGCATAGATTGTCAGCAGAAATGGAGGAGCTTTTAGCAAGTGCAAGAGATGTATTAAATTCCTCCGATACGATATTTTCTATGTTTAACAATGCAGATATATCTTTTCCAACGATTTTGAACGAAGACAGGGAGGAAGTAGCAATTACGCATGGACGTTTTAGTGCTTTGTTACAAAATCAGGATAGAAGAGTGCGAAAAGATGCATTTGAAGGATTATATAGTAAATATAAGGAATTTGAAAATACGCTTGCGGCAACCTATTCTGCCAATGTGAAGAAAGATATTTTTATAGCTAAAACAAGAAAATATGCATCTTCCTTAGCGATGGCTTTGGATGAAAGTAATATTCCTGTTGCAGTGTATCAAAATTTGGTACAGGTGGTACGGGAGAACTTACCATTGTTGCATCGCTATATGAAGATTAGAAAAAAAGCATTACATTTGGACGAATTGCATTTGTATGATGTGTATGTGCCAATGGTTGAGGAGAAAAAGAAGGAAATTTCTTTTGAGCAGGCGAAAGAAATGGTATTGGAAGGTCTGGCTCCTATGGGAGAAGAATACCAAAAGTTATTGAAAATGGGATTTGATAGTCGCTGGATCGATGTATATGAAAATAAAGGAAAGCGAAGTGGTGCATATTCATGGGGATCATATGGTACACATCCTTACGTGTTGCTAAATCACCAGAATGATTTAAACAGTGTATTTACATTAGCACATGAAATGGGACATTCGTTGCATTCCTATTATTCTAATTCTTCTCAGCCATATATTTGTGCAGATTATGAAATCTTTGTGGCAGAAGTGGCATCTACATGTAATGAGGCATTATTGATTCACGATTTACTGGAAAAGACCAGTGACAAAAAAGAACGGGCATATTTGCTGAATTATCATTTAGAACAGTTCCGTACTACTTTATTTAGACAAACTATGTTTGCCGAATTTGAGTGGAAGGCACATGAGATGGCAGAAAACGGGGAAGCACTTACCGCACAAAATCTTTCTGAAATGTATCATCAATTAAACGTGGATTATTTTGGAGAGGAGACGGTGATTGATAAAGAAATTGATTTAGAATGGGCGCGTATTCCACATTTTTATAATTCGTTTTATGTGTACCAGTATGCAACAGGGTATTCAGCAGCCATTGCATTGTCCTCTAAAATTTTAAAAGAAGGAAAGTCGGCAGTAGACGATTATGTAAATAAATTTTTGCGTGGTGGCGGTTCAAAAGACCCGATTGACTTATTAAAAGGAGCGGGAGTAGATATGAGTAAAAAGGAATCCGTACAGTCCGCTTTACAGGTATTTGAACAGTTGTTAGATGAAATAGAAGAATTATTATAATATAGGAAAAGTGTTTTGTAAGTTTTTAAATGATTACAACGGTTGTTGAAGTTCTATAGAAAGGATGGAAGCCTGACGTATTGTTTATGTGAATAACAAAGGGGAGTGTTACGTTTTAGTGTGACACTTCCCTTTGTTGTCAAAAGATGACAGGACCCTGTTCATATTCTGTTTTCATAATTGTGCCATATTTTTCATGGCAGATATGATGATAGAGATGTGTTGCTAAAATATCTTTTTCGAATAAAGAAAACGCTTCTGGTGATAATTGATTTTTAGCCTTGGCAACTTTAGTGATGATTGGTATTTCTGTATTCTGTCCTAAAAGAAAACTTTTACTTTTGCGAAAACCCAGTAATCGTACATAGGGTGGTTCCTCTATAAAATCCTGTTTCGTTAGATTTAATAAAATATGCAACAGACATCTGCAAACGCGTGTATATACTAAGTCTTTGGACTTTATCGTCATGGCAAGATCTGAAAAATCGCAAGTATAGGACAAATATTTTTTGATTTTGTTAGATACAGTTTCAGAAATATCTAAATATTTTGTATAGTCATTTTCTTGGGAAAGTTTATAATACAGCAGACTGGAAAAATCATTTTCTGAAATTGGGAAGGTGCGTTGATACTGCTCTTTTAAGAAAGGTACGACACAATTCGGGAGGTATTCTATAATTTCAGAAAAATTGTTTTTTGCAAGCAATGTTTTTCTCAATGCAGAGGCAGATGGAAAGGCATTAGAAATGCTTTCACTGTGATGGGCACTTCCTGTTCGTAAAATTGGTATAGGTGTAATGGTAGACTGTAGTCGAAATAGAGCCTTTTGATATTCAATCGCTAAAATATTATTTGGATTAGATAAAAGACTGCTTATAATATCTTCTGTCTGGAAAATAGTTTTATGTTTTTGGCAGTAAGATAATATAGCTTTTTTTCTTGCGGCAGGGTAGGATATGCCGCTTTTTAGTGCCAGTTGCAATTCTTGTTTGAATGCATCTGGTTCCTGACATAAAAGAAGTGCTATATCTTTTATATCTTTTATATTAGGAGTTTCACAGCCAAAAGAAATTCCATTGATGAATGGAAGTCGATTTAGTATGGATACTCCTGCAAATGCAAAATTTTCTGCACTGGATGTAGCATAGATAACAGGAAGCTCGAATACAAAATCAGCGCCTGCGGAAAGTGCCATGCGGGTGCGTGTATACTTATCTGCAATAGCAGGGGTGCCGCGTTGTACATAATTTCCACTCATAACCACAACTACATTGTCTGCTTGAAACTGTTTTTTGGCTTCCCTGATTTGATAAGCATGTCCCTGATGAAATGGATTGTACTCTGCAATAATGCCGATGGTATTCATGGTTGAAAACTCCTTTTAAGTAATAAATATACGGTTAAAAATCTAAAAAAATGTTGTGAAATATAACTTTTTATTATAGTATAGATTATATACAGCATTTTATGTTTTCACAACATAAAATTTGTGTTTGGAGTATTTCAAATTGAATAAGGAGAGCGTATGAAAATGAATTTTGCGATTGTAACAGATACGGGGGCAAATTTGCCTGAAAACATAATTGAGGAAAATGAGATTCTTGTTTTATCATTAAGCTTTTTTGTAGATGAAAAAGAATACTATAGTTACGAACCGGGCAAGAAAACGGATTTATCTGAATTTTATAAAATGATGCGTGAAAAGAAACCGATACGAACTTCTCTGGTAAATGCAGAATTGGCAAAGGAGCAGATTGGAAAATTATTGTCGGAAGGAAAAGATGTATTATATGTCGGTTTTTCTTCTGGACTTAGTGGAACCTTTCAATCGGTTTCCATTGCTATGGATGAATTAAAGGAAGAATATCCTGATAGAAAGATTTTAGCGGTAGATACACTTGCTGCAGCGTTGGGGCAGGGGTTACTGGTATATTTTGCTATCCAACAGAGAAAAGCTGGAGCGCAGATAGAGGACATTTATCAATGGATTATGGAAAATAGATTGCACATATGCCATTGGTTTACGGTAGATGATTTGTTTTTCTTAAAGCGTGGAGGCAGAATTTCTGCGGCAACTGCGGTAGTTGGTACTGCCTTGAGTATTAAACCTGTTCTTCATGTGGATGATGAGGGACATTTAATAAATATGTCAAAGACCAGAGGGCGTAAGAAGTCTTTGGAAGCATTATTGAAGAAGTTCGAGGAAACTGCTATAAATCCAGGTGAAACTCCTGTTTTTATCAGTCATGGTGACTGTTTGGAAGATGCAAAATATGTGGAACAAAGATTAAAAGAAAAATATGGAGTGAAAGAGGTTTTGATACAGATTCTTGATCCTGTGATTGGTGCGCATGCTGGTCCGGGAACGGTAGCATTGTTTTTTGTTGGAACACAGAGATAGAGCGGATAATACCCAAAATGCAAGTGGTAATTTATGGTTATTTTGTAATCGGTTTTTGTACTTAAAAAGATACAATTTGATAGTTTATTTTTTCAAGAAGTGTCTTGTATGAAAAAAATGATTGCTTTATAATGGGGAATGGTGAAAAATAAGATGAGAATTTTGCAGCTATTGAAATCGGTTCCTAAAATTTGAGTCATATGATGATATAGAAACTATATGGTTGCAAGCAAGGTTTCATAAATCGATGATAGAAAGGTGCGAGACGAATGGGATTTATTGATGATATTAAAGAACGTGCAAGAAAAAATAAAAAAAAGATTGTACTGCCAGAAACAGCAGACGTCAGAATTATAAAAGCAGCCGCTGAGGTTTTAAAAGAGGACATTGCGGAACTGGTTCTGGTTGGTAATAAAGAGACAATCTTGGATGATGCCAAAAATTATGGTTATCATTTACAGGGAGCTAATATTGTGGATCCTGAGAATTTTGAAAAGATGGATTCGTATGTAGACATGCTTGTACAGCTTCGTCAGAAGAAAGGAATGACACCAGAAAAGGCAAGAGAACTTCTTACTTCTGACTATTTGCATTTTGGAGTTATGATGGTAAAGATGGGAGATGCAGACGGAATGGTAGCGGGTGCCTGCCATGCAACAGCCGATGTATTGCGTCCTTCCCTTCAAATTTTAAAGACAGCTCCAGGAACAGAATTGGTTTCCGGTATGTTTGTGATGGTTGTGCCAGATTGCGATTATGGTGCAAATGGAACATTTATTTTTTCTGATGCCGGATTAAATCAGAATCCAACAGCAGAAGAGCTTGCAATTATTGCAGGCACAACAGCAAAAAGTTTTCGCCTTTTAGTGCAGGAGGAGCCAATTGTAGCAATGATTTCCCATTCTACAAAAGGAAGTGCATCTCATCCAGATGTAGATAAGGTTGTAAAAGCAACGGCTCTTGCAAAAGAGAAATATCCAAAAGTAAAGCTGGATGGAGAGTTTCAGGTGGATGCAGCAATTGTGCCAAGTGTAGGCGCATTTAAGGCACCTGGTAATAATGTAGCAGGCCATGCGAATGTACTTGTATTCCCAAATCTGGATGCTGGAAATAACGGATATAAGCTGGTGCAGAGACTAGCAAAGGCAGAGGCTTATGGTCCTTTGACACAGGGAATTGCAAAACCGGTAAATGATTTGTCAAGAGGTTGCTCTGCAACTGATATTGTGGGTGTTGTAGCAATCACAGCAGTACAGGCTGGCGCAGAGGATGATAAATAGAAAGCAGGAGGATAAAAACAGATGAAAGTTTTGGTAATTAATTGTGGTAGTTCTTCGTTAAAATATCAATTGATTGATTCGGATACAGAGACACCATTGGCATCCGGATTATGTGAGAGAATTGGTATTGATGGTCAGTTGACTCATAAAGTGGATGGAAAGAAAATAAAAGATGAAGAGAAAAATGCAATGCCAAACCATGAAGTAGCAGTGAAGCTTGTGTTAGATGAATTGGTAGATAAAGAATATGGTGTGATTTCAGATTTAAAGGAGATCAATGCAGTTGGCCATCGTGTAGTACATGGTGGAGAAAAATTTGCATCTTCTGTTATTATTACGGATGAAGTAGAAAAAGCAATTGCAGAGTGCAATGATTTAGCACCATTACATAATCCTGCAAACTTAATCGGTATTGATGCTTGTAAAAAGGCACTTCCAGGTGTACCTATGGTAGCTGTATTTGATACCGCTTTTCATCAGACAATGCCGGAAAAGGCATTTATGTATGGTCTTCCATATCGTTATTATGAAGAATATAAAGTTCGTCGTTATGGTTTTCATGGGACAAGTCATAGTTTCGTTTCCAAGCGTTTAGCAGAGCTTGCAGGTTTGCAGCTTGAGAATTCTAAGCTTATTGTATGCCATATTGGAAATGGTGGAAGTGTGACGGCTGTTCAAAATGGAAAATCAGTAGATACATCAATGGGACTTACTCCATTAGAGGGAATTATTATGGGAACACGCTCAGGAAGTATTGATCCTGCAATTATAGAGTTTATTGCACATAAGGAAAATAAATCCATTGATGAGATTATGACAATTTTGAATAAGAAATCGGGACTTGCAGGTATGTCAGGACTTACAAGTGATTTTAGAGATTTGAGAGCAGGAAAAAAAGAAGGTAATAAGCAGGCAGAAGTTACGATGGACGCATTTATATATAGCATTGCAAAATATGTAGGAGCATATGCTGCTGCTATGAATGGTGTTGATGCAATCGCATTTACTGCTGGTATCGGAGAAAATGCCATTGAAGTTAGAAAAGGTGTCATGAGTTACCTTGGTTATCTTGGAGTAGAAGTAGACGAAGAAAAATGCCAGATAACAGGAGAGGAAGTTTGTGTTACAACCTCATCCTCAAAAGTTAAGGTGTTTATTGTTCCTACAAATGAGGAATTAGCAATTGCTCGTGAAACAAAAGCGTTAGTAGGGTAAGTTGTTTTTGTTTTACAGCCAACGGCTGAGATAAGAGAAAAAAATATAAAAAGGACATTGACTTTATTTCTGAAATATGATATAAAAGTAGAAGTGTGGTTTTTTATAGGATAGGAGTAGCTATGCTCGTTAATTTATCAGAGGTTATGTCCAACGTAGGACAGCGAAAAGACGCACAGGTTCCGATTGCCTTGGAGCAATTTACTATGTATGGTGAGACTTATGCATTTTCAGAGAAAGAGGATGCAAAGATTTCTGTTGTATGTATAGGAGAACGAAAGATTTCTCTCACTTGCAAAGCAAGACTTTGTCTTGAGATACCATGCAGTAGATGCTTAAAAATGGTACAAGTCCCTTTTGAGATTGATTTTGAAAAGGAATTTGATTTTTCGGGTCAGAAGGAAGAAGCTAGGATAGAACTGGAGGAAGCAGAGTATATTCAGGAGTATTCTTTAAATGTGGATACACTGATTACAGAGGAAATGATGCTTCAGTTCCCGATGCAGACATTATGTAGTGACAATTGCAAAGGTATCTGCAATGTTTGTGGTACAAATCTTAACACTGGTAGTTGCAATTGCGATCAACAGGGGAGAGATCCACGAATGTTAGCAATTCAAGATATTTTTAAGAATTTTGGGCAAACAGATAACTAATGATTAATGTTTGTTTGAGAATAAGAGGAGGTGTGACCATGTCAATCTGTCCAAAGAATAAATCATCTAAAGGAAGAAGAGATAGTCGTAGAGCAAACTGGAAAATGACTGCTCCAAACTTAGTTAAATGTAGCAAATGCGGAGAGTTAATGCTTCCACATAGAGTATGCAAGGCTTGCGGTTCGTACAATAAAAAAGAAATCGTAGCAGTTGACTAATCTTTCAAAACGATAAAATCAAGGGTTGCGCTTTGCGTACCCCTTGATTTTTTTTACCTGCGTGAGCAATGTACAAAAGTCCATGTAAGGGAGGGAAAACAGTATGGAAGAACAAAAACGAAAATATTGGAGTGATCCGGTGATTGATGAGGAAAGAATGCTGAATCGTATGACTGGACGTATAAAAAACAGTCTTAGTGGTTTTTTGCGTGTATGTGTTGTGGCTTTATTTGTTGCATTTCAAATGCTTTTATTATTACTGCTACCCTTTTTGTTACATCAATATACGGTTTATTTTTATGTTATTTTGGAAATTGTCAGTTTAATTGTGATTATTTCGCTTATTAATGATATGAGGAGTCCTGCATATAAAATCGCATGGATTGCTATCTGTCTTGCTTTGCCTTTGTCTGGAGAGATTATGTATTTGTTGTGGGGAAAGACTGATACAAACAAGAAGATAAATGCAAAGCTATTGAAAGTGTTGGAGCATGGGGATATATACAAAGAATATGATAGGCAGTTAGAACAGGAGTTTCAGGAAAAACATCCATTTCGTAGTAGGATGTCAGCCTACTTAGTTTCTGAGGGATTTCCACTTACTAGAAATAATGACATTCAATATTTTTCTATGGGTGAGGATGCTTTTGAAAGTATGCTTGCTGACTTAGATAAAGCGGAACGTTTTATATTGATAGATTTTTTTATTGTAGCGGAAGGTGCACTTTGGGATGCTATTCATGAAGTATGTTTAAGAAAAATCAAAGAAGGCGTGGAAGTCAAATTTATGTATGATGATTTTGGCGCAATGATACGAACAAACAAATACTTTGCAAAAGATTTGAGAGAAGAAGGTTTTCAGGTTACGATATTTAATCCAATTCATAAATATACAGATAAATTATATATGAATTACCGTACCCATCAAAAGATTGTAGTAATTGATGGAAATATTGGATATACGGGAGGATTTAACATTGCGGATGAATATGCTAACTTGATTCAGCGTTTTGGAGTTTGGAAAGATACAGGTGTTCGTGTGGTAGGAGATGCGGTTTGGTGGATGACAGTAACCTTTTTACAAATGTGGGAAATGGGAAATGAAAAGGTTTGCGAAGATTTTGAAAAATACAGACCATCTATGGAATTTCCTCAAAACGATGTGTATTGTCATGTTCTGGCTGATGGCCCCATTAATAAACACAATCCGATTGAAATGGTGTATGGGCAGATGATACAGTATGCTAGAAAATATTTATATGTTATGACACCGTATTTGATTATTGAAAAGGACATGCAGGATGCTTTAATATTAGCAGTAAAGAGTGGAGTAGATGTGCGCATTATTACTCCTTATATTCCAGATAAAAAATCGGTAAAACTTGTGACAAACTATAATTACGGCTTTTTACTTGCAAATGGTGTGCGTATTTTTGAGTACAAGCCGGGATTTATTCATGCGAAATGTATTTTAAACGAAGAATTTGCAATTGTGGGAAGTATAAATATGGATTATCGAAGCTTTTATTTGCATTATGAGAATGGTATCTGGATTTCTAATCAGGAAGTTGTTAAAAAGATTCGCAAGGATTTTGATGATACCTTTTCTGTATGTGAAGAAGTGACATATGAGCAATGGCTTACAAGACCTACAAGTATGAAGGTGAAGCAGGCGTTTCTAAATGTATTCTCCACATTATTATAAGAAATGAGGAACACAGAATGATAACCTATATAAAAGGGCTGTTAGAAGAGATAGAGCCAGAACAGATTGTGATTGATAATGGTGGCATAGGCTACCGAATTATGGTGCCTGCCAGTATGATACAAAGACTACCAGGCATAGGTGAACCTGTAAAAATTCACACTTATATGCATGTAAGAGAAGATGCTATGCAATTATTTGGCTTTCTTACTAAGGCAGATCTTTTGATGTTTAAATTGTTGATTACCGTCAATGGAATTGGACCAAGAGGTGCGCTGGGAGTTTTGTCTGTGCTATCTGCCAATGATTTAAAGTTTGCAATTTTAGCAGGAGATATAAAAACCATTTGTTCAGCACCTGGAATCGGGAAGAAAACAGCAGAAAAAACAGTTTTGGAATTAAAGGATAAAATAAAACTGGAGGATGCCTTTGAAGAAAAATTACAGGAAACAGAGCAGATGGAAGAGAATGGAGAATTACAAAATATTCGACAGGATGCTACCGAAGCGTTAGTTGCATTGGGATATTCTCAGACAGAGGCATTGAAGGCGGTGCGAGGAATCGATGTAACACCGGATATGGATGCAGAGCAATTGTTAAAGCTTAGCTTAAAGAAGTTATTATAAGGTGGTGTGAAGATGAAAAAGCGTGTGATTACAACAGAGCTTCAATCAGAGGACTATAAAATTGAAAATAGTTTACGCCCTAAATTATTGTCCGATTATATTGGACAGGAAAAGATTAAGGGAAAGCTAAAGGTTTATATGGAAGCGGCAAAAATGCGTGAGGAATCTCTTGACCATGTGCTGTTTTATGGACCACCTGGATTAGGTAAGACAACACTTGCAACTATTATTGCAAATGAAATGGATGTAAATATCAAAATTACATCTGGACCAGCAATTGAAAAACCTGGTGAAATGGCTGCAATTTTAAATAATTTGCAGGAGGGGGATGTGTTATTCGTAGACGAGATACATCGATTAAACCGTCAAGTGGAAGAGGTATTGTATCCCGCAATGGAGGATTATTCCATAGATGTTGTGATTGGAAAAGATACCTCTGCTCGTTCGATACGATTGGATTTGCCTAAATTTACACTGGTAGGAGCTACGACGCGAGTAGGAATGCTTACCGCACCACTTAGAGATCGTTTTGGTGTAATTGAACGATTACAGTATTATGAAGTAGAGGAGTTAAAGCAGATTGTAATGCGTTCTGCAAAACTGTTTAAAACGGAAATTGAACAAGAGGGAGCTACTGAAATTGCAAGGCGTTCCAGAGGAACACCAAGACTTGCAAATCGACTTTTAAAACGTGTCAGAGATTTTGCACAGGTTCGTTATGATGGAGAGATAACAAAAAAAGTTGTAGATGAAACGTTGGATTTATTGGAAGTAGATAAGCTTGGTTTGGATCATTTAGACAGAGGAATACTGGAGACTATGATTGAAAAATTCAATGGTGGACCGGTAGGATTGGACACATTAGCAGCATCCTTAGGGGAGGATTCTGGAACTATAGAGGATGTATACGAACCATACTTATTACAAGAAGGATTACTTACCCGTACTCCAAGAGGAAGAATGGTAACGAATAAGGCATATGGACATTTGGGGCTTGAGATAAATCGAGAGTGAATCTTTGGTTGATTATAGACGCTTTTTTCGTTATAATGTAATTTGTACATTAAGAGCGGATAAAATTTGGAAAGGTTGAGAATGAAATGAATCAAAAGAATGATATACAAGTTACAATCAATGGAAAACAGTATGTATTAGCTGGATATGAAAGTGATGAATATTTACAGAGAGTAGCAGCTTATATCAATCATAAATACGTTGAATTTAAAAGCCAGGAAGGATATAATGTGCTGGATGCAGATATGCGTAATGTTCTGATGCAGATTAATATTACAGATGATTATTTTAAAGCGCAGCAGAGAGTGAATGAATTGTCTGATGTGATTACACAAAAAGATCGGGAATTATTTGAGCTTCGTCATGAAATTATTGGATACAAGACACAGGTAGAAGATTTGCAAAATCAGACAGATGTGTTGAAAGATAAAAGCTTGGAAGAGCAGAAGAAAATAATCAAGCTGGAAGCAGAGTTAGAGAGTGGCAAACCAAAACGAAAATAGAGAGTATGTTGATAGGTCGACGGTAGAAATATTAGTCGACCTATGTGCTTTTGTTTGAGAGGAACGATTATATGAGAAAAATAGAAATATTGGCACCTGCAGGTTCTTATGAAAGCTTGTGTGGTGCAATCAATGGTGGTTGTGATGCAGTTTATCTGGGTGGAAACCGATTTGGTGCTCGTGCATTTGCAGAAAATTTTGATCGGGAAACCATGCTTCGTGCTATTGATTATGTTCATATGTTTGATAAAAAGATTTATTTGACAGTCAATACTTTGCTTCAAAATGAAGAGATAGAGGAAGAACTTTTCACATATTTGGAGCCGTTTTATAAACAGGGATTGGATGCGGTAATTGTACAGGATGTAGGTGTGCTTTCGTTTATACATCGCAATTTTTCTGATTTGCCGATTCATGCCAGTACACAAATGACTTTTACTACAGAACAGGGAGGAGAATTTTTAAAAAAGTATGGAGTGACCCGTTTTGTTACATCTAGAGAGCTAAGTGCAGCCGAGATAACAGATATGCGGAAACGTACGGATTTAGAAATTGAGACATTTGTACATGGAGCATTATGTTATTGTTATTCTGGGCAATGTTTTATGAGCAGTATGATTGGTGGCAGAAGTGGAAATCGAGGACGATGTGCACAACCATGCAGAATGCCATATAAGGTGGAGACGGCACAGGGAGAAAGGGTGAAAACAGCACCTTACGTTTTAAGTCCTAAAGATATATGCACGTTAGATAAAATTCCGGAAATAGTCAATGCAGGAATCGATTCTTTTAAAATAGAAGGACGAATGAAAAAACCGGAATATGCAGCATATACTTCCTATTTGTATCGAAAATATACAGACCTGTATTTAGAATATGGGAAAGACTATTTTTCCTATATAAAAAAGCATAAAAAAGAATTGGAGTATGATTATACTTGTCTGATGGATTTATACAATAGAGGTGGTTTTTCAGACGGATACTTTTTCAAAAGAAATGGGCCGGCTATGATGTCTATGGTTCGTCCAAATCATAGTGGTGTTTTAGTTGGAAAAGTGGAAAGAGTAAAGAAAAATAGAGTAGCTATTGGGCTGGAACAGGATATTTATGCACAGGATGTATTAGAATTTAGAAAAGAGAACGGTCAGGTTTTATATGAGTATACAGTAAAAGATAATGTGTTTGCGAAACAAGGAAAATATACCGAGACAAATACGAAACCAGGTTCTAATATTTTAGTGGGAACAAAGGTTTTTCGGACTAGAAGAAATGATCTGTTAAAGAAAATACAGGAAGAAATTTTGCAAAAACAAAGAAAAATTCCGGTTCGATTTTTGCTGAATGTAAAGCAAGGAGAACCGCTAAAATTGTCAATATCAAAGGACGATTGTACAGCAGTAGTATATGGAGAAGTGGTGGAAGGAGCAAAATCACAGCCAATTACAAAAGAAAAGATACAAAAACAGCTTGGTAAACTAAATACTACTATTTTTGAGATGGAAGATTGTCAGATAAAAATGGATGAACAGGTTTTTATTCCAGTAGGACAATTGAATGAAATCAGAAGGAATGGGCTGTCTGTTTTAGAAGATAAGATTATAGAACAATATAAAAGAGCTGCGGTGAAAGAGAGCGGATGTCCAAAGCAACAAGGACAAGAAGAATATAAAGGAATTGTTGTATCCGTTAATACAAAGGAACAGGCGATGGCAGCAGCGCAAATAGAAGCAGTGGCAGAGGTATTCTACGATTTGGGGAATATGGAGGATGAGGATATTTTGAATATTCTACAATTGTCGAATAAGAAATGTTATCTGATGTTGCCTGCTATTATTCGAGAAAAAGAGTATATGTTCTATGCTAATGCTTTGCAGAATGCTTATAAGAAAAAGAAATGTGAAACTGTGTTAGAGAAGATTTTATCCTGTGAGCAGGTGGCAGGTTTTGTGCTGAAGAATTATGAAAGTGTGATGTTGTTTAAAAAGTGGGTAGCACCATATACGGATAAACAGGGAAGATTGGATTACAATATGTATACCTGCAATCAGGAGGCAAAAGTCTTTTGGCAAGAGAATGGAGTAGAACACAGCACAGCTTCGATAGAATTAAACGGTGCAGAGTGGAAAAGGAATGGATGTCAGAGACAGGATATAATTGTTTATGGAAGACCTGCTATTATGACAAGTGCTCAATGTGTATATAAAAATACGAAGCATTGTGTAAAAGAACAGACGAGACTTTTGCTGCAGGATAAATTTAAAAAAGAATACTGGAGTTTAAATCGTTGCAAATTTTGTTATAATCAGATTTATGAAACAGAGCCGATTTCATTGCATGAGTATATAGATGAAGTCCTTTCCTGTAAACCGGAGCATATTCGCATTGATTTCTTAACGGAGTCGGAACATGAGACGGAACAAATTATAAAATATTACGCAGATATATTGAACAAGAGAGAAGTGGTAAAATGTCCAGTATCATCCTATCATACAGGGCATTTTAGAAAGGGAGTAAAGTAGGTGTAAATTTTGGAAATTGTAATAACAGAATTATCGCGGTATTTTATCGCTATATTAATGGCGTTATATACCTTTTGGGGGTTTCGTACCTTTGCTGCGAAAAAGAAAAAAAAGGCGAGATTAGTTAGAAAACAAAAAATGATAATGTATTTATTTCACTTTCTTGGATATGCCATTATTTATTTAAATGAAATGGATACAACAATATTAGGTTTGTACGGATGTGAATTATTGTTTTTAATATTTTTTGGAGTTATTTATAAGCATTTGTACCAAAGGGAGAATCAACCGATTATTTGTCATATGCAAATGTTGTTTTCAATTAGTATGGTAATGCTTGGTCGGTTGAATCTGGATAGTGTAAAGCATCAATTTCTTTATATGGTGATTGGAATGGTAGTATGTTTGCTTTTGCCATGGGTATTGGAACATTATACCAAGTTAGAATTGGACGGTTGGTTCTATGCAGTACTTGGTGTGATTGTTTTATTGATTGTTTTATTTTTCGGTAATGAAAAATATGGAGCAAAGAACTGGCTTACATTAGGACCGGTCGTATTACAACCATCGGAATTTGTAAAAATCCTTTTTGTATTTGCCTTTGCCTCTATTTTATCTCATGAAGTGTTAAATTTTCATAATGTCATTAAAATTTCTGCTATGGCAGCCGTATTTGTTTTAATTCTTGTATTGGAAAAAGACTTAGGTGGTGCAGTTATTTTCTTTATCTGCTATTTGTTTATGCTATTTGTGGCAACTGGACAGGCGGTGTATTTGCTGGGAGGTTTATTGTCTGGGTCTGGGGCAGCAGTGGTAGCTTACTTTTTATTTTCCCATGTACGAACCCGTGTAATTGCATGGAGGGATCCTTGGAGTACGATCAATAACCAGGGATATCAGGTCGCACAATCTCTTTTTGCTATTGGCACAGGTGGATGGTTTGGAATGGGATTGACTCAGGGAATGCCAAAAACAATCCCAATTAGGGAAAGTGATTTTATATTTGCGGCAATTGCAGAAGAACTTGGAGCATTTTTTTCAATTTGTTTGATTTTGGTTTATTTGATTTGTTTCATTTGGTTTATAAATGTGACAGTTAAGGTTAAAAAAACGTTCTATAAGCTTGTTGCACTAGGGTTTAGTGTAATTATTATGTTTCAGACTTTTTTGACTTTGGGTGGTGTTACGAAATTTATTCCATCCACAGGTGTCACGTTACCTTTGGTTAGTGCGGGTGGTAGTTCTGTGTTGAGTATGATTTTTATG
Organism: Lachnospiraceae bacterium; assembly: GCA_050875145.1. Lineage (GTDB taxonomy): Bacteria > Bacillota > Clostridia > Lachnospirales > Lachnospiraceae > CAG-411. The sequence goes on from JBNMLH010000006.1 coordinate 59,560, forward strand.
TTTTGTACCATTGCCAGCATTAATCTTATAAACAGCAAGGAGGTAGAGGAAAATGTCGTTGAGCAGACGCAAGAAAGCGAAGGCGAATGATAAAACAGCAGGAAAAAGAAAAAGCAGAAATGGGCAGGTAATGGTTGTTACTTATATCTTTGTAGCTATGTTTATCGGACTGCTTGGATATTTCCTCTATTTTATGATTATAGATAGTAAAGATGTGATTAATAATTCTTATAATCAGCGACAAAATTTGCTGGCTCAGCGTGTTGTCCGAGGAAAAATACTATCTAGTGATGGAAAGGTTTTGGCAGAAACCCGCACAAATACAGATGGTAGTGAAAATAGAAACTATCCTTATGGAAGTATATTTGCTCATGTGGTGGGACATTCTACAGAGGGAAAGACTGGTGTTGAGTTGATGGAGAATTTCAACTTGCTTACATCAAGTGGCAATCCTGTAGAAAATTTACAGCTGAGGCTAAAAGGGGAAAAGACAATTGGAGATAATGCTATTACGACCTTAAATGTGGATTTGCAGAAGCTTGCGTATGATGCATTGGGGAGCTATAGAGGAGCGATTGTTGTTTCAGAACCGTCTACAGGAAAGATATTGGCTATGGTTTCTAAGCCTGATTATGATCCGAATCCCAGTTCATTAAATGTAAAATGGGACAGTCTTGTGCAGGATGCAGATAAAACATCTTGTTTGCTCAATCGAGCAACGCAGGGATTATATCCGCCAGGCTCTACTTTTAAAATTTTTACAGCGTTGGAATATATTCGTGAACATAGTGATTACAATAAGTTTCAATATAATTGCAAAGGAACAGAAACGCAAGATGGTTTTACTGTAAACTGTTATAGAAATCATGTACATGGTAATCTTAATTTGAAAAATGCATTTGCAAAATCTTGTAATTCTTGCTTTGCATATTTGGGTACCCAGTTAAGTATAAATCAATTTAAAAAGAATAATGAGCAGATGCTGTTTAACAGGGATTTGCCAACTACTTTTGTATATAAAAAAAGTAGCTTTGTGTTGTCAAAAAATTCAAATAAAGAAGAAGTTATGCATACAGCAATGGGACAGGGAAAAACACAGATTACTCCATTACATTTAAATATGGTTACAGGTGCCATAGCAAATAAAGGAGTTATGATGAAATCCTATGTAGTGGATCATTTGGAAAACAGTGATGGTTCTGTTGTAAGACAGTATGAACCAAAGACAAGCGAGAATATTATGACAGAGGATGAAGCAAAAATTCTAACGAGTTTTATGAAAGAGGTTGTTTCTTCTGGAACGGCAACGTCTCTTTCTAACTTTTCTTATGCGGTTGCGGGGAAGACTGGATCAGCGGAGTATGATGCATCAGGTAGTTCCCATGCATGGTTTACAGGTTTTGCACCTGCCGATGACCCTAAAATTGCAGTGACAATTGTGGTAGAAGGAATGGGAACAGGTAGTGAATACGCAGTTCCGATTTCAAAAAGAATTTTTCAATCCTATTTGGGAAATTAAATCGTTTCTATTGAAAAATGGGCAAAAAAGGGTTATACTGTGCTTAGCTTTATAGATACACACCAATTCATATTGCAATGCAATAAGAAACAGGAGGAATTGCGATGGTTGAGGCAACGAGCTGTGGTGGTGTGGTAATTTTCAGAGGAAAAATTTTATTGCTGTATAAAAACTATAAGAACAAGTATGAAGGCTGGGTATTACCGAAAGGAACGGTAGAAGAGGGCGAGGAATTTAATGAGACAGCTCTTCGTGAAGTGAAGGAAGAGACGGGTGTTAGCGCTTCTATTATCAAATATGTTGGAAAAAGCCAATATACGTTCAATACACCACAGGATACAGTAGTAAAGAATGTTCATTGGTATTTAATGATGGCTGATAGTTATTATAGCAAACCACAACGGGAAGAATATTTTTTAGATTCTGGTTATTACAAATTTCATGAGGCGTATCACCTTTTGAAGTTTTCCAATGAGAAGCAAATTTTAGATCGGGCATATAGTGAATATGTGGATTTAAAGAAAAGCAACCTATGGGGTTCAAAGAAGTATTTTTAGATGCGAAAGGAGGAGAGGAGCTATTATAGGCTCCTTTTCTTTATGTGATTTGTAGCAATTGAATAAGTAAATTAAGTGTATAATGGTAAGGGAAAGGCAAGAAAAATCTTAGAGAGGATGAGTGGAATGAAACGTAAAAATGCTTGGAAAAGTTATTCAGAAGCAGAAGAAAAGAAGGTGAATGAATTAGCAAAGGGATATTGTGCTTTTTTGGATAAAGGAAAGACAGAGCGAGAATGTATTAGCGAAATTATCTCTCAAGCAGAGGCGGCTGGTTATGTTGATTTGGAACAGTATAAGAAAAATGGAAAACAATTACAGCCTGGAGACAAGGTATATGCAGTGTGTATGAAAAAGACGATAGCATTGTTTCAGATTGGGACAGATGCTATTGAGGACGGAATGAACATTCTAGGAGCGCATATCGATTCTCCAAGATTAGATATAAAACAAAATCCTCTTTTTGAAAAAGAAGATTTTGCTTATTTAGACACACATTATTATGGAGGAATTAAGAAATATCAGTGGGTTACATTGCCGTTGGCAATCCATGGTGTAGTGGTAAAAAAGGATGGTACTGTTATTGATGTTGTAATTGGTGAAAAGGCGACGGATCCTGTTTTTGGGATTACAGATTTGCTGGTACATTTGTCACAACAGCAATTAGAGAAAAAAGCAAATAAGGTAATTGAGGGAGAGGATTTAAATATATTAATTGGCAGTCGTCCGGTAGAAGGGGAAGAAAAAGAGGCCGTAAAATCAAATATTCTTGCTTTGTTAAAAGAAACATATGATTTTGAGGAAGAAGATTTTCTTTCTGCTGAACTTGAAGTGGTTCCGGCGGGAAGGGCTAGAGAGGCTGGGATTGATCGGAGTATGATTATGGCATATGGACAGGATGATCGTGTTTGTGCCTATACTTCATTGGTTGCTATGCTTGAAAATAAGGCTGCCAAAAGAACCAGTTGTTGCTTATTGGTGGATAAAGAGGAGATTGGAAGTGTGGGGGCGACCGGTATGCGTTCACATTTCTTTGAAAATACAGTGGCAGAATTGTTAGAAGCAATGGGATGCTATAGTGAATTAACTCTGCGACGTGCATTGGCAAAGTCAAAAATGTTATCTTCCGATGTAAGTGCAGCATTTGATCCAACCTATGCGTCTGCATTTGAAAAGAAGAATGCAGCATACTTTGGAAGAGGAATGGTGTTTAATAAATTTACGGGTTCCAGAGGAAAATCTGGCTCCAATGATGCGAATGCAGAATATATGGGAGAATTACGTGCTATCATGGATAAACATCAGGTGTTCTTCCAGACTGCGGAGTTAGGAAAAGTAGATTTTGGTGGTGGCGGCACGATTGCTTATATTTTATCCTTGTACGGAATGGAAGTAATTGACAGTGGTGTTGCGGTATTAAATATGCATGCACCATGGGAGATTACCAGTAAAGCGGATATATACGAGGCCAAAAAGGGTTATATGGCATTTTTAGAAGAGGCATAGTTTAACCATTTAAAAGGTTGACTTTGAGTAAATGAATATATTATAATAAGCTAGAATGTTAGGATTATGTAAATTTTTTGACCAAATATCAGTTACTTTAAGTGGGTGGACTTATGAAAGGACAGCAGATTTGGTTGACCAGATTAGATGAAAGAGTGTAGAATATGTTAAAAAGTATGACCGGATTTGGTCGATATGAATTATCAACGGAGGAACGAAGAGTTGTTGTAGAGATAAAGTCTGTGAATCACAGATACAGTGATATATCAGTAAAACTGCCAAAAAGGTTGAATTTTTTTGATGCAGCAATCCGAAATATTGTAAAAGAGTATGTAAGTCGCGGTAAAGTAGATGTGTTTGTGACTTATGAAGATTATTCTCAAAGTAATGTATCCGTAAAATTTAACGAGGATATTGCTGTACAATACTGGAAAAATTTAGAATTATTATCTCGGAAGATGCAGATGGAGAATGATGTTACAATTGCTAAATTGTCGCGGTATCCGGAAGTGTTTTCATTAGAAGAGTGTAGTATTGATGAGGATTCCACCTGGCATGAGTTAGAAGATGCCGTAAAACAGGCTTGTCAGAAATTTGTAGATAGTCGTATAGCAGAAGGAACGCACTTAAAAGAAGATATTATGACAAAGACAGATAGACTGCTGGAGTTGGTCGAGTATATAGAAAAGCGTTCACCTGAAATGTTAAAAGAGCATCGGGCAAAATTAAAAAATAAAGTAGACGAAGTTCTTGCAGATAAGCAGGTAGATGATGCTGTTTTAGCTACGGAATTGATTGTCTATGCAGATAAGGTTTGTGTAGATGAAGAAACGGTTCGTTTACGAAGTCATATTATAAATTTGCAAAAGACCATGGATGTTGGAGAAAACGTAGGTCGTAAGTTAGATTTTATCACACAGGAGATGAATAGAGAGGCGAATACGATACTTTCCAAAGCAAATGATATTGAAATTTCAAACAAGGCAATTGATTTGAAAACTGAGATTGAAAAAATTAGAGAACAGATCCAGAATATCGAATAAAGGGGATGTGTTGTTTGAGCAGATATATTAGTATAGGCTATGGTAATATTGTGAATGCGGACAGGGTAATTTCTGTAATTGCTACAGAGGCTGCACCTATAAAGCGAATGATACAAAATGCAAAAGATAATGGAATGGCGGTAGATGCTACCTGCGGTAGAAAAACAAAGGCAGTGCTTGTTATGGACAGTGGGCATTTGTTATTGTCTGCACTGTTACCGGAAACCATAGCAAAAAAGATGGAGGATAAGACAGTATGAACAAAAAAGGTGTATTAACAGTTGTTTCGGGTTTCTCAGGAGCTGGAAAAGGCACTTTGATGAAAGCAATTGTTGAAAAATATGCGTATGCATTGTCTATATCAGCTACGACCCGTTCTCCAAGAGCTGGTGAGGAGCATGGAAGAGAATATTATTTTTTAACAAAACAGGAATTTGAATCCATGATAGAAAAAGATCAGTTGATTGAATGGGCAAAGTATGTAGACAATTATTATGGAACACCAAAAGAATATGTAGAAAAACAATTAGCAGAAGGAAAAAATGTGATTTTGGAAATTGAGATTCAGGGAGCATTAGATGTAAAGAAACGTTTTCCAGATGCGTTGCTTTTGTTTGTTACTCCGCCATCTGCTGTTGAATTAAAACAACGGCTTATCAATCGTGGTACGGAAGATATGGAAACGATTAATAAACGTATGAAACGTGCTGCAGAAGAAAGCCAGTATATGAATCAGTATGACTATATCCTGATTAATGATAAGATGGAAGATTGCGTGGAGCAGATGAATGGTATTATAAACCAAGCGGCTGATTGCTTACAAAGAGGAGAACAGTTTAAGGCAAGAGAAGATTTTACACCTTTGATTGACAAGATGCAGAGTGAATTGAAAACTTTGTAAATGACTGCTATGTGATTTCGTATAAATCGTAAAGAGCAAGTAGCATTTTGTAATTGATTATTATTTTTTGAGAGAATAGAAAGGAGATAAAAATATGTTACATCCATCGTATACAGATTTAATGAAAGTAGTAAACAGTGAGGTAGAGGAAGGCGAAGAGAAGGTAGTAAATAGTAGATATTCTATTGTTCTTGCTACTTCAAAGAGAGCGAGACAATTAATTGATTCTGCAGAGCCTAAAATTGCAGTTAGAGAAGGCGAAAAACCATTATCTATTGCTATTGATGAATTGAATAATTCTAAGATTAAAATTTTAAGTGGTGATGAAGAGACAGAGGTGACAGAGGATCAGGAAGAAGCACCTGAAATGTTAGATGTTTTAGAAGTTGATGAAGACATGGACGATTTAGATGAGTAGTCATATAAGTCGTGATGAAGAGAAAACTGCTGGTGGATGAAAAAGACTGAAGCTAGCAGTTCTTCGTTTTAATAGAAATATAGCAGTGTATTTAAATAAAGGGGATGACGAAATTGCGAAGTAGAGGAAAACAAATTTTGCATTCCAGAGTAGCATGGTTTTTGGTGATAGTTTTCCTTGTAGTTGTATTAACGCATTATTTTGTATTTGAATGGATACAGGTTTCGGGTTTTTCTATGGAAGATACGCTTGGTAATGGGGATATTATTTGCATAGAAAAAATGAGTTATCGTAAAGTAGCTCCGAAAAGAAATGATATTGTGGTTGTTGATACAAAAAATGGAAACCAAAAACAGCAATATATTAAAAGAATAGTAGGATTGCCAGGTGAAAAAGTAAAAATAAAAAAAGGACATGTATATATTAATGGAAAGCAATTGAAGGAAATAAAGTCCTTTGATGAAATTGAGGATGGCGGAATGGCAAGGGATACTATTTTTTTAGGAAAAGACGAATATTTTTTGCTTGGAGATAATCGAAATAATAGTAAAGATAGTAGAAATGTTGAGTTAGGAATTGTGAAAAAACAGCAAATTCGTGGTAAACTATGTTTTCGTATTATGCCAATCGGACAGGCTGGAAAAGTGAAGTAGATAGAAAGGAGTATGATGATGAGCGAGGAAACAAAGGAAGATAAGATAGAGCAGGAGACACCATCTGTGGATGAAAATACAGATGAAAAACAGGAGACAGAAGCTGTACAAGAAGAAAATAGGAATGAGCAGCTAGACGAAAAAACAAATAAGAAAACATCCAAACGTATTGCAAGTGCGGCAGCCGAAATACTGTTATATGTAATGATTGCGGTTGTTTGTATTTTTTTAATTCCTAAATATGTAGTACAAAGAACAGAGGTAAGTGGAGAATCCATGGAGAGAACCTTACAGAATAGAGATAATATTCTGGTAGAAAAGTTATCTTATCGTTTTGGCAAACCAGAACGTTTTGACATTATTGTTTTTCGACATTATTACAAAGAAGATGCAGATATTGAAGTGTTACAAAAAAAGTGGGATACAGAAAAAATTGAGAAGAATCTTGATTATGATGAAGTGGAAGACAAATTGGATTTAAAAAAGAAGTCGGAAGTAAAGGCTATGGTAAAGACAGTTGGGGATGTGATGAAAGAGGAATCTGATGTGGATATTACAAATATAGAACAGGCATTACAATTATCCGAGGATGATACCGTAGCATTGTTAAATGAGATTTATGCAACAGTGGAAGAGCCTAGTTATGATTTTTATGTAAAAAGAATTATTGGATTGCCAGGTGAGACTGTTCAGATTGTAGACGATACAATTTATATTAATGGTGAGCCATTAGAGGAGAACTATGGAAAAGATCCAATTAGAAACCCAGGTGTTGCAGCAGAGCCATTTACATTAGATGATGATGAGTATTTTGTATTAGGTGATAATCGCGAGGTTAGTCAGGATAGTCGTTATGAGGAAGTTGGTAATATAAAGAGAGATAAAATTGTCGGAAAAGCATGGTTGCGTATATATCCAATCAGTAAATTCGGTTTTTTGAAACATTAAGGTTTCGTAGAGGATTTTTAAGGTAAGAAATGAAAACGTTTCTTGCCTTTTTTTCAACAAATGTTTATCTTAAATAGTAGAGTATTGGAGTTGGTTTACATGAAGAAAAAAAGATGTTCTGTTTTTGTGCTTATTTTGTGTCTTAGTTTTTTTATGATAGGCATAAATGCAACTGCACAAATGCAGATTAAGGCGACTGGCATTCAGGAAAGTAATCAAGAGAATGAACAGAATGGCGGAGTACAATCCTTTGCGGGAGAAGAGTTGGTTGAAAAGGAAGACAGTGAGAAAGCTGCAAATTTCGATTATGCTGCCTATAGTACAAAGTCATATACAAAAAATCTATATTCTGGTCATTATGGCTATAAACAGCTTTCATTAAGTGAACAAAAAACGGTGTATTTATTATTGGAGGAGGCTGCAAATAATTTTCAAAATTCCTCAGTAGATGCAATTACAAATACCAATGAAAAAGGGGAAAAAAGTTATTATGCAGTTTCTGTACCAGTAAATGGGATTATCAGTGCTTCGACAGTAGGAGAGGCGGTTGTATGCTTTTTATATGATCATCCGGAATATTTTTGGTCTAAGGGATATTCTTACTATGTGCGAACGGAAGATAAAATGGTTACAAAAGTACAGTTGCAGTGTCAGGAAGAATATTGTAATGGAAAAATCAGAAAGCAGATATGGGATAAAATGCAGGAAGAAATCTCAGGTTATATGCAAATGATTTCTGGTATACGAACAGATTATGAAAAAGAATTGCTTATACATGATGCTTTGGCTGATAAAATTACATATGCTTATATTTCTGGGACAAAATCACCGGAGACGGCTCGATGGGCACATACAATAGAAGGTGTTTTTTCAAGCGAGCACTATAGTGTGGTTTGTGAAGGATATGCAAAAGCATTTCAATTATTATTAAATGCAGCAGGAATTGAAAATGTATATGTTGTTGGAAAGGCTGGGGGAACTGGACATGCATGGAATCAGGTAAAAATTGAGGGGGAATGGTATAATGTTGACCTGACATGGAATGACACTGGAGATAAAAAAAGCCACAAGTATTTTAATCTTCCAGATACATCTTTTACAACCAGTCATAAGGCATATACTTCCACAGGCTCACCTACAGTGGGAGAATGGTGCTATAGTACAAACGTCTGTACCGCAACGGATTATTCTTATACGAACAAAGGAGATTATAAAAAAGGAACTACTCATATCCTTTCCATAGAAAAAACAGAGGATGCAGATGTAAAGGTATATAATCAGGGAATTGAGGTAGCCAGCGGTGCAGCGGTAGATGAAAATACTATCTTAGAAGTGGTTGTTATGCCGTATAATACGCAGGACATCTTGCAAATTAACGTAAATGGACAAAATTGGGAAGAAAATTATGAAGGAGTAGTGAGCTCATCAGGTATTTCATATGAATTTCCAATGGTGATGGATCATAAAATTTCAGTTAATATAAGGGTTCCTGCTCAAAAAATTAAACTTAGTAAAACGAGTTTGGTCATTGACGGGTATGGGGTGAAAAAAAGTTTGACAGCTCAAATCTTACCAAAAGCTACAGAGGAAAAAATTGTGTGGAGCTGTTCTAATACAAAAGTTGTTACGATAAAAAATGGTATGATTCAATCTGTTTCAAAGGGGTCTGCGATTATTACGGCAAGTGCAGAAAATGGAAAAGTCTATGCTCGTTGTAAAGTAACAGTAAAAGCACCGTCTATAAAAATTACGACTTCAAGATCGAAATTAAAAGTTGGAAAAACAGTACAGTTTAAAGCTTCTTTAAAAGGGATAAACAAAAAAGTAAGATGGTCTGTATCAAATAAACGAAAAGCAACGATTGGAAGTAGCAATGGAAAACTAAAGGCGAAAAAAGCAGGGACCGTATGGATATATGCGAAAGCGGGAAACTATATGGCGAAAAAGAAAGTAAAGATTCTGCCAAAACGCTTGTAGAACAAAATATAAAAATTAAATAAAAGAGGACAAAAAAATGTTAAAGAAATTACGTGTATTTGCTTTTATACCGATGCTTTTAATGATGCTTGTGATATGGGGTTTTTCAGCAAATAGTGGAGAAACTTCATCTACACAAAGTATGGGAATTGTAATGAGAGTAGTAAATTTTGTAGATAGAATGACAGGAGAAAAGATGACATCAGAAGAAAAATTGGTGTGGGAAAATAGAATTCACACACCAATTCGTAAGTTAGCACATATGACAGAATATATGATATTTGCCTGTACAGTTTCATTTCCATTTCTTTTGTATGACAAAAAGAAGAAGTGGATTACAAGGGTTACCTTTTTTGGTTGCACCTGTTATGCTGCGATGGATGAAATACATCAATTGTTCGTTCCAAACCGTTCTGGTCAGTTCAAGGATGTCTGTATAGATGCTGTTGGCATTTTGATAGGAATTGTCATTTTTCGCTTGTTTTATGGTGCTACCCATTCTTCAGAGATTTGATTCCACTTCCAGTTATTGTTGTCTTCTTCATAAGAGGTAACCGTTAAATATTGTGAAGTACTAATCATTTTTAAGGCATCATATGCTGTTTTTAAAGAAATTGTTTTTCGGTTTCGCTTTGGATCTCCAGAATCTGACAAAAATACAGTGTCATTATCGCTGTTATAATTCCAGATGGTAACATAGTGACCAGGCGTATTTTTCCAAAAACTGTCATCGTATTGGCTCGATACAAGAAGGATAGTTGCACAGCTGTGTTTGATATCATTTTGGAAGTCACTATAATCAAGTGTTTTCGTGTGTAAGGATGTTGTAAAACCACAATAATTGAGAGTTTCTTCTAATCCGTCCCAGTCAATAGCGCCGATGCCCGGGGATGGATTATAGGAAGAAACTTTTTTTGCATATTTATAAATATCAACAGGGGAGCATTTATAGCCGCTTAATGTAGAATAAATATTTGCCATACAGCAAAAACCGCAACCAAAGCTTCCAAAGATATTACCATCCAGTATAAGATTGCACCAGGAACCAGACCAGTTTTTCTTTTTCTTCCATGCCTTAGGACCTTGGGAAAAAGAATAGATACAATCTGTTTTTTCTGTTTGAAAAACAGTTGGAGTTGGAATATTGGTTGGTGTAATTGTATAAATTGCAGTTGTTTCGTGCAGGAGAAATGCATCAGTAGAATCGGACTGCATTTTTTTAGAATGTAGATACAAATATAGAGAGGTACTAAATATAGTTATAATACAGCAAATAAATATGAAAACTCTTATGTACTTTTTATTCATGCGGTTCTCCTTTCTGGTTAATAAACATTGAGAATACAATGGCAAAGTCTTTATTATTATAACAGAATAGAATATCCTTGTCTAATTTTCATAAAGGTTAGTATTTCTCGGGAATAATGCTTGCATAATTGCTAGTTCTGTGCTATTAGTAAGTAATGGAATAATTTTAAAGAGTAGTTAAAAATTTACATATAGAAAGGTAATTTGAAAATCAGGTGAAAGAAATATGTATGATAAATTAACCAAAAGTGATATAAAAAAGATGGAAGAAGAAATTGAACATAGAAAATTGGTTGTTCGTAAAGAGGCTTTGGAGGCTGTAAAAGAAGCAAGAGCACAGGGCGATTTGAGTGAAAATTTTGAGTACCATGCAGCTAAAAAGGATAAAAATAAAAATGAAAGCCGCATACGCTATTTGGAAAAAATGATTAAAACAGCACAGATTATTGATGATGAATCCTGTGAGGATGAAGTGGGAATGAATAATACGGTTGTTTTATATTTTGAAGAGGATGATGAGTGCGAAACATATCGCATTGTTACTACAATTCGCGGAAATTCTTTAAAGGGAATGATTAGTATTGATTCGCCATTAGGAAAAGCAATTTTAGGACATAAAGTTGGCGATCGGGTACGGATAGATGTAAATGCAAATTATAGTTATTATGTAGAGATTAGAGAAATTATTAATACAACAGATGATTCAGAGGATACGATTCGTAAGTTTTAGCGAGGAGGCTATTGTACATGAAAATAGAGGAACGTGGAGCAAACTTTCTAAAAATAAGTTTGTTGCAAGAAGGAACCATAGATAAAGTTTCTTTTGATAGAATGAAACATTTAGATTGTATATTGCCATTTGAGTATGTGTATAATGAGGAAAATCGAATTTTGTATCGAACTGGGAATTATATTCCTTTGGCAGAATATTTTAATATCAAAACATTGAACTTTACAGAGGTAAAAGGATTTTTCATGTCTTGGATCATGGCATTTGAAAGTGTTAATCGGACTGGAGGGAAATGTGGAAATCTGGTTACCGATATGGATTATGTATATATTGATCCAGTTACGGGACAGTTACGTTTTATATATCTTCCAGTCTTAATAGAAATCCAAAATAATAACTTTAGAAATGCATTGAAAGAGCTGATTTTTTCAATACGGGTTAAAGATGCGGAAATACTTCTTGGATTGGTTGTTGAGCAACTTGGAAAGCCAAGCAATGAAGATACACAGCTATATGAAGATTTAAGAGAATGTATTAATAAAGCGGATAAAAATGTAAAGATTGTTGAAAAAGAGGTAGAGGTTGAACGTATTGTTGAAAAAATAATTGAGAAACCACAAAAACAAAAAAGAAATATTGGGAGAAATTTAGTTGGATATACAGTTTTATGCAGTTCATCCATGGTAATTCTTCCGTTATTGTTGTCAAATGTAATTGATAGTTCCCTGTTATCAAAACCACATTTGTTGAATGTTTTGTTTTGCCTTTTAACGATTCTTCTGGCTCATTTATACACATTACAAATAGATAAAAAAAGTATAGATAACAAAACAATTATAACAATGGAACCAGAAAAAAATGTAGAATCCAGGAATAAGTAATAAATTGAAAAACTTTTATTTAGAAGGTATTTACAGTTGGTACTGCAGGATTTGAATAGCAAAATGATGCAGCTATGAAAAATAAAAACTCTATGAGCGTAAAGTTGTCTCATAGAGTTTTTTTCTAGGTAATTTGTTGATTTTTTTTTCTTTTACATATATAATGAAATGTGTACTTGAAGTTATTTTTTACCTTTTTATGGAAAAATAATTTGTATACTTCACTATTGCAATATAGGTTTAAAAATGGAACGGAATTTGTTATTTGTAGGTTGTTTTTTATGATGATAATGGAAGATAGTTATATAAAAGTTTCGGCATCATTGTATAGCGAAAAGAAGGGAAATTTTTCGAGTTATTGTATTATAGTGTATCGATCGAAATTTATGTGGATGTATGGATATGGTTTCACATGAAGATTGAGCAAAATAAAAGATGGAGGGTTGATAGAATGGGTAGTTCAGATCAAACAGCAATGAATCGCATCCTGAATCTATTAGATGATAATAGTTTCGTTGAAATTGGTGCGAAAGTAACAAAGAGAAACACAGACTTCAATCTGGAAGGGAAAGAGATTCCGGCAGATGGTGTTATTACCGGATATGGTCTTATTGATGGTAGTATGGTGTATGTGTACAGTCAGGATGCAACCGCATTAGGGGGCGCAATCGGAGAGATGCATGCAAAAAAAATCGTTAAGATTTATGAATTGGCTATGAAAATTGGTGTACCAGTGATTGGCTTGATTGATTGTGCAGGTCTGCGTTTGCAGGAGGCAACAGATGCATTAAATGCGTTTGGTTCGCTGTATGCAAGTAAAGTAATGGCATCAGGAGTAATTCCTCAGATTACAGCAGTTTTCGGAAACTGCGGTGGTGGTGTTGCTGTAGCAAATGCATTAGGTGACTTTACATTTATGGAAGATGAGGCAAAAGTATTTGTTAGTTCACCAAATGTATTAGAGGGAAATTATGTAGAAAAACTGGATACGGCTGCATCAGAATTTCAGGCAGAATGCGGAAACGTAGATTTTGTAGAAAAGAAAGAAGATATTTATAATCATATTCGTCAATTAGTGACAATTCTTCCTTCTAATAATGAAGATGATGATTCGTATGAAGAATGCACAGATGATTTAAACCGTATTAGCAGTGTGTTAGAAGGAGAAGTAAAAGATCCAAGAAGTGCATTGGTTGATGTTTCTGATAATGGATTTTTTATGGAAGTGAAAAAAGCATATGCGCAGGAAATGGTTACAGGATTTATTCGATTAAATGGCATGACAGTTGGTGCAGTTGCCAATGCGTCTGCTTTGTTGGATGCAGAGGGAAAAGAAGTTGCGACTTATGAAAAAGTTTTAACAACTGCTGGTTGTGAAAAAGCAGCTCATTTTGTAAATGTATGTGATGCATTTAATATTCCTGTACTTACTTTGACAGATGTAAAGGGATACAAGGGAACTGTAGAAGAAGAAAAGACAATCTCTGCAGCAGTAGCAAAACTTACTTATGCATTTGCAAATGCTAATGTACCTAAGGTAAATGTAATTGTGGGTGAGGCATTCGGAAGTGCATATATTACAATGAATTCAGCACATATTGGTGCAGATATTGTATTTGCTTTGCCTGGTGCAAAGATTGGTATGATGGATGCAGAACAGGCTGCAAAGATTATGTATGCAGAGGAAATTAAGGCTGCGGATGATGCACAGAGCAAAATATCTGAAAAAGCGGCAGAGTATCAGGCACTACAGGGAAGCGTAGATGCTGCTGCCTCTCGTGGATATGTGGATAGTGTGATTGATGGAGGTTCTGTTCGTAAACAGTTGATTTTTGCTTTTGAGATGTTATTTACAAAAAGAGATGACAGACCAGTGAAAAAGCATGGAACGATTTAAGCGAGGTGGAACAAGATTATGAGAAAAAGACTAGTATTAGCGTTGACCGCAATCCTATGTGTAATAGGTGTGATAGGATTTTCTCCAAAGACATTATTGGCTGCTGACAACAAAACAGAGATAGAGGTCAGCGGTGAGGTAGATGGTCAGGACGAGTGGCTGAATCAGGTCAAGAGTTTTATTGAATCTTCATGGAATCAGACAGATTTTGAAAATTTGATAAGTAGTTATTCTGACCAATTAGAGGAATCAGACATTAAAAAATATAACTCTTGGGCAAAATTGCAAAAAGAGGCAGGAGAATATAAAAATATTGTGTCAGCAGATTTTTCCATGGAGGATAATGACACTGTTACTGTAATTAAAGCTGTTGTAGACTATAAAAATGAAAAATTGCTTTTTACTTTTAAAGTTGGAGATAGTAAAGAGGATATTACAGTAGAAAAATATAAGGAACCAGAACCAGAATCATTTGCTACAACTATGAAAAATGCAGGTATCAATACTGTTATGTCAATTACGATTGTATTTGTTGTTTTGATATTTATTGCAGGTATCATATCACTTTTTGGTTTAATTCCAAAATTGTTTGCTTCTAAGAAGCAAGAGGAGGAAACGGTTGATGTTGCAACTGTCGCAGAGGTGCCAGTGGTGGAAGATGTCACAGATGATACTGAAATTGTTGCGGTTATTACAGCAGCAATTATGGCAAGTATGGGAGATGAGGCTCCCGCCGATGGATTGCATATTACTTCAATTAAGAGAAGAACAAATAGTAAATGGAAAAGAAGTTAAAAACGACAAAATATCCGGTAAGACTTTATAGGAGGTATTAGAAATGAAAAATTATACAATTACCGTTAATGGAAATGTTTATGATGTAACAGTTGAGGAAGGTGCTTCTACAGGTGCAGTAGCTACCGCACCTGTAGCAAAGAAAGCAGCGCCAGCTCCTAAAGCAGCAGCTCCGGCTGGTGCACAGGGTAGTGTGAAGGTAAATGCACCTATGCAGGGAAAAATTTTATCTGTAAAGGGATCAGAAGGTCAGGCAGTAAAGAAGGGCGATGTAATTTTGATTCTGGAAGCTATGAAGATGGAAAATGAAATTGTTGCTCCTCAGGATGGTACAATTGCAGGTATCAATGTAAATGAAGGAGATAAAGTTGAAGCTGGTGCAGTAGTTGCAACTTTGAATTAAGATACAAATAATTGAAAGGAAATAAATCAGAAAGGATAAGCCACATTTCTTTCAATTACAAAGTGGCATCATCACACTTTGTGATGATAATATGGTGTAAATATGGATAAAGTAACGGAAACTTTGACAAATTTAGCACAACAGACAGCATTTGCAACAATGTCATGGGGAAATGTTTTAATGATTGCAATTGCTTGTATATTTCTATATTTAGCAATCAAAAAGGGATATGAACCATTGCTTTTAGTGCCTATTGCATTTGGTATGCTTTTGGTAAATATGTATCCAGATATTATGGCATCACCGGAGGAAACATCAAACGGAGTAGGGGGATTGCTACATTATTTCTTTACACTGGATGAATGGAGTATTTTGCCATCGCTTATTTTCCTTGGAGTTGGTGCGATGACGGATTTTGCACCGTTGATTGCCAATCCCAAAAGTTTTTTATTGGGTGCAGCGGCACAGATTGGAATTTTTTCCGCTTATTTATTAGCAATCTTTTTAGGTTTCAATGGAAAAGCGGCAGCGGCAATTTCAATCATTGGTGGTGCAGATGGTCCTACATCCCTGTTTTTGTGTAGTAAACTGGGGCAGACAGAATACATGGGACCGATTGCGGTTGCAGCATATTCATATATGTCCTTAGTACCAATTATTCAGCCACCAATTATGAAACTCTTGACAACAAAGAAGGAAAGAGAAATTAAGATGGAACAGCTTCGTCCAGTATCAAAACTTGAGAAGATTTTGTTCCCTATCGTTGTAACGATTGTTGTTGTATTATTACTTCCTACAACAGCTCCTTTGGTTGGTATGTTGATGTTAGGTAACTTATTCAAAGAGTGTGGAGTAGTAAATCAATTAGCAGAAACAGCGTCTAATGCTTTGATGTATATTGTTGTTATTTTGCTTGGTACTTCTGTTGGTGCAACAACAAGTGCAGAAGACTTTTTACAGATTACAACATTAAAAATTGTATTTTTAGGTTTAATTGCCTTTGCAGTTGGTACAGCAGCAGGTGTATTGTTCGGTAAACTTATGTGTGTAGTTACGCATGGAAAGATAAATCCACTGATTGGTTCGGCTGGTGTTTCGGCAGTTCCTATGGCAGCCAGAGTATCTCAAAAAGTGGGAGCAGAGGCAGACCCAACCAATTTCTTATTGATGCATGCTATGGGGCCAAACGTTGCTGGTGTTATTGGTACAGCAGTAGCAGCGGGTGTGTTTATGGCAATATTTGGTGTTTAGGGATATAAAATATAAGGAGGTATTGTAATGGCAGAACAGGAAAAGAAACCAATTAAAATTACAGAGACAGTATTACGTGATGCCCATCAGTCATTGATTGCAACAAGAATGACAACAGAGCAGATGCTGCCTATTATTGATAAAATGGATCAGGTTGGATATCATGCAGTAGAATGCTGGGGAGGTGCTACTTTTGATGCGTCTCTTCGTTTCCTAAAGGAAGATCCATGGGAAAGATTGAGAAAATTAAGAGCAGGCTTCAAAAAGACAAAGCTTCAGATGTTATTCCGTGGACAGAATATTTTGGGATATAACCACTATGCGGATGATGTAGTGGAATACTTTGTACAGAAGTCTATTGCAAATGGTATTGACATTATTAGAATTTTTGACTGTTTAAATGATGTTAGAAACTTAGAGACGGCTGTTCGAGCTGCCAATAAGGAAAATGGACATGCACAGATTGCCTTGTCATATACTTTGGGTGATGCATATACATTGGATTATTGGAAGGATATGGCAAAGAAGATTGAAGATATGGGTGCAAAATCCTTGTGTATCAAAGATATGGCAGGTTTGTTGACTCCATACAATGCAACAGAGTTAGTTACTGCATTAAAAGAGTCTGTATCTATTCCAATTGATTTGCATACACATTATACTTCAGGTGTCGCATCTATGACTTATATGAAGGCAGTTGAAGCTGGTTGTGATATCATAGATACTGCTATTTCGCCATTGGCTATGGGTACAAGTCAGCCTGCAACAGAAGTTATGGCAAAAACTTTTGAAGGTACACCATATGATCCGGGATTTGATCAGAATTTACTGGCTGAGATAGCAAATCATTTTGCTCCAATGAGAGAAGAATGGTTAAAGACAGGTCGTATGAGTACAAAAGTGTTGGGTGTAAATATTAAAACATTGATGTATCAGGTACCTGGTGGTATGTTATCAAATCTTGTATCTCAGTTAGATGAGATGGGTGCATCCGATCGTTTCCAGGAGGTATTGGAAGAAGTACCTAGAGTGCGTAAAGACTTTGGTGAGCCACCATTGGTAACACCTTCTTCTCAGATTGTTGGAACACAGGCAGTATTAAATGTAGTTACAGGAGAGAGATATAAGGTAGTAACAAAAGAATCTAAAAAATTATTATCCGGACAGTTTGGTCAGACCGTAAAACCATTTAACAAAGAAGTACAGAAAAAATGTATTGGTGATACAGAAGCAATTACATGCCGTCCGGCTGATTTGATTAAGCCACAGTTAAAAGATATTGAGGAAGAAATGAAGCAGTACAAACAACAAGATGAAGATGTATTATCTTATGCATTGTTCCCACAGGTGGCAACAGAATTCTTTAAATATCGTGAAGCACAACAGACAAAGATTGATTCTACAGTGGCAAGTGAGGAAAATAAGACTTACCCAGTGTAAGGTGCAACGTGTAAAAGAGCTCAATGCAAATGCATTGGGCTTTTTTCTCTATAGAGAACAGGAACGTTTAAAATTTGATTTGTGAGGGTATAGGTAAAATAGAAGAAATAGAGTGTGTTTTGAAAATATTTAAAAAGATAAAAGGATAGAAAGGAGAGGGAACAGTTGGATTGGAAAGATAGTGTATATGCAGATGGTTCGGCATTATTTGTTAGTAATCCTTTGCCTGCATTGGGTGAGGAGATTACAATTCAGATACGCATTTTTGATAATGCACCGATTTCTGATATTATTTTATGTTATAAAAAGGATGGATTGGAATTCCTTGAAACAATGCATCGCTGCAAAAATGCAGACGGCTTCTCTTACTATAGCGGTAAAATAGAAATTACACAAAAGTCAACGACATATCATTTTTACATCGTTTCTGGAGAAAAAGTGTATTATTATAATCAAAAAGGATTGACGGATTATTTTCCTGATGAAATCTATGATTTTAAAATTATAGCAGATTATAGTCAGCCATCTTGGATTAAAGGCAAGGTGTTTTATCAGATTTTTCCAGATCGATTTTGTTGCGGAAATGAGAACAATGCGGTGTTGGATGGAGAATATGAATTTTCGGGACATAAGGTGCAACGCATCAAAGACTGGAAGGAGGAACCAAAAGAATTTGAACAGGCATTTTGCCTTGATTTTTATGGTGGAGATTTAAAGGGAATTGAAGATAAAATACCATATTTAAAAGAGTTGCATGTAAATGGAATCTACTTAAATCCTATTTTTTCTGCGGCAACAGTGCATCGTTATGACTGTGTAGATTATTTTCATGTAGATCGTCATTTAGGAGGGGATGCTGATTTTGAATCACTTTGTCAGCATTTGCATGAAGAAGAGATGCGAGTTGTATTAGATATCTCTATCAATCATACAGGTAGTGCGCATAGATGGTTTAATAGAGACGGTTCGTTTTGGGATAAAGAAGTAGGGGCATATTATAATAAGACTGCACCAGAACGCGAATTTTACTATTTTGAAGAGGATAACTCCTATGGAGCATATTATGGGATTCCTACGTTACCAAAGTTGAACTATCATTCTGCTAAACTTAGAGATATTTTATATGCAGCACCAAACAGTGTATTAAAAAAGTGGTTGCAAAAACCGTATGACATTGATGGTTGGAGATTTGACGTGGCAGGGACCACGGGACAATATAAAATGGACCACTATGATCATGAAATATGGAAAGAAATCAGGAATGCCATTAAAGAAGAAAAAACAGATGCCTATATTTTGGCGGAAGACTGGAATGATGGATACGAATATTTAAAAGGGGATGAATGGGATGCAATCATGAATTTTTATGGTTGCGGCAGACCAATCAGAGAGTATGTGGGACAGCTTGATTTTCGACAAAGTAGAAAGCCAGAGTTGAGAAAATTACAGTCAAATACTTCCGCTGCTGCACTTAGAGAAAGAATTATGAATGCATATGCAAAATTGCCTTTTGTGATTTCTGAAAACCAATTTAATATGATTGATTGTCATGATATTGGTCGCTTGCATAATGACCCTGCCATTTCCTTCGAACAATATAAAATAGCGGTATATCTGCTTTATATGTTGCCTGGGTGCGTATGCATGTATTACGGAGATGAAGTTGGATTGGGAGGAAGGATCACCTCCACCGAGGGATGCAGATATCCTATGAACTGGGATGTGGAATTGCAGAAAAATCCATATTATCAATTATATCAAACGATGAATCAATGGAAAAACAGTTGTAGCGCGTTGCAGGACGGAGGATTTAAGGTATTATCTGCGGAAGGTAATGTATTTGCTTGTGCAAGGTTTGATGAGGAACAAGTAGTTTTGGCGGTTACTTCTATGGAGCAAGAGTTAATCAAAGAAATGGAAATCAATCTAAATATTTTTGGACAAAATTTTAAGTTTCCTGAACAGGATATTATGGGAGAAAAACTTGTGTATGAAGGAAAGAACGAACAGGTTATTTTACAGATTCCACCTAAAAAAGGATACTTTATCGTCTTACAAAACATATAAATAATAATGAACTTTTGAATGTTTATATGGTAAGAGGAGCCTTTATGGAAAATGGAAAGTTTGATTTAAATTTGCAGGTATTAGAGCAATTACCAGAACAGTTACGAGCAAAAACCATTTATAAGCTAGGGGAGGAAAGTCCGCTTTTATGGGAAGTGATTGTAAAATACCATGGAAATTTAGCACAAAGAGGAGAAGAACTTTCGGTACAAGTAGAAGAATTGGAAAATAATGTTGCAATTGTTTTTTTAAGGCCAGAGCAATTACAAGCGTTTTCAAGATTTCCCGAAGTCGATTATATGGAATTGCCAAGACGGTTATGGTATAACCTAAATGAAAGTAAACAGGGAATTTGTTTGGATGGTTTGCAGCGTACAGGGTATCCTGCTTCAAATGCAGTTGACGCTTTAAATGGAGACGTAGGAAACAGAGATAAAAGCAATCTTTATGGAGCAGGCATCCTGATTGCCGTTATTGATTCTGGAATTGAATATGCAAATATGGATTTTAGAAATGCAGATGGAACTACCCGTATTGTTGCTTTGTGGGATCAAACGGTAGACAGTAGCACTGTAAATGAAGAAAATCAGCAATTTACCTATGGACCACCGACAGGATATATTCTGGGTACTTTATTTACGGAAGAAATGATAAATACTGCATTACAGCAAACAGACCGACAAAGAATGTACGCTATAGTACCATCCATAGACGTTTCGGGGCATGGCACACATGTAGCTGGTATTGCCTGCGGAAATGGAAATGCCAGCAATGGAACAATTCGTGGAGTTGCTCCTCTGGCTCAAATGTTGATTGTAAAATTAGGAGATGCACAGGGAATTACATTTCCACGCACAACTCGCTTATTGGAAGCGATAGATTTTACAATAAAAACAGCAGAAGAGTTAAACATGCCGGTTGCCATTAATTTAAGTTTCGGAAATAATGCAGGCCCGCATACAGGAACGGATTTAGTTTCGGAATTTTTAAATGCAGAAGCTCTAAAATGGAAAAATGCTATTTGCATTGGTACAGGAAATGAAGGGAATTTAGGAAGACATGCAGAGGGGAAATTAGAGGTTAGAAAAACAGAGGAAATAGAATTGGCTGTTGGGGGAGGACAGACCAGTTTTTACATGCAATTTTGGAAAAATTATGTAGACACGTTAGAAATTGAAATACAGTCCCCTGACCGGAAAATACGGTATTTATATGAGAATGATATAGGCATTCGCTTTTTTGAATATGATGACTGCGTATTAGTAATTAACTATGGTGAGCCTTCCCCTTTTCAAACATTGCAGGAAATATATATGGAATGGATACCGCAGGGGGATGTTTTGGTAGAGGGCATTTGGACCTTTCGATTGAAACCCAATAAAGTGGTGGATGGTCGATATGATATATGGCTTCCTACTGGAAATTATGTGCAATTACAAACGCAGTTTTTAAGAAGTTCTGTGAACACTACTTTAACAACTCCGTCCAGTGGAAACCGATTGCTGACAGTGGGAGCCTATGATGAACATACAGGAGAAGTAGCTCCGTTTTCGGGAAGGGGATATACACGAAATGGGTTACAAAAACCAGATATTGTAGCACCTGGCGTTGATATTTTATCGGTAGCACCGAATAATAGTTATGCAATTCGCAGTGGTACATCTATGGCAACGCCTTTTGCAACTGGGGCGGCGGCACTTATGATGGAGTGGGGAATTGTTAGGCAGAATGATTTGTTTTTATATGGAGAAAAATTAAAGGCATATATACAAAAGGGGGCAGTGGCATTACCAGGTGAGAATGTTCCAAATAATCGGATAGGGTATGGGAGATTATGTCTTTCTAATAGTATTCCATGATGCTAACATTGCAGGAGTTTAAAGGACAAAACAATCTATAAGTTTGAAAAAACTTTATCCCATAAAAAAATCCCCAAATATGAATTCGATTCGTGAGTTCATATTTTGAGGATTTTTTTACTCTATAGGAAAGTGGTTGCATAGTTCTTATAGATGTAAAAGCTTTTTCATTTTGTGAAGTAATACATCCATTTCAATTGGTTTTCCAATGTGTCCGTTCATACCAGCAGCTAAGGCATCTTTTTTATCCTCATCAAATGCATTTGCTGTCAAAGCTAAGATTGGAATATTCTTGGCATCGCTGCGGCTTAATTTACGGATGCGTTTTGTTGCTTCGTACCCATTTAGAACAGGCATATTAATATCCATAAGAATAAGCTGGAATGTATCCGGTGGATTATTGGAAAAGAGGTTAATCGCCTCTTCGCCGTTTGAAGCAACTGTGACGGTAGCATTTGCCATTTCCAGCATTGTTGTGGCAATTTCCGCATTGATTTCATTATCTTCCGCCATTAAGATATGGATGCCAGATAAAGTAATCGTTTCTTCGGAATTTTTTGCAGAGTTTTCCAATTGACTTTTTAATTGTTCCCGTTGTAATAAAGTCGGAATCGGAAGAGGAAGTGTAAAATAAAAGGTAGAGCCTTTTCCAATTTCGCTGTCTACTTCCAGCTTTCCACCTAATAAATGTACAAAATCACTACTGATTGTCAGACCAAGACCAGTGCCACCATATTGATTTACAATCGTATCTTCCGCTTGTTCAAAAGCTGCAAATATTTTTTTCTTTGCTTCCTTGGATATGCCAATACCTGTATCGGAAATTGAAAACTTTATTTCTGTAAGAGAATTTGTTTTGCTTAGTTCTTCAATTGCCAACGTGACAGTACCATTTTCTGGTGTGAATTTTAACGCATTTCCTAAGATATTCACAAGCACTTGTGACAAACGGAGAGAGTCGCATATAATTTCGTTTGTTTCGTAGGCACGTTTAATAATAAAATTGACATTTTTTGAAAGAGCCTGTGGTCGGACGATAGAATCTACGCTATCAATAACGGTGTGTAGTAACAATGGTTCTTTGTTTACCTTCATTCTGCCGCTCTCAATCTTAGATAAATCTAAAATATCATTGATTAGGTTGAGTAGGTGATGAGAGGATAAATCAATTTTTGCAAGACATTCTTGCACCCTTGCTGGATTATCGATGGTTTTTTGCGCAATTTCTGTCATTCCGATGATTGCATTCATTGGTGTTCGTATCTCATGCGACATATTTGACAAAAAGGAGCTTTTTGCTTGATTTGCACTGTCCGCATTTAATTTGTTCAAAGCATTATTGATGATACGGGTTGCTTCTTCAACAAAATATTTTTCTCTGTCATCCCAGTTATATTCCGCTATTTTTTTATCAAAAAAGATAATACCAAATATATTTCCCTCAGAAATTAAAGGGCAGGATAATTGTGAACCCAAATAAAACTTTTCGAGAGAGAACTCACTGACATCAATCAATTCCTTTGTATGAGGTTGGTAAAGAAGCTTTTTTAAATCAACTATTTTTGATGCAGTATATAAATTGAAGAAATTCTTTACGTTAGAGGTGTCTAATGTATGAAATTTTATGGATAACATATCCTCTTCGTTTTTTACCCATTGGTATAGCAAAGTTGGTTTTGGTTTTTCTTCTGAAAGATTGATAATAACAATACGATCCATGTTTAAATATTTACCAACCTGTTCAATCACCATACGAATACTGCTTTTTAAATCCTTTGTATCTTCAATCAAATCTGCCATGGTATTGAAAAAAGAGTGTTGCTCAATCCATTGCTGCAACGTGCCAGCGGCTTCAAATTTGTATTCCTTTCGGATACTTTCTTGAGAAAATTCAGCTTCCAAAGCATCTAATTCAGAAACTTTGAGTGTGAGATTTTTCATTGCTTGAGAAAGTAATTGTTTAAATGGAAGAGTATCCACTTGAAGTTCTACTTCACAAATCAGATGTTTTACGCTTCCTTCTCCAATATACATTTTTTCCAAAGCTTTTGTAATATTTTTGGCTATAGACTCTATTTTATCAGAAGAAGTATTTTCGGTATAGACAAGAAAAATAGCACCTTCATAGCGGCATACATAGGATGCATCTGGTGTATAAGAGCAGATAATGTCTGCAATATTACGAAGAATCATCTCTCCAAATACATGCCCGTATGCTTGCAAGATTTTTAGGTAGTTTATAGTATTAATCAGAAGCAGGCCATGTGTATGTAAAATATGTTCAGAGAGGCAAATCTGATCCTCTACAGCTTCATACAAATATAGTCCGGTTACTCTGTCCTGCTTTTCTTTTTCTATTTGTAATTCCTGTCTTTTCTTTTCTAAAGTAATATCGCGAAGTCTTCCTACGATGGAACGAAGCTCACCAGCTTCATTTGTACAACTCTTTCCTTCGTAAAGCATCCAACAGTCTGTTTCCAAACCATTTTTGTCGAGTGTTTTATAATAAATTTCAGAAGGAGAATGTAATTGTCCTTTCATTAGCTTCTGAAACGCCCGCATAAGAGTATGAGAGCCCTTAAAATCAGATTTAATATAGGATTTAAAATTTTCAATTATAAAATCATCTGACATTGCATCGGAAAAAGGAGGAAATGTCGTAGTAGCAGAAAAGCGGTCTGCTTCCAAATCATATTCAATGATAATATCTGAAGTGCTCTCTACTGCGATACGAAAACGTTCTTTTTCCTTTGTAACAACATCAATTAAATTTGTTTGTAAGGAAAGGTATTCGTCAATACGTTTTAAAAAGTAAAACAATGCTATGAATACAATGCCAAATTCGAATGTTAGTCCAATTGAATAGCCGATAAATGCCCGTGTACTGTTTGAATATTGTTTATAGTAGAGTAATTCATAGTACATGTGTGTACTGAAAAATAGAGATATAATCATAGAAACATATTCCACAGCGCTAACCAGCAAAGTCAACTTTTTATTGAAATATAAGCAACTGATTGCTGGAGCAAAAGCATACATCAACCATACAGGCATACCGCATTGAAAAGAAATAATACTAATCATTACGGAAAATACTGTCATAGTATAATACATAAATAATTTGCTGTATCTTTTTGATAAATAGAGAAAAATCGGTATTGCATCAAAAAAGATAGAAATAAAAATTAATATGCAAATAAAACTGGACTGAAAGTTAAAAATATGGAAGTAATTCAATACAACCGCGATTGGGATACAAGGAAATGAAAATAGTAAAATAAAAAATACCAAACGATTTACATACGCAAGATTGCGTTCCTTGAATTTGAGTAATTCTTCCTTTGAATTCATAGCTACACCTCCCTTGTTTTATTTGTTTAGCCTATAGAAATGCATAGTAAAACAAATGTTACCTGCAATAAAAATTTTAACTGTTACAACTTGTCCAATCAAATGGAATTTTGTTTTTGTGTGTTTTTAATAACTTTACTTCATTATACATGTATATACCAAAAAGGGCAAGAGGTATGAAAAAATTATTTTACATTTAAAAAGTGCAGTATCAGAAAAAAGAAAAACGTTCTTTTCCTGTTACTGTTCACGGACCTTTGAACTGTAACCTTTTCCTTGCCTTTATACAGGATAAATCAAAATAAAGCATTGAATTTTTGAATTAAATAGAGTATGCTATAAATAAGTTTGCACATTTTGCAGTGAAAACTTGTAACAGAGAAAAATACAGTAGTAAAGGAGAAAAGTATGCAGACATTGTCACTTGAAAAGGAATTAAAAGAAAATTCATATCCTGGAAGAGGGATTATAATTGGAAAGTCAAAAAACGGAAAGTATGCAGTTACAGCCTATTTCATCATGGGTAGAAGTGAGAACAGCAGAAACCGTGTCTTTGTTGAAGATGGAGAAGGAATTCGTACACAGGCTTTTGATCCTTCTAAGCTTAGTGATCCAAGTCTTATTATTTATGCACCAGTTCGTGTGTTAGGAAATCATACTATCGTTACAAATGGAGATCAGACAGATACGATTTATGAATTAATGGATAAGCAACAAACTTTCGAACAGGCACTTCGCACAAGAGAATTTGAGCCGGATGCACCAAATTATACACCTAGAATTTCTGGTCTTATGCATGTGGCAGATGGAAAGTTCGATTATGCCATGTCTATTTTGAAAAGCAATAATGGAAATGGAGAGGCTTGCAATCGCTATACATACAATTATGAAAATCCAATTGATGGAGAAGGTCGTTTTATTCATACCTATATGTGTGACGGAAATCCATTGCCAAGTTTTGAGGGTGAACCAAAGGTAGTGGAGATTGCTGATGATATGGATGCATTTGCAGATATGTTATGGAATAGCTTGAATGAGGACAACAAGGTGTCTTTATTTGTTCGTTATATTGATATTACTACTGGGAAATATAAATCTAAAATTATTAATAAAAATAAATAGTTACAATATGATAGTTACGAAAAACTGCAAAAGGAATAGTTGGCAGGATTGCTGGATAAAATAGAAAGTGTCCTGTATTCCAGGCGAAAAGAACGGAGAGATGATCATGAAAGAATTAGAATTAAAATATGGATGTAACCCAAATCAGAAACCATCAAAGATTTATGTTAAGGAAGGAGAACTTCCAATTAAAGTATTGAATGGTAAACCGGGATACATCAATTTTTTGGATGCATTTAATGGTTGGCAGTTAGTGAAGGAATTAAAAAAGGCAACAGGACTTCCAGCGGCAACATCCTTTAAACATGTATCACCAGCAGGAGCAGCAGTTGGACTTCCTTTGACAGAGACAGAAGCTAAGATTTACTGGGTAGATGATTTAGGTGAGTTATCTGCATTGGCAGCAGCATACGCAAGAGCTAGAGGTGCAGATCGTATGTCATCTTATGGTGATTTTATTGCGTTGTCTGATGTTTGTGATGTTTCTACAGCTAAGATTATTAAGAGAGAATTTTCAGATGGCATTATTGCACCTGGATATGAGCCGGAAGCATTAGAATTATTAAAAGATAAAAAGAAGGGCAGTTATGCTATTATAGAGATTGATCCTGAATATGTTCCAAATCCCGTAGAGCATAAAGAAGTATTTGGTATTACTTTTGAGCAGGGAAGAAATGAATTAAATATTGACAAGAATTTCTTTGAAAATATCGTTACAGAAAATAAAGACCTTCCTGAATCTGCTAAGATTGACATGGCAGTAGCTATGATTACATTGAAATATACACAGTCTAATTCTGTGTGTTTCGTAAAGAATGGACAGGCAATTGGTGTTGGAGCAGGACAGCAGTCAAGAATCCACTGTACAAGATTGGCAGGAACAAAGGCAGATAATTGGTTTCTTCGTCAGTCTCCACAGGTTATGAACCTTCCTTTTAAAGAAGGTATGAAACGTGCGAATAGAGACAATGCAATTGATCTTTACATGGGTGAGGATTACATGGATGTATTAGCAGACGGTAAGTGGGAAGAAATCTTTACAGAAAAGCCTCCTGTATTTACAAAGGAAGAAAAAGAAGCTTGGTTAGCAAAGAATACAGGCGTGACATGTGGTTCTGATGCATTTTTCCCATTTGATGATAATGTAGAACGTGCATTCCGCAGTGGCGTTTCCTATATTGCACAGCCAGGTGGTTCTATTCGTGATCAGGATGTAATTGATGCATGTAACAGACATAATATTGTGATGAGCTTTACAGGTATTCGTTTGTTCCATCACTAAAATGTAATGATACTAAGGTCAAAAGGCAATATAGCCTTTGGTACTAATATCATGAAGAATAGAATAATAAAAGTAGCAAGCCACAGAAGTTTCTGTGGCTTGTATTTACGAGTGTAATAAGCCAAAGTTTACGCTTGCGTGGAACCTTGGTGATGATCGCTAAACTATCGAAACTCACAAGGCGTGTTTTTATAGTTTGAAAGGGGTAAAATATGAAACATTTATTTCGAGTGGCAGCAATATCACCAAGGGTGCATATTGGAAATGTGGAAAAAAATTGTGAGGAAATTTTAAAGTTTTATAAAGAGTATGTAGCAAAGGCAGACTTACTTGTGACTCCAGAATTATCTATGACAGGTTATACTTGTCAGGATTTATTTTTTAATCAGAATTTGCTTGTTTCCGTAAAAAAGCAACTGGTAGGGTTGGCTAAGGTAACAAAAGAATATGGAAAGCAGGGTGCTGCACTTATTGTAGGTTTTCCTTTTGAAAAAGATGGAGAACTATTTAATTGTGCAGCATTATTGCATAATGGAGAAATCGTAGCAATAATTCCTAAGACATATCTTCCAAATTATGGAGAATTTTACGAGAAACGATGGTTTAGTGCCAGAACAATAGAAGCAACGCGAATACAGGTAGAGGAGATGGCTTCTGTTTTGTTTGGAAATCGTGTCATTATTACGATGGGAGATGGAGAAGAGACTGTCAAATTAGGTGTTGAAATTTGTGAAGATGCATGGGCACCAGTTTCGCCAGGCAGATTGCTTGCGATACAGGGAGCTGAAATTATTGTAAATATATCTGCATCAAATGAAGTAATTGGAAAAGCAGAATATCGTAGAAAGCTTGTTTCTGGTATATCGTCAAGTTGTATATGTGGATATGTATATGTTTCAGCGGGCAGGTATGAATCCACATCAGATTTAGTATTTAGCGGTCATAATCTGATGTATGAGAATGGAAAACAATTAGGAGAGCAAAAACCATTTCAAAATGATGTGTTAATAAAAGACTTTCAGATGACAAAAATTCGTCATGACCGATTAGCAAATAAGTCTTTTGCGGATAATAAAAGACAATTGTTGGCAGATGCATACGAAAATGTTTACTGTGAAAAATCCTTTATGAAAAAAGAAACATTATATGCACATGTACCGATTACTCCATTTGTGCCATCGCATAATGTGCTGGAGCGTTGTTTGTCAATTTTTGAAATGCAGGTAGCAGGATTGCAGAGAAGAATAGAAACTACGCATTGCAAGTGTATTGTAGTAGGGGTATCGGGCGGTCTTGATTCCACCTTGGCACTTTTAGTATCTGCACAGGCAGTAAGAAATCTGGGATTGCCTTCCCATACATTGGTTGGTATTACCATGCCTGGTTTTGGAACAACCCAAAGAACAAAAAGTAATTCTACCAAGCTTATGGAGTTTTTAGGATGTGACATTCGGGAGATTAGCATTGTAGATTCTGTTCGTCAACATTTTGCAGACATAGGGCATGATGAGGCAATTAAGGATATCACTTATGAAAATTGTCAGGCAAGAGAGCGTACACAAATTTTGATGGATGTAGCTAATAAGGAAGGCGGCTTTGTAATTGGAACAGGCGACCTTTCAGAATTGGCATTGGGATGGTGTACTTACAATGGAGATCATATGAGTATGTATGCGGTAAACACAAGTATTCCAAAGACTTTAGTTCGTACATTAGTAGATGAAGTAGGACATTTTATGGCACAGAATGGATTTTCGGGTATGGAAGAAGTGATTGAGGACATTATTGATACACCAGTCAGTCCGGAATTATTGCCTCCAAATGAGGATGGAACCATTGCCCAAAAAACAGAGGATACGGTAGGTTCGTATATATTACACGATTTCTTTTTATATTATACCTTGCGTTATGGTATGGAACCATCTGAAATCATTGCATTATGTAAGATGGCGGTGGAGCAAAATGAGGAATATAAATTTAGCGAGGAAGAAATTGTTAAATGGTTGAACGTATTTTATACACGTTTCTTCCGTCAACAATTTAAACGTAATTGTATGCCGGATGGAGTGAAGGTAGGAACCGTATCGGTAAGTCCTCGTGGAGATTTGAGATTGCCATCTGAAATTGAGTTTGATGAATATTTATAAAAGTTCAAAAAAACTCACTTCCTTTAGGTGGTGGGTTTTCTTGAACCGGGGTGCAGGGAGAGGCTCTGTACCTTGTAAGACACGTAGTGCCGCCTTTATATGAGCAAGTAGCGAAGCGGATTGCGGACATTATTGACGGTAAATGAATAGATTGTATTTGTTTGCATCAACGAAGTAATTGAAAAAAAGAAATCAATTACTCCGTTGATTTTTTTTTATAGATTTGTTATTCTGTATGTGTTAGTGAAAACTAACAAATGTGTATAAATCATGTGGACTCCTCCTATCTACTATATTGAAGAATGCTGAGCTTCAAGGATAGAGAGGAGTTTTTACTATAAACATAAGAAAGGAAATTTTACATAGAGATAAGTATAGATTATGCATAAAATGAGAAAAAAACGCAATAATATGAAATGGGGAAATATTGTCAATAATGCACTTGCGAAAAATAGGGAGATTTAGTAACATGATAACTGTTAGTTAGGACTAACGAAAAGTATGTGTTGGTTCCTAAAAAATAGTCCTTAGCTTTTTAATAATGATAAATTATATTCGCTAATGAGTGGGCTGCAATGGGAAAGGAGAACAAGATAGGATGAATTATTTAGAAATTGAAAAAGTAATCGGTAGAGAGATTTTGGATTCAAGAGGAAATCCAACTGTAGAAGCAGAGGTTACATTAGTAGATGGAACAGTTGCAAGAGGTACTGCTCCAAGTGGTGCATCTACTGGTGTTTTTGAAGCATTGGAATTAAGAGATGGAGATAAGAACCGTTATTTAGGTAAAGGTGTAACAAAAGCCGTTGAAAATATTAATACAGTAATTAACGATGCAATTGTTGGAATGGATGCATCAGATATTTATGCTGTAGATAAAGCAATGATTAAGGCAGATGGAACAAAGGATAAATCTAAATTAGGTGCAAATGCAATTTTAGCGGTATCTATTGCAACAGCAAGAGCGGCAGCAACGGCATTAGATTTACCATTGTATCGTTTCCTTGGTGGAATTTCGGGAAATCGTTTACCAGTTCCAATGATGAACATTGTAAATGGTGGATGTCATGCATTAAGTTCTGGATTAGATGTACAGGAATTTATGATTATGCCAGTAGGAGCTCCTTCATTTAAAGAAGGTTTGCGTCAATGTGCAGAAGTATTCCATGCATTAGCAGCATTATTGAAATCAAAAGGATTGGCTACTTCTGTAGGTGATGAGGGTGGTTTTGCACCAGCTTTAGCATCAGACGAAGAAGCAATCGAAACAATCTTAGAAGCTGTTAAGAATGCTGGATATGAGCCAGGAAAGGAATTTATGATTGCTATGGATGCTGCATCTTCAGAGTGGAAGACAGACAAAGTTGGCGAATATAAATTACCAAAGGCTGGAACTGTATATACTTCAGAGCAGTTAATTGAACATTGGAAGAAGTTAGTTGAAAAGTATCCAATTATTTCTATTGAAGACGCATTGGATGAAGAAGATTGGGAAGGTTGGAAGAAACTTACTGCTGAACTTGGTGATAAAGTACAGTTAGTTGGTGACGATTTATTTGTTACAAATACAGAAAGATTAAAGAAGGGTATTGAACTTGGATGTGGAAACTCAATTCTAATCAAGTTAAACCAGATTGGTTCTGTATCAGAAACTTTAGAGGCAATTAAGATGGCTCATAAGGCTGGTTATACAGCTATTAGTTCACATCGTTCTGGTGAAACAGCAGATACAACAATTGCGGATTTAGCAGTTGCATTGAACACTTGCCAGATTAAGACTGGAGCACCATCAAGAAGTGAGCGTGTGGCTAAGTACAATCAGTTATTAAGAATTGAAGAAGAATTAGGTGAAGCAGCAGTATATCCACAGATGGGAGCATTTAACATCAAGAAATAGTTGCTTTTGAGCATTGGATAGATGCTCTTTACTCTATAGGAAAGTGCGTCCTATAGAGTAAAACGCTCCGCGGGATGTGCAGACACATATTTTACTTAACGAGGTACGAGTTTAGTAAAATAGCGTACAGAGTAGATGCGAAAGGAAGATGGTTGCAAAAAGCGTGCAACCCGCATCTGGCACGCAAAGTGGAGCAAGTCCCTCATGAGTGAAGGATATAAGGAGTTGACGTGGACTTGTCCACTTTGTTCGGTGAAAAGATAATATTTAATGTACTCATAGTAGAGGGTGTCGCATTGCAATGCGGCACTCTCTACTTGTTTATGGAGAAAACTATCTTATATTGACGTAAATTTGCAAATGTTTTAAAATAGATAACAGGAATTAGCTGGAAAGTTAAATAATACAAGTGAAAATTATGTACAGATGCAAAATTATTGGCAGTTGTGATGCCAATGAATGAGATGATATGTAGAAAGGAATTGTGAGAAAATGAATAAATTATTAGAAACAATGAAAACAAGAAGAAGTATTCGTAAGTTTAAAGAGGATCCTATTCCTAAGGATGTTCTAGATCAAATTATTGAAGCTGGTACTTATGCGGCAACAGGAATGAATATGCAGTCACCAATTATTGTAGCGGTTACAAAGAAAGAAATTCGTGACGAATTTTCTAAATGGAATGCAGAGATAATGGGGAAGGACATAGATCCTTTTTATGGTGCACCTGTGATTTTAATTGTATTGGCAAAAAAGGAAAGACCAACAGCAGTTTACGATGGAAGCCTTGTTATGGGAAATTTAATGTTGATGGCACATGAATTGGGAATGGGTAGTTGTTGGATTCACAGAGCAAAAGAGGAATTTGAAACAGAAAGAGGAAAAACATTTTTGAAAAAGTTAGGAATAGAAGGAGAGTATGAAGGAATTGGACATTGTGCATTAGGATATGTAGATGGAGAATATCCAGCGATGCTTCCAAGAAAAGAAGATTGGGTATATTATGTGGAGTAACAGAAAATTTATCAATAAGGATATAGGAAAGGAAAGAATAGAATGCAATTGGCTTATGTAATGCGACTGGCAAAGCAGTATATGGCATTAGGCGCAATTGGAATGTTTGCGGCTATTTTAGTCATGGTGCTTTTTTCATTACTATATCAGAGGAAATATGATTTAAAAGATAGGAAACTTGCATGGTCTAATTTTGTAGCAACTGGATTACTGATTGGCTATTTAATTATTGTAGCAGGTGCAACATTATTAAGTCGTGGACGATATGAAACTTCTCTCGCTCAGTTGAAGCTGTTTGAAACATATCAGGAAGCTTGGTATGATGCAGATATGGTAGGATGGAGAAATCTATTTTTGAATATTTTAATGTTTGTACCAATTGGGTTTTTGTTACCTTTTACACTAAAGTGTTTTCGGAAATGGTGGCTAACCTATATAGGTGGCTTTATTATCACCTTTTTAATAGAAACTACCCAATATATATTTCGTTGCGGTGTATTTCAAACAGATGATCTGTTAAATAATTTATTGGGGGCTATGATTGGGTATGGCGGATTTTGTATTATAATTTTGATAAAAAATAGTATTCTTCATCGAAATATTTGTTGGAGACGGGTTATTTGTAGTCAGATTCCGTTAATAGTAACAATTTCCTGTTTTTTGACAATTTTTTTGGTATATCAAGTGAAGGAATATGGAAATCTTTCTTGTGAAAATATAAATACATACAAAAAAGTATCCATTACGGAAGCATCATCCTTAGAAGTTTCCAAGGAAGAAAAAGAAATAATGATTCGTAAATTACATGTTTATTCAAAAGAGGAGGTGTTGGAGCTTGCTCGGTCTATATTTTGGCAGACAGGACTTCAGCTAAATGCCTCAGATAGTTCCTTTTATGATACAAGAGCCACACTGTACAGTAAAAATCGACAAGCTGCAATCTGGGTAAATTATCAAGGAGGCACTTTTGATTATGAGAATTATTCACAGCAGTTTGATTCGCATGGAAATCCTATTGTAGTAGATGCAAATGCATCTCGTTCCGAGTTGGAAAAAGCACTTGAAGATTTAGGCCTTACAGTTCCAACAGATGCTACTTTTGTAAACCAGGGAAATGGCTATTATAAATTTAATTTAGAACAATCAGAAGCAAAAGATACAGCAGCGGGATTTATTACTTGTTGTTATACGGTAAATGATATGATATCTAGCTTGCATTATTATATGATAGAAACGGTTGCCTATAAAAACTGTCGGATGCATTCTACGCAAGATATATTGAAACAATTGAAAAACGGAAAATTTTTTAAAGTTGAAGCAGATGCGGATGGTCAAATAAATATGGCAGATGTTAAAGAGATAGAAGTTGAGAGTATAGATCAGAATTTATTGTTGGATTCAAAAGGATATTTTCGTCCAGTATTTCATTGTCAGGTAATTTGTGATGGGATAGAGGGATACATTGATATTCCTGCAAAAAAGTAAACATTGTGTTCTGAGTATACGGCTAATACAGAATTTTTTGTGTATTATGGAAAAAAATGTTAAACTTATAGTGAAGAATGTCGAATATACATATAAGCAATGGAATAGTATTTGATTATGTATAAGGAAATTTTATAATACTTAGGTAAAGCGTAGAAAAGGAGGAATTGTTATGGTAAACAATATGTCAAATGTAGTGACAGGAGCAATGACTAACACATATACTAGTACGAAGACAGAGAAAAAAGTGCAGAAAGAGGAAACAAAGCAACAGAAAGAAGACGCTGGAGTTGTTTATGAAAAATCAGATAATACATCTTCGGATGAAAAAACTTCCTATTCTGTAAACAAAATGAGTAAAGAAGAGAGAAGTGCACTTGTACAAAGGTTAAAAAATGATCAGGAGAACAGACAGAAACAATTAACTGATTTGGTACATAAGATGATGCAGAAGCAATCTTCTACATATGCTTTTGCAGTGAGCGGAAGTACAGATGATGATAGCATCTGGAAATTCCTGGCAAGTGGCGATTATACTGTGGATGCGGAGACAAAAGCGCAGGCACAAGCAGATATTGCGGAAGATGGATATTATGGTGTAAAACAAACTTCTGAGCGTATGTTTGATTTTGCATGTGCATTGGCTGGGGACGATGAAGAAGCAATGAAAAAGATGCAGTCAGCCATTGAAAAGGGATATAAGCAGGCAACTAAGGCATGGGGAAAGGAGCTTCCAAGTATATGTAAAGATACTTTGGATGCAACGAACAAGTTGTTTGAGGACTATTATGCATCTAAAAAAGCAGAATAAGTGAAAAATAGTTAAGAAAGGAGGTAAGTGTTATGAGAGGATTTAATTATTTTTCTGGATTGTTCGGTTCTTCTGGTAATACCGGAAATGGTTTGTCTGGTCTTTATAGTAGTTTAGGTGATTATAATACTATTAGAAGTGGATCATATAAAAAGCTATTATCTGCATACTATAACAATGTGGATACTAAAAAAGATAGTAGCTCAAAGAAGATAAAGAAGAATACAACAAAAGTAGAGACAGAATCACAACAATATACTACGACAAAAAAATATGCAGATAAACTGACAAAAGCAAGTGAAGCACTGGTTGGAAATAAGAAAGCAGATTTATACAAAGAAGGAAAAGAGGATGAGTTAGTAGCTGCTGTAAAGTCGTTTGCATCTTCTTATAATACATTGGTTGAAAATACGTCATCAAGTAATGCAACTTCTATTTCTGATATTGCAAGTACAATGGAGAGTAATACCAGAGCATATTCTAAAAGTTTAGAGCAGATTGGAATTAAGGTAGGAAAAGACAATAAACTTACAGTAGACAGTGAGACTTTAAAGTCTGCTGACAAAGCAACTGTGAAAAACCTGCTGGGAGGTACATCTTCTTTCGTAGGTTCTACTATGAGACTTTCTGCACAAGTGGGAGCCGCAGCGGTTACAGCAGAAAAGAGAATATCTACATATAATTCATCAGGTTCATATTCATCACTTGACTTGAATAAGTATTTTGACGGATTATTTTAAAAAAGTAATTATAAATAGTATAATGGACAATGGACAAAGGCATCTTAGAGGCACGGTGCATACTGGCTTTTAAGGTGCTTCTGTTTTGTTTTTGTGTATTTGTTTGTATGGGAAAGAAAAAAGGAGGAGGAGAAGATAGTGAATCGTATACGTGCATTGGCGATATTGGGGCTTACACAGATGGCTACAAAAGAGCAGATAAAAAAATCCTATCGGGAATTATGTAAAAAATTACATCCGGATGATAATCCTTCTGAGGAGGCATTAAAACAATATTTATTAGTGCAGAGTGCTTATGAATATCTTAATGCGAATGAGTTTTTCAATGAAGCTTCGATAAAACCGCACATATATGGAAATACTACTTCAAATTATGTGAGAACCGGAGAAGTAATTGGGGGATGGCAGGTTTCGCAACCTAATTATTCAGATAGACAGTATCAGCAAGTACAACTAAAAAAATTGGAAGAAGAAAGAAAACAGAAGGAAAAAGAGGAAAAGGAACGAAAGCGAAAAATTTGGGAAGCAATGCAGAAAAGCAGAAAATTGCCATCGGAACGGGAAGCAGAAAAGTGGAAAAAAATTGAACAAAAAAGAGAAGCAGAGCGAATTGCTAAATTAATTCAGCAATTGATGAGTTTGGATGATTTATAGTGGAAAATAAAGTACAGATTGTCTATAATAGTGTTTGAGAGATAGAGTAGGAGGAAAAGATTATTGAGAGAAGAAAATTTGGGAGAAGAGTTGTATAATCTTTTAGCCGAGGTGCTAAACCGAAAAGAAAATCGGATTGTGTTGGACAGCATCAGAGGAGAATATGGAGTTTTACGGTATTTAATGTATGTGGAAGATCAAGTTAGTGCGGGAGAATTAACAACGCAGTTGCATGTAGTGCCTGGCCGCATGACGGATATATTAAATAGTTTGGAAAACAAGGGATGTATTACAAGAAAAAAAGATGAGGAAGATTTGAGGAGACTAAAGGTTTGTATCACAGAAAAAGGACGAGAGGAAGAAAGCAAAAAAAGAAAATCCATAAAAGAAGAGTATCAGGGAATGTATGAAATACTTGGAGAAAAAGATACAGAGGAACTGATACGTTTGTTAAAGATTGTTTTGACATATCCCGGAAATGAAGAACAAAAGAGTTGATTCCTTCTTTTGTTCTTTTGGATTCTGTGGTAAAATAGATAAGATATTGAAAGTATATGTTGACTTATGTAAATTGTATTGTCATGTAAAGAGATAAGCAAAAGAATAGAAAAAACGCTTATGAGTGTGAATATTGGGAGGAATAGCTATGGCAATCAAAGGAACTGAATTATTTGTAAAAGCTCTTATTGAAGAGGGTGTAGACACGTTGTTTGGGTATCCGGGTGGACAGGCAATTGATTTATTTGATGCATTGTATGACCAGGATAAAATTGAAGTGATTTTGCCAAGGCATGAACAGGCGTTGATTCATGCAGCGGATGGATATGCACGTTCTACAGGTAAAGTAGGCGTCTGTCTTGTAACCAGTGGACCTGGAGCAACAAATCTTGTGACAGGAATTGCTACTGCAAATTATGACAGTGTACCATTAGTGTGTTTTACTGGACAGGTTCCGTTAAATTTAATGGGAAATGATGCATTTCAGGAAGTAGACATTGTGGGTGTTACAAGGGGCATTTGTAAATATGCGGTTACTGTACGTGATCGAGAAGAACTGCCACGAATTATCAAGGAAGCATTTTATATTGCAAGTACAGGACGTCCGGGACCTGTTGTGGTAGATTTGCCAAAGGACATACAGCAGGAACTGGGTACAGAGGAATACCCTACGACAGTGAATATTCGAGGATATAAGCCAAATGATGCAGTACATATGCGTCAAATAAAAAAAGCAGTTCGTTTATTACATGATGCAAAGCGTCCGTTATTTTTAGTTGGTGGTGGTGTTAATATTGCACATGCCAATAGAGAGATGACGCAGTTAGTGGAAAAAACAAATGTTCCAATTATAACTACTATTATGGGAAAAGGTGCAGTATCATCGCAACATAATATGTATCTTGGGAATATTGGTATTCATGGAAGTTATGCGGCTAATCATGCGGTAACAGATTGTGATTTACTATTTTCGATAGGAACACGTTTTAACGATCGAATTACAGGTAAAACAAGTGAATTTGCAAAAAATGCTACGATTGTACATATTGACATTGATGCGGCATCTATTTCGAAAAATATTGCGGTAGATGTTCCAATTGTTGCAGATGCAAAACTTGCGATTGAAGCAATTCTTGATGTGTTAAAGAATAAGACTGTTGAGACTCCATACCAAACAGAACGGGAAGAATGGTTAAAGAAGGTATTGGATTGGAAAAGAAAATATCCAATTCGTATGAAACAGCAGGAAGGGTTGACACCAGAAAAGGTCATTCGCACAATCAATAAACGATATAAAGATTCCATTATAGTTACTGATGTTGGACAAAATCAGTTGTGGACTACGCAGTATATTGATTTGGATGAAAATAGACAGTTGCTTACATCTGGTGGGCTTGGTACTATGGGGTATGGTTTCCCTGCTGCCATGGGAGCACAGCTTGGCAATCCAGAAAAAAAGGTAATTGCCATATCTGGAGATGGCGGTTTTCAGATGAATATTCAAGAAATGGCAACGGCTGTTGTTTTGGAGTTGCCGTTGATTTTAGTTGTTTTCAACAATGGATATTTAGGAAATGTACGTCAGTGGCAGGAGTTATACTTTAACAAGCGATATTCCAGTACATGTCTCAGATATCGCAAATCTTGTGAAAGAGATTGTATGAATCCAGACAAATCTTGTCCAAAGTATACTCCGGATTTTGTGAAACTTGCAGAGAGTTATGATGCGAAAGGTATTCGGGTCGAAAAAGAGGAAGATATTGAAAAGGCGTTTGCTTTTGCGGATGCAAATACAAAAGAGCCAACTATTATTGAATTCATTATTGATCCAAAGGCAAATGTATGGCCGATGGTACCGGCAGGAAATACCCTTGACAATATGATTATGGATTGCTAGGAGGAAGAAAAATGGAAATGAAGAAGAGATGGGTATCACTTTATGTTGAAAATCAGGTTGGTGTACTTGCTAAAATTTCCGGTCTTTTTTCCGGAAAATCATATAATATGCAGAGTTTAACGGTAGGAGAAACGGAAGATCCTACGGTTTCCAGAATGACAATTGGAATGTTGAGTGATGATGTAACCTTTGAACAAATTAAAAAACAGTTAAATCGTTGCGTAGAAGTAATTAAAGTAGTAGATTTTACTGTTGCAGAAACAAGAATGCGTGAGATTTTGTTTATTAAAGTTATTGGGTGTTCCTTGGCTGATAAGGAAGAAATTTTTCGAATTGCGCAGGTATTTAATCTAGATGTGGTAGACTACCGTGGTGGAACGTTATTAGTTGAGTGCATTAAAAGTGAAGATGACAATAACGAAGTGGTAGCATTATTCAATCGTACATTCCCAAGTCGAATTGAAGTTGTACGCGGTGGAAATGTGGCGATTGAAAGAGCGTAACTGACATTAAAACTTAAAATTGTAAATGATAATCTGTAGCTTAAAAAGTGAAGATATAGGTAAAAATAGTGGAATGGTTTATTGGCAGGTAATAAAGCGGATTGCGAATATCCGCTTTTCTTTTGTTCTGAGAAAAATATGTATGGGAAACAGGTGGCACAGATAGGAGGTTGTGAGATGAACGAGGATCGACTAAAAAAACAGATGGAATTCTGTCTTGAAATTGATAAAGAAAAGCGAATTGGCAGACAAACCTATCGTTCGGACGGAGTACAGAAAGAAAATGATGCAGAACATGCATGGCATATGGCAGTGATGACATTACTGTTAAGTGAATATGCAAATGAAAAGATTGATGTTTTGCGTACGGTTAGTATGTTACTAATTCATGACCTAGTAGAAATATATGCAGGTGACACATATGCGTATGATGAAGAAGCAAAAAAGACGCAACGGCAGCGAGAACTGAGTGCAGCGGAAAAATTATTTTCTATTTTGCCTAAAGATCAGGGAAAGTTTCTGAGAGGTTTATGGGATGAATTTGAAGAGGGAACTACTGCGGAGGCAAAATTTGCGCATACCATGGATAATTTTCAGCCGACTATGTTAAATGCGGCAACAGAAGGAAAAGGATGGGTAGAAAAGAAGGCGCAATTATCGAAAATTCTTGAACGAAATAAGCATACAGAAGAAGGCTCTCAAACGTTGTGGAATTATTCTTTTCACAATTTTATTATGCCTAATGTGGAAAATGGAAATATAGCGGATGATAGATAAAAAGAATTACTTTTATGATATTTAATGATAAATCAGATGAGAAAGGACAGAGAAGATGGAAATTTGGGATATTTATGATGAAAATAAAAAGAGAACAGGGCGAACAATGAAAAGAAATGACTGGAATATGAAAGAAGGAGATTTTCATCTTACTGTTTTGGGGATTATCCAAAGAAAAGACGGAAAATTTTTGATTACCAAGAGAGTGAAAACAAAAGCCTGGGCACCAGGTTGGTGGGAAGTGTCAGGTGGAGCAGCGATGGCAGGAGAAGAATCGCAAGATGCTATTATAAGAGAAATCAGAGAAGAAACTGGTTTGGATGTAAGCCGGGCAGAGGGCGGACTTGCCTATACTTATAAAAGAATAAATCCGGAAGAAAAAGATAACTATTTTGTAGATGTGTATCGCTTTGTTTTAGATTTTGCAGAGTCCGATATAGTATTGCAGGAGGGGGAAACAGATGGGTATCAGCTTGCTACTTTAGATGAAATACAGCAGATAGCGAAAGATGGAAAATTTTTACATTATGATAGTATTAAAGAAGTATTTCTTGGATAAAAGGAAGAGGGAACAAGATGAAAAACAGGAATGGTAAAATCAGATGTGTTGCTGGTGGTATGGCGTTGATATTAGGATTGCAGATTTTATCTGGTAGTACAACAAAGGTACAGCCGAAAGAGAGCGTTCAGGCTGCTTCTTTGTCAAGTGAGGAGAGAATAGATGTTGCTACAGGTCCGTCAGTAACCACAGGCGTGGCTGTAGTTACTGACGACAGTATTTTTGCAACTCCATTTCCTGATAAAGAGGAGGATGTCACTTTTAAAGCGGCGTCTTATACAATTCCATACGGATGGACAAGAAAAATTAGCTGTACAATTCCTAGTACAATGAGAAAATATACATTTGTTTACACATCTTCTAACACAAAGGTGGCAAAAGTAGATAAAAATGGAATTGTAACGGGAGTTTCCAATGGAAAAGCGAAGATAACTGTGACAGCAAAAGAAGATTCGAATATTAAGGCAAGTTATATTGCAGTTGTAAAAAGGGAAAAAGAAGGTTGGCATACTACATCTTCAGGAAAAAAATATTATGTTACAGAGGAAAAAGAAAGGGCGATTGGTTATTTTAAGGCAAATGGAAATTATTATTTTGCAGCAGCCAATTCCTATATTATTACCGACAAGTGGAAGTATGTTGAGATAGATAAGAGAAAATACAAATTATATTTTGGAAATGATGGAAAGCAAAAACAGAATGTTTCTGCACTAATTGGCGAACAGGAACAATACAAAATTGAAGTAAATATTTCAAAAAACACAGTAATTGTTTATGCAAAAGATGGGAAAAAAGGTTATACAATCCCGGTTAAAGCGATGGTTTGCTCTTGTGGAATAAAGGGACATGCGACAATTACAGGTTCTTATTCAAAGCTTCGTAAAGCTGGAAAATGGCATCCGTTGTATTATGGAACTTATGGAAAATATTGTACAAGAATTTCAGGACCATATCTATTTCATTCTGTTGTTTATAAAAAATATGGTGATAGCTACTCGTTAAATGCAGATGAATTTTTAAAGTTGGGTGAGCCTGCGTCTCATGGTTGTATACGTTTGCAGGTAAAAGATGCAAAATGGATATATAATCGTTCCAATAAATGTAGTGTAACTTTGTATAAAGGAAAAGAACAGTTGCCTTTAAAGAAACCAAAAGCAGCAAAGCCGATTACTTTAAAGGGAAATAAGGCGTATGATCCGACTGACGCAGATGTGAAATAAGGGGAAATATATGAGACATACAATAATTGGAATTTTGGCACATGTAGATGCTGGAAAAACCACATTATCAGAAGGAATGCTTTATCAAAGTGGTGTTCTGAAAAAATTAGGTAGAGTGGATCATAAAGATGCATTTTTGGACACTTTTTCCTTGGAAAAAGAGCGAGGAATTACTATTTTTTCAAAACAGGCGAGATTTCAGTGGAGGGATTTGGATATTACATTATTAGACACTCCGGGACATGTGGACTTTTCTACTGAGATGGAGCGTACATTACAAGTGTTAGATTATGCTGTTTTGGTTATAAATGGCTCAGATGGAGTACAAGGGCATACGGAAACACTTTGGAGATTATTAAAACTGTATAAGATTCCTACTATTTTATTTGTGAATAAAATGGATTTGCAAATAAAGCCGAAGGATGAAATCCTAGCAGAGTTACAGAAAAAACTCTCAGATAATTGCATTGATTTTTCCTTAGATGCCAAAGAAAATGAGGGACAATTCTATGAAAGTGTTGCGATGTGCGAGGAGAAAGCATTGGATTTGTTCATGGAAAATGGAAAAGTTGAGCAGAAGGTAATTGCAGAATTAATACAAAAAAGAAAGGTGTTTCCTTGTTATTTTGGTGCTGCATTAAAAATGGAAGGAATGGAAGAACTGTTGGATGGAATAGCAGCTTATGTCATACAAAAACAGTATCCACAGGAATTTGCTGCCAAAGTATACAAGATTGCCAGAGACGAGCAAAAGAATCGGTTGACCTATATGAAAATTACGGGAGGAACTTTGCAGACCAAGGGGATTATTTCGGGAAACACTACAAAGATGCAAGGGGAGCAGTCTGGTAAATGGCAGGAAAAAGTAAATCAGATTCGGGTGTATTCTGGTGAACGTTATACAGCAGTACAGGAAGTACAGGCAGGAATGGTTTGTGCTGTGACAGGACTGACAAAGACGTATCCGGGACAAAATTTAGGGACAGAATCCTCCGACGAACTATCGGTATTGGAACCGGTACTGACGTATCAAATCATATTTGAACCAGATACGGATCCTGCAGGAGCTTTTCGTGAAATAAAGGTATTAGTCGAAGAAGATCCTCAGTTGCATATTTTATGGAATGAAGCATTGCAGGAAGTTCACATTCAGCTTATGGGGGAAGTGCAGATAGAGGTTTTGAAGCAATTAATCTATGAGCGTTTTGGATATAAAGTTTCTTTTGGACAAGGAACGATTGTTTACAAGGAGACTATTAAAGATGAAGTGGAAGGGGTTGGGCATTTTGAACCTCTTAGGCATTATGCTGAGGTTCATTTGCGATTAGAGCCGCTTGAAGCAGGAAGCGGTTTACAGTTTGCTTTGGATTGTAGTGAGGATGTATTAGAGAAAAACTGGCAAAGATTAATCTATACGCATTTAGAAGAAAAAGAGCATGTTGGAGTTTTAACGGGTTCTCCGATTACAGATATGCGGTTGACTGTTGTCGCGGGAAGAGCACATAATAAACATACAGAAGGCGGAGACTTCAGGCAGGCGACTTATCGTGCCGTACGTCAAGGTTTAAAAATGGCAGAGAGTATTTTGCTGGAACCTTATTACCAATTTACCTTGCAAGTGCCATCTGAACAGGTGGGAAGGGCAATGAATGATATACAGCGTATGTGTGGAGAATTTGGATTGCCTGAAACAGTAGGAGAATTTTCTGTTTTGAAAGGAAAAGCACCAGTGGCAACAATGGCTGGTTATGTAAAGGAAGTGCATGCTTATACCCATGGACAAGGACAGCTTTCTTGTCAGGTATGTGGTTATTTTCCGTGTCACAATCAGGATGAGGTGATAGAAAAAATTGGGTATGATAGTGAAACAGATGTGGAAAATCCTACCTGTTCTGTTTTTTGTGCGCATGGTGCAGGTTTCCTAGTTCCCTGGGATCAGGTGCAGGAGTATATGCATGTGGAAAGTTTTTATAAAAAAGTTGGTGAAGAAACGATATCGCAACCGACTCTTAGAACACAAAGTATTTCCTCTGAGGGGGATGAGGCAGAACTGGAACGTATCATGCTTCGAGAATTTGGAGAACAACGAAAACGCTTTGATGATTATGGGAATGTATATTATAACGAGGAAGAGAAAAAGACAAAGAAGATTTCTTCGGGAGAAAAAAAGGAGGGAGATCCTAAATATCAAAAAAGAGAAAAAAAGAGTAAAGTACAGAAAGAATATTTGCTAGTTGACGGATACAATATTATTTTTTCGTGGGATGAATTGAATGAATTATCTAAAATAAGCCTTGATGCAGCTCGTGTTAAACTAATGGATTTGCTTTGCAATTATCAAGGGTATACAAAGCAGAATGTGATTGTTGTATTTGATGCGTATAAAGTAAAAGGAAATCCGGGAAGTATTGAAAAGTATCACAATATACATGTGGTTTTTACAAAAGAAGCAGAGACTGCGGATATGTACATTGAAAAGGTAACGCATGAAATTGGAAGACAGCATAAAGTGATAGTTGCAACTTCGGATGGAATGGAGCAGGTTATTATTATGCAGCAGGGAGCACTGCGTATGTCTGCAACGGATTTGAAAAAACATATGGAATGGATTGCAGAACAAATGAGACAATATTTAACATAAAATTAATACATTTCTTTGAGAAATGTAAATAAATAG
This sequence comes from Lachnospiraceae bacterium, assembly GCA_050875145.1. GTDB lineage: Bacteria > Bacillota > Clostridia > Lachnospirales > Lachnospiraceae > CAG-411. The sequence goes on from JBNMLH010000006.1 coordinate 104,347, forward strand.
TGTGTTTCTTGAAATAGAAATTATGTAAAATAAAGATATATACTATGGAAAGAAAAGAAGCAGATTGATAGAAAGTGAGGAACACACTATGGGACGAAAGAAAAGAGAAATAGTAAAGACATGTTTGTGTTATTTTTTAATATGTCTGATTTCCTTTTTGTGCATAGCAGATATGCCAAGTTATAAGGCGAAAGCTAGTGAGGCAGTAAAGTCTGTTCATACATCCTTTTATGAAAAAGAAAACATTGCTATATCTATAAAAAAAGAGATGTTGTATTTTACTAAGCTTCCAGAACGAAATTCTTTTTCGAAGATTAAGGTATCGCTTTATTCCGAGGATGGAAAGAAAACCAATGAAAAAACGTTGTCTGGTTCAATGCCATACTGTTACAATTTGTCAGGGGTTCAAGATGGAACGTATTATCTTCAATTATATTATATGACAAAGCAAGATGATCAAGGAAGAACCTATTATTTAAGTTACTGGTATCAAAAGAGTGGAATTGTACTGGTTAAAGATTCTTCTGGTTGGAGTATTTTAAATGCGACTCCATATGAAAAAAATAAAGCGATATTTTCTATAAGAAGCAATAGTAGTGAGGTGTTAGATTACTTTTTGCAACCGGACTATATGGTGGATTCAAAAAACAGTCAGATTGTTTCTACTGCTAAGTCAATTACAAAGGGAATAACTAATGACTATGATAAGGTGGTTGCGGTACATGATTGGGTAGCAAAAAATATATGTTATGATTATGATGGATTGTATGGAAGAACGGATGAAGTGGAATATATTGCATCGGATGTATTAAAAAGTAAAAAGTCAGTCTGTCAGGGATTTGCAGATTTATCTGCTGCTTTATTACGTGCGGCAAACATTCCTACAAGAGTGGTAGAAGGATATGCGTTGGGTATTGGAAGTACAAGTGAATGGACCAATGATATTTTTGAAGAGGAAACTGTAAATCATGCATGGAATGAAGCGTATGTGGACGGAAGATGGATTATTTTTGATGCAACATGGGATTCTGGAAATGCATATGAAAATGGAAGATATAAATTCAGTGATTCTGCAGTAAGTTATCAATATTTTGATCCAACGATAGAGGTATTTTCGAGTACTCATTATATTGTAGATGAAGAGGGAATGGAATTTTTAAAACAATTATCAGATGGTGATTTGGATGAAAATATTTCTTTGTATGAAGGAAGCGAAAAGAAAATTTTTGATGGAGTCTCTGATGATATAGCAGTGAAGTGGGAAATCGCAAACGAAGAGGTTACAGATATTACGGAAGATGGTAATTTGAAAGGAATGGTTCCGGGTAGTAGTGAAGTGAAATTGATTTTTTCAAAAGGAAATTGTATGAAAACAATTAATTTAAAAGTAAATGTTTTGGAACAGGGATTACCATTGGAAACGATAAATGTACCAACTCCTACACCGCAAGAAGACAAGGATGATACGGAAGAGATTGCATATACGAATGCACCGGTCGATTCTAAAAAGGAAGAGCTTGATATTGAAGATTTACTAGAACAGATTTCTCCTAATGTGACTAGAGTGGATTTGTATTGTGGAGGAAATATGGATGTATCCAAACAATTATTATATTATGTCCCGGATAAAATTTCAGGACAATTCAAAGTGAGTTATAAAATTGAAAATCCTCAAATTGCTACTATAAATTCTGCTGGATGGATTTCAGCTAAAAAGCAGGGAAAGACAAATTTAATTATTACTTATCAGCAGGATGGATATGAATCCAAAGATAAAGTTTCTATTTCTGTAAAAAATGCAAATGTTTCGATTTCCTGTGCGACTAAGACCATAAAAAAAGGAAAGAGTCTTTCACTTCAATCAAAATCACAGGGAATAAAAGGAACTGTAAAATGGAAAAGCAGCAATACAAAAGTGGCTACAGTATCTAAAACAGGGAAAGTAAAAGGAAAGAAGAGAGGAACTGCAAAAATTACAGCAACGATAGGAAAAGTAAAGGGTTGTATACAGTTGAAAATTAAATAATATGAGAATTATGAAATCTATAATTTTTGTATTCTCTCAAACTATTACGACAAATTGTTGAGTTGTTTTTGCAAGTGAAAATGTCCGTTTCGATAGAATATATTCTATTGAAATGGACATTTTGTTTATTTATTATTGCTATGCTTTTTTTGTTCCAATAGATAAAATTGTCTATTGTTCTTTTTTTAGAAAACGATCCCATTCTACACAGGAGGAACTGTTAGAAAGCTGAATTATATAGGTTTGATATTCGCCGTCAATATTGATAGTACATTGTTTGGTTTCAGATATTGTTAAGGAATAGATGAAGTTTCCGGCTATATCTTCAAAAAATGTTTTATAATTCTCTGATGGGACGGTTTTATCTGCCACTGTTTCTGTCAGATTGTTGTTTGCGTCGTATAATTTATAACCTTCCTCTATGATTGCTAAAATAGAGGTATCAGGAAAGGATACAAGCACATTATTGGCTCGCATATCTTGTATATCCCTGTTATGCTCGTTGTCGGCTTTGATAGTTACATTATCTAAATCCATTGAAAATGTAGTTCCGTTAAATTGAATAGAGGCAATGGATGCTTCTTTAAAATCGAATTGGTCCAACTTGTTAATACATTTGTATTTCATAAAATGCAGCTCCTTTGAATTAAAGTATTTTATTTGCATATTATAATTCCTGTATATGGTGAAAGCAAGTCGGAAAATGAAAAAACTAAAATTATTTGTTTACTTATCAGCTTGTATCTGATAAAATTTGTAGGTGAGTGAATGGATAAAAGAGTGCATGTTGGAAATTTCGTGTGTGCTAATATGCAAATGATAATGTGAGGAGAGGTAAGGACATGAAAAAAACAAGAAGTAAAATTGCCGCAGGTATTTTGTGTGCAATGTTGGGAATGTCCACTGTTTCAATGGCATTTGGAACGATGGATTCGGTTGACTTAGAGGAAAATATTGCATTAACAGGACTTACGACACAAGAAAGTGCAACTCCTGAGGCAACTGTTGGAGCAACGACAGAATTGAAAGATGAAGAAATTCTAGAAAGTTCCTATTATGCCTATGGAGAAGGCTGCTTTTTTGTTACTATAAATAAAGATAGTGGTTCTGCGACAAAAGATGCAGATTCGGTAGCAATATCGAATATAGATAATCCAGAGGAGAGTACAGATGCACCAACGAATACTCCGGAAGAAACCAGTACGGTAGATGGATCTGACAGCACAGATGCAACTGAAACAATGCTTAATACTGGTATAATGTCAAGCACTGCACTGATTGACGCTTGTGTATCAAAAGAAGAAAAAGAAGCAGTTGCAGCTGGTGCCAATATGGAGCTTCGTGTTACGTTCCATAATGCAACAGAAAATGAAATTGATGAAAAAGACGTATCTTTGATGGGGGAAGCATTGGATGATTACATGGCATCAAATCCTGGTTTCTCTTTTGGTAACTATGTCCAGATTACTTTCGAAAAGAAAAACTCGACAACTGGAAAGTGGGAAACTCTGAAAGACTTAAACAGTCCAGTGGAGGTTTGTGTAGATATTACTTCAGATTATCAAAATAAAAATGGTTCTTATTGTGCAGTGCAACTAAAAGGTGATACATATGAAAAATTGGAAGATAAAGATGAGTATGCACAAGTGATCACATTTTCTACAGACAGAAGTTCTATATATGGAATATGTTGTGACGAGAAAGTAGAAGAGGAAACAGCAACACCAATTCCTACCAGCAAACCAAACTTTTGGAATCGTTTAACTTCGGATACGATATGCTTGTGGCATTGGTTTTCATTGGCTATTTTTATAGCAGGAATAACTTGGTTGCTTGCAATCAATAATTTTAAGATTCGTACCATCTTTTTGATTGTGGTGGAAATAATCTGTATATTATTGGCGATAATGGGTAGTTGTAAATTTGATTGGCCATTAGCTATTTTATTTATGTTGATTATGTTAGGTATCTACATTGCCAGATGGGTTTTAGAGGTGAAAAGAAAGTAAAAGTAAAAAAATTAAAAAAAGGCTTGCAATTTGATTGAGATAGTGGTAATATATCTTTTGTCAGATGGCTCGTTGGTCAAGCGGCTAAGACGCCGCCCTCTCACGGCGGAAACAGGGGTTCGATTCCCCTACGAGCTGTTTCTACTAATAACAGTAGATGATACCTTTGTGCGGGTGTAGTTCAGTGGTAGAACACTAGCCTTCCAAGCTAGATACGTGGGTTCGATTCCCATCACCCGCTTACGTTACAGAATGATGCGAATTATGCAAGAGTGGACGAAAGTCCACTCTTTTAGTTTTATCTGTTTCGGACGATAGGAGGATGTGTATGAGTGCGAGAGAAGAATATGAGCGTCGAACAGAAGAACTGATTATGCCGTTGGTTGAAAAAAATCAGTTTGAATTGGTAGATGTGGAATATGTAAAGGAAGGAAATACCTGGTATTTGAGAGCTTATATCGACAAAGAAGGCGGAATTACAGTAGATGATTGTGAGATTGTGAGTCGTGAGTTGAGTGAGTTGTTGGATCAGGAAGATTTTATACCAGATGCATATATATTAGAAGTAAGTTCACCGGGACTGGGAAGACAACTAAAAAAAGAAAAAGACTTTGTGAGAAGCATAGGCAAAGAAGTAGAAATAAAATTATACAAAGCAATCGAGTTATACGATGAAAAGGGAAAACTTGTAAAGACAAAAGAATTTTTTTGCTTTTTGAAAGAGTTTGATACAGAAAACTTAAAAGTTGTATTTGATGAGGAAGATACCATAGAAGATGCTTTACAAATTCCAAGAAAAGATATAGCAATTATTCGTTTGGCTGTGCATTTTTAAAATAGGAATACAGCGTTATATTGGCTGGAAGTAATATTTTTACCCCAAAATGTCGAAATATAATAGTGTTGGAGTCAAAAGGCATCTGACAGGTTGTATCGTTTTTAAGTAATAGGCATAAAACGAGTTGTACTAAGGTTAATAGAAATGTGATAGAATTCATGATATTAAAAATATAAGGAACAGAATTTAGGAGGATGTAACCATGAAAGCAAATGGAAATGCAGATTTAATTCAAGCATTGAATCAAATTGAAAAAGAAAAAGGAATTAGCAAAGAAATTTTATTGGAGGCACTTGAAAATTCGTTGCTTGTTGCTTGCAAAAATCATTATGGAAAAAGCGATAATATTCAGGTTAACATCAATAGAGAGACAGGAAATGTTACTGTTTTTGCAGAAAGAGAGATTGTAGAGGAAGTAGAAGATCCTGTAACACAGATTGATGCAGTAGAGGCAAAAGTTAAATTCCCTAAAAATGAGATTGGAGATACGGTTCGAGTGGAGGTAACACCTAAGAACTTTGGCCGTATTGCGGCACAGAAGGCAAAGCAGGTTGTTGTTCAAAAGATTCGTGAGGAAGAAAGAAAAGGATTATACGAGCAGTATTTTAGCATGGAAAAAGAAATTGTTACTGGAATCGTACAGCGTTATATTGGTAACAATATTAGTGTGAATCTTGGAAAGGTAGATGCTGTTTTAACAGAAAATGAGCAGGTACGTGGTGAAAAATTCAGACCTACAGAACGGATTAAGTTATATATTGTTGAAGTAAAAGATACAACAAAGGGACCAAAGATTACGGTGTCCAGAACACATCCAGAGTTAGTGAAGCGTTTGTTTGAAGCGGAAGTTGCAGAAGTAAAGGATGGTACTGTTGAGATTAAGAGTATTGCCAGAGAGGCTGGTTCCAGAACAAAAATGGCAGTATGGACCGCTGAAAAAGATGTGGATCCTGTCGGAGCTTGTGTAGGTGTAAATGGAGCGAGAGTAAATGCTATTGTAGAGGAATTGCGTGGAGAGAAGATTGACATTATTACTTGGGATGAAGATCCTGCTGTTTTGATTGAGAATGCACTTAGTCCTGCTAAAGTGGTATCTGTTACTGTTAATACAGAGGAAAAAAGTGCGGAAGTTGTAGTACCAGATTATCAATTATCTCTTGCAATTGGTAAAGAGGGACAAAATGCCAGATTGGCTGCACGTCTTACAAATTATAAGATAGATATTAAAAGCGAATCACAGGTTGGATTAACACCAACAGAGCCACCAGTTGTGGAATAAGCGGGAAAATTATTTTGAAGATGCTTTTTGAAGAAAGAAGGAGCTTTTTATATGGTAAAAAGAAAAAATCCATCCCGACAGTGTGTAGGGTGCAATGAGATGAAATTGAAAAAAGAGTTACTACGAATCATTAAGACACCAGAAGGTGAAATCTTGTTAGATAATACAGGTAAAAAAAATGGTCGAGGAGCTTATATTTGTCGTTCATCTATATGTTTTGCGGAGGCTAAAAAGACAAAGGCATTAGAGAAGAGTCTGCGCATGGCAATTCCTATGCAGGTATACGATGAGTTAGAAAAGGAGCTGAAAGAACTTGAACGAGAGTAAGATATATGGTTATCTTGGGTTGGCAGCAAGAGGAAGAAAGCTTGTCAGTGGTGAGTTTATGACAGAAAAAGCGGTAAAAGAGGGAAGCGCAAGACTTGTGATTTTGGCAGAGGATGCATCTGATAATACAAAGAAAATGTTTGGAAATATGTGTGAATTTTATCAGGTCCCATTGTATACTATGAGTAATAAGGAATTGTTGGGGCACGCGATTGGCAAACAAATACGTGCATCATTAGCGGTTACGGATGATGGATTGGCTAAAGCAATTAAAAAGCAATTTGCATAGTAGTAGTTAAAGGAACGGGTAGAACAATTTAGAAAGAAAGAGGTAAGATATATGGCAACAAAGATGAAGGTTTATGAGATTGCGAAAAGCCTTAATCGGACGAGTAAAGAATTAATCAAGGCTCTGAATGAAAATGGATTTGAAGTGAAAAGTCATAACAGCAATATTGAAGATGAGGCAATTGCCTTTGTGTTAAAGACATTTAAACCATTAGAGGAAAAAAAGGAAACTTCTAACGGAGAGTCTGCCAAGAAGAATACACCAGTTGAAAAGGTGGAAAAGGAAGTAAAAACAGAGAAGGTTGAGAAAAAAGAGGTAACCACAAAGAAAGAAGAAAGTATGGAACAAGAGAAGAAAGCAGAGATGCCAAAAGAGGACAAACAGAAAGAACAAAGTAAGAAAGAAAAAACATCCTCAAATAAAGAGCAGGAAAAATCAGTAGAAACGGAAACAAAAGGAAATACAGAATCTTCTGATAAGCCATATAAAAATGATCGTGGTAGAAGCGGAGAGCGTAATAACTCCTCTCGCAATGGAGATAGAAGAGATAGAGATAATCGAAACGACAGAGGTGGTTATAATAACCGCAGTAATGACAGAAATGATCGAGGTGGTTATAAGAACAACCGAAACAACGACAGCCGAGGCGGTTACAATAACCGAAACAATGATAGAAATGACAGAGGCGGTTATAATAATCGAAATAACGATAGAAACGGAAATGACAGACCTGGATTTAATCGCAATAATGACCGAAATAATAATAGGAATGACCGTGGTGGATTTAACCGTGGAAATGATAGAGACGGATTTAACCGTAATAACGGAAGAAGCGACCGCGGCGGAAATAGAAATAATGATCCGTTTGCCTCTGTTGTATTTGATAAGCCAACAGAAAAATCTGGTGGTAGAAACAACGCACAGAGAAATGGTAATGGGTATAACAATAAGAAAAAGAACAATAGACGTGACTTGGATGATGAATTACCTATGGAGAAACCAAAAAAGGATCCAAATAGAAAGGGTGCATTTATTATGCCAAAGCCTGTAGTGGTGGAAAAAGAACCGGAAGATAGCATTAAGACAGTTGTTTTGCCGGAAACAATGACGATTAAAGATTTTGCAGATAAGTTGAAGTTACAACCTGCAGCTGTAGTAAAGAAATTATTTATGCAGGGTAAGATGGTTACAATCAATCAGGAAATTTCTTTTGAGGAAGCTGAAGAATTAGCATTAGAATATAATGTAATTGCAGAATTAGAAGAAAAGGTTGATGTAATTGCAGAATTGTTAAAAGAAGACGAAGAGGACGAAAGTAAAATGAAGAAACGTCCGCCTGTAATTTGTGTTATGGGTCATGTTGATCATGGTAAGACATCTTTGTTGGATGCGATTCGTAAAACAAATGTAACAGAAAAAGAAGCTGGTGGTATTACACAGCATATAGGTGCTTATATGGTATCTGTAAATGGAGAAAAAATCACATTTTTAGATACACCGGGACATGAAGCATTTACTTCTATGCGTATGCGTGGTGCACAGTCAACGGATATTGCAATTTTGGTAGTTGCAGCAGATGATGGTGTTATGCCTCAGACAGTAGAAGCTATCAGCCATGCAAAAGCAGCGGGAGTAGAGATTATTGTTGCTGTTAATAAAATTGATAAAGAGAGTGCAAATATAGAGCGTGTTAAGCAAGAATTAGTAGAATATGAGTTAATTGCAGAAGACTGGGGTGGTACTACTGCGTTTGTACCTGTTTCTGCACATACCGGACAGGGTATTGAAGATTTATTAGAGATGATCCTGTTGACAGCCGAGGTAATGGAGCTTAAAGCAAATCCAAATCGTGAAGCTCGTGGTGTTGTGATTGAAGCACAGCTTGACAAAGGACGTGGACCAGTTGCAACTGTTCTTGTACAAAAAGGTACATTGCATGTAGGTGATTCTATTGCGGTAGGTAAAGCTTATGGTAAAGTAAGAGCTATGATTGATGACAAGGGGCGTAGAGTAAAAGAAGCAACTCCTTCTACACCAGTAGAGATTTTAGGTTTAAATGAAGTGCCTGAAGCTGGTGAAATCTTCTTGGTAACAGAAAATGATAAAGAAGCAAGAAATATTGCAGAAGTATATATTGAACAGGGAAGAGAAAAACTATTAGCAGATACAAAATCAAGATTATCTTTAGATGGATTGTTTGATCAGATTCAGGCAGGTAACATCAAAGAATTAAATCTGATTGTAAAAGCAGATGTACAAGGTTCTGTGGAAGCTGTAAAACAAAGCTTGTTAAAGCTTTCAAATGATGAAGTAGCAATTCGTGTTATTCATGGTGGAGTTGGTGCTGTAAATGAATCTGATGTATCGCTTGCTAGTGCATCAAATGCCATTATTATTGGATTTAATGTTCGTCCGGAAGCAACTGCAAAGGAAATGGCAGATTCGGAAGGCGTGGATTTGCGTTTGTATAAAGTTATCTATAATGCAATTGAAGATGTAGAGGCTGCCATGAAGGGAATGCTAGATCCTGTATATGAAGAAAAGGTAATTGGTCATGCTGAAGTTCGTCAGACCTTTAAGGCATCTGGTGTTGGTATGATTGCAGGTTCTTACGTTTTGGATGGAAAGATTGTTCGTAATTCTAAGGCTAGAATTAGTCGTGATGGAGAACAAATTTTTGAGGGTGAATTAGCATCACTGAAACGTTTTAAAGATGATGTAAAAGAAGTAAAAGCAGGTTATGAATGTGGTCTTGTTTTTGAAGGCTTCAATGATATTAAAGAGGAAGATCAGGTAGAGATCTATATTATGGAAGAGGTTCCAAGATAGAAATTAAATTGGAGGTGTAGTTATGAGAAAAAACAGTATTAAAAATACACGTATTAATATGGAGGTACAGCGTGAGCTTAGTAAGGTGATTAGTCAGGAAATGAAGGATCCAAGAATTGATCCTATGACTTCTGTAATAGCGGTAGATGTAACTCCGGATTTGAAGCAGGCAAAAGTATATGTGAGTGTGCTTGGTTCAGATGAAAAGAAACAAGCTACACTTGAGGGATTGAAGAGTGCTACACCGTTTATTAGAAAACATTTGGCAAGCACGATTAATCTTCGTAATACACCAGAGTTAAAGTTCTATATGGACGAATCGATTGAATATGGTGTTAATATGTCAAAGTTGATTGATGATGTAACAAAGGATATTCATAAAGATCAAGAATAAAAGAACAGCCCCTTTTCAGAGTAATCTGGATTGGGGTATCTTTTTCATTTACGTCAGATCATTTGTTTAGCGAAATATACAAAATAATGGAGTAGAATGGAGAATGAAAATGGGTAAAGAGGATATGTGGATAAGAGTGCAAAATGCACAAACAATTGCAATTGGAGGGCATGTGAGACCGGACGGGGACTGCGTGGGATCATGCATGGCATTGTATCAATATTTGACGAAGGTTTTTCCAGAAAAAGAAATTGACGTATTTTTTGAAACGATGCCAAATCAATTTGCTTCCTTGTTTTCAAAGGTTTCCTATCAGATTGGTTTTGAAAAAGCCCGAAAAACATATGACTTATTCTTTGCGTTGGACTGCGGAGACAAAGAACGATTAGGTGATGGGGCAAAAGTATTTGAGGATGCCAAAGATACCATATGTATTGACCATCACATTAGTAATGTGGGATATGCAGCATTGAATTTTATTGAGCCACAATCTAGTTCGGCATCGGAAGTATTGTATGAGTTGTTGGATGATGCTAAGATAGATTCGGATGTTGCAACTGCACTATATTTGGGAATTGCTCATGATACTGGTGTATTCAAGTATTCTTGCACATCTAAAAGAACAATGGAAATTGCAGGTGCATTGATTGCAAAAGGAATTGACATTAATGCATTGCTTGATCAGACATTCTATCATAAATCTTATGTACAAAATCAGATTTTGGGAAGAGTATTACTGGAAAGTATTCTATTATTAAATGGCAAGGTGATTGCAAGCTGTGTTACACAAAAAATGATGCAGTTCTATGGTGCTACGACAGCAGATTTAGATGGAATTGTAGAGCAGTTACGTGTTACAGACGGTGTAGAGATGGCAGTTTTGGTGCATGAATTAGAACCGCTTGTTTATAAAGTTAGTATGCGGGCTAATGATAAGATTGATGTGGCTGCTATAGCTAGTCGTTTTGGAGGTGGCGGACATGTAAAGGCTGCTGGATGCACTATGACAGGCACTTATTATGATATTATGAATACTTTGTTGGAACTGGCAGATATACAGTTAAATGAAGGGAAAGCGAGATAATATATTCATGATAAATGGAATTTTGAATGTATATAAAGAAAAAGGATTTACTTCTCATGATGTAGTGGCAAAATTACGAGGAATAGTACATCAGAAAAAAATTGGACATACAGGAACACTTGACCCAGATGCAGAAGGAGTATTGCCGATTTGCCTCGGAACGGCTACAAAGCTTTGCGATATGTTGACAGATAAAAGCAAAACGTATCATACGGTATTTAAACTGGGTGTGGTAACTGATACACAGGATATTACAGGAACGGTGCAGGAGGAAAATGCTGTTTTATGTACAAAACAGCAGATTTTAAATACTATTATGTCTTTCGTTGGAAGATATGAACAAGTACCACCAATGTATTCTGCCAAAAAAGTAAACGGAAAAAAGTTATATGAATATGCAAGAGAAGGAAAAGTAGTAGAAAGAGAGGCGTGTTCTGTCATTATTCATAGCATAGAGCAGATAGAAGTGAATTTAGAAAAAAATGAGATTTCTATGGATGTTTCTTGTTCAAAAGGAACCTATATTCGTACTCTGTGCCATGATATTGGACAACAACTTGGTTGTGGGGCATGTATGCTTTCTCTGCTTCGTACGAAGGTTAGCACATTTTACATAAAAGATAGTCTTTCTTTGGAAAAAATTGCATTATTACAGCAAACAGGAGAATTATTATCTTATGTGTATTCTCCAGAGCAGGTTTTGGGAGAATTTTCTTCTATAAAGGTATTGGAAAAAGGTGATAAATTATTATATAATGGGAATGCATTATCAAAAAATCTGTTAGCACCAACGCAGGAAGTACGTACAGAGCAAGTGCGAGTGTATGATAGCAAAGGTAAGTTTGTGGCAATATACGGTTGGGACATGAATAAAAAACAGTATAAACCAGTGAAAATGTTTTTAGAACAGTAGAAAAAGACTTTTATCAGGCTATAAGAGATGGAGGATGTCATGGAACACATATATAATACAGAAGATTTTCAATTAAAAAATACAGCAGTGTGCCTTGGAAAATTTGATGGGATTCATAAGGGGCATCGATTATTAATTGATACGATAAAAAGTTATAAAGAAAGAAATCTTCAGACGGTTGTATTTACTTTCGCACTTCATCCATCTAACTTGTTTTCAGATACAGAGACGGAATTAATTGATACTTTGCCAGAAAAGGTAGAAAAATTAGAAGCTTTAGGTGTTGACACACTTGTCTCTTTTCCGTTTACAAAAGAAACAGCGGCTATGGAGCCGGAAGATTTTATAAAAAAAATATTGGTAGAAAAAGTGGACGCAAAAATAATTGTTGTAGGTAAGGATTTTCATTTTGGAAACAAAAGGAAAGGAAATGTTGCATTACTTAAAAAGCTTGCACCAGAATGTGGATATGAGGTTGTGGATTTGGAAAAGATAGCTACAGACAATGAAATTGTAAGCAGCACACGTATTCGGAAGGAAATAAAAAAGGGGAATATGGAGAAGGTAACAGAACTATTGGAAACACCGTATGCGATTACAAGTGAGGTGCTTCATGGACAGCAATTGGGAAGAACGATTGGCATGCCTACCATTAATCAGGCAGTTGCACCACACAAGATTATACCACCTAAGGGTGTGTATGTATCAAGAGTATATCTTGAAGATGGAATTCATGGGGGAATAACCAATGTTGGAACAAAACCGACTGTTAGTGGAACAAAGCAGTTAGGAGTAGAAACATACATTTTTGATTTTTCTGGTGATTTGTATGGAAAGGTGTTAAAAACAGAGTTACTGTGTTTTGTTCGAGGGGAACAGAAATTTTCTGGAATAGATGCCTTAAAAGAACAGATGTATAAAGATAAATTATATGGTGAACAGTATATAAAATCTTATCAATAGGCATGTTGAAAAAAATATTAAATTTTTGTAACTGTTCAGAAGGTGTGAAATCATAGGTATACAAAATATTTACCAATTTTTTGAGAAGTGTAAAATGGATGTTTACATTGCTTGAAAATTGTGCTATGATATAGCAGTATGTTAGTAAACCGCTACTCGGATATAGGATGATCCGACCTGTATCTTAGTAGATGGCAATTTTATAGGAGGATTTTATTATGATTAGTAAAGAAAAAAAAGCAGAAATTATTGCAACTTACGGTAGAAAAGAAGGAGATACAGGTTCTCCAGAAGTTCAGATTGCTTTATTAACAGAGAGAATTCGTGAATTGACTGAGCATTTGAAGGTAAATCAGAAAGATCATCATTCAAGAAGAGGTCTTTTAAAGATGGTAGGTCAAAGAAGAAACTTACTTGCTTATTTAAAGAAGAAGGACTTAGAAGGATATCGTGCATTAATCGAAAAACTTGGTTTAAGAAAATAATGCATTTGGAGAAGGGGGCCACATTATGTGGTCCTTTTCTTACTTACTATGAAAATATTGTTAGATTGGTGCCTATATAGCAGGCATGTCTGTTTTTTGAAAAAAACTTTACAAATATCAATCAGTATAGTAGAATCAGATGGAATATCATTAGTAGATGCTATAGTTGAGGAGAGAAAAGATGAGTAAACCAATAGTAGCTATTGTGGGTAGACCCAATGTAGGAAAATCCACTTTATTTAATATGCTTGCAGGAGAACAAATTTCGATTGTAAAAGATACACCGGGTGTTACCAGAGATCGTATTTATGCAGATGTAACTTGGTTGGATAAACAATTTACGTTGATTGATACGGGAGGAATTGAACTGGAAACAAATGATTTAATACTAAAAAATATGCGTGAACAGGCAGAAATTGCAATTGCAACGGCTGATGTGATTATGTTTGTTGTAGATGTACGACAAGGATTGGTAGATGCAGATTTTAAAGTTGCGGATATGCTTCGTAAATCGCATAAAAACCTTGTACTTGTTGTAAATAAGGTAGATAATTTTGAAAAATTTATGCCGGATGTATATGAATTTTATAACCTTGGTTTAGGCGACCCACTTCCTGTTTCAGGACAGTCCAAGCTTGGTATTGGAGATATGCTGGATGAAGTAATCGGACATTTTGATGCGGATTCCATGGAAGAGGAAGAAGATGAAAGACCAAGAATTGCCGTTATTGGAAAACCAAACGTAGGAAAATCTTCTATTATTAATAAAATCGTGGGAGAGGATCGAGTAATTGTATCAAATATTGCCGGTACGACAAGAGATGCAATTGATACAGCGGTGACATACAATGGCACAGAGTATGTATTTATAGATACAGCAGGACTTCGCCGTAAAAGCAAGGTCAAAGAAGAACTGGAACGTTATAGTATCATTCGAACAGTTACAGCGGTAGAGCGATGCGATGTGGCAGTTATTATGATTGATGCAGAAGAAGGTGTGACAGAGCAGGATGCAAAGATTGCAGGAATTGCACATGACCGAGGAAAAGGTATCATTATTGCAGTAAATAAATGGGATGCAATTGAAAAAGATGATAAGACCATTTATAAGTATACAAATAAAGTAAGAGAAGTTTTGTCGTTTATGCCATATGCGGAAATATTGTTTATTTCAGCAAAAACAGGACAAAGAATTCCAAGATTATTCGAAACGATAGACGTGGTAATTGAAAATCATGCGTTGCGTGTTGCTACAGGTGTATTAAATGAAATTCTTGCAGAGGCAGTAGCATTACAGCAGCCACCATCAGATAAGGGAAAACGTTTAAAGATATATTATATGACACAGGTATCTGTAAAGCCACCTACATTTGTAATTTTTGTTAATGATAAGAAGCTTATGCATTTTTCTTATACAAGATATATTGAGAATAAGGTAAGAGAAGCATTTGGATTTAAGGGAACACCACTTAAATTTATTATTAGAGAGAGAAAGGACAAATAGTAGCATGGAAACGTTTCAAATGGCAATTTCCATTATCCTGTGTTTGGTAGTTGGATATTGTTTTGGTTGTATTTCAACAGCATATTTTGTTGGAAAATTGTATAATATTGATATACGTGAAGAAGGTAGTGGAAATCTGGGAAGTACAAATGCATTGCGTACGTTAGGAATAAAAGCGGGAATTATGACCTTTGTAGGTGATATAGCAAAAAGCTTTCTTCCAATCCTTGTAGTGCGTTATGTTATTTTTTCAAATAATACTGAATTGGGAATTGTAATGGCATTGTGGCTTGGTTTGGGAACCGTTTTAGGACATAATTTTCCATGTTGGCTTCATTTTAAAGGTGGAAAAGGAATTGCGGTTACGGCAGCAGTTGTTCTCGGGATTGCTCATTGGCAATTGATTGTAATTGGGTTATTATTATTTATTGTAATTGTAGCTATTACAAAATATGTATCGCTGGGGTCATTGATTGTTGCATTTTATTTACCTATTAGTGCAATTGTCTGGCATAGCAGTAGTCCATACTTTATTCATATGTTAATTGTGAGTTTCCTTTTTACTTTATTAGCTTTTGTACAGCATCGTGCTAATATTGTACGTTTGCTGCATGGAAATGAACATAAATTAGGTGAGAAAAAGGAACAAGCAAGTATGAATACAAAATTATAAAAAGTGTTCTTGTGAAAAAGGCATGAATTAGCATGTGATTAGGATAAAAAGGTGAAAGAAAACTATAAGAAAGGGAAAAGGCAAGCACATATCTTTCACTCTTGGTGTTTGCGTCTATCAAAACTATGATATATGGTAGACAGGGTGTATAAAAAATGGTTAAAGTAAGTCTATTAGGTGCTGGAAGTTGGGGAACAGCGTTAGCAATTGTTTTGGCAAAAAATGGACATGATGTAACTTTGTGGTCTGCATTAGAGACAGAAATCACAATGTTAAAGACACATCGGGAGCATAAGGATCGACTTCCAGGAGTAAAGCTTCCAGATAATATTTATATTACTTCAGATTTAGAAGAAGCATGTGCAGACAAAGATTTGATTGTTTTTTCTGTGGCATCGCCATATGTAAGAAGTACAGCAAAGCAATGTGCTCCATTTTTAAAAGAGAATCAGATTATTGTAAATGTAGGAAAAGGGATTGAAGAGGCAACTCTGATGACACTTAGTGAAATTTTGGAGCAGGAAATCCCAACTGCAGAGGTAGCGGTTCTTTCAGGTCCTAGTCACGCAGAGGAAGTTAGCAAGGAAATTCCAACAACCGTTGTGGTAGGAGCAAAAAGAAAGAAAACAGCCGAATATATTCAGGATATTTTTATGAATGATGTGTTCCGAGTATATATTAGTCCTGATATTATCAGTATTGAACTGGGTGGAGCATTAAAGAATGTAATCGCCTTGGCAGCAGGAATGGCAGATGGATTAGACTTTGGAGATAACACAAAGGCAGCGTTAATGACAAGAGGTATCGCAGAGATTACAAGACTTGGTGTTGCCATGGGTGGAAGAAAAGAAACGCTAGGAGGTTTATCTGGTGTAGGTGATTTGATTGTGACATGCACAAGTAATCATAGTCGTAATCATAATGCAGGATACCTTTTAGGAAAGGGATATACGATGGAAGAAGCCATGAAAGAGGTAAAACAAGTAGTAGAAGGCGTATATTCAGCCAAAGCAGCACTTAAATTGGCACATAAGTATAATGTTTCATTGCCAATTATTGAGAAAGTGAATCAGGTATTATTTGAAGGAAAGACTGCAAAAGAGGCAACTGCGGAACTATTGACGAGAGATCGTATTGCAGAATATTCTGATTTAGAATGGGAAGAATAGGGCATTTATTGTTCCTGTTTTATATCATTAGATAAGAAGAAAGGTCGTGCTTGTCTAAGTGGAAGAACAGCAGAAAGGAAAGTTAAAACAGGAGATACAGAAGCTGGGACTGGTAGCTGGGGATGTTCTTATTATATGTATTGTATCCATTTTATCGCTATTGGTTCGTTTTGACTTGAAATATGACTCCATACCAATTTATTATTTGGATTGGATGTATGGATATTTACCGGCACATATCATCTGTACATTGATTATTTTTTATTTTTGTAAAATGTATAGAAGTCTTTGGAGATATGCTAGTATTAGCGAGATGGTACATATTGTGGAGGGCGCATTTCTTTCTACTGCATTACAATGGATCGTTATGTGGAGTATGAAATGTCGAATGCCGATTAGTTTTCATCTTATGACGCTGGTATTTTTAATCTGTTTTACTGCGTTGGAACGTTTTGCTTATCGAATCCTTCTTGAAATGAAGAATCGATATATCAATATGCCTCAACAGGGCAGTGGTGCCAATGTAATGATTATAGGAGCTGGTGATGCAGGGCGTGTAATGCTTACAGAGATTACTGCAAGTCAATATATTCAAGGAAAAGTTGTTTGTTTTATTGATGATGATGTAGAAAAGATAGGAAAACGTTTAAATGGTGTTCCCATTGTTGGTGGCAGAGAGCAAATTATTGAAACTGCTAAAAATTATTGTGTAGATGAGATTATTGTTGCTCTACCTTCTATTTCAGCCAAAGAACGAAGTGTTATTTTAAATATTTGTCAGGAGACAAATTGCCATGTTCGCATTTTACCAGGGGTATATCAGTTAATCAATGGTGAAGTTAGTATTACAAAATTGCGTCAGGTAGAGGTTGAAGATTTGCTCGGTAGAGAGCAGATACAAGTGGATTTAGATTCGATTATGGGTTATGTAAGTGATAAGAGGGTCATGGTAACTGGTGGGGGTGGCTCCATTGGTAGTGAACTTTGCAGACAGATTGCATCCAAAAACCCAGAGATGCTTATTATTGTAGATATTTATGAGAATAATGCCTATGAGATACAGCAAGAGTTGAAATATGATTATCCTGATCTGAATTTAGTTGTATTGATTGCGTCTGTACGAAATACGAATCGAATGAATGAAATTTTTGAACAGTATCGTCCTAATATCGTATATCATGCAGCAGCTCATAAGCATGTTCCTTTGATGGAGAGCAGTCCAAATGAGGCGATTAAAAATAATGTATTCGGTACTTATAAAACGGCAAAAGCAGCAGGCGAATATGGTGTGCAAAAGTTTGTAATGATTTCTACAGATAAAGCGGTGAATCCAACCAATATTATGGGAGCCTCTAAACGAATTTGTGAAATGATTATTCAGACGTTTAACAATTATTATCAGACGGAGTTTGTAGCGGTTCGTTTTGGAAATGTGCTGGGAAGTAATGGGAGCGTAATTCCGTTATTTAAAAAACAGATACAGCATGGAGGACCTGTGACGGTTACACATCCGGATATTATTCGTTATTTTATGACGATATCGGAAGCAGTTTCTCTTGTTTTGCAGGCAGGTGCCTATGCAAAAGGAGGAGAAATCTTTGTATTGGATATGGGTGAACCAGTAAAAATACTGGATTTGGCTAAAAATCTGATTCGTCTGTCTGGCTATGTACCAAATGAAGATATTAAAATTACTTTTTCAGGGTTAAGACCAGGTGAAAAGTTGTATGAAGAACTTCTGATGGATGAAGAAGGGTTGACAAAAACAGAAAATGAATTAATTTATATAGGAAAACCGATTGAGTTAAATGAAGAAATATTTAAAAGGCAGTTGGAAGATTTGTATGAGGCAGCAGTTGATGAGACGAAAAACATTCGGCAACTGGTGAAAGAAATTGTACCAACGTATGTTTTAAAAGAAGAGAATGAGAAGGTTTCTTAGAGAAAGGGTGGCAGAACAAATATGTACCAGAAAATAAAGAGAGTGATTGATTTTATACTTTCATTAATGGGGTGCATCGTAGCGTCACCCTTTTTTCTTATATTATGCATTGCTATAAAATTAGACAGTAAAGGACCGATTTTTTTCTGTCAGAAAAGAGTCGGGATACATAAAAAACACTTTAACATTTTGAAGTTTCGCACCATGCGAATAGATACTCCAAAAGATTGTCCTACCCATTTACTTGAAAATCCAGAACAATATATCACAAAGGTTGGGAAGTTTTTAAGAAAAACAAGTTTGGATGAGTTACCTCAAGTGTTAAATATATTGGTTGGACAGATGAGTATTGTGGGACCAAGACCAGCACTTTGGAATCAATTTGATTTAATTGAGGAGAGGGACAAATACGGTGCTAATGATGTTTTACCGGGATTGACCGGATGGGCACAAATCAATGGAAGAGATGAACTACCAATACCGGAAAAAGCAAAGTTGGATGGAGAGTATGTCAAACGGATGAGTTTTTTGTTTGACTGTAAATGTTTTTTTAAAACATTTTCTAGTGTGTTAAGGCAGGAAGGTGTGGTAGAAGGTGGAACTGGAAAAATGAAAAAGAAATAGTGTTTTAAAAGTAAAGATAGCCCTATTTAAGAAAAAGGAATTGTCATAAAAGGAATAAGAAAATGAAAAGGATATTGATTATTGGGGAAAGTAGTTATATTGGTCGGTCATTCCAAACCTGGATGGAAAAGAACGACAAGACTACAAAAGTAGAATGTATTTCCAGCAGAAATCGTAGTTGGGAAAAAGTGAATTTTGGAATGTATGATACCATTCTTCATGTGGCAGGAATTGCGCATGTAAATGCCGCTGCTGAGATGGAAAAGCAATATTATGCTGTAAATAGAGATTTAACAATTGACTGCTGTAAAAAGGCAAAAGAGGATGGGGCAAAGCAGTTTATTTTTCTTTCCAGCATTATCATCTTTGGAGAGAGTAAAAGTTTAAAGCCTGTTGTGATTACAAAAAATACACAACCATCTCCCAATGGTTTTTACGGACAAAGTAAACTGGAGGCAGAGCAGGGGATATTGCCAATGATAACAGATACATTTAAAGTAGCGGTTGTGCGACCACCGATGGTGTATGGAAAAGGATCAAAAGGAAATTATCCGCGTCTGTCAAAACTGGCAAAAAAACTTCCAGTATTTCCAAGTTATGCAAATCAAAGAAGTATGATACATATTGATATACTTTGTGAATGTTTGCGACTTATTGCAGAAAACCAATCAGAGGGGATATTCTGTCCTCAAAATAAGGAATATGTATCTACAGCGGAAATGGTAAGGGAAATTGGAGTCTGTTGTGGTCGAAAGGTTTACTTGTTGCCACTTTTTAATGGATTTATTCAGATTGGTGCAAAATTTGTTCCTTTGCTTAATAAGGTGTTTGGTTCTTTAACATATGAGAAAACATTATCCAATTGTTTTGATGGTGCGTATCAGATTTTAGATTTTAAAGAAACAATACGTCGTACTGAGGAAAAAGAATAAGGAGAAAATAGTTATGAAAGCTCTTATGGTTGCATCTGTAGCATCTATGATTGATCAATTTAATAGAGAAAATATATTCTTGTTGCAACATATGGGATATGAAGTGGATGTGGCATGTAATTTTGAGGAAGGAAATACATCCAGTGAGGAAAGAGTAAAACGATTTCGACAGGAATTGCAGAAACAAAAGGTAGAAACGTTTCAATTGCCAATCCCAAGAAAGATTTTGGCTTTTTCGGATATGATGCGGGCATACAAAAAGCTGAAAAAACTGGTAGAAGAGAGACAGTATACGTTAGTCCATTGTCATTCTCCAATTGGTAGTGTGATTGCCAGACTTGCATGCAGAAAGCAAAGAAAAAAAGGTTTGAAGTTAATATATACTGCTCATGGATTTCATTTTTTTACTGGTGCGCCGAAAAAAAACTGGCTTATTTTTTATCCCATTGAGAAAATTTTTGCTAGATACACGGACATACTCATTACTATTTGTTCGGAAGATTATCAACGGGCAAGAAAAAGGAAACTTGGAAAAAGCGTTGTGTACTCGCCAGGGGTAGGAATAGACGTAGAAAAGGTGAAGAAAATTGATAAAAAAGCAGAAAAAAGACAGCAGCTTGGAATTGGAGAAAAAGATATACTTGTACTTTCTGTAGGAGAGTTGAACAACAATAAAAATCATGAAACGATATTGCGAGCATTGAAACAATTAAATCGCACAGATGTACATTATGTAATTTGTGGTCAGGGAGATAAAAAAGAAGAACTGGAACGTATGGCAAAGCAATTTGGAATGGAAGAAAGGTTACATTTATTAGGGTTTCGAACAGATGCATTAGAGTGGATGAAGGTTGCAGATATGTTTGCATTTCCTTCCTACCGTGAGGGACTACCGGTTTCTCTAATGGAGGCAATGGCAGCGGGATTGCCCATTGTATGCAGTAAGATACGTGGAAATGTAGATTTGGTAAAAGATGGAGAAGGTGGATATATGTGCGAACCAATGGATGTAGCTGGTTTTGCTGAGAATTTATCTAAATTAATCAAGGCTACAGAACAAAGAAAATGTATGGGAGAAAAAAATCAGATAAAGGTGCAGCAATTTGACAAGTCCAAGGTATCCGAAGTTATGAAAAAGGTGTACGGAGCTGTTTGAGAGACATAAACACATAAAATGGAGGTAAAAAATGAAACGAGAGCCAATAAGAGTATTACATTTGCTTCATAGTATGAATCGTGGTGGAGCAGAGACTATGCTTATGAATTATTATCGAAAAATGGATAGAGAGCGGGTACAGTTTGATTTTTTACTAACTTATCAGGGTATCAGTGATTATGAAAAAGAAATTTTGGAGTTAGGTGGAAAAGTGTTTCATATTACTCCGTGTACATTGCGGACATATGGACAGTATAAAAAGGATATTGCAGATTTTCTTAAAGTACATCCGCAGTATAGAATTGTACATTCACATAATTCCAGCAAGAGTGCAATTCCTCTTGGAATTGCGAAAAAATGTGGTGTTCCGATACGAATTAGTCATTCGCACAATATGTTTCTCGCAAACGGGTTTTCGCCTAAGGAGTGTTTGCGAAAATTGCTTCGTAATCCTTTAAAGAAGGTAAGTACCCATAATTTTGCCTGTTCCAAAGAGGCTGGAATTTGGTTATATGGTGAAAAATACTGGAAGGAAGGAAAAGTAAAAATAGTAAAAAATGCGATTGATTTGGAATGTTTTGCTTATATACCTGAAACTAGAGAACGTATGAGACAACAATTTGGTCTGGAGGATAGTTATGTAGTGGGACATGTGGGAAGATTTGCGCCACAGAAAAATCATGATTTTTTAATAGATATTTTTGCTGAGATTAAGAAAAAAAAGAAAGAAGCTGTGTTACTTTTAGTGGGAGAAGGAGAGTTACATTCAGAAATAGAAGAAAAGGTGAAACATCTGGGACTTTCCGATAGTGTTATTTTTACAGGAGTTCGGAAGGATGTGCCAGAGCTTATGCAAATGATGGATGTATTTGTTATGCCGTCTCTTTTCGAAGGACTTGGTATTGTTTTAATTGAGGCACAGACCACGGGATTACCATGCTTTGCGTCTGAGAATGTGGTTGCACAGGAAGCAAGGGTAACAGAATTATTGAATTTTTATCCCTTAGAGCATAAGGCTGAAGAATGGGCCGCGGAAATTTTAAAAAAGTCTGTTTTGTATACAAGAACTTCCAGAGTGGAACAGGTAACAAGGAAGGGGTATGACAGCAAAGATGCTGCAAAAAAATTGCAGGAGTTTTATATAAGAGCGTACAGAGAAAGTGAATGTAAGCAGGAAGGCAGGAATTAAAGTGGAAGCAATGATTACAATTTTAACTCCAACATATAATCGCAGGAGAGAATTGCAAAAATTATATGATAGTTTGAAAAGACAGATTAATAAAAGTTTTATATGGTATATCGTAGATGATGGAAGTACGGATGGAACAGATAAAATTGTAAAATCATTTCAAAGGGAAAATTGTATGCCGATTCAATATAAAAAAAAGAAAAATGGTGGAAAGCATACTGCACTTAATATGGCAATTCCTGATATTAAAACAGAATTGACGATGATTGTAGATAGTGATGACTGTCTGACTGCGGATGCTACACAGACCATATTTGAAGATTGGCTGAAAAACTGTGAAAATAACATTGCGGGAATGGTTTACTTGCGTGGCTATTCAGGTTTTGAGGTAATTGGAGATATGTGGCCTTATGAGGAGCAGTTTGGAAACAGTATTACGCATATATGGAATAAAGGAATAAAAGGTGATAAGGCGGAAGTATATAGGACGGATATATTAAAACAATATCCTTTTCCTGTATTTAGGCGGGAGAAATTTTTGTCGGAAGCCTGTGTGTGGATTGAAATAGCAAAAACACACAATGTGTTCATGAAAAATAAGATTATATATATTGGTGAGTATTTGCCAGGAGGGTTGACAAGAAGTGGAAGAAAAATGCAAATGCAAAATCCGAAAGGTGCCATGTGTAATGCAAAAGCATATATGTGGAAAACATTCAGTTTGAAAATAAAAATGAAAAATGCTATCTTGTATAATTGTTATGGATTACAGGCAAGAAAGTCATTGGGAGAGTTATGGAAGGAAAGTCCTAACCGATTTTTGACGACAATTGGTTTCTTACCCGGAATTCTTCTGCGAAAAAAATGGAGAAAATATGGAAAACATAGAAAAAATGAGAGATAGGGAAGAGAGAAAAAAAGTTCTTATTTTGTCTCTTACCGAAAAAAATGACTATGCATTGGCAGAGTGGAGAAAGAATGGTGTTGATACAGATATCACATTGAAGGACTGTCCAAAAGTATTGCGTTTGTTCCGAAGAATATGGATAAAATTACATCTGCCTCTAGAACAAATCTGGTATGGAGATTGGAAAAAAAATTTTTTAAATTATGACTGTATTTTAGTGCATGGAACCTGGATGGCTGAAAGTGTACCGCATTGGATACGAAAAAAAGCTGGTAAAGATATAAAAATTATATGGTGGTACTGGAATAAAGTCACAGAGATGGATCATCCGGAACGGGTTTTAGAACAGGATTGCGAAAAATGGTCTTTTGATGGAGAAGACTGTAAGAAATATGGAATGCATTATAATACCCAATATTATTTTAAAAGCTTTCAATTGCCAGACAGAAATGTTATAACTGACATTTATTTTTTGGGTACAGATGGTGGAAGAAAAGAAAAAATTGGTAGTCTGTACGAACAATTTCAGAAAATGCAATTAAAAACGGATATGCATATTGTTACCGATTCGATTGATACAGCGGATCCCTACTATGCGTTGTTGCAGAAGGACAAAGTAAGCTATCAGGAAAACTTGGAGCGAATTGCACAGAGTAAAGCTGTATTGGAGGTACTTCGAGAAGGGCAAACTGGACAGACGTTGCGAGCATTAGAGTGTTTATTTTATCATAAAAAGCTGATAACCAATGATAAGAAAGTGCAGAAGTATGATTATTACAGTAAGGATAATATTTTTATTATTGGGAAGGATGATTTTAATACATTACCCGCTTTTTTGGAACGACCATTTTCACATATTGAGCAAAAAACGATTGAGAAATATGATTGTAAGGCATGGCTGAAGCGTTTTTGGTAGTTTCCGAAAAGCAAGGGTTGTGATATGATAGGAATGAAAAAATATAATAGTAGTCGATTATGCCTAGATTACAATGGTTGATAAAAAGATAGAAAGGAAGTTTGTTTTGTGAAAGTATCTGTTGCAATGGCCACATATAATGGAGAAAAATATATAGAGAAACAGTTAGATTCCATTCGTATACAAACAAGGATGGTTGACGAAGTGATAATATGTGATGACCAGTCAACGGATGGAACTGTTTCACTGATTCAACAATATATTCAAAAATATAAGTTGCAGAATTGGAACGTTTTCATTAATGAGCAAAATAAAGGATTTATCGGAAACTTTTTTCATGCATTAAAAAAAGTGACAGGTGATGTGATTTTTTTGAGTGATCAGGATGATGAGTGGTATAGAGATAAAGTCGAAAAGATGACCACTTTAATGAAGCAGAATGAAAATATACAAGCGTTAAATTCTGCGGTTTGTTTGATTGATGGGGAAGGAAAAGAAAAAAAAGTTATTGTAAAGAAGGGATATTGTAATGCAAATATATTACATAAAGAGGTTAAGGAAGAAGAATTGATTTGTATCGATGTTCCATTCTTAATTAAGAGTAATGTATCACCGGGATGTACTATGTGTATTACAAAAGCCCTTAAAAATGAGTTTTTAAAGTATGAGGAGTTATGTGTAAAATCAAAATTTCCACATGATTGGTTTTTAAATACGTTAGCAGGTATTAAGAAGGGTTCATATTTTTATAATGTGCCGTTGATAAGGTATCGTATTCATGAAGAGAACACCATAGGTATTGATACAGATACGCAGGAGACAGTAGGAAAGATAAATAGTACAAGAGAGCAAAGACAAGAGATTGGTGAATTTCATAAGAATAGAGCTATTTTATTGGATGAAAAACTGATATTTGAGGAAAGAGATAAGGCATATGTAAAAAAATATCGTAGATTTGCAGAACGGCGTTATGCATTTCTTAAAGATTTTTCTTTCAGAAAATTGTTGTGTGTATATAAAAATGTTAAAATGTATTACGAATCTATTTCATTGCGAGGAATGGTTTCGGATTTGTTGTATGCACTGGGATTAGATCAAAAATTACGATAAAGGTGGAAAAGGGAAAAATGATAAAAAAACTATTAGGATTAATGGACAAAAAACAAAAAATAAATATTGGTTTTTTATTAATGCTTATGATTATTGGTGCATTGTTAGAAACAGTAGTGGTATCATTAGTGCTGCCTTTAGTGTCTGTAATTATGAATCCGGATATGATACATAATAATAAATGGCTTAGCATGGTTTATGATTTACTTGGCTGTGATACAGATAACAGTTTTCTTATTGCTATTATAGTGGGGATGATTGCTGGTTATGCATTTAAGAATGTCTTTTTGTATTATATGTATTATCAGCAGGCAAAATTTGTTACTGAGAATCAGTTTAAAATGTCAAAACAGTTATTGGAGAATTTTTTAAAGAAGCCTTATGAATATTATCTAAATGCAAGTACCGGAAATATTATTCGTATTATTCAGGGAGATGTAGGAAATGTATTTGCCTTGTTGAACAATGTATTACAGTTTATGACAGAATGTTTTGTTGCAATTAGTTTGGTTGTGTTATTGCTGGTAGTGGACCCGCTGATGACAGTGTTGATATTGGCAATCTTGTTAATTACCATGGTGGGAAGTAAAGTTGTATTTAAAGGAAAGTTGACAAAGGCTGGAGAAGATGCACAGCATTACAGTGGAATGATGAACAAATGGATGATTCATAGCATAGAAGGAATTAAGGATATTAAAATTCTGCATAAAGAATCCAGTTTTGTTCAGATATATGAGGAAAATGGAATAAAAAATACCATTGCACAAAGAAAAAATGCAACATTGAGTCAGGCACCAAGATTATTGATTGAAGGGATTAGTATGTGTGGTATGTTGCTTATGTTGGCAGTTATGTTGGCAAGCGGACGTGAAATCAGTGGAATGTTGGCACAAATCTCTGCATTTGCCATGGCAGCCGTTCGATTGATGCCTTCGGCAAATCGAATGAATACTTATTTAAATGCTATTTCCTTCTTAGAACCCTCTCTTCGTACCGTGTGTGAGGATGTAGATACTGCAGAGATGATGAAAAGACGAAAGAAAACAGAAGAAGTAAAAGAAGATTGTTTGAAAGAAATCAAAGATAAAATAGAGATTAAGGATTTGGTATACTGCTATCCCAATACAGAAGAACCTATATTTGACCATGTTGGTATGACGATACCAGTGGGAAAATCAGTGGCTATTATTGGACCATCCGGAGCTGGAAAGACTACAATTGTAGATATTTTATTAGGTCTATTGGAACCGCAGGAGGGAGAAATTGTAGCAGATGGAGTGGATGTAAAGCAAAATTATGCTAGTTGGCTTTCTAAAATAGGTTATATTCCACAGACAATTTTCATGATTGATGATACCATTAAAAATAATATAGCCTTCGGGGTGCCAGAACGAGAAATTGAGGAAGAACGTGTCTGGGAGGTACTGGAAGAGGCACAACTTGCAGAACATATACGTTCACTTCCAAACGGTATCAACACAGGTATTGGTGAAAAGGGTGTCCGTATGTCAGGTGGACAAAGGCAACGTTTGGGAATTGCAAGGGCATTGTACCATAATCCAGAGATTCTTGTGTTTGATGAAGCAACTTCAGCGTTGGATAATGATACGGAGGCTGCAATTATGGAATCTATCAATCATTTCAGAGGAAAAAAGACGATGGTAATCATTGCACATAGACTTGGAACGATCAAAGATTGTGATCTTGTTTATAAAGTAGACAATGGAAGGATTACATTAGAAAAAGGAAATCTATAGGAGATTGGTTATGAACGTGTTAAATCGTATTAGGAAAAGAGTGAAAAAAGATGGCTTGCTAGTTACCGGATATCTAGGGGGTACCGTTTTAGTAGCAAAATTGAAAAAGAATGATAAAAATAAAATGTATGCAGATTGGATAGCGGAATACGAGAATGATATTTTACAGACGGAGCCACTCACATACAATCCATTGATTTCTGTGATTGTGCCAGTTTATAATGTGCAGAAGGATATGTTGACTGCTTGTATTGAATCTGTAAAGGCACAGACTTATACAAATTGGGAATTGTGTTTAGTGGATGATGCCTCTACTATGCCAGAGGTAAAAGAAATATTAGAAAAATATAATGGACAGGAAAAAATTAAAATACAGTACAGAGAAAAAAATGGGCATATTTCCAGAACCACAAACGATGGCTTACAAATGGCAGAAGGTGAGTACATTGGATTGTTGGATTGTGATGATATACTGGCACCGAATGCATTGTATGAAATGGTAAAAAAATTGAATGAAGATGCAGAGTATGATTTTATATATAGTGATGAAGATATGCTCACAGAAGATGGCAAAACAAGATACAATCCTGTATTTAAGACGGAATGGGCTCCAGATACGTTTATGTCTGTTATGTATACAAATCATTTTAGCATTTTCAAAAGAAGCATTGCTATGGAAATTGGAGGATATCGAGTCGGATATGAAGGCTCACAGGATTATGATTTTGTACTGCGTTTTACAGAAAAGACCAGAAAAATTGGACATGTATCTAAAATTTTGTATCATTGGAGATCCAGAGCTGAGTCAGTTGCCAGCAATCCGGAAACGAAAATGTATGCGTATGAGGCTGCAATGAAAGCGAAAAAAGATGCGTTGGAACGTCGGGGATTGCAGGGAAAAGTAGAATACCAGAAACAGATATACCAGTCAAGAGTATTTTATAAGGCCACAGGAAATCCTAAAATAAGCATTATTGTTCCATCTAAGGACAATTACACTTGCATTAAGACATGCTTTGACAGCATTGTGGAAAAAACTACATATCCAAATTATGAAGTGATTTTGATTGATAATGGAAGTACAGAAGAAAACAAAGTAAAGTATCAACAGATTTGTGAAAAGTATGGTTTTGTTTATGATTATCATCCAATGGAATTTAATTTTTCCAGAATGTGTAATTTAGGTGCCCAAAAAGCTACAGGAGAGTATTACTTATTTTTAAATGATGATACGGAGGTGTTGGTGGCAGATTGGTTAGAGCGAATGGTGGGACAGGCAGCTCTGAGACATGCGGGTGCGGTAGGTGCCAAATTGTATTATCCAGAAGAAAAACGTCTGCAACATATTGGCATCGTAAATCGTGCAGAAGGTCCAAGTCATTATTACTGTGGTGGCAGAGAGATTATGACAGACTATAAAATGCAGATGGATTGCAATTACATTGCTGTTACTGGTGCGTGTTTGATGCTTTCGAAGGATAAATTTGAGGAAATTGGAGGATTTGAAGAGTCGCTTCCTATTGCGTACAATGATGTAGATTTGTGCTTTAAACTAGTAGAGAAGGGCTACTATAATGTAGTGCGCAATGATGTACAGCTATATCATTATGAGTCAGTAAGTCGTGGAAATGATATTGCAGATAAAACAAAACGAAAAAGATTAGAGCAAGAACGAACCCTTTTATATACGCGCCATCCATTGTTTGATAAATATGATCCATTTTATTCAGAAAATATGGAACTGATCACAAACATGGAGGGACTTGGTTCATTAAACCCAAAACATGCAAAACAGATTGTTGCAAAGAAAAATCAGCTTCAGCCAATAGATACAGAAATGATTTCAAGTTTTATGAATATCAGTGTATTTGAACATATGAAGCAAGTTAAGTTTGAGGGCTGGTTCTATTGGAAGAATTATAGTCATAATAATCTAAATTCTTATGCAATTATTTTAATTTCAGAAAAGGGAACGGCCTATCGGTATAAGGCGCAAAAGAATTACCATGATCCTAATGGAGATGGGATGTATAAAGGAAATCCAAAATTGACGGGATTTTTGTTGGCTGCTTATACGGATACGATTCCTGCAGGTACCTACAAAGTTATCTGGGAGGTTGCTAGAGGGATTACTCAGAAAAAATATTATTATGAAGAAGAGAAAGAAGTAGAAATATAAACATAAATGGAGAGATAAAATGAAGGAAAAGATAGATACATTTTGGAAGAAAAAAGAGAATATAGTGATTTTGATTGGTATAACTGTCTTTTTAGTTGTATTTATGAACTATTTCTATTTTCATATTATAAAATCTTATGAAAACGGGCCAGTACGTTTGGTGAATACATTGATTTCCAATGCGGCTGAAAATGAATTAAAACCAGGGGATACCCTTACACAGACATTTTCAGGTGTAAAAGGGTTTGATGGATTTCATATAAAAATGTTTTCTGCAAATGGAACCAAGCAGGATAAGATTGAAGTGAAATTGTTTGAACAGGATACAAATAAAGAGATACAAGCATGGACCTATGATTTTACACAATTAGTGGAAAGTAAAATGTACGATTTTCGGTTGCAGGATAACATTCAGGAAAAGGAAGAAAAGTCTTATTGTATTTCAGTTACAGTTCTTCAGGAAAAGGAAGATAGTGAATTACATGTATTTTCAACCGGGTTAAGTGCTTATCAAACCTATGAGCAGGGAGAAATGGCTATTAATGGAGAAGTGCAAACACAGGATATTATATTTGATGTATATCAATATGAAAATGGAATTTATGGATTTTTACAAAATATCTATATCGTTTTATTTGCCCTTTGTATTGCAATTACTATTTTCATTGTATATTTTGGATTTTATAAGAAAGAAAAAGTAGAAAAGATATTTGTTCCTGTGGTAATAGTATGGGGAATTATTTATATGATGATTCTTCCGCCTTTTTCTTCACCTGATGAACCCATCCATTTTGGAACAGCGTATAAAATTTCAAATGAGATGCAGGGAAAAAAGGCTTTGGGTGAAAATAATGTTGTAGTGATGCGCAAGGATGATGCAGAGGTTGCCTATGGAACGATTCCAACGGTAAAAACGTATGAATATACATTGCAATCTTTTTTTGATGGGGTACAAGATACTACACCTACAGAGTGGATGCATAGCAATCTAAATTCAAAAAATATTATTACACATTTGCCAGGGGCAATTGGTATTTCGATTGCCAGAGTGCTTGGCTTGGGAAGTATTCCTCTGATTTACTTAGGCAGAATTATGAATTTACTTTTTTATGTTATTCTTGTATATTTGGCAATAAAAATAGCTCCTTTTGGTAAAATGGTATTTTTTGCATTGTCTATGACACCGATGATGTTGGAATTGATCTCTTCGTACTCATATGATGCCATAGTAAATGCATTAGCATTTTTGTCGATTGCTTTGTTGCTTCGGATGATATACGGAGAAGAAAAGGTAGGCATAAAGGAAATAGCGACATTAGTTGTATTGGCAGCATTGTTGGGACCAGCAAAAGTAGTATATTCCCTTATTTTCGGTTTGTGTATTTTAATTCCCAAAGAAAAATTTTCTAATCGATGGATACAATACGGAAGCATAGCGCTGATTTTTGCTGCCGTCATTTTCAGCAATGTATATGTGAATTTGGGAACAGTAACACAAATGTCAGGTACAGATAGTGCAGTAGCAACCACACAAAGTGTGGTGGAGCAATATTCGATGAAATGGTGTATCCAAAACCCAATTCGGGCATGTAAAATTTACTGGAATACAACTCGTGTGTTGGGAATGCAATATTTCAAAACTATGTTTGGAAGTTTACTTGGATGGTTAGAGCTGCCTGTAGCCAGCATTGCTATTTATGGATTTGCATTATTGACAGGGGCAAGTTTCTTCTTTGAAAAGGGAAAGGAAAAGAAGGTTCCTATTTGGCATCGAGCTGTTACTTTAGCTATTTTATTTGGAGTGTATGTTTTAGTTCTATTTTCTATGATGTCAGGTTGTACGCCTTTTGGAACAGATGTGATTTTAGGGGTACAGGGTAGATATTTTTTGGCAGTTGTGCCACTTTTTCTACTTGTTTTATACAATGAAAAGATACAGATAAAACGTTTGTATGAAAAATATTTTATCTTATTCTTTCATATAGGAAATATATATGTTATATTTAATTTGTTTGCAACGATTGCAGCAAGATAATCGAAAGACAGAAACAGGAGAGATAAAAATGAAAGTGTTAATCATAATCCCTGCCTACAATGAAGAAGAAAATATTGTTCGGGTAGTAGATGATTTAATAAAGAATTATCCACAGTATGATTATGTGGTGATAAATGACGGTTCCAAGGATGATACGGCTAAAATATGCAAGGAGCATAATTATAAGTTAATTGATTTGCCGATTAACTTAGGATTAGCAGGAGCTTTTCAAACTGGTGTAAAATATGGATATGAAAATGGATATGATGCTGTTTTACAATATGATGGCGACGGACAACATCAGGCAATGTATATACAAAAAATGATTGATGCAATGTTAGAGCAGGAGGCAGATATTGTTATCGGTTCAAGATTTTGGGAGAAGAAGAAGCCTGGTGGTTTGCGGATGCTGGGAGCAAGAATTTTAAAATATACGATTAAGTTTACTGCGGGGCGAGCAATTTCGGATCCTACCTCAGGAATGCGCTTAATCAATAAAACGGTATTAAAGGAATTTGCTACGCAGATGAATCATGGACCAGAGCCAGATACGGTAGCGTATCTTATGAGAAATGGTGCCAAGGTGGTAGAGGTACAGGTGGAAATGAAAGAACGTATTGCGGGCGAGAGCTACTTAAATTTGAAAAATTCCATCCTGTATATGAGTAGAATGATTGTATCGATTGTTTTGTTCCAGGGATTTCGAAAGAGAGGTAAATAAATATGACAGTTGGATTGCGTATTGTTTTATTAGTGATTGCTCTGTTTTCCTGCTTTTTTGTTGTGCGTAAGATTCAAAAGGCACAGATGCGTATTGAAGATACTTTGTTTTGGCTGGTAATTGCAGCGGGAACTTTAATTCTTGGTGTATTTCCGCAGATTGCCTTTTGGTGTGCCAAGCTGTTAGGAATACAGTCGCCAGTTAACTTTGTTTATTTGGTATTTATTTTTATCTTACTGTTTAAGGTGTTTATTTTAACAGTACAGGTTTCGCAATTACAGGAAAGAATTAAAAACCTTACACAAAATATAGCAATATATAGATACAAGAGCGAACAGGAAGATGAGGATGAGAAATAAATGACAATATTACATATTTGTTCCTTGAATTTAGATCAGGCAAATGGAGTGACAGTGATTGTGCCACAGTATGCGAAAGAACAGTCTGTGTACGAACAGGTTATTATGCTAAACTTAGATGAGTCTGGATATGATACTACCGATTATCCTGTAGAGCATGGTGCACATAAGTTTGCTTCTATTCTTCAAAACTATAAAATTGATCTAGTTGTTTTTCATGGGATATACTATTTGAAATATATATCTATGTACAAAACACTAAAAAATAAAGGGATTCCTTACGTGATCGTACCACATTGTTCTTTATGCGATACAGCACAAAAACAGAAAAAAATTCCTAAGGTTATTTTGAATCAATTATTTTTCCGTTCCTTTATTCAAAGTTCTGCTGCGGTACAGTATTTATCGGAAAAAGAGAAAACAGATTCAGCACGATTTTTGGCACCGTCTTTTATCAGCCCAAATGGTGTTTACCGGGTTGAAGAGAAATGGAGTAAAACAACAAGAAAACAATTTAAACTGGTATATATAGGTAGATACGCTATGTATCAAAAAGGTCTGGATATTATGATAGAGGCGTGTAGTATATGTCGAGAGTATATGTTGGAGAATGACATTGTTTTAGAATTGTATGGAACTGACTTTGAAAATAATAAAGAACAGTTGGTTGCCTTGATTAAGGAAAAAAAATTGGAGCAGATTGTGTGTGTGAAGGAGGGCGTTTTTGGAGAAAAAAAGATTGCAGTTTTATTGGATGCAGACTGTTTTCTTCAAACTTCAAGGTTTGAGGGGCAGCCGGTAGCCATATTAGAAGCATTAAGTTATGGAGTCGTTCCTATTGTAACAAAAGGAACTACATTTGCCGAACAAGTAGAGGAAAGGCAATGCGGTTTTCATGCAGGGGATAGACCGGAGACAATTGCAGATGCGATAAAAAAAGCCTATGAAAGTCGGGAGTCAGCAGAACAGTTTTCTAAGAATGCAGTAAATTTTGTTATGGAACAGTATGAGTGGACAGCAGTTACAAAAAGATTATTGGAACAGTATCGTCGTATTATAGAGAAAAATGCAGGTGAAAGATAAAATGAAACAATGTACTTTAAGCATTATAGTTCCAGTGTATAATGCTACCAATATGCTGAAGGTTTGTTTAGATGCTTTAGTCAGACAAGATATATCACAGTATGAAGTGATTTGTGTTAATGATGGTTCTACGGAGAAGCAAACTTATGATATTTTGGCAGAATATGAAAGAAAATATGCAGAAATTGTAAGTGTGTATCATATTGAAAATGGTGGGGTATACAAGGCACGAAAGTACGGAGTCTCCATGGCATCTGGAAAATACATTGGTTTTTGTGATTGTGATGATAAAGTTGAAACAAGCATGTATCAAAGCATGGTGAAGGAATTAGAGACGTCGGGTGCGGATGTTGTTATCTGCGGTTACCATAGAGTAGACTATGATACAAAAAAGGTATTTGCAACGGAAATGCTGGGATGGAGTGCGTTTTCTATTAATGCAACGACAATTGGAAAGTTGGCAATTATAAATACAGCATTATGGAATAAGGTATATAAAAAAGAATTATTTGATAATATGATGGAATTTTTACAAGTACCTCGAATTGGAGAAGATATGCTATTGCTGTTAAGTATCTATCCCAAAATAAAAAAGATTGCATTTGTTGATGCACCTCTCTATAATTATTATGTTAGGAAGGGTTCCAGTATGAATACAGTAACCATACAGGAATGCAATAAAACAGTGCATGCCTTTGAAGAAACAGTGTCAAAAATGTTTGAAAAAGAAGAGGAAGAGGGATGGAGAACACTTGTAGATTTGATGGCATTCATTCATTTGGGAATTTCTCTGCCAGTAACTGTAAGTGGAAACAAAACTGTGTGCAAAGAAGTCATGCATTTGACCAGAAAAGCATTACGTGAAAAGTATAGTACATGGAGAAATTCAGATTTACTTACATTGAAATATATTGTAAAAACAGATAAAAAATTGGCAAAAGTAAAAATCATGCAATTAGTATATAAGAGTCATTTATTTGATTGTTTTTTAAAGGTATATCGTTGGATGCAGGTAGCACTAAAAAAGGATATCAAATGGTAAAATATTGATAGGAAGAGTGTATGGGAATGAAAAAGAAAGTAAATATTTTGTTATCGACCTACAATGGAGAAAAATATATCGAACAACAACTAAACAGTTTGTTGGCACAGACGTATGAAAATATAGATATTTATATTCGGGACGATAATTCAAAAGATAATACGATAGGTATTATTGAGCGTGTCATAAAAGAAAATAAAACAGAAAAACAAATATATATTTTGGACAACCATCATCAGAATCTGGGGTATCCAGATTGCTTTTGGGAGTTGTTAGACAAATGCCAGGAAGCAGACTATTATTCGTTTTGTGATCAGGATGATTATTGGGAGCCTGAAAAGATAGAAAAAGCAGTAGGCATGTTGGAATCGTTACATACACCTGGGTTATTTTTTCATGCATATGAAATCTGTGATGAAAAATTAAATTGCAACTATGTGTATACATATCCTAAAAAAACGATAGAAGTAAATGATATGTTATTTTGGGTGTTTGCACAGGGTTTTTCTTTGGTATTAAACAAAGAATTGAAAGAGTTGGTTCAGAAAACTATGCCAAAGGGGAAACAGCTACCACATGATATTTGGTGTTTGTGGGTTGCATATATTAATGGTCAGATTGTTTTTACGGATGAAGTATTAGCAAAATACCGTCGCTATGAAGGGGCGGTAACTACGACGCATGGAAGCTTGTTTACAAAGGTGAAGGGAGCTTTTGCAAATGAGTTATTTGGAAATCGTTTGAGAGAATTTCAATATCGGTTTGACCTATTATTGGACTTATATGGTACAAATATGAAAACTGAAACAAAAAATGCACTTACAATCTATTCCACAAGAAATCGTGGATTTTTGGCATATATAAAAAAGGTTTTTTATGGAAAACGAATTATGCCGTCTGTTATGGGTGAGATTGTATTTCGAATTGCATTTTTGTTTGGTAAGATATAGAAAATGAATGAGGTAGAAAAATGGATATTTCAGTGCTAGTGCTATGTTATCATGCAGATTTAAGTAAAGTGTATCAGACTTTGTACTCTATCCTGCAACAAAAAAATATAGAATATGAAATTGTAGTGTCAGACGATGGTTCTGAATATAACCATTACGATGAAATAGAAGAGTGGTTTCAAAAAAGAAAATTTTATAATTATAAATTTGTAGATAATAAAGTAAACCAAGGAACGGTAAGAAATATGCTGTCTGCATTGGAAAAGGCGGAGGGAAAGTATGTAAAGGCAATTTCACCAGGAGATTTTTTATATGCGGAAAATGTACTTTCAGATATGGTTTCTTATATGAAGAAAGAAAATTATAAAGTTTGCTTTGGAAAGAGTGCATATTATTCGGCGGAAGACGAGGTTCATATTTATCAAAAACATAATCCAAAAGATATGAAAGTATATCGCAACTACGATTTTGAAAAGATTAAGCACAATTATTTCTATTTTCAGGATTATGTGTTGGGAGCCAGTTTTGTAATGGAGAAAGATACGATTAAAAAGTATCTGAATGAGATAAAAGACTGTGTCAGATACGCGGAAGATATATCGGTATTATGCATGCTGATAGATGATATTCAGATTGGCTTTTGGGATCATTTTTTTATCTGGTATGAATACGGAACTGGAATTTCTACATCTGGAAAGGATAAATGGAGTGAAATTATCCGAAATGAAAATAAAGCAGTATATAAAAAATGTATGCAGAAAGATTCCAGCGTAAAAAAGGCATACGCGTTTCTTTACAAAGGCAAGAAGAATTTTGTACTGGAATTAATAAGAAAAGTATGTATAAACCCTCGTTTTATAGCATTTGTATGGGATACTGTTCTTTTAAGAAAATATAAAAAAGAAAGTAAGGGGTTGGAGAGAGAAGAACTGTTACAAATTTTAGATTCGGGAAACTAAATTGTCATTTTTAAATAGAGTAAAGGATAAAGTAATAAAAAAGTTGTGATTTATTTGGGAAGGAGAATGGATATATGCAAGTTGTAAAATATGCATTTCAGCAACATGGAGATGAACGGGGAATGCTTGTTGCATTAGAGGAACACAACGATATTCCTTTTGAAATAAAAAGGGTGTATTATATGTATGATACAAAAGAGGGAGTGCATCGCGGATTTCATGCACATAAATCTTTAGAACAAATTTTAATCTGTATTCATGGTTCTTGTAAAATTCTCATGGATAATGGAACAGAAAAAAAAGTTGTATCATTAGAAAAGCCTTATGAGGGGTTATATATTTCTAATGCAATCTGGAGAGAAATGTATGATTTTTCGCCAGATGCTGTATTGTTGGTACTGGCATCTGATGTGTATCGTGAAGAAGATTATATTAGAGATTATGATGAATTTTTAAAAAGTGTTCAATAAAAAATAAGAAGGGAAAAGTATGATAATTAGAAAGTTACAACTGAAGGATGCAGAAGGTATGTATGAGTGGATGCAGGATGAAGATGTAACATACTTTTTGGCACAGGATTTTGCTTCAAAGACTTTGGAAGATTGTAAAAATTTTATTTTGTCTACGGCTAAGGAAGAAGACGAAAATTTGCACAGAGCGATTTGTGACGATGCGGGGCAATATTTAGGAACTGTAAGTTTAAAGCATATAGATAAGAAAAATAAAAATGCAGAATATGCAATTTCCATGCGTCGAAAAGCGATGGGAACGGGGGCTTCTACTTATGGAACGATAGAAATTCTTAAGTATGCGTTTGAGGTATTAGGATTGGAAAAGGTATATTTGAATGTAATTCCAGAAAACATACGTGCAAAAAAATTTTATCAGAAAATAGGCTTTCAATTGGAAGGAAGAGCCAAAAAACATATTTTAATAAAGGATAAGCTATGTGATTTAGAATGGTATGCCTTTTATAAAGAAATGGAGTGTGAATGATGCAGATAAGTTTTTCTTCATTTGATGCGATGCATAATGAAATTAAAGAGGAAGTAATAGAAAAATTTAAGGAAGTATACGAAAAAAATTGGTATATTCAAGGGCAGGAAGTCGAATTATTTGAAAAAGAGTTTGCAGAGTATTGCGGTGCAAAATATTGTGTTGGTTGCGGAAATGGACTGGATGCATTATTTTTAATTTTAAAGGCATATGGTATTGGTCTGGGTGATGAAGTCATTGTACCATCGAATACTTATATTGCAACAGCATTGGCAGTGTCTTATACAGGAGCAAAGCCAATATTTGTAGAACCAGAATTGGAGACATATAATATTGATCCAGAAAAAATAGAAGAAAAAATAACGGACAGAACAAAGGCGATCATGGCAGTGCATTTATATGGAAAACCTGCAAAAATGGATAAAATCAAAGCGATTGCAGAACAATATGGACTACGCTTGATTGAAGATGCAGCACAGGCACATGGTGCTGAGTATAAAGGGAAAAAAGTAGGTTCGTTAGGAGATGCAGCAGGATTTAGTTTTTATCCAGGAAAAAATTTAGGAGCATTGGGAGATGCAGGTGCCGTTGTTACGGATGATAAAAGTTTGGCTGATAAAGTAAGAGCATTGGGAAACTATGGTTCTGATTATAAATATCATCATATTTATCAAGGACATAATTCCAGATTAGACGAATTACAGGCAGCATTTTTAAGAATTAAACTGAGAAATTTAGAGAGATGGACTGCGGATCGAAGAAATACAGCGAAGTTGTATGAACAACAAATGAAGCATAGTGATATTCTTCTTCCAACAGAAGTCGAGGAAGAAAAGCATGTAT
The DNA here is from genome assembly GCA_050875145.1 of Lachnospiraceae bacterium. Lineage (GTDB taxonomy): Bacteria > Bacillota > Clostridia > Lachnospirales > Lachnospiraceae > CAG-411. Next base: position 142,829 of record JBNMLH010000006.1, read on the forward strand.
ATCATATATTTGCAATTCGTTCTAACAGAAGGGATGAACTGGAAAAATATTTGAATGAAAAGGGAATCGGCACGAATAAGCATTATCCAATACCGATGCATTTGCAAGGCGCATATAAAGAATTGGGAATGAAAAGGGGAGATTTGCCATTGGCAGAGGAAATCAGTGCTACAGAATTAAGTATTCCGATGTATTATGGAATGACGTCTGAGGAAGTTTCCTATGTGATTGATACAATCAATAAGTTTAACTAAGTATAATTTTTAGAAGGAAAGAGAAGATACGCGAATGAATGTGTTAATGATGGTGACTTGGTATACACCGCAGGGTGCAGAAAAACTGGAAGCGGGAGTATTTCATAATGAACAGGCAATCGCACTTTTGCCATACTGCAATACTGCGATTTATTACCCTATGGATACTACAATGTATGGAAAGTTTAGCAAAAAGGAAGAATGGGGAATATTAACGTATCGTAGTAAATATAAACAGCCTTCTCAAGATGATAATTTCCTTGTAAAGATAGCGGCGAAAATTCAAAATTATACTTCTTTTTATCGGTATTTAAAGAAAATAAAAAAAGAGTTTAAACCTGATGTGATTCATGCGCATGTGGGAATGGGAATTGGCATTAGTGCAATACTTTTGGGGAAAATTTTGAGGATTCCGGTTATCATATCGGAACACGTTCCAGTAGAACTATGTGATTTTTCCAGTAATATCAACAAACGTGTGGGAGAATTTGTATATAAAAACAGTAGATATAATTCCTGTTGTTCCATTGATTTGAAAAATAAGCTACAAGATACTTTTCCGAAATGTAAATTTGAGGTTGTATACAATGGAATCAATCCTCCAAAGGTAGATAAGAAGCATAGTTATTATCGAAAAGAAGATTGTATTAACATTGGTATTGTAGCGGTTATGTATGATAAAGAAATTAAAGGAATGCAGTTTTTATTGCCTGCAATTCAGAAAGTGGTAAAAAATGGAAGAAAAATAATTTTACACCATATTGGTGGAGGAGAATACTTAGAGCATTATATTCAGCTTAGTAAAAAGTTGGGAATAGAAGCAAATTATATTCCTTATGGGCAGTGTGACAAAGACACTGTAAATCAAATTGTGTCTGAGATGGATTTTATTGTATCTGCCAGTTTGATGGAGGCATCTGGTGTTTCTGTTATGGAAGCAATGATGCTCGGAAAGCCAATTTTAGGTACCAATTCAGGTGGAGTAGATTCTTTAGTACCTGCCTTTGCAGGAAAAATCGTGGAAAAAGGAAGTGCAGATGCACTTGCAGATGGAATTGAGTATATGTTGGAGCATTTTTCTATGTTTGACAATAAAAGAATTGAAACCTATGCCAATGAAAATTATGATAAGGATATTATAAGCAGAAAGTATGTAGAGATTTACAAGAATATATGCGAAAAAAAGAAATGAAAGGTTTATAAATATGAATATAGAAAAGCCAAAAGTATCTTTGATAATGAAGGTATATAATGGGGAGGCATATTTAAAAGAAGCAATCAACAGTATATTAAATCAGACATACCAGAATTTTGAATTTATTATTATAGATGATGGTTCTTTAGATAATTCGACAAATATTGTGAAACAGTATGCGGATGAGCGTATTCGATTTTTACAAAATGAACATAATATGGGATTGTGTGCTACACAAAATAAAGCAATACAGGCGGCAAGAGGAGAGTATATTGCGGTGATGGATTGCGATGATATTAGTTACAAGACTCGTTTAGAAAAACAGGTGGCTTTTTTGGATGCGAATCCAGAGTATATTATGTGTGGTTCCTATCGAAACAGCATTGTGAATGGGAAGGAAATTCCCTTTTTACAAATAAAAGAATTATCGGATGAAAGCTTGCAATTTAGTTTATATTTTGGAAATATGTTTTTTACGCATTCTTCTATTATGTTTCGACGCAAGGCGTATCAAGCGGCAGGCATATCCTATGGTCCGGCAAAATATGCAGAAGATTATCAGGTAATTATTGAAATGGCGAAAAAAGGTAAAATATATCTATTACCGGAACGATTGATTGCATATCGGATTTATGGAGAATCAACGTCACAAAAGAAAAAAGAGGAGATGGCACAGATTGCTGCGAATATTAAAATTGCACATCTAAAGGATTTAGATATAGCAGATAAGGAGAAAATAGCGTTAGAAAAATATTTTGCTGATCAGATTACAGAATTAGATTTTGAAGAATTTATTACCTGCACAGAGCATATTGCACAAGTTTGCAATGCGGATATTCAAAAGGATGGAAATGCAGGTGAGATTATGAACCAAATCGTAAATGAGTATATTGAAAAAATGGAAAGCTATAGTTTGAAAAAATGGATTGCTTTACGACAATCACCATATAGTAGGGGATTGTCTGTTTTGCAGCGGGATGGTTTCCGTTTGTTTGTCATGTCCTTGCTGCATTACAAGAAAAAAGGAAAATCTAAAAATTAACAAGTATGGAGGATAAGATGCAGGCAGCAAAAAAAGGTGTTTTAAATGTTTTTTATGGTATTATTGGTCAGCTTATAACAATCGGTCTTGGAATAGTCATTCCTCGATTGGTTCTAATTAGCTATGGTTCAGAGGTAAACGGATTGTTGAACTCTGTGACACAGATTTTTGCATATTTTAGTTTATTGGAAGCGGGAGTTGGAGTTGCATCTTTACAGGCACTTTATGTACCAGTAGCTACTGATAATAGAAAAGCGATAAATGGTATTATAGCTGCTACGCATCATTTTTATCGAAAGGCAGGAACGTTATATGGAATAGCGGTAATTGGACTGGCCTTTATTTATCCTCTTTATGTGCATTCCAATATATCCTATTGGATGGTAGTAGGCATTATTTTATTTGGAGGTTTTAGTAATTGTATCAACTTTTTTTATCAGGGGAAATACAAAATATTGATGCAGGCAGAAGGGTATTCTTACATATGTACGAATATAACCACTGTAGTTAATATTATTACAAATGTGGTAAAAGTGATATTACTTTTAAGAGGGTATAATGTATTAGTAGTACAATTTGCTTTCTTTTTAATTGGTATCCTTCAAATGCTTATTTATGCTGCATATATTAGAAAACATTACGCTTGGGTAGATTTGAGTGAAGAACCTGATGATGTTGCTATTTCACAAAAAGGTGCTACTTTAGTGCATCAGGTTTCAGGATTGATTTTTAACAATACAGATGTGCTTGCACTGACGGTTATTACAAGAGATTTAAAAATCGTCAGTATTTATACAATGTATAATATGGTAATCACGATGGCAACGGCAATGATACAGCAAATTGAAGCTGGTTTTAGTTTTAAACTGGGGCAAATCTATAATACAGACAAAAAGCAATATCTGGTGTTGCACCATATATTTGAAATCGTATATTTAATATTGATTTTTTCTGTGATGACTTGTATTTATATCTTTCTTTTGCCGTTTATTCGGTTGTATACGGCGGGAGTATCCGATATCAATTATATCAATAAATGGTATCCAATCTTTTTTATTTTGACGCCGTTATTAACTTATGGACGGACAGCAGCCAGCAATGTAATAAGTTATGCAGGGCATTTTAAAGAAACACAAAATAGAGCAATTTTAGAGGCAGCAATTAATATTGTAGTATCTGTTGTGGGAATTTGGAAATGGGGAGTATTTGGTGCGTTGTTAGGTACAATTGCAGCATCCTTATACCGAACCAATGATATGATTCTTTACGCTTATAAGTATTTATTAGAGCAAAAGCCGTGGAAAACATATAAAAGATGGATAGCTTGCTTTGTTGTCTTTGGGATTATAGTGACAGCAATCAATATTGACAACCCACATTATGATAGTTATGTGCAGATTGTAATATGGGGAGCAGTATGGGCAGTAGGATGTATGGCAGTTTATACCCTTGTACAATACATCATTAATCCCAAAGAGTTTAAAGAGTTATTCCTCATAATAAAAACATTTTGGAAAAACAGAACAAGTAAGTAGAAAGTTGGGAAAATACAACATGGATGTAGTAAAAGTAGCAGTAAAAGTAATTAATTTACTAGGGAATAAAGGGTACGATAAATTTAGAAGTATTGCTTTGAAAAAGAATAGAACATGGCTGGTAAATCGTTGTGACCTATATCGTTTTTACTTAGGAAAAACGCAGAGTGAAATTCCTTCTTATGCCAGAATAACCCGTTTTACAAAAGGGTTATATGATTATCAGTATTTTAACATATGTTTTTTTAACGATGTGTTATCTTTTATTTTAGAAAGCATTGCGGAAAAGAAAATTCCGAGAATAGAGATTAAGACTGAAAAGGGCGAAAATATTTGGGAATGGTTTTTTGAACAACCTTATGATGAAATAGATACATCATGTATGAAAGAAGTTGTGGAGGATAAGGAACGTACAGTCGTGTTTCCACAGTTTCATGAAATATATAGCGATTACTCAGTGAAAATATGGGGAGAATTGTATCGTAGTTTCTTTCGATTGAATAAAGATACAGAAGAATATATATTAAATGAGACAAAACAGATATTTCAAAATACAGAAAATGTATTAGCGGTATTATGTAGGGGAACGGATTATACAATTTGTAAACCGAAAGGACATCCGGTACAGCCGGAAATAAAGGATATGCTTTGTGAAATAAAACAGGTAATGTCGGAAAAGGGATATGAATATATTTATCTGGCAACGGAGGATGGAGAAATAGATCGAATATTTCGAAAAGAATTTCCGGGTAAAATATTAATTAATAAGAGAACCTATTATGATGATATTTTTCGTCAGAGTCAGTTACGGTGGATTAAAGATGTGCATTTTGAGAGAGAAAACGATGAGTACCTGAAAGGATTGGAGTATTTATCTTCATTGTATATTGTTTCGCAGTGCAAGGCATTGATTGCTGGAAATTGTGGAGGAAGTCAGATGGCGGTATTTTTAAATGGTGGACGATATGAGTATGAACATGTATTTGACTTAGGGATGTATGGAGAAGAATAGTATGAAAGAAAGAGAATCAAATTTTGAAGTGTTGCGTATTCTGTTGACATTGATGGTACTTACAGTACATTACAATTCCAATGGTGTTACAGGGGGTGCATTTGCTTTTGCTCCAGAGGGCATAAAACATTACTTTTTATATTTGACAGAATCTTTGGCATGTATTGCAGTCAACGGGTTTGTTTTAATAACAGGATATTTTAGTTATAAGAAAAAGCAGGTATCCTACAAAAAAGTAGCTACGCTTATCTTGTGGGTTGTTTTTTATAATATAGTGTTCTACTTGTTTTCTTTCTGTATGGGATGGGAAAGTTTTCGGCTTCAGACGCTTATAGGAAAATGTATCCCTTGTAACTGGTATGTGATTATTTATTGTGCATTGATTTGTATTGCTCCTTATATAAATATTTTGCTAGAGCAGTTGTCTTTGCAGGAAACAAAACAGTTGCTTCTTGTGTTGGTGTTACTTTTTTCTGTATGGAATACGGTGTGGAAGGCGATTACCGGTATCGTTGCAATAGATATGCCAGGGATTAGTACCGTTGGAATATCTGGAGATCAGGCGGGATATACGATTGTAAATTTTGTTATGCTTTACCTTATTGGAGCAGCTATTCATAAATGGAATTTGTTTGCTTGGAAAAAAGAGTATGATATACTTCTTTATCTGATTAGTGCTGGATGTGTTTTTATAGGACAAGTAAAAGGTTTTTCTATGTGGGATTATTCCAATACATTTTTGTTGATTGCTTCAATTGCTTTGTTTAATTTTTTTCAAAAGATAAGGATAAAAATACCTAAAATAGAGTATATATCTAAAGCGTGTTTTGGTGTATACTTAATACATACAAATTGGGTGATACAGGCACACTTTTGGAATTTATTTCATATAAATGACATTGGGGAAAAATCTTTAGGGTATGTAATTGCTAACTGGATTGGGTGTATAATTGCTACGTTTGTATTATGCTCAATTATAGATATAGTATGTAGAACAGTAATACGATTTTTAAGAAAAATGAATGGAGGAAGAAAACATGTGTGGAATTGTAGGATTTAATGGAAATCATCAGGCTGCTCCAATTTTATTGGATGGTCTTTCAAAATTAGAGTATCGTGGATATGATTCAGCGGGGCTTGCAGTTCGTAATGGAACTTCAAATGTAGAAATTATAAAAGCAAAAGGTAGATTGCGTATTTTAGCTGAAAAAACAAATGACGGAAAGGCATTGCATGGTACATGTGGTATCGGTCATACCAGATGGGCGACACATGGGGAACCATCAGAGGAAAATGCACATCCTCATTGTAGTGATGATGGAAATGTAGTAGCAGTACATAATGGTATCATTGAAAATTATCAGGAATTAAAAGATAAACTTGTGCGAAAAGGATATGAGTTTTATTCTTCTACGGATACAGAAGTGGCAGTAAAGTTGATTGACTATTATTATAAAAAATATGAGGGAACACCAGTCGATGCGATTAATCATGCAATGATTCGTATACGAGGCTCCTATGCACTGGCAGTTATGTTTAAAGAATATCCAGAAGAAATTTTTGTGGCTAGAAAAGATAGTCCAATGATTATCGGTGTGGCAAATGGAGAGTCCTATATTGCTTCTGATGTGCCTGCTATCTTAAAGTATGCTAGAAAAGTATATTATATTGGAAATATGGAAATTGGACACTTACAGAAGGGAAAAGTGACCTTCTATAATTTGGATGGGGATGAGATCAAAAAAGATCTTGTCGAAATCAAATGGGATGCAGAAGCTGCTGAAAAAGCTGGATTTGAACATTTTATGATGAAAGAGATTCACGAGCAGCCAAAGGCGGTACAGGATACCATTCATTCTGTATTACGTGAAGATGAAAAAACAAAGAAAAAATATATTGATTTAAGTGAAGTCGGTTTGACGGATAAAGATATTAAAAATATTTCTCAGATTTATATCGTAGCCTGTGGCTCTGCCTATCATGTGGGTGTGGCAGCACAGTACGTAATAGAAGATTTGGCTCGTATACCTGTTCGTGTAGAGTTAGCCTCTGAGTTCCGTTATCGTAAACCGATTTTAGATAAAGATGGATTGGTTATTATTGTAAGTCAGTCAGGGGAAACTGCAGATAGTCTGGCAGCATTACGAGAGGCAAAGGCATTAGGCATAAAGACACTTGCAATTGTAAATGTAGTGGGAAGTTCGATTGCCAGAGAAGCGGACAATGTATTTTATACACTGGCAGGACCGGAAATTGCAGTGGCAACAACAAAGGCATATAGTACACAGTTGATTGCTTCTTATTGCTTGGCAATTCAATTTGGTAAAGTTCGTGGGGAATTAAAGAGTGATGCATATAAAAATTTAATAGACGAATTACAAACCTTACCAGATAAGATTCAAAGAATTATCGAGGATAAAGAGAGAATACAGTGGTTTGCAGCAAAACAGGTGAATGCAAAAGATATCTTCTTCATTGGAAGAGGAATTGATTATGCAATCAGTTTGGAAGGCAGTTTGAAGATGAAAGAAATCAGTTATATTCATTCGGAAGCGTATGCGGCGGGAGAATTAAAGCATGGTACAATTTCGTTGATCGAAGACGGTACGTTAGTTATAGGTGTTCTGACACAAAGTGAGTTATATGAGAAAACGATTTCCAATATGGTAGAGTGTAAGAGTCGTGGTGCTTATTTGTGCGGATTGACAAGCTATGGTAATTACAATATTGAAGATACGGTAGATTTTACCACGTATATACCTAAAACAGATGTACATTTTGCTGCATCATTGGCAGTTGTTCCGCTACAATTGATGGGATATTATGTGTCTGTTGCAAGAGGATTAGATGTAGATAAACCTAGAAATCTGGCAAAAAGTGTAACAGTAGAATAGAAAACCCAAAATAACGATTGAAAAAGAGAGGAGCAGGGAGAGTTCTCCTTAATAAGAATATGAAGTATGATTATGTAATTGTTGGAGCAGGATTATATGGTGCGGTATTTGCACAGGAAGCGAAAAAAGCAGGAAAAACAGTTCTTGTAATTGATAAGAGAAACCACATTGCTGGTAATGTGTATACAGAAGAAAGGGAAGGAATCCATGTCCATAAGTATGGTGCGCACATTTTTCACACAAACAATAAGCAGGTATGGGAGTATGTAAATCAGTTTGCGGAATTTAACCGTTTTACCAATTCTCCAGTAGCAAATTATAAAGGAGAATTATATTCTCTGCCATTTAATATGTACACATTTAATAAAATGTGGGGAGTTGTTACGCCACAGGAGGCAGCAGAAAAAATTGAAGAGCAAAAAAAGGCAGCGGGAATTAGAAATCCTAAAAATTTAGAGGAACAGGCAATCAGTCTTGTTGGTACAGATATATATGAAAAATTGGTGAAAGGATATACGGAAAAACAATGGGGAAGATCATGTACCGAATTACCTGCTTTTATAATTAAACGATTGCCTGTCAGACTGACTTTTGACAATAATTATTTTAATGCAATCTATCAGGGAATTCCGATGGGTGGTTATACAAAAATGGTTTCAAATATGCTGGAAGGCATAGAAGTGAAAACGGGAACAGATTATTTAAAAGAAAAAGAGAAGTATGATTCCATGGCGGATAAAGTAGTTTATACTGGAGCTATTGACGCCTACTTTAATTATCAATTAGGTGCGTTGGAGTATCGTTCTGTTCGTTTTGAGACAGAAATTCTTGATATACCTAATTTTCAGGGAAATGCAGCAGTAAATTATACGGATGCAGAGACACCATGGACAAGAATTATTGAACATAAATGGTTTGAATTTGGCAAGGATGCAAATGGAAAGGATATAGAAAAGACGATTATCAGCCGCGAATATTCTTCGGAATGGAAGCTAGGAGACGAACCATATTATCCAGTAAATGATGAAAAAAATAGTGCCAGATATGCGGAGTATCAAAAGTTTGCAGACAAAGAGCAAAAGGTTATTTTTGGCGGTAGATTAGGTGAATATAAATATTATGACATGGATGCAGTAATCGCAGCAGCTTTGGAAATGGCTCGAAAAGAATTGCATTAACTGTTACCTACTTTCTCATATAAAAGCGGCATTGCGTGCCTTATGAGGTACGGGGCTTGAACTTTTATAAAATTATCCAAGTTAGCATAAAGATAAAAACAGTTGACATTTTTATTCAATGGGAGTAAAATGACTTTAGTTTTATAAATGAAACCGATGATTGAGAGAAGTAGCTAAAGACAGATGAATTTCAGAGAGTCGCAAAATGGTGTGATTGCGGCAAACAGGTTTTTAGTGAATGGACTCATAAGGGCGGGAAGAACAGCAGATGCTTAGTAATACCCGACGGTGTATCGAGCCGTTATATTCGATTGTGTATGTCAGTACATTATGAGTGGATGCAGTTGCATCAAAAAAGGTGGTACCGCGAGTGAATATTTACCCGTCCTTAATATTTTTATTAAGGGCGGGTTTTTTGTTTTAAAAGGAGTGTTTTAGATGGCAATACCTAGTTTAGAAGAAGCAAAACAATATGCAAAAGATGGTTACAAGATGATTCCTGTTGCAAGCGAAATTTTTTCGGACTTGATTACACCGATAGAAGTGCTTCGCAAATTGAAGGCAAAAAGTGAGCATTGTTATATATTAGAAAGTGTAGAAGAACAGGCTTTTATGAGCCGATATACGTTTTTGGGATTTAATCCCAAATATGATGTAACTTGTACAAATGGAATCCTTACAATGAAGGATATGGATGGAAAAGTGCTTAGGGAAGTAAAAGAGATGCACCCAGGCGATTTTATAACTGAAATATTGAAGGATTATAAAAGCCCTAAAATTGAAGGATTTCCTACTTTTACGGGCGGATTTGTAGGCTATTTTTCCTATGACTATTTAAAATATAGTGAACCAAAATTAAAATTAGATGCAAAGGATGAAGATGGTTTTCAGGATGTAGATGTAATGCTTTTTGATAAGGTAATTGCTTTTGATAACATTAAGAAAAAAATTATCTTAATTGTAAATGCTTCAGCAGAAGATATGGAAAATAGTTATCATCAGGCAGTTAAGGATATTGAGGAATTAAAAGATATTATTAAGCATGGAGAGAAAGCAGAGATACCAACTGCGAATCTGAAATCTGAATTTAAGCCATTGTTTGATAAAAAGCAGTATTGTGAAATGGTGGAGAAGGCAAAGAAATATATTAAAGAAGGAGATATTTTTCAGGTTGTTTTGTCGAACCGTTTAGCCGCAGATTTTGAAGGAAGTTTGTTTGACGTATATCGTGTGCTTCGTACCTTAAATCCTTCACCATATATGTTCTATTTTAGTGGAGATGCCATTGAGGTTGCGGGAGCTTCTCCAGAAACCTTAGTTAAATTAGAGGATAAGAAACTTTTGACATTTCCATTAGCGGGAACCAGACCGAGAGGAAAATCAAAAGAAGAAGATTTAGAATTGGAACGAGGCTTATTAGCAGATCCAAAAGAGTGTGCAGAACATAACATGCTAGTGGATTTGGGACGAAATGATTTGGGAAAAATCAGTAAGTTTGGTTCTGTTAAATTGGATAAATACATGCAGATTGAACGCTATTCACATGTTATGCATATTGGCTCAACCGTAGAGGGAGAACTTCGTGATGATTGTAAAGCAATTGATGCGGTAGATGCAGTATTGCCAGCAGGAACATTATCAGGTGCTCCAAAGATACGTGCCTGCGAAATTATCAACGAGTTAGAGGATAATAAACGTGGTATTTATGGAGGAGCCATTGGATATATTGATTTTGCAGGGAATTTGGATACCTGTATTGCAATTCGTATTGCATATAAAGTAAAGGATAAGATAATGGTTCGTTCTGGTGCAGGTATTGTAGCAGATTCTGTTCCTGAAAACGAATTTCAGGAGTGTTTAAATAAAGCTCGTGCAGTGCTAAACGCAGTAGAACAGGCATCTGCTATGGGAAAGGAGGAAGAATAATATGATACTTTTAATTGATAATTATGATAGTTTTTCTTATAATCTTTTTCAATATGTAGGTACGATAAATCCTGATATAAAGGTAATTCGAAATGATGCTTGTACTTGCCAGGAAATAGAAAAAATGAATCCAAGTCACATTTTGCTATCACCTGGTCCGGGTAAGCCAAGTGAAGCTGGAATTTGTGAAGACGTTGTTCGTTATTTCAAAGGAAAAGTTCCAATTTTAGGTGTATGCTTAGGACATCAGGCGATTTGTGAGGTATTTGGTGCCACTGTTTCTTATGCGAAGCAGTTAATGCATGGAAAACAGTCAATAGTAAAGTTAGACCAAAATGCTGCTATTTTTAAGGGGATTGCAGAAAAGAGTAAAGTGGCACGCTATCATTCGCTTGCTGCATTGGAAGAAAATTTTCCAGAATGTTTGGAGGTAATTGCAGAAACAGAAGATGGCGAGATTATGGCAGTGAAACATAAGGAATATGAGATTTATGGATTACAGTTTCATCCGGAATCTATTATGACTCCGGATGGCATGCAGATGCTTAGAAATTTTTTCACACTTGCATAAGTGGGGCATTATTTTTTCATATTTGTAACTGTTCAGAAGGTGCGAACTCATATGTGCAAATTGTACGTGAGAGCTTGCTCGTGAAGTGCAATTTGCACATATGAGTTCATAGCTGGTAACAGCGTCATGAACAAAATGACCAGCCAAAGTTTATATTTTTAGC
>JBNMLH010000024.1:0-42556 GCA_050875145.1 Lachnospiraceae bacterium
CATTTTGCAAACATATTTTTGTAAAAATCCCCTCTTGGTCCATTAAATTCATCCACTGCAAGTGGGGTAACAATAATTCCTGGTGCAATGGCATTTATTCTTGCACCTCGTTTTCCCCATTCTACGGACTGTGCCATGACACGTTTCTCATTACAACGCTTTGCCAATTGATAGGCATGTAATGTATCTTTGATATTTTCTGGTTGCAATATAGCAAGCTGTAACAATGCATCAGTTGGAGTTGTAGCAAGTGCTGCATCCTCCACAGCGGTCAGTTGTGGCATTCTCCATCCAGACTGGCTGGATATGGTAACACCTGTGCCACCTTCTGCAATCACTTTCCCTACTTCTTCCAATAAAACGGCTGTACCATATAAATCAACCTGCAAAATAGCCTCAATCGATGCCTGACTTGGAGAGACTCCTGCCCCATTTACAAGCATTGTTATTTTGCCATATTCCTGTGCTTTTGCAATTATGTTCTTGATAGATTCTCTTTGAGAAAGATCCATCTCCATCGGTTCTACATCAAATCCTGCCTGATTCATTATTGTTGCAATCTGCTCTGCGTTTTCCATATTTTTATCGCCCATGACAATTTTCTTTCCATATCCCATTCTTCTGGCAATCGCCATACTGATTTGTCCAGCTCCTGTTACCAGCATTACTTCTTTTTCCTGCATAGTATTCCTCCTTTTGCTTTCCTCATTTTCCTGCTTTGAGTATACTATAATCTATACTTCTCAATCAATTCTTTCTACTTTATTTATTGATTAGTTAAACTTATTAAAGTATACTATTATTAGAAGTATCTGATACGTTCAAAGTCAAGGATATTCGCAAACCATTCGAGGGCAATACCGTTTTATAAGGAGAGATGTTATGTTTTTACGCCAAATCGAATATTTACAGGCTGTCATTGAAAATGGAAATTTTTATCTGGCTGCTGAGCAATGCCATGTGTCACAGTCTGCCATTTCACAACAGATAAAAAAACTGGAAGAGGAATTACAAGTGAAACTTTTAGACCGACATAACCGTACTTTTACGCTTACACCTGCTGGTGAACATTTTTACCGAAAAAGCTTGGTTATTTCAGGAGATATCAAACATCTGGTCAGCGAAACCAAACGAATTGCCGACAAAGAGCATACGGTTTTAAAACTGGGATACTATAAAGGCTATTATGGAAATGAGTTATCCGAAGCAATTGCTTTATTTTCAGAAAAATATCCTACTATCGACATACAGATTGTAACAGGCAGTCATGAAGAATTGTACCATGCCATGGAAAATGGTTCCGTTGATCTGGCACTAAATGACCAAAGACGTGCCTTTTCCGATGCCTACAACAATGAGATTCTTTCGGAAAGTCATATATATATTGAGATTTCTTCCAAACATCCATTAAGCAGACTAACACAACTAACAGTTTCGGACTTGAAAAACATCCCCTGCATTCTGGTAATCAATCCCGCAGGACAACAACAAGAACAGCATTATTACGAGCAGATTATCGGTCTACAAGGAGAATTTCTTTTTGCAGATTCCATTCAGGAAGCCAGACTTAAAATGATAACCGGGCGCGGATATATGCCTGTGGATGTGATTGGAGAACAGGTCTGGTTTGATACGACTGTCAACCGAATTCCTCTGTTTCGAAATGGGAAACCAATCATAAAGACTTATTGTGCTTTCTGGAAAAAGGATAATTCCCAAGACTATATAGAGGAATTTGCTGCATTACTGAAAGCACAATTCTAAAATTTCCAAGCATTTTAAATACAATCTGTTTCTCCTATAGCAAAACTGCACACGATAGACTTTCATACGGTATTTTGGGTGCGGAAAAGACCTACCTGCGAACAGTAACGAACTGTTATGTTATTTGTAAACCTTTTTTCGTTAGCAGTTGACAATATGTTTTTATCTGTGTTACAGTAGAAGTTATAAATGACAAAATATGTTATAGTGCAAACTATATGCGCAGAAATGAGGATTATTATGAATATAATAGATGACAAAAAGACAGATTCTACTCTTTCCAGAGAGGATGCTATTGCAATTTTAAACACACCGGATGATGCACTTCAAGAATTAATTGACCGTGCCTCAGCATTACGATATAAATACAAGGGAAATCGTGTCAGCATCCACATTCTGACCAATGCACGAAGTGGAAACTGCTCTCAGGATTGTGCTTACTGTGCCCAGTCCTGTCGTTCCACTGCAGAGATTGAGAAGTACAAATGGGTCGATGAAGATAAATTATATCACAATAACGACTTCGTCAATGAACATCATTTGTCAAGACATTGTATTGGTTTAAGTGGTATGAAATTCACCGATCAGGAGATTGAGGAACTGGCACGCCGCATTCGCAAGATGAAAGAACATGGAACACATCTTTGCTGTTCCATCGGATTTCTAACCGAAAAACAAGCAAAAATGCTTAAAGATGCCGGACTTGACCGTATTAATCATAACTTGAACAGTAGCCGTTCCTTTTATCACAACATTTGCTCCACGCATACCTTTGAACAACGTGTAGACAATATCCGTATGCTACAGCGACTGGGATTTGAAATATGTAGTGGTGGCATTGTAGGTATGGGCGAAAGCAAAGAAGATGTCGTAGATATGCTTTTAGAATTGCGGGAGATTCAACCAGAAGCTCTTCCAATCAATTTTCTGTTGCCTATTAAAGGAACACCTCTTGGAGATGCTAACACTTCTGGTCTAACCACAGAATACTGTCTGAAGGTTCTCTGCCTTGCCAGACTTATGGTTCCAAAATCAGATATCCGTTGTGCCGCCGGTCGAGAGGTTTATTTTAAAGGGGAAGAAAAGAAACTCCTAAGCATTGTGGATTCCATTTTTGCTTCCGGCTACCTGACTGAGGGAGGACAAAGCATTCAAGGTACACTCAAAACAATTACGGATGCCGGATTTACCTACGAAATCGAATCCGCATAACTTATTGGAGAGCATTCCCAAGCATTTTAAATACACAATTCACACAAAAGTCACATTTTTTCAGACAATACCCCTTGACATTTTGAAATAATGGGACTATATTAACAGACGTAAACAAAAACTTAATACTTAACAAAACCTCTTTGTTGAAGGCTGCTAAGCAAATCAGATTTTTTGGAGGAAGAGATAAAATGGATACTTTAAAAGCTGAAAAAAGAAGCATGGATGTCAAAGCAAAGAAACTAAGAAGAGAAGGTTACGTCATTGGAAATATGTTTGGTAGAGAAATCGAACAATCCATTCCAGTTAAGATGAACCAAAAGGATGTTGATACTTTCTTAAAGAAAGACAACAAGGGTAGTCAGATTATGTTGGAAGTTGACGGAAAACCTTATGATGTACTGGTAAAAGAGATTGTTTTCAACCCACTTACAAAGAAAATCGACAGCATTGATTTTCAGGCATTGGTAAGCAATGAGATGGTACATTCTGTTGCAGAAGTCATTTTATTAAATCATGATAAGGTACAACAGGGTGTTCTTCAAGAAAGTCTTACTGAAGTTGCATTTAAGGCATTACCAAAGGCATTAGTTGACAAGGTTAAGATTGATGTAGGGGAAATGAAAGTTGGCGATACCATCTGCGTAAAAGATTTGGAAATCGCATCTAACCCAGATATTAAGTTGATTACAGACCCTGAAACGGTTGTTGTTACTGTTACTGCTGTACATAATGAAGTTCCGGATGCAGATGCTGAAGAAACAGACGATACAGAAACAGCCGAATAAATAGAACGATAAAAAAATAGAAACGCTTACCTATTATACATTAATAGAAGCGTTTCTATTTTTTATGGTTCTAAACTTTACCTCTAAGAGCAAAACTTAGAATACACATTCATTACAGGCTTACCCAAGCCCTATCTAACGTTTTCCCTATTTGGTCTGATTAGTAGCATCTAACTGTTCGATACTACCCATAAAATAAATCATATTCGTCTTTTTATCACGTATCACATAAACAAATGGACGATTTACACAATATTCAATATATTTAGGTTGTTCTGGAGAACAGCCCGCTTTGATTGGTATTACCGTTGCGGCAGACGCTTTGACACCATCCTCTTTTACATCAATAACGGTTTTATGCAATACCGTATCTACATAGGCATTTTCTTCATTATTTCCCTGTATACCTGGAAGTTTTGCACTATCCTTTTCAAACACCTTCTTAATTCCCATACTCTGCAACTGTCCTTTTAAATGCTTGGCACTATACTCGGATTTAAATCTTGGCATAGTCATCTTAACACGGCTAGTTTCCAATTTACTAATTCCATCAAACAATGCATTTTTTTGTTCTACCGTTAAGGCCTGAAAAGCTTCCTGCGTAGTTTGCTTTTCATCTGCGGATAACAATACATCCATAACAAATTGATTTCCTTTAAAATCAAGTTCTACCATTCGAATTCCGTCTTTCTTTAGGTATCTTACATATTGAAATCCATCGGAACTCATCATATCTACATCTGTAGTTTCTTCTTTTCCATAGAATTTTCCCTTTCGGGTCAACATTGATGTAAAATATTCATCCCACCACTTTGCATCAAAGTAAACAGTATTTGCCAATATGCTGTAGGTACTACTGTCCACATTCTCATCTAAAATACTTGGAATATTTCCATTTGTATTTTTTGATACCCATTTGTTAATCTGATCTTTTGGATTTCCATTTGTAAAGTCCATCGACTTTTCTTCTGCTGCATAACAATTTTTTAACTTTTCTATATAATTTTTTTGTATCTCACTGTCAAAAGAATAGGTTGTATCATTTTTCCAAATGCTGTTTGCAATGTGCAATTGTTCTTCACCGTTCTGTGTTGTACCTGCTTTATGCAATTCCTGCATTTGTTTATTCCACTGCTCTATATCCGCAATGCCCATGGTTTGTAAAATTTCTTCCTTTGTTTCTCCTTCTGCTGCATTTCCAAGCATCGTCAATGCTTCTGCTATACTATATGGAGAAATCATCGTATTCTTATCTTCGTTTTTGTCCCACAAATGGTATCCAAACTGATTGACAACCTTTGCTGCATCCGAAGTAACCTCTGTGGTATCAGCCAAAATTGTATCTGGCTCCTCTGTCACTTCTGGTGTGGCACTAACTACTGGTGTTACCGTTGGTCCTGCGGTTGGTTCCTTTGTTACCTGTGGTGTCTGTGTTGGTGCTACTGTCGAAGTTGGTAATACCGTAGCGGTTGGTTCCACTGTTGGTATTGGTGCTACCGTATTTGTTATCACAGGTGTGCTACTTGGTTCCATTGTCTTTGGAGCAACTGTTGGTTCCGCACTGGTATCTGTTACAGCACCTGTAGATGTCACCTCCAGTGTTTGTGTCGGTGCTACCGTTGGTACTTCTGTACTTACAGGCTGCATCGTAGGCTGTGTGGTTGCTACTACCTTTTTCTTTGTTATCTTAATTTTTATATTTTTAACTGTTTTTCCTGCTTTGATTTTTAAGGTACAGCTTCCAACTTTTTTTCCTACAACAGTACACTGTCTTTTCTTTTTGTTTGTTAATGAAACAACCTTTTTACCTGTGATAGTAAATGTTGCATTCTTGTTTGTTTTTACAAGTTTCTTATCTCCTACCTTCATGGAAATACTCTTTACTGATACTGTAAGTTTCTTTGCAGCATTAATTGGACTTCCTGGAATCTGTCCAAAGATAGAGACTACAATTGTTGTTCCTGCCAATACTTTACATAGCCATTTTTTTCGCACTTTATTTTCCTCCCTTTTTGTGTCATGCCTGCGATGTTCCTTTTCCTGACATATAATTGCTGTAAACATAATAGAAAGTCTCTTTATGAGTTTTACCTATTCTCACAAAGAATGTCTACAAGTATATATTATAATTCATTCTTTATGAGAAAACTACCTCTAAGAGCGTTTTTTTACAGGATAGACTGTATCTATTTAGACACATTTGCAATAAAAATTAAAATTTTACATTCTTCAATTCTCTCTCCATCACATCTACATTTAGGCAACTACTCAAAACCGTCAATTCATCAATCTCTCCTTTTTGATAAAGACTTAGCAAACTTTTATCCATGCTCACCATGCCTTCACTGGCGCGGGTAGCAATGGTAGAGCTAATCTGGTGAACCTTTCCATCCCGAATCAAATTTTGAATAGCAGTGTTTACATGCATAATTTCAAATGCGGGAACCATTTTCCCACTTTTACTTGGCAATAATTGTTGAGACACAACGGATTGTAACACCATTGCAAGCTGCACCCGAATCTGCTGTTGCTGTTCCGGTGGGAATACATCAATAATGCGGTCTATCGTATTGGCCGCTCCAACCGTATGCAGACTGGATAAGACTAAATGTCCTGTTTCTGCCGCTGTCATGGCAATCTCTATGGTTTCCAAATCCCGCATTTCTCCAATCAGAATTACATCTGGCGCTTCACGCAAAGCAGCCTTCAATGCTCTTGTATAATTGCTACTGTCTATTCCGATTTCCCTTTGACTGACAATACTCTTTGTATGGGTATGCAAAAATTCAATTGGGTCCTCCAAAGTAAGAATGTGACAATTTCTGGTTCGGTTAATCTGATCAATAATATATGCCAATGTGGTACTTTTTCCACTTCCGGCAGGTCCGGTAACCAAAATCATACCTTTCTTTTTTTGTCCTAAATCCAATACGGTCTGAGGAATTCCCATTTTAGAAACGTCAGGTAAATCAAATGCTACTACTCGAAGAACTGCACTCCAACTTCCTCGCTGTTTAAATATATTTACACGAAAACGTCCTACACTTGCCAGGGAAATGGAAAAGTCATCATCCCCATTTCTTCGGTTACTTGTATCTCGTTGTGCCATTTCATACATTTGATCTACAAGTTCTTTTACCTGCTCTGGTTTTAAGGACTCTTCCTCCTGCTTTTCAATTACTCCGTCTATCTTAAAGGATACCGGTTGCCCGACTACCAAAAAAATATCCGATGCTTCTTGTTTTACCGCACTGGAAAGCATTTCTTCAAATACCATTTATATCACTCCTCCACATCAACCTGTCCGTCCCATAATTCTACGTCATAATTTGAGTCATATTCACCCAATTCTTCCATGGAAACCTTCCATTCTGTTATTTTATAAGTTCTGTCTTCCAATAATTGTAATGCCACACACAACGTTTCTTTCTCTTTTACTAGAAATGCAAAACTCACCTCTGCCACTACCTCACGCGTCTTTTTTGCTTGAAAGTCACCAGAAGATTTCATTGTGACTTTTAAATCCTGTAGCCCTTTTAAGTTCTCTTCGTTACTATTTTTCATGTTTAATAGTTCCATCTTTAAATCAGAAATCTTTGCACTTTCTAACACACTGTCTATATAGCCCAGCGCATACTCTGCCTTTGCATCTGCCGCATAATATTCCTCTACGGACTTTGCTGTCTTATCTGCTAATTTCTGCTCATTTGCAGAAGCACGAATAGACAACAAGGCAAACACAGACAGCACAAATACAAGTAAAACCAATAGTATAGAAGGTGTACCTACACTTAAAAGCAATCCTTTTCTCTCTTTCATGCTCATCCTCCCATTTAAATCCAGATAATTGCAAAACTCAATTTCTATGTAACAGTTCAGCCAGGCAGAAAAGATTGTACAAACTGCATGCGAAACAATTCTACATTTTTCTCTTGGTGGAACATAGATACATATCCTTTTAATCGATACACATAAATTTCATAGATATCTATCGTTTTATTTTTCACCTTCGCTTTTACAGGCACAAGAATAATACTGTAACTGCTTTCTTGCTTGGTCGCTTTCCATTTAGAATCACAATATTTTATATAAATTTGCGTATCTCCCTCCTGCTTTTCTTTCCTTATTTCTACACTAGGATACACACCTTTTGTTTTATTCCACTTTCCATATCTTGTTTGAAAGCCAAGTTTCTCTATGACTTTTTCTTTTTTTTCTGCCCCTTTTATATTCTCTGCAATATTCTCAGACAATATTGTTGCCTTCCCCGTATCGCTTGCCTTTTGCTGCAGAGAATTTGCTGCTAAAAACAACTCTAACAGAAACACACTGATTACCGCAAAGATACCAATGGTTACAACCAGCTCCAATAAGGGCATTTTGGCAAGCTGCGATTGTCTTTCCCTCTTTTCCATCTGCATCCTCCCATTTTTATTTTTTCCACTAAACATTCACAAAACTATGTTTTTGCAAACGCGTATGATTCCTAACATTTTAGCTGCAAAGAACAGGCTACTTATTCGCTGCGAATATTTAAAACTAATTGCTCCTGCTCACCATTTTCTACCGCTTTTACAAAAATTTGTTTTCCATCCTGCTTTAGTTTTAACTGGTCCAACTCCATCACTTCCATACCGTCTTCTAAAGAATAGGAAAGCCCTTCTTCCTGAAATAATTCTCGCATTTTTCCCTTATAACAATATATCATAGTGCGATAGTTTCCACTTTCCAGACTTTCTCGCAATACCAATACAGGAATCCCATTTTCTTCCTCCACAGAAATCTGTCCACTGGCATCATATTGATGCACCTTCGTAGCTACATAAGATAAGGAAACACGAAGTTGATAGTTCTGTGCATTATTTTCTACAATATTTTTATATACATATACTCCCACACTTGTCAATGCAAGGGAACCTACAATAAACATACACAGCAAAGACAGAATCCCAGCATAATTTGCAATCCATGCATTTCGCCGTTTTATCATGAAATGTCCTCCTTTTAACTACTCGCGTTCATATACATCTACGTTTGGCATCACATTAGAGGCAAAAACCTCATAATCAATATAATATTTGTCATGGTTATATTCCAAATTATATTCTTTTTCCAAATAGTCTATATCCGGTGGATACGCCCCTTCTATAGCATAACATTGTACCACTGCTTTTCTAACGGATTGTCGAAGAAGTTCAATGCTTTGCATATTTGTCATATAATTAATATAATTTCCTGCTACCAGGGCTGTGACTATCACCAGAAAAAAACTTACAATAGGAAATAAAATCTGCCGTTTCCAGCCCTTTTCTGTTTTATGTGCTGCCTCTTTTAAATTTTTCAAATTTGACACCCCCAATTATCCAATGGAAGTAATGATACTAACCAATGGGAACATGACAGCCAGCAACACACCACCTACGACAACAGATAATCCCAATACTAACGTAGTTTCCAACTTGGTACAAAAACGCCCCATCTGGTCCGCAATTTTTTCATCATATTGTCTGCTTACATCTGCAAACACTTCTTCCAACATACCCGTTCTATCTGCTATGGCAATTCTTCGTCCCTGCATTCCTGTCACAATTTTTTCCTGTCTGAGTGCCTCTGCCAACGATTTTTCTCCCATTTCTTCGCAACAATTCTTTATTTTTTTCTGTATTCCTTCATGGTCAACCACATCTCCCGCCATTTTCATAGCTTCCTGTTCATCCATTCCACTGGAAATCATAACGGACATAGAAGAAACAAATCTTCCTGTTGCTAATAAGCCTGCTGTTTTTTTCGTCGCAAAGAACTTTGTACTAAAACGCTTTAGTGCATTTTTTCCTTTTGCTGTCTGATACCATAAGAATAATACCAATGCAACCAACAACACCGCAAAAGACACACCTGCAACAATACGTCCTACCCACATTCCTAAGTTCATAAGTTTACTACTGGTAACTGCCACATCTACATCCAAATTCGTAAACACGCTTTGAAACATTGGAAGTATTTTTCCTACCAAAGCAACCAGAATAATTGCAATCATAAAAAACATCATAAGCGGCAAAGCTATTACGTTTCGAATACTGTCTTGTATCGCATCTTCTCTTTCATAATATTTTGTCATTGCCTGCATGACATCCTCTAATTTTCCACTGGTCTCCCCAATATTGACCATATTCACCAAATAGTTCGGAAATGCCTTACTTTCTTTTAAAGCATTATGAAAACTATTATTCTGTTTCAACTTTTCTTCTATCTGTTTTAATATGTTTTTTGTATGCACATCTTCCATTTCTTCTGTCAACATATACATACCTTCTTCTAAACTGATTCCACTCTTAAGCATACTGGTAACTTGACTGCAAAAACCAGCCAGTTCCTGTGCTGTAAATTTTTTTCTCCTCTCCATTCTCTCTCCTCCTGTTCCCATTACTATATACGAATAGCAGACTTTATATTAATATATCGGAGATTTTTATACTTTATTTCAGGTTTTTACCTTTTTTAATGAAATAAGCCAACTGCTCAATCAAATAATCTATGAAACATTTTCTATAGAATCAATGATATTTGCAATCCGCTACGCTACTTGCTCATATAAAAGCAGCACTTCGTGCCTTACAAGGTACGGGACTTAACCCCCGCACCTTGTTCAGGAGCACCCAACGCCTAAAAACAGCTGTTTTTCTTGAACTTTTAGAACAAAGTGGACAAGTCCACGTCAACTCCCTATATCCCTCACTCATGAGGGACTTGCTCCACTTTGCGTGCCAGATGCGGGTTGCACACTTTTGCAACCATCTTCCTTTCGCATCTACTCTGTACGCTATTTTACTAAACTCGTACCTTGTTAAGTAAAATATGTGTGTGCACATCCAGCGGAGCGTTTTACTTTATAGGACGCACTTTACTATAGAGTAAAAAAATCCAGGAACAAATGCTCCTAGACTTTTATACTATTATATAAAATTACTGATTAAAGAAGTATACACCTCTTTGTTTATTTTCACACAAACCCAGTTCAAGCCTTCAAGATTTACATATCCTCCTTTTAAAAGTCTAAGATGAATTGTAACACCAGTTTTTAGCTTTAGATACATATGATATTCCTGCAAATCATAATCGGTTCTTCCATCTTTTGATTTAGGAATATCCTCCATTCTCATCCATTTTCCATCATTCAATGCTTCTATAAACTGATTAAGTATAATTTTCTTTTCATTAGAAGAACTTAAATATTCTTTCGTATTACCTTGTGCATCATCCCAGGATTCTTGCGTTTCATATGTGACACAATCTACCCCCTCTGATACATGTAAATACTTTTCAAAAATTTCCGAACCAATTTTCAAAGCAATGCCCTTATTATTTATAAAAACCTGTTTTTTTCCATCATCCGATACGAGGCAAAGCATAAATTTTTTGCTTATACCCTTAACTGCATATACTTTTCCTGAAACTGTTCCAGAAAAATCTATATACCTTGAAGCATCACTCCATTCACCTATACCGACAGACGCAGTTCCTAAACAAATTCCAATTGCCGTTTTCTCCAGAAACATATCATCACAAAGACAATAACTTCTCCCATCATACATAAAAAAAGCCGTCATACTAGCCGCTTTGTCTGGTTGCACTTCTAACTCTGATATATAAACACCTTTATCTGTTACCTTTATATCTGCACTTTGCTTACTACTACCTGTATAATACCATATAGCAAAAAATATTAAAAAGAGGCACAGTACAACCACTCCAATACCATATATGATACTATTTCTTTTTCTAGATGAAACGCTCTGTACATTATCCATCTGCACCACTGTTTTTATTTTCAAAATAATAACTCCCCCTTTTCCACTCAATTTACATTTTCATCATATCAGCCTAAGATGTACTCTTTTCTTATTTTGAAACTTTCCAACGTATAAAATAATTTAACCTAACTACTCATTGTATATCTTACTAGCCGCAATCCTATACCTTTTTCTATCAAACATTTTTTGATTTTTATAATACCAATTATATTTTCTAATTTGTAGTGCTTTTGAAAAAACTGTTCCCGCAAGTTTTACTGAAGAATTTTCCCCTGATACTAATAAAGTTCCATCTGATTGTACATAAGCCGCTAATAGATATTTTTGTCCTTCCTCTAGAAAATTATCTCCCTCAGGAATTTCATAACACTTTCTATCGTAAGATAAACCTCCAAACTTTGCTATGTTTACCTTCTCATTTTCTACTAAATTTCCTTTGATATTTTGTATAATTTCAATTGTATACTTTGTATATGGATCGCAGAAAGTAGAAACTGTTCCATCCTCATTTTCCACTTCAATGGGATCCCTATAGTCATAACCATCAATAGACTTTACTTTAGCAACAAAATAATAGTCAGCATCACCGATAATTTCTGTTGGATCTGTTACATCAATATCATACGAACAACTTACTGTATTAACAGCAACTCCATTATATGTTGCCGCAATTTCTTTTTTACTTAAATCACCATTAATATATAATATTTTTGCAATGGACACTATTGTGAGTAATATTGCACATATAGTAATATAGTCTCTTTTTTTCATTATTCTCCCGTATGATATTTAATAAATTAACTATCATACATTCCCCTTTCCTCTAAATTTAAGATATTTAATAACATCAAATACTTGTGTATAAATTTTTCAAATAAAATTTACTTCTTAAAAAATGAATATGCAGAATCATATGCTAGTTTGTCTGTAACAGTCAATTTATATACCCCATTATCAGAAGGATACATTAAATCATTAGAATATGGTATATGATTAATTCCTAAAGCATGTCCTAATTCATGTGTTGCTACATTCTTTTTTCTTGCTGTTGATTTAGAGGACATATTATATTTATTAAATTTTATATACCCACTAGAATATGTAGTTGCATTAATATTATTTTCAACATTCACATCCTTAATCGTTAAATCATTGATTGTATTCCATTTATCCTCTCTAAATACACCAGCCTTGTACTTATTCCATGTTGATGCACCATTCTTAACATAAGAATAATAAGATGAACCAGCATTTTTATAGTCAATATGCATTCCCGAATCGTATAATGCCCAACTTTGAAGATACACAGTTTCCGCTGTCACCTTTTTCATTGGAAACGCTAAAAATACTACTGCTACTGCACAATACATTCCTATTATAACTTTTCTTAGTTTTTTCATTTTCACGTTTATATTCACTCCTTCTATCATACTATTACCCAATTAAATAAAAACTTTTTCTTTTCCCACATTTGCCTACTAGGTAGTAATAACAGACTTGATATTTATACTTGAGAAATTTTTATGCCTTATTCTTATTTTTTGTCAAATGTGCTAACCTCACAAATTATTTATTTTCGCATAACCTCAACTTAGTCTCTCACCTTTTACATATCCCCTCTTAATTTCCAATAGAATCAAAAACAAGGCTATTGTACCAAAAGTTTATATCTAATATATTAGAAATTCCATCTACTAGGTACTTCTATATGCTGTACTATTTTCATCGTGCAATAGCCCTGTTTATTTGCTAGTATAAATACATCTTTACGATTTTGCTATTTCCTTCACCGTTCCTGCTTGAAATTTTCCAATATATCCTACTAATTCATCCGATACAGAAAGCACCTGTTTCGTTGATTTCTGACACTCTTCTACAATGGATCCAAACTGTTCCATATTATCTGTTGTTGTTTCTGCATTCTTTGCATTTTCTTGAGATGTGTCTGTAAGTGCCACAATTCCTTCCTCAATCACAGTTTTATGAGATTTCAAATCCTGTGTTTCTCCATTGATTACACCAATTGCAGCTCCCACCTGTCCAATTTCCCGATTCAGCTTTCCGAATATTTCTTCTGTTTCAGAAAGCTTCTCTGTCTGCTTTTCAAAGGCTTCTGTTACGCGCTCTGTTATTTCTACACTGACATCTGAGTTTTCAATCAGCTCATTTACAATCGTATTAATCTGTTGTGTAGACTCCTTAGACTGGTCTGCAAGTTGTCTGATTTCTTCTGCTACTACTGCAAATCCACTTCCATGTTCCCCTGCTCTGGCTGCCTCAATACTGGCATTCAGTGCTAAAAGGTTCGTTTGTGCAGATATGCCCGCAATAATTTCTGTTGCTGTACGAATCTGCTGTGCAGACTGGTTGGTAAGGTCTGTCTGTTTCTTTACGCTTTCAATGGACTCTCCACTCTCTTTACTAATCTTAGCCAATTCTGAGATAATACGCTCCGCAGAAGCATTATAATCTTCCACCGCTTTTGCACTTTCTGTCAACTGTGCTACATTTTCAGAAATGCGATCAATAGATGTGCTGATTGCATCAATTTTTCCTCTCATATCCTCTACACTGTCCGCCTGCAATACTGCATTTTCTGCAATAGAATTTACTGCTCCTTTTGTATCACCTAAGGACTGCATCATTGTGTCAAACAAATTTTGAAATTTTCCAGAAACCTCACTTAATTCTTCTGATGCATTTGTAATACCCTTTAAAATACCTCCGATATTATTTACACCATTTTGAATGGTACGCATCAATTCTCCTAAATTATCTTCACGCTCCGACATTTTTTTTGCCTTCTGTGCAAATTTAGAATCCATGCTCTCTCCAGATACCAAGCCTCGTATCTGATCAAATACAGATTTTGCTACTATCACTATTGCGGTAAAAGATAAAATCGTAACAACAACTAATATGAGCAATGCGCCAAATGTATGCAAAACCCCTTTACTCAACAATTGCAATACCACCAGTTGAATAATAGTCATCAGCACCACAACACATATAAGTGGTGCTAACAAGCTTCCCAGCATTGCGTTCTTTCCCATATTTTTTTCTCCACTTTTCATAATCGTATCCCCCTTCGTAAAATAATGTGCTCTCGAAATTTACGAATCGAAGAATTCTGAAATAGATTTTTGATATACAATGATATTTTCGCAGTGCGTACACGATGTGTATAACGAGAAAATGAACTCAGTATATCGAAAATATAGCCAGAATGACGCAATTTATGTAGATTCCGAGAGTGCATAATAATATGTAAAAGAAACTGTAGAGAAAAGAGCTGCAACACACTGCAACTCCTTTCCCAAATCTATGATACCCCTTATAACTCAACCTTGACTTTCTCCAAGTGCCAGATTTCTTTTGCATATTCTTCAATGGTACGATCAGATGAAAACTTACCACACTTAGCAGTATTCAACATTGCAGACTTTGCCCAGCCCGCCTGATCGCGATATGCCTTTTCCACTCTTTTCTGTGCTTCCTCATAAGAACGGAAGTCCTTCAGAATAAAGTATTGATCGGCTCTCTCTCCACCGTTTCGTTCCAATAATGAATTGTAAATTTCACGGAATAATTCTGGATTATCCTTAGAATAAGTTCCGTTGATAAGCTGTGTCAATACGGTACGAATGTCCTGATCTGTATTGTAAATATCTTTTGGATTATATTGATCATTGTGTTCATACGCAATAACTTCATCTGAACTCAAACCAAAGATAAATGCATTTTCAGCTCCTACCTCTTCTACAATCTCTACATTGGCACCATCCATAGTTCCCAATGTCAATGCTCCATTTAACATAAATTTCATATTACCAGTTCCAGATGCTTCCTTGCTGGCTGTAGAAATTTGTTCTGATACATCAGCAGCCGCAAAAATCCACTCTGCATTAGATACCTTATAATCTTCAATAAATACAACTTTAATCTTTCCTTCAATAGAAGCATCATTGTTGATTACGTCTCCAACACTATTGATAAGCTTAATAATTGCCTTTGCTCTACGATAACCCGCAGATGCCTTTGCACCAAAAATAAATGTTCTTGGATAGAAATCCATATCTGGATTCTTCTTAAGTTCGTTATACAAATGCATAATATGCAAAATATTTAATAACTGTCTCTTATATTCATGCAGACGTTTTACCTGTACATCAAAAATAGAACGTGGGTCTACCTCTACATTATTGTGCTGCTTAATGTATTTTGCTAGACGTACTTTATTCTGATATTTAATCTGCATAAACTCTTTCTGACATTTTTCATCATCTGCATAAATAGCAAGTTCATTGATATGTGCCAAATTTGTAATCCAGTCATCACCAATCTTACTTGTAACCCAATCTGCCAGTAATGGGTTTCCATGTAACAAGAAACGTCTTTGTGTAATACCATTTGTCTTATTGTTAAATTTCTCAGGCATCATCTGATAGAAATCTTTTAATTCCTGATTCTTAAGAATCTCTGTATGCAGTTTGGCAACACCATTGACAGAAAAGCTAGCTGCAATAGCAAGATGTGCCATCTTAACCTGACCATCATAAATAATTGCCATACTCTTTACTTTTTCGTAATCTCCAGGATATCTCTCCTGAATTTGTAAAATAAATCTCTTATTAATCTCTTCCACAATCTGATAGATACGAGGAAGTAATCTTGAGAACAATTCTAATGGCCATTTTTCCAATGCCTCAGACATAATCGTATGGTTTGTATACGCACAAGTCTTATTTGTAATCTCCCATGCCTCATCCCACTCTAAATTATAGTCATCCAAAAGAATACGCATCAATTCAGCTACTGTAACTGTTGGATGAGTATCATTTAACTGGAAACAAACCTTTTCATGAAGGTTGTGAATATCATCATGAAATTGCATATATTTTGTAACTGCTCTCTGGATACTTGCTGATACAAAGAAATATTGCTGCTTTAAGCGAAGCTCTTTACCTGCATAATGGTTATCATTTGGATACAATACCTCGCAGATTGTTCTTGCCAAATTCTGCTGCTCCACTGCCTTCTGATAATCTCCTTTATCAAAAGAATCAAGACTAAATGTATCAATTGCCTCTGCATCCCAGATACGAAGTGTATTTACTACATTATTGTTGTAACCAACAATTGGTAAATCATATGGCACCGCACGAACAGACTGATAATTCTCCTGTACATAATGCTCTCTGCCATTTTCATCCCTTTTTACATTTACATAGCCACCAAACTTAACCTCTACCGCATACTCTGCTCTCTTCATTTCAAATGGGTTTCCATTCTTCAACCAGTCATCTGGTGTCTCAATCTGAAAACCATTTTCAATCTTCTGTTTAAACATACCGTACTTATAACGAATACCACATCCATATGCAGGATATCCTAACGTTGCAAGTGAGTCAAGGAAACATGCTGCCAAACGACCTAAACCACCGTTACCAAGTGCTGCATCTGGTTCCTGATCTTCAATTACATCTAAATCTAATCCTAATTCCTCTACTGCTTCTTTAATTGCCTGATTCCCCTTCAGGTTAATAATAATGTTACCTAATGCACGACCCATCAGAAATTCCATAGATAAATAATATACAATCTTTTTATCCTGCTTTTCAAATTCCTTGTGTGAAGCCATCCACTGATCTACCACAATATCCTTTGTGGCATAAGCAACTGCCTGGAATAACTGCTGTTGATCTGCATCCTCCACAGATCTACGGAACAACATCTTTAAGTTATCTACCACACTCTGCTTAAATTCTTCCTTGTTAATTTCTGCCATTAAAGACCCCTCCATTCTGTTCTCAAACGTGTCATACGCAAGCAATCTTTCTGTCACTATTCTTCTTTCCTCTCTGTTTTGAAAAGCTCACTGGCTCCTCCTTCCCTTACAGAGTTTAGTCATCTTGAATAGTTCCTTTTTATTACCTCCATAGATTATCCTATGTAGCCAACCCTCATCCTGTGTATTTCACCCCTACCTGTCGTCTATATAACAGGCACATCAGTTTACTTGAATTTTTTGCCCAAATGAGCATTTAATTCCATTTTGTTTTATTTCGACATATTTTTCCTAATTCTTAACCCATGATAAAAAAATCTCAATTTCTATTCTGTTATACTCCAACGATATATAAAATAAGTAATACACTAAGCATTACTACATTTAACACTGCACCCGCAATCGGTCTTCCCTTTTTTGCTTCAGAATCACTTAAGCCTGAAATGGCAAATATAATTCCCGTTATTGCCAGAAACACTAGCATAATCCCTATCAATCCAAGCCATATTCCTGCCTTTCCATGCTCCAGATAGGATAATAAAAATAAGACCATAAGAAGTACAAAAACCGCTACCCCAATCATAATAGAAATAAAGCCTGGAACAGATTTATGCTTATCTATCTCTATATAACTGGATTTGCGATTATGCACTCCTGTACGATCCTTTGATACAAACGTTTTCATATGGTTTCTTTCTCTCTCCTTTCATCCATGGTTATTCCTGCCCCTAAGAACTTTTTATATTAAACAGACTAAGACTTTTTCTCCGTTTCTCACATAAATTTCTTTAGCTTTTTTTTGAATAATGCAAACAAGATATACCCCAGTATTGCTCCCAGCGTATTCATCATTATATCATCCACATCAAATGTTCCCACCTGAAATGAAAGTTGTACCAACTCAATCCCCAACGTAAACTCAAAACCATAAAGTGTTACAGCCCAAAAACTTCGATTACTTTTACTAACAATAGGCAAGAAAAAACCAAACGGCACAAATGCCAGTATATTGCCATAAATATTTACTACAAAATACTCCCAACCAAACAAATCTCTATATTGAATATAGCGTCTGATTTCCCGAAAAGGAATCAAATTATAGCGATAGATTTGGGCGCCTGAGCGCCCATACCTTTCACTAAAAAACAGAAAATATGTCAATACCATAAGATACACGACAAACGCTACTCTGGCTATTATCTTTCCAAACCGATTCTGCGTTTTTCCCCTCATACAGCTTTTTCCGCCTTTCTAAGCCTATTTTCTAAGCTCAATTCCTATATCTTCCAAACCTTTAATAATCTTATCCATCACAGTCGTAATTTCTTTTTCCTCTAATGTATGGTCTGTTGCACGGAAAGAAATAGAATATGCTACTGACTTGTAACCATCTGCAATCTGATTTCCTTCATATACATCAAATAATGTACAACTCTCTAACAATTTTCCACCTTTTTTACGAATAATTTCTTCCACCTGACCAACTAAAATTTCTTTCTTCATAACCATGCTGAGGTCACGACTTACCGCAGGATATTTTGCGATACCTGTATATTTAACAGAGAAATCCGCAAGCTCCATAACTGTAGGCATATCAATAACTGCTACATAGGCTTTTTCGCCAATTCCATAGGTATCTGCTACATCTGGATGTACTTCACCCATGTAACCTAATACTACATCTCCGTACATGATGTTTGCCTGTCTTCCCGGATGCAAGAAGTTCTTTCCAGCCTTTGGATCATAAGTTTTTAATTTCTTTAATCCGATTGCTTCTACTACCTCTTCTACCACACCCTTTAAGTCAAAGAAATCGCCTTCCCCAAACATTCCTAATGTAAGCTGCGTTCTTTCATCTGGAAGTTCGGTTACTGGAAGTGCCTTTGGAATATATACATTAGCAATTTCGTATAAACGTACATTTTTATTTCTTCGATTATAGTTTGTTGCAAGTGAAGTAAGCATTCCATTCAATGGAAGTGTACGCATCATGCTGTAATCCTCTCCTAAAGGATTGGTAATCATAACTGTATTACGAAGTGCATCCTCCTCGGCAATCTTTAATTTATCAAATACTTTTGGACTTTCAAAGGAGTATGTCATTGCCTCACAGAAGCCAAATTGCTCTGCAACACTTCTTGCGATATTTTCCACACGAAGTTTCAAAGATAATCCACCGCTGGTACCAGAGCCACTTGGAAGCGTTGTAGGAATATTTGCATAGCCATAAAAACGAGCTACTTCCTCTGCAACGTCTGCTAAGCATTTAATATCCTGTCTCCAAGTTGGAACAATCAATTCCTTTGTTTCTCTATCTACTGGAAGGTCAATTTTTTCAAAATAACCAATCATGGTTTCTTCGTCAATATCTGTTCCAAGAAGTTTATTGATTTTTTCTACATTATAACCTACTCTGATTGGCTGTCTTACTTCCGGATATACATCTACATATCCACCAACTACTTCACCTGCACCAAGCTCTGTAATCAACTGGCAAGCTCTGTCAAGTGCTTCCTTTGCATTGTTTGGATCTAATCCCTTTTCAAACTTAGCCTGTGCATCCGTACGCATACCAAGTTTCTTTCCAGATAAACGAATATTCGTTCCATCAAAACATGCTGCTTCGAACAACATGGTATTTACATTATCTGTAATCATGGAATTTTCTCCACCCATGATACCTGCAATACCAATTGCCTTTTCTCCATCACAGATTGTTAAGATAGAATTGTCTAATTCTCTTTCCTGTCCATCCAATGTAGTAAACTTATCTCCATTTTCCGCACGTTTTACTACAATCTTGTTTCCTGCAATGGTATCTAAATCATATGCATGCATTGGCTGTGCATATTCTTCCATTACATAATTTGTAATATCTACAATGTTATTAATTGGACGAATACCCACTGCTGCCAACCTTCTCTGCATCCATTCAGGCGATGGTGCGATTTTAATGTTTTTTACAACTTTTGCCACATATCTGGAGCAAAGATCTGGAGCCTGCACATCTACAGAGATATAGTCCTTTGTATCCTCCTGATTTTCTGTAACTTTTACGACTGGTGGAATAAATTTCTTGTCAAATGTAGCAGCCGCTTCTCTTGCAATTCCAAGAATACCAAAACAGTCTACACGATTGGAAGTTACTTCATATTCTACTACTACATCACGTAACCCAAGCAATTCAGGGACATCACTTCCGATTGGTGCATCCTTATAAACTGGGTTATCACTTAAAATATAAATGCCATCTGGTGCTGCATCTGGATACATATCTGTGCTGGAACCTAATTCATCAATGGAACACATCATACCAAATGATTCTACTCCACGAAGTTTACCTTTTTTAATCTTAATTCCATCTGGATGTGGCTTGTCATCATGTGCACTTCCTGCTACTCGTCCACCGTCTAATACGACAGGAACTTTATCTCCCTCTTTTACGTTAGAAGCACCTGTTACAATCTGAACCTGTTCTCCTGCTTCATCAATTTGCACCTGACAAATGATTAATTTATCTGCGTCAGGGTGTTTTTCAATCTTTAAAATCTTTCCTACTACAATCTTTTCTAAGTTTTTATCTAATTCTGTATATCCTTCAACCTTTGTTCCAGATAGTGTCATTGCATCTACATATTCCTGTGTTGTGCAATCTAAATCAGGTACATATGCTTTTATCCATGATAAAGGTGTATTCATTCTATTTCCCTCCTAGGTTATCATTCATAATATTTTTTGTAACACTTTTCTTGGCTTTTTTCGCCATGCTACGCTCGATTTCGCTCCGCTCCATCTCACTTTACGGGCTTCGCCCTATATCCATAAGTTTACCCATGCCTGCCTATGAGCGAGCTCATGCAGTCATGAATAAACTTATGTCTGCATGGCTCTGCTTTCGCTAAAATTGTTTCAGGAATCTTGTGTCGTTTTCGTATAGTAGTCTCATGTCGTCGATTTCGTATTTTAGTAATGCGATTCGTTCTAGTCCTACTCCGAAGGCAAATCCTACATATTCTTCTGGGTCTACACCACTCATTTCTAATACGTGTGGATGTACCATTCCGCATCCAAGAATTTCAATCCATCCTTCTCCTTTACAGAAACGACATCCTTTTCCTCCACATTTAAAGCACGATACATCCATCTCTGCACTTGGCTCTGTAAATGGGAAGTGATGTGGACGGAATTTTACTTTTGTGTCTTCTCCAAAGATTTCTTTTGCAAATTGTTGTAATGTTCCTTTTAAGTCGGCAAATGTTACATCTTTATCTACAACCAATCCTTCTACTTGATGGAATGTTGGAGAGTGCGTTGCATCTACTTCATCAGAACGATATACACGTCCAGGTGCAATCATACGAATTGGAAGTTTTCCTTTTTCCAATTCATGTACCTGCGTAGATGAAGTTTGTGTACGAAGCACAATATCCTTATTGATATAGAAGGTATCCTGTTCGTCTTTTGCAGGATGGTTCGCAGGAATATTTAATGCCTCGAAATTGTAATAATCATATTCTACCTCCGGACCTTCTACTACTTCATAACCCATACCTATAAAAATACGTTCTACCTCTTCTAATGCAACGGTATTTGGATGACGATGTCCCACCATTGGTTTCTTTGCTGGTAATGTAACATCAATGGTTTCTGCTTTCATTTTTTCTTCACGAAGTCTCTTTTCAAAGGCATTCTTTCTATCAGCCAAAACTTTCTCGATTTCCGCTCTTGCTTCATTTACCATCTGTCCAACCTTCGGACGATCTTCTGGAGCAACTTCCTTCATAGATTTCAGTACGCTTGTCAACTCTCCCTTTTTTCCAAGGAATGCAACACGAACATCATTTAAACTTTCCAAATGTTCTGCCGCATTAATCTGTGACAATGCCTTTTCCTTAATGCTTTGTAATTTTTCTTTCATATTTACACCCTTTCTGTGAAAATGTTTCTTTCTAAATCAAGTGGATATTCGCAATCCGCTCTGCTACTTGCTCATAACACTATTAGCTGCTATCGCAGCATATCAGAAGGGGGCTTGTACCCCCTCCTGATACAAGCAAGTCCCCACCCACTTATTGCTCTACGCAATAGAAATGGGGGACTTTCTTGATAGTGTTAAAATTCTAAAAAATATATTTTTCAAGTAACAGTTTAACTGGGCAGAAATGCTACGAATTACTCTTATAACATAAAAAAATCCCTACAGAAAAGTTTCTCTTCTGTAGGGACGAATTTTTCGCGGTACCACCCTGGTTTTGGCAAACTGCCATCTTATCTTATGCGTAACGTGCATGAACCGTCATATCCTACTTCCTGTTGCTACTTTTAGCATACACTCTTTCAAATATGCAACTCAGGTGTGAAATTCAAATATTATCTGAACTTAAATGTGCTTTCAGCCATGACACACTCTCTCTGCAAAGAAAATAATATTCTGTCTGCTTTCGCAGTGCACCGTCTTAGTCTTTTTCCATTTTGTGCTTTTGCACTTCTAATTTTAGATTTTACACACGCTTTTCTCTTATGTCAAGAAGTTTTTAGCCGTTGTACTATTTATAAACATATTTTCCCATGTCACCACAAATACTGATACTCATCACTAAGCCTAATCAATGAAGCAACTCTTTTTCTATGTTTTTTAACCTAACATTGGTACTAATTCTCCTTAAAAGTCCCATAATAATTATCTAGCAATAAATCACTAATATTACTAATAATATAGTTATTTTCATCTATCTTAGGAACTGCTTTAAAAAAATCCTCCAAGAAACTAATAAAGGAAACATCATCTGCAGCATAATCCAACTTCTCTTTGCCGTTGATATTTTCGTATATTTTTTGTATTTGTTTTTCAAAACGATTGTCATCATAATAGAACTTATAATATGCATTCAACTCATCCGCACATAAAACTGCTGAAATATTATTATGTTCCATACTCTCGTATTCCTTTTTCACTTCTCTAATTTCCTGTTCTAATATTTTTTTTACCGATTTTTTATCCAGTGCATTTATATATCCATTTCCATATAAACACCAAATAAGCGAACCAATTTCATCTTTTCTATTCTTTTTAGACTTATTTTCGTTAAACCAACTTACCAATCCATCCTTTAAATCATATCCATCTAGCAGGTGTGTTCCTTTTAATTCATTATAAATATTAATGTTCTCGTAAATTTGAATACCATCTTTCCCTTTTTCCGTTGAATACTGTTGAAAAAACTTTAATTCCTTATTATAGTACCCTTTTAACAATTCCTGTAACTCACCTATTTTTTTTGAATCTGTCATATCTGCAATGTAACACATTTCTGCCACTTGCTTCGCATTCAATACATACCCTGCATCCAAGTCTATTTTTAATATTTGTTTTGCCTTTGTAGCTATCAGTGAAGAATACTCTTCTGATAAATCAACTCCTCTTGTGTGTAATTCTTGTTCAAGACGCAACGCATTTGCAATATACTGTGTTTGAAACAGCAACGCATTATCTCTATCATAGACCTTTAATTTATGATTAAAATATACTCTTGATCCTATATATAGCAAAATAGTTACTCCCAATACCATTGCCACAATTATTCCATATCTTTTCTTCACTTTTTTTCCTTCCTGTTTTCCATATTATTTTATTATTTCAGCAACGTACATACGATTATATCAACCCCAAAAATTAAAGTCAAGATTTCGTTTTTCTTTTAATTCTATCTAAAATAATTTTGTTCAAAAATACATCTTTCAAAAAGAACATTCCACCATTAAAACAATAAATATGGACGGAAAATAAGAATGATGCTATCATATATTATCTACCCAAATATAACAATTGTGTAAAAAAAGTGGGTCTAAAGTAGCTCTTAATTACACATTAAAAGGAGGAATTTTATGTGGTGTAGTGTTTGTGGCTG
This sequence comes from Lachnospiraceae bacterium, assembly GCA_050875145.1. Classification (GTDB taxonomy): domain Bacteria; phylum Bacillota; class Clostridia; order Lachnospirales; family Lachnospiraceae; genus CAG-411. The sequence goes on from JBNMLH010000024.1 coordinate 24,272, forward strand.
GAATTTTGATGAAGGCTTCGAAAAAGGATATGAATATGGAGAAGGGGATATTTGCGAATGTTGTGGAACAGAATTTGGATGCGATGAAGATATGTATAAGGAGGACATATTACAAGAATATTGTAATAATGACATAAATATCTTGAAAAAAATAGCACCTGAAATTGCATTAATGAATGATGACGATGTTATTCCCTACGAAGTTGCAAGAAAATTTTTAAGACTCAAATGGATAAAAAATGGTGCTAAATATAAGTATTTTAAAGGTAAAGAATGGAACTTAGAGAATATGAAAAAACAACTAGAACGATTACATTATAAATACGAAGCATTGCTTCCATTAGCCGAATTAATATCAGATGGTACCAAACCCCTTGAAAAATAGCGACAATTTATCCGTAAACATTTATAAATTGTCAGAACACACAAATTAACCAAAAAGCCCCCTATCATAATAAACTTGTCCACGTAAAAATAATCAGGTATAATAAATAAGCAGTCGTGCGAAACATTGACATGCTTGACGATTGACGTAAAAATAATCAGGTATAATAAATAAACAAAGAAAATCATGTACTCTCAACAGACTTTATTTTTAAAACACTATAGGGGTTGAAAAACATACTTGTACAAAGGGGGATTATTACGTATGAGAAGAAAAAAACTTTTAGCAGGCATCTTGACAATTACCTTGGCAATGTCTAGCATGCCGGTCACAGAAACACAGGCAAAGGTCCGTGTACCATCTCTAAAAAAGACACAAGAGATTACCGTTGGTAAAACCGTTACACTAAAACTGAATGCCAATGGCAATAAACTCACCAAAACAAGCTACAAAGTTACCAACAGAAAAATCGCCACAGTCAAAAAAAGTGGCAAGTACAATGCCAAAATAAAAGGGGTTAAAGTGGGAACTACAAAACTGAACGCTACCGTTTGGTATAAATCAAAAAAGAAGAGTACCAAAAAGACGCTTACTTGTACCATCAAAGTAAAAAAAGCAAAAGTTGTGGCAACGAAAAAACCTACCGTAACCGTCACTCCAACTGCTACAGCTCTGCATACAGAACTACCTGCACCAACTACAGTGACGACTCCACAACCAACGCCAAGTGCCACTCCTTTTCTAGGAGAGCCTACGATTCCAGCAGTCTCTGCAACACCTGTAGTAACACCAACGGCTACTACTGAACCAACCAATACTGCTAATACTGCTGTCACAACAGAGACTCCAGTACCAACAGAAACACCAGTGTCAACAGAGACTCCAGTACCAACAGAAACACCGGTACCAACTGCAACCATAGATCCTTTTGAAGAATGGCTCCGTGGCACACCAGCACCAACCATTGAGGCTTCTCTTACCCTTAGTGAAGATGGTACCCGCGTAACAGGAATTAACAACAAAGAAGAAGCTACCTATATGAAAATTCCTGAGGGTGTCACAGAAATTGATGAACACCTTTTTGCTAATAATAGTTCTCTTCACTGGGTGGAATTTCCATCAACCTTAAAGAAAATTGGAAATTATGCTTTTTATGATTGTTCAAATCTAGAGGAAATTATACTTCCAGAGGGCTTGACAGAATTGGGAACCGAAGTTTTTTCAGATTGTACTCGTGTGAAAAAAATCGTGATTCCTTCTACCTTAAAAAAGATACCTTATAAGGCATTTTCTTTCTGTAGTAGTGTAGAGGAAATTGTTATTTCAGAAGGTGTAGAAAACATTGGTACATGGGCATTTATTTATGACTACTCTCTAAGGGAGATACAACTACCACAATCTACAAAAATAATTGGAGAGGATGCTTTTTGTAATACTAGACTTACCTCTGTAACCATTCCTTCAAATGTAACACAGATTGGCACCAGAGCCTTTGGTATTCCTACATTAACCAAATTAACTGTATCACCTGAAAACCCATACTATGACAGCCGTGATAATTGCAATGCTTTGATTGAAACTGCCAGCAATACTTTGATTATCGGCTGTTACACGACAACGATACCAGACACGGTTACTGCTTTAGGACCAAGTAGCTTTCAGGGTATTCTCTTTGAGACAATCACTATTCCTGACAGCATCACTTCCATTGGGAAAAGTGCATTCTCCTGGTGTCCAAACTTAACCAGCCTAACATTTCCGAAACATCTTGAAGCTATTCCTGACAATGTAGCCAATATGTCTCAGAAATTAGAACAAGTTACCATTCCTTCCAGTGTACAGTCTATTGGAGAAATGGCATTTGCGGAATGTAGTGCTTTAAAAAATGTAACGATTGAACCAGGTGTAAAAACAATTGGACAAAGTGCCTTTACCCAAACTGCCCTAGAAGAAATTGTTCTTCCTGATACAGTTACAGATTTAGGAGGCTATACATTCCAGCTTTGTAAAAGCCTTAAACATATTACGCTTCCTAGCAAATTATCGAAAATAAAACCTTACACCTTTGACACTTGTACTTCTTTACCAGATATTTCATTACCTGATACTGTGACCGAAATTGGACCAAGTGCCTTTTATGCTTGCCAAAAACTGGGTAATATAACCCTTCCTAGTGCTTGCACGAGCATTGGTTCTAATGCTTTTTCTTATTGTAGAAGTTTTACTAACGTAACCTTACCAGACAACCTGACTTCACTTGGGTCATCTGCATTTGCTAACTGCTCACAGATTGAATCTATCAGCATTCCTGCAAATCTGACAAATATAAAAAATGGAATATTTGCTGACTGCCCTAAGTTATCCAGCATAACCGTGGCAACTGACAATCCTAAATATGACAGCAGAGATAACTGTAATGCTATCATTGAAACAGCAAGCAATGCTTTAATTATGGGTTGTCAAAGCTCTACCATACCAAAAGGCATCACTGCCATTGGAGCAGGGGCATTTGAAGGCTGTCAAAATTTAACCAAAGTTGTACTAGAAGACACGGTAACATCTATTGGATATCAAGCATTTTATAACTGCAAAAACCTTACAGATATTAGCATTCCAGAAAGTGTCACCTCAATTGGCAACGGTGCTTTTCGTGCTTCTGGTATTACCAGCTTAGAACTTCCTTCCTCTTTGGAAAAAGTTTCCGCTTATATTGCGGCAGAATGTGATAACTTAAAAACAGTGGTAGTAAATAATGGCCCAACTTATATGGAAGATATGGCATTTGGTGATTGCAAAAAACTTACAAGTATAACACTACCAGACAGCATTAAGGAATTGCGGGTACATACGTTTCGAAATTGTTCCTCCTTACCAACCGTTACACTTCCTGCAAATCTTAAAACCCTTAGTTACGGAACATTCGAAGGATGTGAAAACTTAACAGATATTACCATTCCAAGTGGTGTCACTACCATACAAGATACCGCATTTAAAGGTTGTAAGAGTCTAAAAGCGCTCACGCTTCCAGCAGGTGTAACCAGTCTTGGCACAGATGTCTTTGGCGAAAGTGGTTTAGAAGAAATGGTATTACCAACAGGTATCACAGAGCTTCCTACATCTTTGTTTTCTAACTGCAAGAGTTTGAGAAAGCTTACGATCCCATCTCCGATTACCTCTTATGGTAACTCGGCACTTTTCGGCTGTGATAACCTAACTTGTATTATTTATCAGGATACTACATACCCTTCTGTGGATGCATTCCTGGCAGTTGTAGAAAAGTAATAGATACAAAAATTTTTATTAACCAGAGTATATGAGACATGGCAATAGCCATGTCTCAAACTATGTTATCATTCAGAGGAAATCATTGAAGCCTATCAAATATGCAAAGTAACGAAAAATTTCAGCATTTGACGGAACATTCTTCTTGTCAATATTTTCATTATATGGTATTCTTTTTTAGAAAACAAAAATATAATAATTAGAGTATCAAAAGAACAACTCAACAGTAGTCATATCTATGTTGTCTTTTGAAACTCTCATCGAAAAACTGGAGGTTACTTTATGCAACAGGCTCTGTTAGATTGGTACAATGCCAGTCTTGGAAATTTTCTACCAAAAGAACTATTTGTGTTTTTTGTCTCAATGTTACCACTTATTGAATTACGTGGTGGATTAATAGCAGCTTCTGCTTTAAACATTCCATTGATACAGGCAAATATCATATGTATTCTTGGAAACTTAGTTCCAATTCCTTTTATTCTTTTGTTCATCAAAAAGATATTTGAATTTATGAAGAAACATAATATTTTAGCTGGATTGGTTCATAAACTAGAAGATCGTGCGTCAAAGAAATCAGATGGTGTTGAAAAAGGAGAATTTCTCTTTCTACTATTATTTGTAGGAATACCCCTTCCAGGAACAGGTGCGTGGACAGGTGCTCTCATTGCATCTTTACTGGAATTTGATATTAAAAAGGCATCTCTTGCCATTTTTATCGGAATACTTTTAGCAACCATTATTATGGATATTGTTTCTTATGGAGCATTAGGACTTATTTTGTAATAATACAAAAATGGAATGTACTTACATCTGACGATGTAGATACATTCCATTTTTTATGCTTCTGGTTCCACCGTTGTCTCTATTGTTGGCGTTGGTGTTGTCTGCTCTCCTTTTTGTGTGTTTGTTTCCTTATTCGCATTATTCCAAGCAGTAATGCCAAGAAATACAAAAATCACAAGCACCATAAACAAAATCATAAAGCGATGTGCTTTCTTCTCCTGTTCTGAATTGTAATCCATGAATTAAACCTTCTTTCTATCTAGTTTTCCCATAGGATATGACGTAACAGTACGCATCCTCTTTTTTAGAAATCTCAAATTCCTCTTTTATTGTAAAAAATTGTGTTGGAATCGTTGCCTTCAAAATTTCTCTATCATAACAATATAGCACAAGTATGGAACCTTTGCCAATACGCTCCCTGATTTTTGTCCAGAATTTTTTATACAGTAATGTAATATCTGCCTTTGTTTTTTGCCCAATTGCTCTTGGCATATTTGAAATCACTTCATCAAATAAATATTCATGGGAGAAATCAAAAAAATCACGATTAATATAATTAATTCGTACCCCAGCCAATTCTGTATTTCTTCTGGCAGCTTCAATTCCCTTACCAAACAGATCAATACCATACATATCTCCCGCAGGGAGAAAACGATTGCGTTCAATCAGCATCGTACCTACACCACAGAAAGGGTCTAACACCTGTGCATTTTCTGTTAAATAGTCTTTTGCCAAGTGCATCACGAGTGCTGCGTTGACTGGCTGAATACTGGAGGACAATGCCTCTCTTCGATAAGAAAAACGACTGTCCTTCCATGTAAATAATTTTATTAAAAAATTAAAATTTCCTGATTTATTCTCTATCAACCGAAGTTCCACTTCATAATGAGAGGTGCTGTTAATCAATTGATTTTCACTTTGCTCCTGTAAGTAACTTCCCAGCTTCTTTGTAAATACACTTTTTTGCTTTAAATCCATCTTATTCTTACACTCTATACGAAAATAAAATGGGGCATCTCCCTGATGGCGTTCTTGTAAAAAATGCAAAAGGGAACTGTCAGAAATCTGTCTTGCAAGCATGCGTGCTGTTTCATCTATCGTTTTTCCCTCTTTGGTAAGACTAGACTTATCTTCTAAAACAAAAAGCAATTCCTTAAAAGTTCTCACTTCAAGTATTTCCTTTAAATCCGATGTCCTTGCCTGCACTCCCGCATTGAAAACTTTGGGATGATGACTTTTAATTTGCTCTGCTGTTACTTCCCTAAAATTCCTATTTGTCATAAGAATGATACGGGAAGGTACCTTCCATCCTGTAAAAGTATGTTTTTTATAACCTTCTAGTGCCAGAATCATGTCTTGTAAAAGTTTACTCTCTTCTTTTATGTGCTTTCGATTGCTTTCCTCTATTTCCTGAGACTGTAACTCCTTCAAACGTTTTTTAAATACTTCTAAAAACTGTCGATAATCCAGTTCCCGTATAGCGGTCAAATAACTACTTTTTACAAACATGGTTTTCTCTTTTTCATATGCATCAAAAAGTGGTAACAGACTATCCTGCACACCTAACTGACCTAAAATTAAAGCTGCATTTTTCCGTATCTTTGGTTCTTCACTTTTCAGAAGATCATAAAATACCTGCAACTGATTATTTAATGCATACAATACCGCAGTCCTTCCTGCACTATCCTTACAGGCTGCCTTTAAAGCAATCAAATTTTTGCGTACATCCACTCCGACTTCAATCTGTTCTAAATACTCTCGAATCATTCCTTCATCTCCATACCTATATCTTTGTTTATTAAATCATGAAAGGACAAAATAAGCAAGTCCATTTAACTATAATCCACTCGTTCCAAAAAAAGTCCTATACTACTTACCGTCTTTCCTGCCTGCTGCCTGTCCATCTTTTCTAGAGCTTGGCATACCTGTTGTAAACTCCTCTTTCCCATTCCCACTTCCAAAAGTGTTCCTGTTAAAATCCGCACCATATTGTATAGAAATCCATCCCCCGTAAAGGAAAAACACACTCCATATTTCCATGGTAAAATATCCACCGCAAATAAGGTACGAACGGTATCTCGCTTTTTCTTTTGTATACCTGCTCTGGATTTGCTGGAAAAACCAGAAAAGTCATGGGTACCTAAAAGCACCTCTGCCGCCTGCTTCATTTTTTCTATATCCAGTTTTTCCGGTACCCAAAGTGCATATTTCCTAGCAAATACACTGGGTGTTTCTCTTGTATCTATATAATATTGGTACGTCTTTTTCTTTGCACTATACCTGCTATGAAAAGAAGCCGCTACCAATTCAGCCTTTATAATACGAATATCCTCTGGCAACCTTTGGTTACATTCTTCTCGCAAATAGAACAATCTTTCTTCCACTGTTTCATCTAATGTAAAAAAAGCAGATGGCACAGAAAAATTTGCCACCTGCCCTTTTGCATGAACACCAGCATCCGTCCTACCCGAACCATGGATTCGAACCGGATACTGAACAATCTGCTCTATTGCATTTTCCAGCAAGCCCTGGATTGACTGTCCTTGCTGCTTTCCTCCAAGACGTTGCCAACCTAAATATCCCGTACCATCATATGAAATCAAAAGTCTTATATTTTTCAATCACAATCTCCCCAATTCGACGGTGCCGTACACACTGTCTGAATATCAAACTCTAATTCAACCTTTGGATTAAAATTACCCAACTCTTTATATTTTTCGCAAATACGCTTTGCTACCATATTTGCATCCTCCATAGATGAATCCATCAAAATTACTACATATTGACTACTGCTGTAATTTGTTGCCACATCACTTCGGCGAATAGATTCATTTACGGCATTTTTTAAATTATCCATTGCAAAAAATAATTCCTGTACATCCAGTGGAGTCCTTTCTGTATTTCGCAATGTAAATAATACCGTCTGCACCTTCTGGTTAGTACGTCCAATACAACGGGCAATAAAACGATAAATCTTCTTAAATCCATCATATTCTACTTGATACGCACCTTTATTGTAACCAACTTCCTGTATAAAAGAACGTAAGTGTTCTAAATCCACCTGCGTATTCTTCTTACTAATATGTCCTGCTCCATCTGCCCCCTCTTCACTAAAGAAGTGATAAGAACCTTTACTATTTTGTTTTACAAAGTAAAGAGATTTATCTGCATTTTGATAAAGATGCGTAAAACTTCTTCCGTCTAAAGGAGATACTGCAATACCAGTGGAAACTGTAATGTTTCCACCATCCGGCTTCACTAAACGTTTTTCTAGTGTTACAATAATCTGTTCCACCTTTTCTATAATTAACGCATGAGAACTGACATTTTTTAAGAATATAATAAATTCGTCTCCACCCAGCCTGCAAACTACATCATCCCGACGGGTAAGTGCTTTTAACGTATTTGCAAATTCAACTAAAATCTCATCCCCAACAATATGTCCAAAATTATCATTAATCTGTTTAAAATTATCCATATCAATCATAAGCAGCGTGCCACGATTCCTACGTTCACACAAATATGCATTGATTTGTTCTTCCGCATAAGAACGATTAAACAGCTTTGTCAGGGGATCACGATGTACCATATCATTCATCTCATCGATAACTGCACATTTTTCATACATGTCACTTCTCAGATTGCGGATAATCTGTTCTATTTTACATACTCTCTGTACTCGGGAGCGTATTCCTACTTTACTGCATGGACGGAAAATAAAATCTGTGGCTCCTAAGTGAATACATTTTTTTTCAAATTCCTCATCTTCACCATTGGATAACACAATCATAGGTATACCTGATAATTCATCAACACGCTTTACATACTCAATTATTTTAAGCACACAAACATCCGGACTGCCTTCCTCCATCAAAATCAAATCCGGTAACTTATGCTGTAACAGTTTAAATGCCTCTTGCTGTGTCTTACTGGTAGAAATTCTATATTCCCCTTCCAGTGCAACAACCAGCTTTTTCATTTGCTCTGGATCATTTTCAATAATTAGAACGTGTTCCATACCCTTCCCTCCATCGCTACAATATCTTTTCCGTCATTATTCAATACAATTTTTTCTTATGTGTTCAGCAAAAAGCTGAAAATAATTCCAATCTATTTTAGTTTACCATAAAAGCTGAAATCGTTTCAACAGCCATTTTGACCAAAAGAAGCCCTATGTTTTGTGCAACTGTTACTGTTTGCACCAGTGCCTTGAAACAACAACTAGCCTGTCTTTATTTATCTATGCGTAGCTGCCAATTTATATACATCTTGATTTGCCCCAAGTATAACAACATGGTCTTTCTCACAAAACACATAATCTCCACCTGGCATTGGAAACATTCTTTCTCCCTTTTTGATTGACAAAATATTCACATTATAATTCTTTGCAATTCCAAGTTCAATTATACTTTTTCCAACCCATTCCGGTAAAATTGATATTTCAAAAATGCCATAATCTGCCGTTAAATCCTCGTAATCAAAAATATTATCAGAATTATAACGAATTGCCAATTTTTCCGCATATTCCTTTTCCGGAAAAATCACTTCATCGGCTCCAACGCTCTTTAAAAACTTTTCTTGTCGTTCTTTTCTTGCATTTACAATTACATGCCTTGCACCAAGTTCCTTAAGCATACTGGTAATCTCTAACGAATCATATGCATTTTCCCCTATTGTCACAAAACAATAGTCAAAGTTATTCACGCCTAAGGAACGTAGCACTCCTTCATTGGTACAATCCCCAGAATAACAATCACTAAAATCTGGTGAAAGTTCTTGTATCAATTCCTCATCCTGGTCTACAACCATAACTTCATTTCCCAAATCCTGCATTCTTCTTGCCAGATAACTCCCCAATCTTCCCATTCCTATTACCAATACTGTTTTCATTTTTTCTATCCTTTCTTACCCAATCATAACACGTTCTGCCGGTCTTTTATGTGGTGCCTCTTTTTTTCGCTCTGCAAACACAGATAATAGAGACAGACCACCGATACGTCCACCATACATTAAAATAATTAATATTACTTTTGATACCGTACCTGCCTGTGCCGTAAGTCCCTGCGATAATCCTGCTGTTCCCATGGCTGAACTCGTTTCAAATAATACACTGGCTAGGCTGGCATGCTCAATGCTACAAATCGTCATTGTAGCAACCAAAACAACAGATACATAGACAAAACAAATTACTGCTGCATGTTTAATCAATTCTTTATTTAAACGACGTTTAAACACCGTAATATCCGTATCGCCTCTGCTCATACCAATCACAGACATAACCATAACTGCAATTGTAGTTGCCTTTATCCCTCCCGCAGTAGAACCGGGACAACCACCTATTAGCATAAGAATTATGGTAAGCATACTCCCCGACTGTGATAGCTGTGATAAATCAAATCCTGCAAATCCCGCTGTCCTAGTTGTGGCAGACATAAATCCACTGGACAACAATTTTTGTGGCAATGTCATTTCATTTAGGTGATACTTATTTTCAAAAATAAAGTACAAAAGCCATCCACCAAACACCAATACCCCCGTAGATAACAGTGCCACTTTTGTATGCAAAGAATACTTTTTTATGTGAAAACCATTTTCAAGTAAATCCGACCAAACCTGAAATCCAATTCCACCCACAATAATCAAAATTGCCAGTGGAAGCATCACCGCAGCATTCTGTTCATATAATGCAAGAGAAGAACCTTCCTTAAATCGTCCCATCAAATCAAATCCTGCATTACAAAACGCAGAAATAGAGTGAAACACTGCATTATAACACCCTCTGACAATCCCCATTTGCGGCACAAAAGAACAGGCAAGTACCAAAGCACCAATTCCTTCACATACAAACGTAATGACTGCAACTTTTTGAACCAGTCTTATTACACCACTCATACGCATATTTCCAGAGGAAATCATCAAAAGTCGCCTCTCACCCAAACCAATGCGTCGCTTTGTAAACACCGCCAAAAGACTGATAATCGTCATTAATCCCAGACCACCAATCTGTATCAGACAGATAATTACAATTTGTCCAAATAGACTCCAATGACAATAGGTGTCATACACAATAAGTCCTGTCACACAAGTAGCACTTGTCGCAGTAAATAACGCATTTAACGGGCTTGTCCACTCTCCCGTTCTGGAAGCCCACGGAAGCGTCAACAAGATTGTTCCTGCTAAAATTACACAAAAAAAGCTCAATGCAATCAATCTGGTCTGACTCACCTTTTTCCATTTTTTCAACATAACTTCTCCTTTTTAACCACTGTATTCCTACAAAAGCAAAGGAGCAAAAACAAATATGATTCCTGCTCCTTATCTGATATTACTATTCATCTACAATCCTTTTTTACATCTAAAAATCTTATCGCAAATACACTGTGAATAATAATTGCTCTATACATTTTCTGTTTCCATAAGCTTACAAATCTCGTCTACCTGACTGTCATAAAATTCACTTATGTAAACCACACACATCTCCTTTTGCCCACCGTATTTTCCACGTTTCACTAACGGAATTTTTTCCCATCTCTCCGAAAATGAAATCTGTTTCTCAAGCAAAATCTTTCGAAGTTTTTTTCGTTCCTCTTCACTACTTGTACGAAAAAGTTCGATATCCATATTATCCTCTCCATTTCCATTGTCATTTTGACCCTTGTATCATTTTATACCATTCTCCACCATCTGTCTAATATCATCTCTGGATTTTTTCAACACAAATGCAAGTTCATTCTGCAATTGTTCCCATATTTTTTCTAAAATTTCAGCAACAGGAGGTGAGAGTTCTCCTTCCCCCTGTAGCAGATAACTACTGACTTTTGCCCATGAATCAGGTTCTCCACTCTCCAATATATGTTTTGCCTTTTCCACAGTTAATGCTTCCATTTCTTCTTTATTATTGGTATTAATTTCCACTTTTATTTTTTCTAAAATAGAGGTTGCCTGCTCCGGTGTGATTAATCTTCTCAAAACTGTTTCATGATTTTGCACCGGAATATACGCTTTTCTCTTTTTATCTGCCGCAGACTGCAACACATAATATTCCATTTGCTGCTCTCTTCCAACCACAAGCTTTGTAACCTTCTCCACCATACAAACTCCGAAGGTGCTGTCCATAATATATTCCTTTTTTTCAAACAAGGTTTCTGCGCTCCCTTTCTAGTTAAATGAGATCTGATCTAATAATGTCTGACTTACTACAATATCATAGTTCTTCTTCCATTTAGAAAATTCTTTTTGAAACTGCTTCTTTTCCCGTTCCTTCAAAATTTCCTCTTTATATTCTGTAACCTTATCCGGATTACTTCCTTTCTCTGCAATTTCCTCATCCGACACATTTGTATCAATGGTTCCGCTAACAACATCATACATTTTTTTAGCCAGTGCATGCTCTTTATAAATCTTTGACACCAAATCCCTTGTCAAATGATACGATTTCGCATCCTCCGAAAGAGTTTCTATATATTTTCCTGCTGTTACATCTGCTTCATTTGCTTCTTCCTCTGTAAGTTCATATCCCTGCAATTGGGCTTCCTGACAAATAATCTTTATCTGCGCAATTTCATCTACAAGCTGTTCCTTAGAATATCCCTCTATCGTCTTGTCCTTTTCATAGGCATACTGCCAGACCTCTGGCGTAAGTGCGCCGTCATATTGGGATTTTAACTGATACACATAAAACAGCATTTCGTTCAGCGTAACTTCTTCATCCCCAACTGCCATAATACAGGTATCCATTTTCAAATCATCGGATTCAAAAGTGGTAGTTTTCTCTGTTTTTTTAGAAGTATCCTGCTTTTTTCCACAAGCTGTTCCACTAAATGCCAGTAATACTGCCATTCCCAGAGCAATTCCCTTCTTCCACTTTATGCTTTTATCGCAATTCATATAAGCTCCTCCTTCATATCTTGTAAAAATTCTATTACATTCGGGAAAAAGTTTTTACTATCATCTTTCCCACGTTGTTTTTCTTTACTCCAGATAAATGTAAATATCGGAGTAGGCTTCATAGAAAATTGTAATCTTCCCTTATATTTTTCTAATAAGGGCTGAATCTTTTCCGCTTTAATCTTTGCCTGTGCAAACATTGTAAATTCTAATTCTTTTTCTTTTTTCTGTTTTACCTGTTCCACATATACCTGATGTGCCATAGACTTTAATAATACTATATTTAGCAAGTTCTGTACAGCTTTTGGCATATCTCCAAAACGATCCACCAATTCTTCCTGCATATCCATCCATTCATCCCTGTTTTCAATGCCTGCGATACGCTTATACATCTCTAACTTCTGGTACTCACTTCGGATATAAGTAGCTGGAATATACGCATCTACATTTACATCCACATTTGTATCAAAGGAAGCTTCCACTTCCTCTCCTTTGTATTCCTTTACTGCCTCCGTAAGCATCTTACAATATAAATCATACCCAATGGCTTCCATGTGACCATGCTGCTGCTCTCCTAAAAGGCTTCCTGCCCCTCGAATTTCCAAATCCGTCATGGCAATCTTGAACCCAGAACCAAGTTCCGTAAACTCTCGCATTGCCTGTAAACGTTTTTCCGCCACTTCTTTTAAAACCTTGTTTCTTCGGTACATTAAAAATGCGTACGCAGTACGATTGGAACGTCCTACACGCCCCCGAAGCTGATATAGTTGCGACAGTCCTAATTGATCCGCATCATGAACCAGCATAGTATTTACATTTGATATGTCCAGTCCTGTCTCTACAATAGTAGTGGAAACTAACACATCCAGCTCTCCTTGTATAAACTGATACATAATCTTTTCCAGTTCACGAGAACTCATCTGGCCATGGGCACAGCCTACCGCAGCATGCGGAACCAATTCTGCAATATGCGCCGCCACTTCCTCAATATTTTTAACCCGGTTATACACATAAAAAACCTGTCCATTTCTGGCAAGTTCACGATTGATGGCCTCACGAACAATCTCATCATTTTGCTCTACAATAAATGTCTGTATGGGCATACGATCTACGGGTGGTTCCTCCAGTACACTCATATCACGAATCCCAATCAGGCTCATATGAAGTGTTCTTGGTATTGGCGTTGCGGATAAGGTAAGCACATCCACATTTTCCTTGAGCATCTTAATCTTCTCTTTGTGCGTAACCCCAAAACGCTGTTCCTCATCCACAATCAATAATCCCAAATTGTGGTATTTCACATCCTTTGATAACAGGCGGTGCGTTCCAATTACAATGTCCAACTGTCCCTTTTTCAACGCTTCCAAATCCTTCTTCTGCTGTGCAGGTGTTCGGAAACGAGACAACATACCAATCTTTATAGGAAACTCTTTCATACGTTGCACAAAAGTATTGTAATGCTGCTGTGCTAAAATCGTAGTAGGCACCAAAAAAGCCACTTGTTTGCCATTATCCACCGCTTTAAAGGCCGCACGAATCGCAATCTCTGTTTTACCAAACCCTACATCTCCACAAATCAAGCGATCCATAATCTTTGTACTCTCCATATCATGCTTGGTAGCTTCAATGGCGGACACCTGATCATCCGTTTCCTCATAAGGAAACATCTCCTCAAACTCTCGTTGCCAAAGACTGTCATTATCGAAACGATAACCGATTTTTTCCTGACGCTTTGCATAAAGTTCTACCAATTCTTTCGCTACACGACGAACGGAAGAATGTACCCTGCTTTTTGTCTTTTTCCATTCAGCCGAATTAAGCTTATTCATTTTCGGCTTTTTTCCATCTCCGCTGGAATATTTCTGCAACACTTCAAGTCCTGTGGCAAGCACATATAAATTGCCTCCATCTGCATATTCTATCTTTACATAATCTTTTACGGTCTTATCTACTGTAATCTTTTCTATTCCTTTATAAATACCAACACCATGATTCTCGTGAATAACATAATCACCGATATTTAATTCCGTAAAATTCTGAATAGACTTTCCATCATACTGTGTTTTCTTTTTCTTTCGTTTTGCCTGCTTTTCTCCAAAAATATCACTTTCCGATACAAATGCCACCTGAATCAGCGGATAGGTAAAACCTTTATGCAAATTTCCCGTTGTAACCATAATAGTTCCCGGTTCTAGCTCCCTGTATCCTGTCTCATGAAAAAAGGCAGATAACTCATATTGTTTTAAGTCCTCACTCAGCCTTTTTGCCCGGCTCATAGAACCAGAAAACAATACGACTCGATACCCCTTCTTCTTCCAATTTGTTAAATCTTTCACAAGCATTTCAAAATTATGATGATACGGTGCAACAGATGTAACCATCATATCTGCCTTTTCTTTTACATTCCAATGCTTTGCCTTATAATCTAACATACTGAGAAGAACCGTCTTTTTTCCTATCAGCTTTGCTACGAGCTTCTCATAAGGAAAAATTACATTTGCCTGCGATGGCAATAAATATCCTTTTTCCAAACGATGACTCATACTCTCCTGAAATTCAAAATCCACCGCATTGGCACGCTCCTCCACATGAGAAGGTTCATCTACAAAAAACAAGGTATTTTCTTTTGGGAAGTAATCAAACAGACTCTCTGTTTCCTCAAAAAATACATCCATGACACTTTCCATTCCGGCACTGGCACCATAGAGCTTAAGATTTTCTATAAATTCGGATACGGTCTGCTCCAACCGATACGCTTCTTCTGTCTTAAACTCCCCTCGCAACATCTCGGTCTGTGCCTTCAGTTCCTTTTTCAGTTTTCGGATGCCCTGTTCCATTTCTTCTTTACTAAGCGTTACTTCTGTGGCTGGATACACCTTAAGAGAGTCAACATTTTCAATTGAACGCTGACTCTCTACATCAAAAGCACGAATCGTATCCACTTCGTCATCCCACAATTCGATACGGTAAGGGGTTTCTTCTGTCAATGGATAAATATCAATAATGCCACCACGAATAGCAAACTGTCCACTTCCATCTACCTGTCCCACATGTTCATATCCCATATGTACCAGCTTCCGTTTTATCTTGTCTATATCAACAATCCCCGCTTCTTCAATCGTAAGCACATTCTCTGCCCATCTTTTTAATGGTAACAGCTTATCCATTCCACCGTCCATTGTAGTAATCACGCACATAGGTGTTTGCTCTATCAATCCACGAAGCACCTTTAAACGCTGTCGTACAATAGCATTTCCACGAATATCTGCATTGTAAAAAATTGCATCCTTTGCAGGGTACAGGTATACTTGTCGGTCATATAGTTTGTAGTCCTCATAAAGTTCCTTTGCTTTTATCTCATTCTCTGCAATAATTACTTTATATAAATACTCTTCTCCCAAGCCAGCCATCAAATGTACCTTTTGCGAATCCATACACCCGGTCACCTGCACCGGAGTATGATTGCCTTTTATACTCATTTGTATTTTATTAAACTCTTCCAGTTCAGAAAAAGGTGTAAATAAAAAATTCATAAACTACAAACCTCCAAAAAAATAAGTAATCAAATATCTTTTCTGGCATTCCACAACTCTGTCACAAACGCTATGCTCACATGACACTTTTCTGCAGTTTTACTTATGGCATCCTTCTCGTTTGCACAAAATTCCAGTGCCATCTGTACCATTGCTATAATGCTGTTTTGATAATTCTCTTCCAGTTCCTGTTTTTGCCCTTGTAGCTCCTGTACCTCTTTTGCCAGATGTTCTTTTTCATATTCCATTATCTTCGTATAATTTTCTAATGAATAACTATCCAACATAATATCCACCACCTCTGCTCGATGCTGTTCCAGAAACTCTTTCAAACGGTCTTCTTCAATACATTCATCAATTGCACGGTTTACTGCAATCTCCAATGAAACAGCCTTTGTATAATCCCGCACCTTTTTTACAAATATGGCATAATCCATCAACGGTTTACAGTGTTCCATCAATCCTTTATTCTTTCCATAGTTGATGTTTATCATGCGTGCCACCACTTCGACACAAGGTTCTACTCCATCATCCTCAAAACAATCAGATAATCGAATGGTTGTCTCCTCCCTGCCCTGTTGAAATCTGTTTCTTTGTTTCCTGTTCATTTTCGTTTTTCTTTTTTTCCATAGACATTCTCCTTTGTTCTGTCTGAAACCCAGAACACGGTCTTTCTACTATAAAAAGGAAATGTCTTTTTCCCTAGTATAGCAGAATCCAAGCCCAAATTCCAGTACATATGTTTTCTTTCTTAATCGGGAAACTTCGGTCGAACGACCTTTTGAACTCTATTTTGTGTTCTGAAAATGGATATCTTATATGGAAAGCATATCCACATAGCAAAATAGATTTTTATTGTAACAGGTTTTTATTAAAAAAGCAACCTATTACCGATATAAGATAGTGCTACATAGGTATTCCTATTTTTATTTTCCACATAATATCTAAAAATAATTTTCCTGTCTATCTAATTTTCCATATTATTCCTTTTTTCCGTGAAATTAATTATACACATTGCATTTTATTTCGACATAAAAACAGACATATTGCACAATTTCAATTTTATATTTTCTCCATTATTTAATCACAAAAAAATATGACTAAAACTCAACTCTTTTAGGAATTATAAAAATAAGATAAAATAAACACCAAAGGGGGTTGATACTATGAAGCAATATACAAAAAAAGATTGCACCTTTCAAGAGACAATCGACTGCTATTTAGCACATCTGCAAAATAAAGATAGCAGTCCCCACACAGTGCGCCATTATCGCACTACCCTACAGGAATTACATCAATTTCTAAAGGCACAGCAAACGGATGAACCATTACTATCTAATATTACGCTAGAGGATTTATCTGCCTACCTCGCCTATAAAAAGGAATGTGGTACCTGCGGACGAACGAGGAGAAACTATATCATTACCTTTCGTTCCTTTTGGAAATTTAGTGTACGCTGGGGATATACCACAGAAAACCCTACCCTGTGGCTAGAGGATATACGTGTAGAAAAAAAGGAACGCATTTATCTGACCATTGCAGAAATGCAACATTTTCTGGAAGCCATTGACCATCCATTGATTTATACGGCCTGTGCCACCATCTGTCAAAGTGGGTTGCGTATTTCAGAATTATGTCACCTAAAATTAAATGATGTAAATTTTCTAAGAAAGGAAATCCATGTAGTCTGTGGTAAAGGAAAAAAAGACCGAACAATTCCTATTAATAATGAATTAGAACAAATCCTAAGAGACTATTTGAAAAATTATCGTGACTCTGATTCGGACTACTTTTTTGCTACCAAAAAGACAGGAAAACTTAGTCCCCAATATCTAAACGAAAAGATTCACTCCTATGCAAAAAAAGCTGGTGTAAATGACAAAATATCCGCACATTGTCTGCGTCACAGTTTTGCATCTGCACTGGTTGCAAAAGGGGCTTCCATTACATCTATTCAACGATTATTGGGGCATAGCGATTTAAAAACAACAAACATTTATACACATACCTGTCAAAAGGATTTGATACAGTCCATTCACTTATTAGAACACACGCATGAAGAAACAGGTTCCAATCAAATCCCTACTACACCACCAAAAAGCCAAACACAATTAGAGACTACCTTTTCTCAATTGTTTTCCCAAGTGTTTATACCGACTAAGCAAACTTCAAATCCAGACAATACCAATCAACAACAAGATGCACTTTCCAAATTATGTGATGCCATGATGACCTATTTAGAAGTACAGGGAAAATCCTAACATAACTTTTAACAGTGACTTCTGGTCCTATCACAGCGGCTGCAGCAACAAACAAGGTAGTAGGAGTGAAAAAATCTTTCACAGTAACAGCTTCTGCTACAAACAAGGTTACTGGTCTTTCTAAGGCTGAAAAGAAAGTAGTTAAGGTAACAAA
>JBNMLH010000021.1:0-52393 GCA_050875145.1 Lachnospiraceae bacterium
ATCTTTTTTTAATTTTTTTTATTTTTCTTTCCAAATCCCCAATTTTCGCCTTAAACCAACACGGAAATCACTGTACATTTTCTTAGATTTCCGCTTTATTACTTTATTTCTAAAATAGTAGCTATATTATGCACAACCTTAAATCTAATATTATGCCCTGCATAGCTTACACCATAAATTCGTTGTTCATCCTCTATATACGATGGTCTTGGATCCTGTTCAATAATCTTTGTAACACATGTTACAAATTCTAAGTTGAACCTTTCTTGTAGTTCTTTAGGAAAATTCACACATAGCTTATAGTCCCTAACACAATCTGAAAAACCTCCTACTGCATCCGGATGACTATCTGTATATGCTAAATATGGTTTTATATCATAAATCGGTGTGCCATTCATTAAATCGGCCCCCAACACATGTATCACCGTTCCAAATCTTTCATCCTGCTCTATCTTTTCTAATCTCACACTGGATAATCCAATTGGATTTGGACGAAACGGCGACCTCGTTGCAAACACACCTACTCGCTTATTTCCACCAAGCCTTGGTGGCTTTACCGTGGCAGCCCAGTTTTTCCGTAATGCTTTTGAAAATTTCCACAAAATCCATATATGTGAATATTGTTCTAGCCCCTTAAATGCATCCCAAGTCCGATATTCCGGTTCAAAAATAATTTTTGCCTTTGTTTCTTCTATCAAGCCACTTTGACGCGGTATTCCAAACTTTTCTACAAAGTCAGTTTCGATATGTCCAATTTCCTTCATCTTATTTCTCCTTATTATTCTTCGTTTTCACTGTCCGATAAAACTTAATGAAAAATGCTATTATCAAAGTCAACTGCAATTTACATGCATTTTCTTCCTTCTACACAAATCCAATCGGTTCCTTCTTTTGTATGTGCAACAACATTTTTAAATCCAGCACGTTCAAAAAGAGAAACAAATTCCTCTTTTGTGGGGTTAAATAACTGATAATTTTTAATCTTTCCCTGTTTATACATGTTTTACCTACAGTTATTTCCTTTTCTCACACCTTGCATACCTCACGGATATGTTTCGCTATCATACGAATCAAACGATTCCTCGCTTCTACCCCTGCCCAAGCCATATGTGGTGTAATTAATAATCTAGCACTATCCTTTATTTTATACAACGGATTATCCGGCTGCATCGGCTCTTTTTCTAAAACATCAAGCCCTGCTGCCCGAATCTGACCATTTACTAATGCGTCATACAATGCTTGTTGTGAAACAATGGGGCCTCTTCCCACATTAATCAGTATCGCACTCCTCTTCATTTTTCCGAATGCACTCTGATTCATTAAATGCATGGTATTCTCATTAAGAGGTGCATGAATCGATAGATAATCGGACTCTTTTAACAATGTATCAAAATCAACTTGCTCATATCCTTCCTGTACTTTTTGCCCAGATGCAGAATAATAAATCACATGACACCCAAATGCTTGAGCAATCGTTGCCACTTTACGTCCAATGGTTCCTAAGCCAATAATTCCCCAAGTCTTCCCTGCTAATTCATGAAATCCCTTTGCAAAATGTGTAAAAGCTGTATTTTTTATGTATGCACCACTTTTTACATATTGATCATAATATGCAAGAGATTCTTCTAAATAAAATAGCATTGCAAATGTATGCTGCGCAACTGCATCCGTAGAATATCCAGCAACATTTCTCCATTCAATTCCCCTTTGCTCTAAATATGCGATATCTATATTGTCAATTCCCGTTGCTGCCTCACAAACAAGTTTTAGCCTTTTTGCCTTTCCTATGGTTTGTGCATTTACTTTTAATTTATTTACAATAATTACGTCTGCATCTTGAACTACTTCCGACATTTCTTTCTCAGACTCTACATTCAAACATATTAGTTCTCCCAATTCTTCCAAGAAAGATAAGTCCACGTCTTCTCCAGTTGCTGCTGTTTCCAAATATTTTATCCGAATAGACATTTTTTGTTTGATACTTCCTTTCTAAATTATTTATGATATGGTTCTCCATTTATAATTCGATAACTTCTATAAATCTGTTCTAACAATACCATTCGCATCAATTGATGCGGAAATGTCATTTTGGAAAAACTTAATTTATAATCCATTTGTTTCATAATACTTGGTGCAATTCCAAGGGAGCCACCAATAACAAATATAATATGACTTTGCCCATTCACACCCAATTGTTCTATTTTTTTTGAAAGCTGTACCGAATCAATCATCTCTCCTTCAATTGCCAGTGCAATCTTAAAAGCATTTTTTTTTAAGTGTTTTTCCATTCGCTGTCCTTCTTTTTCTTTAATCTGCAACTCTTCTGTTTCACTGGCATTGTCAGGCGTCTTTTCATCTGCCACTTCAATAATTTCTAACTTGCAGTATTTTGATAACCTTTTTTTGTACTCCGCAATTCCATCTCTAAAATATTTTTCCTTTATTTTTCCTACACACAAAATTGTTATTTTCATATTCACTTTCCAATCTAAATTTAAATCTTTTTGTAGTCAGTTACTAAAACTACCAGAAATTTAACGAATAACCTGCTTAAAGCATAAATAATTCTTCTTTTATATAAGTTTGCATATTTTTTCCAATTATGAACGAGTGTTCATAATTTTTTTTCATTTCCGACATATCAGGCACACATTTTTTGCCTATAATAAATACATAAGTAATGAAAACTTGCTAAACTCTTAGTGAGTTTAAAATGTTTTTTCATTCTTCTCCTTCCAAGTTTATAAATGATGTAGAAAAGCAGAGTGCATAATTCATGCAGTTCTGCTTTTTTGCTATATAAAATTCTAAACTTACTCATCTACCTATTTTATGAATTTTCTTTTCACAAAAAGAACACACTTTGACCACATTTTTATACTATAGTAATAAACATAGATAGTGTTTTATACACTTTCTACTCCCACCCTATTATACGCTTTGGAAATTAAATTTCCAGGAAAAGGTCATGCCTTATGGCATGACCTTTTCCTTTTCTTCTTTATGAACACGAACAAATCGTATCATTCGGTCTTTTATATCTACAACACGAAATTCATATCCCTGATAAATAATATTTACTTTTTCCTTTTCGTTTGGAATATGTCCTATTTGAGAAATCAGAAAGCCATTTAATGTATCATAATCTTCCAGTTCTTTGTCCATATGTAAATTCAATTCCTTTGCAACATCCTCCAAGCTAGCTAAACCTCGCATGAAATATCGTCCTTCTCTCTGTTTGATAATCATTCTTTCATCCGCATCAAACTCATCATAAATATTTCCCACAATTTCTTCTAATATGTCTTCCATTGCAACAATACCGACAGTCTGGCCATACTCATCAATCGCAATTGCCATACTTATCTTTTTTATCTGCATTTCCTGAAATAACACATTAACTTTCTGCGTGTCTGGAACCAGATATGCCTTCTTAGCTAAATTCTTTATAGGCATATTCGTATCTTTTTTTTGAATATAGTATTTTGTAATATCCTTCCAAAATACGATTCCTATTATGTTATCAATGTCACCTTCATATACTGGAAACCGAGAATAAGACTCTTCAAGCATAAACTGTATCGTCTCTTCTATTGTAATATTACCATCTAATGCCTGAATTTGCGTTCTTCGGGTCATCACATCACGAACTTCCTTTTCATCCATTTCCATAATATTAGAAATCATTTCAACTTCTGTATTCTCCAATACCCCCTGTTCTAATCCTTCATTTACAATAAAACGGATTTCCTCTTCTGTCACACTATCCTGATATTCTGACCACTTTCGCCCAGTAATATAAAATAATATATATACCGTTTTTTCTATAAAAAGAACAAACACACGAAAAACTTTCATCATTGCTAAAAGTAATCCTGAAAAATGATATGCTTTGTCTTCCGATTTTTTTAATGCTGCCCTGCCCGGAATTGCATTTCCTACTAAAAAAACAAGATATATCAAAAGAAGCATTCCAACAAATTGAAAAAGTCTATTTAAAATTATGACCTTAGTAGTATCTGTAGAAAACGGGGTCGCTATTGCAGACCAGTATAACAGTCTTCTTGAATAGAAGAAACCAATTGCCAGATTTAGCGTTGTCATCAGTAACGAGACAAAACTTTTATACTTCTCTATTTGTACCATAACAGACAATAATCTAACAGCCTTTTTCTCCCCATCTTCCGCTCTTTTTTTTATATCCAATACACTTAAATTGGAAAACGCAGCCATACCACAAGATACCATAGATTCCACCACAATTAAGACAATTGTAGCAATAATACTGATAGCATACTTTTTTATCTCAAACACAATTCTGTCTCCTTCTTTTGTTTCCCCAAATTTCCTCTATGTAACTTAAGCACCTATATGCAACGATAGACTAATCAATAATGCCTTGTCTATCTCTTTTAATACTTCACCATCCAAATGACAAATCCGTTCTTTTAATCTGGTTTTGTCAATCGTTCTTACCTGTTCTAATAAAATAACAGAATCTCTGGCAATCCCATTTTCCTTTGCTGAAATTTCCACATGCGTCGGCAACTTTGCCTTGTTCATGCGTGATGTGATTGCCGCACAGATTACCGTAGGACTGTGTTTATTTCCTGTATTATTTTGTACAATCAAAACAGGGCGTATTCCTCCCTGCTCTGACCCAACAACGGGTCTTAAATCCGCATAAAATATATCTCCACGCCGAATAACCATACTTACTCCCATCTATCTTCCTTTTGTTTTTATATACATTTAAAAGATTAAAAATTGAATTACTCTGTTTCTTGTAAATCAGTATTTCCAATTTTTTTTGAAGTATTCTGGTATTCTTCCTTTCACTAGAACTTTTACAAAATTTATAACTTCTTAGCCCTGCTTCTTTCCATTTTCTATAAAATTAGTCTTCCTGCATGGACACAACATTTCTGCATTCCGAAGTTCCTATCTTTTTTCCATCTGCTATATAGACTCTAGGTATTCTTTTCCCTACATCACAAATAAATTCGTAATTGAAAGAATATGCCATTGCACTTAATTCTTCTACTGTAATGGAAGCGTCTCCATCTTTTCCAACTAAGACGGCACGATCACCCACTTTTACATCTGGTATTTCTGTTACATCCACCATAAACTGGTCCATACAGACCCTACCTAAAATCTTGGCACGCTTTCCATGAAGAAGTACATATCCCTTAGAAGATAATGCTCTTGGATACCCATCTCCATATCCTACCGGAATCGTTGCTACCTTCGTCCTTTTTTCTGTTACAAAAGTGCTGTTATAACTAATACCAACGCCTGCATCTAACTCTTTCATATGGGATACATAAGCCATAATTTCCATAGCCGGTTCCAAATACAACCGTTCTTTTTCCACGTCAGCAGAAGGATATAAACCATAAGTTGAAATTCCACTGCGCACCATATCTAAATTTGCTTCTGGCATTTCCATAATTCCCGCACTATTTGAAATATGCTTCAATGGAATTTTAACACCTGCCTCCTCAATCTGTTTTACATATGCATTAAAGCGGTTTAATTGCAGTTTTGTAAAACTTAAGTCTTTCTCATCTGCCCTGGCAAAATGTGTAAAGCAGCCTGTAATTTCTATTCCTTTCATTTCTGCTATTTTCTTTATAATCTGTATATTCTCTTCGGTCAATGCAAAACCAATTCTACTCATCCCCGTATCTAATTTAATATGGATTTTGGCTTTTTTCCCTTTTTCGTCTGCCTTTTGAGAAATCCAATTTGCCATTTCTAATGAGTAAACAGTTGCAGTAATATCCCACTCTAACAACTCTTCAACATAAGGTTCTGGTGTATAACCCAGAATTAAAATATCCTTATCGATCCCCGCTTTTCTAAGTTCTATTGCCTCTTCAATGACAGCAACACCATACGCATCTACCATTGGATATAATGCCTTGGCAACAGCTACTGCACCATGACCATACGCATCTGCCTTTACAATTGCCATAATTTTTGTTCCATCTTTTATAATCTTTTTTGTACGTTTTATGTTATTGCATATCCGATCTAAATAAATATTTGCATGAACTCTAAAGTATTCTTTCATTGTCATATTCCCTATCCTTACTTGTGAAGGTGCAAACATTACATCCTGTTTGCCTTTTCCTTTCTTTTTAATTTTTGTTTTACTTTGCTTACATTTCTTCCTGTTGCATAAGTACCTTTGGCAACATGGTAATTAAATCTCTTGCTGTTACACTATATGTTCCCTTTTTTTTCGCTGCCTCTTCACCTGCGATTC
The DNA here is from genome assembly GCA_050875145.1 of Lachnospiraceae bacterium. Classification (GTDB taxonomy): domain Bacteria; phylum Bacillota; class Clostridia; order Lachnospirales; family Lachnospiraceae; genus CAG-411. Next base: position 6,275 of record JBNMLH010000021.1, read on the forward strand.
CATGAATATATACACCTAGCGTAGCCGCCATATACGGTTCAACCTTTTGTGCCAATAAACCTAACACAATGCCGGTTAATACATCGCCAGCCCCCGCCGTTGCCATTCCACTGTTTCCTGATAAATTAATATAGCACTTTTCCTTTTGTACCACAAGAGTACGTGCGTCTTTTAGCACTAAAATATTTTCATTTTCACTGGCAATCTCTCTAATATCCAATTGCTGATTCTGCATGCTTAATAAATGCTTCTTATCTCCTAGCAAGTCTGCCATTTCCTTTAAATGAGGAGTTATTATCATATTTTCCCGTAACATCCATTTTAATTTCTTTCCATCAAATTTTGGTATCTCTTTTTGTCTTCCAGCTAAAATTTGGATGGCATCCGCATCAATCACCGTTGGCACATCCGTTTCATGAAATACCCAGTCTAATAAATTTTCCGAAGCTACATTTATTCCCATTCCAGGTCCGACTACAATCGCCCTTGCATCTTTTATATCCTGAATTAATTCGTTCTTTTGTCGCTCAATATGCTCTATATCGTATGTATGTAAAACAGCCTCTGGAAGTAGCTGCTGAATAATGGTTCGATTTTCCTTTGGGGTAATTACCTTTACCAATCCCGCTCCCATCTCATAAGCTGCATATGCGGATAAATAACAAGCTCCTGCCATATTATTACTCCCAGCAATCACCAAAACTTTACCAAATGTTCCTTTATTGGAATATGCTGCTCTTTTTGGCATATATTTCTTAATATCCTCTTTCTCGTATGTATAATGGGTAAAATATTTCTCATATTCTTTTGCAAAACCGATATCTGTTACCATAACATTTCCTGCATACTCTGTTCCAGGATAATATATACTTCCCAATTTTCTATACCCAAATGTTACTGTAGTATCTGCATATACTGCACATCCCATAATCTGTCCTGTGTCTGTATGAATTCCTGATGGTACATCTATGGCATAAACATATGCATGCAATTGATTTATCTTCTTAATCCATTCTGCAAATACGCCAGAAACCTCTCTTGAAAGACCAATTCCAAATATGGCATCTACTATTATAGTATATTCTTGTAAATGGCGATTGTTCACAAAAGGAACACCTATTTTTTCAGCAATCTGTCTCTGTTTTGTATTGTCCTTCGAGCTTTTTTCTAAATTCCCCACCATTTGACAGCAGACTGTATAGCCTTTTTGGTGTAATATCCTTGCAACAGCAATACCATCTCCACCATTATTTCCGACTCCGCAAACACATAACACTTTATCCGTATCTGTAATTTTCTTTTCAATCTCCTGCACAACACTAACAGCAGCCCGCTCCATCAATACAAGCGATGGTATCCCGATTTCATTAATTGTATAGTTATCTACTGCTTTTGCCTGTTCACTATTTATTACATACTTCATTTCTACACTCTCCTATCACAAACGCACTAGAAAATTCCTTTGTATTCGTAATACTCACATGTACATGCGTAATCTTCTGCTCTTTTGCCAAACACTCTGCATTCCCATATAATTGTACATACGGCTTTCCTAATGCATCTCGAAGCACCTCAATTTCAATCGGTTTTACTTTGCGAAACCCTGTTCCAAACATTTTTACAACCGCTTCTTTTACCGAAAAATTGTCTGCCGCCTTTTTTTTATCCTGTTCAATCAATTTTTGCTCTGCTTCAGAAAAAACGCGTAGCAAAAAAGCTTCTTTTTCACAAGCCTTTACTACGCGCTGTATTTCTATCATATCGGTCCCAATCCCAATAATCATCTTATTCTTCCTCTTCCATTTCATCAAATTCATCAAACAATTCAATAATTCTTGATCCATAGATACGATGCATAAATGTAAAAATATGCTCTGTTTCCTTTTGAATCCTTTCCTTTTCTTTTGTTCTTTCCTCTAACAATGCCTTTGCTTCTGCAATCAGTTCTTTTTGCTCTACCATCTGCTCTTTATTCTGCTTCATTCTTCGATAACAAACACGAAGGCTTTCAATCAAAAGTTCTTCATTCAGCTCTTTTATTGTCTCTGGCATCTTCTCATATTCTGCCTCTAAATCCGTAAGCTGAACATTGATGTCTTTTATAAATTCCTGACTTTTCTCTTGCCTTTTTGCTTCTTTTTCACTTACTTGTGCCGCATTCATAAATTTAATAATACGATCCATCAATTGTTTTTTTGTCTTTTCCGCATTCTCAATGTCTGAATTGAGTTTCGCCTGATGCACAAATGCCTCTCTCAATTCTTTTTCTAACTTTTTTATCTGTGATGTTTTATAATTATCTGGAAAAATCCGAAGCCAACGTTCGTCTAAAATCAAGATAGGCGTATCCTCTCCCCGAAATCGTTCCAGAAAGCGTTCTTCTTCTATATCTTCTACTTCATTTTTTTTCCTTCCCTTAAACATCCTACCACCCTCTTTTCTTCTCTTCTGTCCCCACCTTATTCCTCTTTTATACTGTATGATAACCGCATCAAACTATCTGCTAGATGCACATTTTCTACCTTCACTTCCTCTGGTAAGTGCAAATCAGTCGGTGCAAAATTCCATATTGTACGAGCTCCCCATTTAACTAGCGACGCTGCAAGTTCCGGTGCATGTTCCTTAGGAATTGTAATTGCTGCGATATCCACAGTGTATTTTTTCATATATGACTCTAACTCTGAAACATCCGAAATCTTTATTCCCCTGATTTCTGTTCCTATCAAAGATTCTTTCTTATCAAACATCCGCTCTAAAACAAAACCCAACTTTTCAAAATCCGTATAATTTGCAATTGCCTGTCCTAAATTTCCTGCACCAATTACAATCATATGATATTTTCTGGTAAGACCCAATATTTTTCCGATCTCTGTATACAAATATTCCACATTATATCCATATCCCTGTTGTCCAAAACCACCAAAATTATTTAAGTCCTGTCTAATTTGTGATGCTGTTACCTGCATCCGCTCACTTAGTTCTTTCGACGAAATGCGTTCTACCTGCTTTTCCAATAGTTCTCCTAAATTTCTGTAATATTTGGGCAATCGTTTAATAACAGCCATTGATATTTCTTTTTCTGCCACATTTTCACCTCCAGATTTTAATTATAACTATTTTCTCTGCTGTAAAGAAAACGCTTTCTTATGATTAAGAATATTATATAAAATTGTGAAATCCTTGTCAATGACTGCACTTTATGTCAAAATCTTTCAAACACCTATTTTGCGTAGTCTACACAAAATTTGACATTCATTTTCATTCCACTTATAATCAAATATGTTTCACTATAATAGGGAACAAGAAACGGATTATAACAGATAAAGAAAACAGAAAGGTTGAATATATTTATGATTTTATCTTGTGCAAATATTTCAAAAGCATTTGGAACAGATGTAATTCTTTCCGATGTTTCTTTTCATATAAATGAGCGAGAAAAGGTTGCAATTGTCGGACCAAACGGAGCAGGAAAATCTACTTTATTTAAAATAATTATGAACGAACTTGCCCCCGACTCTGGTGAAGTTGTCTTTGCAAAAGGAACTTCTGTCGGATATTTGGCGCAGCATCAATCGCTTTCCTCCGAACATACTATCTATGATGAATTATTGTCTATGAAGCAAGACATTATTGAATTGGACCACAAAATCAGACAAACGGAACAGGATATGACACATCTAAGTGGAGAAAAGTTAGAAAAGCTTTTAGAAAGCTATGCAGCTATGACACACGAATTTGAGCAGAAGAATGGATATGCCTACCGAAGCGAGATTACAGGAGTTCTTAAAGGACTCGGTTTTTCTGAAGAAGATTTTTCAAAGCAGACAAGCTCGTTGTCAGGAGGACAAAAAACCAGAGTTTCTCTCGGTAAGCTTCTCCTTTCTAAACCGGATATTATATTATTGGATGAGCCAACTAACCATTTGGACTTAGATTCTATTGCATGGCTAGAGACCTATTTATTAAATTATGATGGTACTGTTGTAATTGTTGCCCATGATAGATATTTTTTAGACCGTGTGGTTTCTAAAATTGTAGAAATAGAATCTGGAAAAGCCACTGTTTTTCAGGGAAATTATAGTGATTATGCCACAAAAAAAGCAAGCCTTCGGGATGCAGCTTTAAAACAATATTATAATCAGCAACGAGAGATCAAACATCAGGAAGAAGTCATCTCCAAACTAAAATCCTTTAATCGTGAAAAATCAATTAAACGAGCTGAAAGCCGCGAAAAAATGTTACAAAAAATGGAACGCATCGACAAACCAATCTCCGAAACGAACATGATGAATCTTAGTTTTGAACCTTCTATTACAAGCGGAAACGATGTTCTTACCGTAAGAGACCTTTCAAAAAGCTTTGATGGCATACAGTTATTTCATGACATTAATTTTGATATTCGACGTGGAGAACGTGTTTCCATTATCGGTCAAAACGGAACTGGTAAAACAACCATTTTAAAAATGATTACCCAACAACTCACCCAAGATACAGGAACAATTAAACTCGGTAGCAATGTAAAAATCGGTTATTATGATCAGGAACATCAAGTATTAGATTTAAATAAAACTATCTTTGACGAAATACATGATACTTATCCAAATTTAACAGAAACAAAAGTCAGAACAACTTTAGCTGCTTTTTTATTTACCAATGATGATGTATTTAAGCTGATTCGAGATATTAGTGGTGGTGAACGAGGAAGAGTCTCACTGGCAAAATTGATGTTGTCTGAAGCTAATTTTCTAATTCTTGATGAGCCTACCAACCACTTGGATATGGTTTCAAAGGAATTATTAGAACAAGCTCTCAATAATTACAAGGGCACTGTTCTTTATGTATCACATGACCGTTATTTTATTAACCAAACGGCAACACGTATTCTCGAATTAACAAATAAAGAAATTTTTCAATTTATTGGAAACTATGATTATTACCTTGATAAAAAAGATTCTATTCATGCTACATCAGATACTTTCACGAAACAGCAAAAAAATATCACAGAAGCTGTTCCATCAAATAATAAATTAAACTGGCAACAGCAAAAGGAACAACAAGCACAACAACGTAAACTGGAAAATGAAATCCAAAAAATAGAGGATGAAATTTCCTCTTTGGAAACCAGAAATGAGGAAGTAGATGAACTGCTTGCGAAAGAAGAAATCTATACAGATGTCAATGAACTTTTAAAATACAATGAGGAAAAGGATTCCATACAGGAACGCTTAGAACAACTTATGAAAAAATGGGAAGACCTTTCACAACGATTATAATTTCAAAAAACCAGAGAGAACTTATACCGTCAATAAGCTTCTCTCTGGTTTTGTTTTACCGAAAACGACTACATTCAAATTTACTTCTTTGTTTCAAGTTTTGCATAATAAAAGTATATTGTGCCTCTACATCATTTTCATCCGATGGTAAATCCATCGAAGCGGCAATGTTATTAACCATACGAACATCCAAATATGGCTTTAATTTCTCAAGTAATTCTATTTTTTCGCTACTGCTCTCCGCATCAAGAAACTGGAAAAATATAGTTTCAGCCTTACTTTCTTCTTTTTGAAATTTTTCCACTTTTTCTTCTCTACTTTCTACATCCTCCGTCACGTTGTATTCTTCCAGATTTTTCCTATCTATTAACGTAAACATACACTGTTCTGCAGAAGTATCAAACAAACTTTCCGAACATACCATCACTTCAAATGTTCCATATAGTTTTTGAAACACAACTCGGTTTTCTTTCGTTTCATAATCTTTTGCCAATGCAATAATCTGGCATAATTCTCCACTCTTTTGTTTATATAATTGTCCAATTCTCAATAACATCCTTTTATCCCTTCCTCTTTTCTGTATTTTTTCCTCTATATTCCATATAAAATTCCGCATACTCTCTAGAAATCATATTATACTGTACAAGCTGATATATAATTTTTTGAAAAACCTCCTGCTTTTCTTCATGTTCCGCCAGAGCAGAAAGCAACTCCCGTATTCTTGCATTATATTCATCCTGTGTATATGCTCCCTCTTTTAAAAGCAGATTTTCTTTGTATATATCTTCAAAATAACCACCAAATCTTTTTCTGTCAATCTGTTTGTCTGTCAGTTCTAACCGACACCCCGTTGCCTTAATAATGCCCCTTGCGGAACAGGTCGTAATATGAATATCTTCCCCAATAATAAAAAGATTTTTCATAAATGTCGTTAATCCGTTTACTGTCTTTTTATAGTATTTCGGATACAATTCTCTAAACAGACTGCCCAAAAACATAGAATCCTTTACCTTTTTATATTCTTCCATGTCTGTAATAATAACACCTTTTTCATAACGTAATACGCTGGTTTCCTTCCTTGGAACGGTAACTATTCTGGTCTTTTTTTCCATCAAAAGCAAAAACATATAATGCTTATCACTCCAAACATAGGCAGGACATTTGCTAATCTTATATTTTTCTGATGAATCAATTAACACACGATAATTTTCTTTTTTCGCTTTATATGATACCAAATATTTTTTTATATTTTCCTCTGTATAACGATTCAGTTCATTCTCCTGTCCATCTTCCATTTCCTGCATTTTTCTTTTCTCTGCATTATCTATCGGCTTAGAACGCTCTCCTTGTTTAATGATTGATTTTGCCAATGCATCCTGTTCACTAATTTGTGCATTTACATCCTTAAATACCCCTAATTGAGAATATGCAGTTGAAAATATAAAACCACCAAACGCTACATAACCAAATGCCAGACCTGAACCTGCTATACATCCAGCCAAACATCCTATGGATGCCAGCGTCACAAGAACAATTGTCCACAAATAGGCTTTTGTCTTTGCACTCCCTTTAAACATTGCCCTAATATATTTTTTCATCCAACAGCCCCCTCTGTCTCGGACTTATGTCATTTGTAATTCTTTCCAAATGCACCTTTTTGATGATTATTTGTCCATTTCTTTTAATTCCATTGATGTAATTTGCTTGTCATAGAATGAAAGTAACTGTTCATATGCATTGTTGAACATCTTCTTCACATTCTTATTTTGAAAACAAGTTAAAGCCGTTCCAATTATAATAAAAAGAATTAATATGGCAAAAATTCCCTTTTTTCTTTTTCCCTCCTCTGGGAAAAAAGCCATTTTTTGTTCATATGGCTCTTCATCAATACTTTTATCATACTCTACTGTTTTATTCTCTGTCTTTGGCTTATACATCTCACTATCAAAATCAAAAAATCCACTATATTCATTTTTAGATGCTCTAATTTTTACTTCTGGTTCGCCATCCACTTCTTCTATCATGTTCCTTAACGAAACCTTTTGCGGCATCTCCTCTAATGGAGCTTCTTTCTGTTTTTCCTCATTTTTCATTTTTAGAACATCTTCAAATACCTCATCCAACTTTTCCGTATTAAAATCACCAGAGTAATCCGTAAAATTTTTCACAGGTTCCTGTTCTCTATCGTATATGAGCTTTCCATCTGCATTTACTAGCTTTTCTTGCACCTCTTTTTTCGCTTCTATCTCTGCCTCTTCTAATCTTGTAATAGCGGTCTGAAGTTCCTGTGCAGAACCAGATAAGGTTTCTTCCTCTAAAAGTGATATTTTTTCCTTTTGCGGAACATGATCCGTATCAATTTTTTCCTCATTCGCCTTTTCTTCTGCAATTCTTCTTCGTTCTTCTTCTGCCTTCTCTCGCAGAATCTCCTTTTGCTTTTCTTTTTCTTTCTGCTGCTGACTTTCCTCTATCTCTTTCCGTTTTATATCTTCTTCTATTTTTTCCTGTTCTACTTGGCGTTCTATTTCTTCTTTCTGCCTTTTTTGTCTCTCCCGTTCCTTTTCCTCTGCTTCTTTTCTCTCTTGCTCTAGTTTACGTTTTCTTTCTTCTTGTTTTAATTGTTCGCTCTGTTCCTTTTCCTCTAACTTTCTTTTTTCCTGTTCCTGTTTTTCTAATTCCTCATGCTGAGCTTCTTTCTCCTGTTTTTTTCTCTCTGCTTCTGCTTTTTCTATTTCCTTCTTTCTAGCACGTTCTTCTTCCTCTTGTTTTAATCGCAATTCTTCCAGTTTCTTATTTGCCTCAAGCCTTTCTAATTCTTCTTGTCTTTTCTTTTGTGCATCTCTTTCTGCTATATATTCAGAAGGCAATTCAAAATCTTTTTCTGTTAAATGATTTAGAGCTTGAAAAAAGGCATCAACCGAAGAAAAGCGTTCTCCCGGTCGATAAGAAATTGCTTGAAAAACCACCTCTGATAAACGTTCTCCCGCACGAACAGGTTTTGCAAGCTCAGTTTTAAATGTTCGATTAGAAAGTTCCTGAGGCGTTTGCATATCATTTAGTAATAAATATAAAATAACTCCTAACGCATATATATCTGTTTCTACCGTATAGTCATACTCCGATAAAATTTCCGGTGCCATATAAGTAACATCTAGTTTTCTTTGATTTCTTGACTGAAAACCCTCAATTTTTCTGGCTAACGCAAAATCAGCTAACATGCTATGCCCTTTTTCATCTATAAAAATATTTTCAATTTTTAAGTCTTTATGTATAATTCCTTCCTGGTGAGCATACTCTAAAATGATTGCAACCTCTTTTACAATCGAAACAATTTGCTCATTTGTTATATGTTCTTGTTCCTGAATATAATCCTTTAAATTTTGCTTCTTTTCCATAAGCAATATCAAATCATATCCCACATCTTCTTTTCGCTGAAATGCTTCATGTTTCTGATAATTCAAAATATTAGGTATATTATTGAGAATACTGACTCGCTCAATCTCTGCCTCTAATACGTCTACTACTTCCGAGAAAAAACCACTCATTGCTTCTTGGTTTTCTAAAGAAAACTGGCTGACATTTTTTCCATCCGCCTGAAGCTTGGGAACGGATATAACCTTAATTACCGCAGATTTCTTTCCATTATTAACCTGATAAACGCTGGATAAATTACCCTCACATATTAATTTCTCCACATGCCATTCATTCCAAAGTGGCTCGTACTCTTGCAATCTCAATATTTCTTCCATATCCTGTATCACCCTTATCCCATATATTAGCTATTTTTTGCTATCGCATCTCTTTTATTTTCTTCTATATTTTAATTAAAAAGTTACATTTTTCAAAACCTTTTTTATTTATATTACCACAGTAAAAAAATCAATACAACTTTTTCCCGTCTATTCCGCTATATTTCTTGCCTTTTCTTTTATAAATTTAGTAAAATTCACACAACTCATTTATAATTTTTATGTACCAGTATAAAATTTTGCTACATTGCTTGTCGAAACAAAAAAGGACCGTTCACAAACTGTGCAACGATCCTTATATTCTACTTACCAGAATGTAAATTAAATCTTGGCAATATCAATTACCTCTGCAACACCATGTTTTTGTGTTTCCAAACTTGTAATCAAAGCTCTTGCAGTGTCCAATGCAGTAAGACAATTTACTCCTGTCTCTATTGCGGTTCTACGGATAATAAATCCGTCTCTATTTTTATCGTCTCTTGTTGGTGTATCAATAACCAAATCAATTTGATGTCCCAAAAGTAAATCCATCAATGTTGGAGATTCCTGATCAATACGATTGACAGGAGTCGCTGTTACACCATTTTCATTTAATACTTTAGCAGTTCCGCGAGTTGCATAAATCTGGTATCCAAAGTTCAAATATCTTCTAGCAATTTCTACAATTTCTTCTTTGTCATTATCTTTTACACTAATAATCATCTTTTTATGCTTTGGCAATTCTACTCCTGCTCCCTGGAACGCCTTATATAATGCATCATTAAAATTAGAGGCAATTCCAAGACACTCACCAGTAGATTTCATTTCTGGTCCAAGGCTAATATCTGCACCTCTAAGCTTTTCAAACGAGAATACAGGCATCTTAATTGCAATATAATTAGATTTCTTCTGCAAACCATATCCATAACCTAAATCTGTAATCTTAGAACCTAAAATGACATGTGTAGCCAAATCTACAATTGGAATACTTGTTACCTTACTAATATATGGTACGGTACGGCTGGAACGAGGATTTACCTCAATTACATATACACCATCTTCAGTTACGATAAACTGAATGTTAATCAATCCAATTACATGAAGTGATTTTGCAAGTTTTCTTGTATAATCCACAATTGTATCAATAATCTCGTCTGATAATGACTGTGCTGGATATACAGAAATACTATCTCCTGAATGAATACCAGCTCTCTCAATATGCTCCATAATACCAGGAATTAAAATATCATCCCCATCGCAAACTGCATCTACTTCAATTTCCTTGCCTTGCAAATATTTATCAACCAAAATCGGATGTTCCTGTTCATAACGATTGATAATTTCCATAAATTTAATAATATCATCGTCTGAAATAGCAATCTGCATGCCCTGTCCACCAAGTACATAAGAAGGACGTACTAATACAGGATATCCCAATTCATTTGCAACCTTTAATGCTTCTTCTGTTGTAAATACAGTTCCACCTGCTGCTCTTGGAATCTTGCATTCTTGCAAAATCTGATCGAATAATTCTCTATCTTCTGCTGCATCTACATTTTCTGCACTGGTTCCAAGAATAGGAACTCCCATCTTCATAAGTGCTTCTGTCAATTTAATAGCTGTCTGACCACCAAATTGAACAACCGCACCATCTGGCTTCTCAATATCTACAATACTTTCTACATCTTCTGCTGTCAAAGGTTCAAAGTAAAGCTTATCTGCAATATCAAAGTCCGTACTAACTGTCTCAGGATTGTTATTGACAATAATTGTTTCGTATCCTTTTTCTTTTAATGCCCATACACTGTGTACAGAACAATAGTCAAACTCAATACCCTGACCGATACGAATTGGTCCTGAACCAAGTACCATAATTCTCTTCTTGGTCTTTTCGTCTTTTACTTCATTCTCGCTACCAAAACAACTATAATAATATGGAGTTGCTGCTTCAAATTCAGCCGCACAAGTATCTACCATCTTATAGGCAGCTACAATTCCATTTTCCTTACGCATCTTTTTAATTTCATCTTCTGTCTTACCTGTCATTCTGGCAATCACACTGTCAGGAAACTCAATTCTTTTGGCTTCCTTCAATGTTTCTACGGTAAGCTCTTCGCTCTTTAACTTCTGCTCCATCTCTACTAAAATTGCAATTTTATCAATGAACCAATTGTCAATCTTAGTAATTTCATGAATCTTTTCATAAGGAATCCCCTTACGAACAGCCTCCGCAATTACATAAATACGACGATCATCTACTACATGTAACTGTTCTAATAAATCTTCTACAGAATAGTCTGTAAACTCTCCTGTATCAAGACTATCCAAATGCTGTTCCAAGGAACGAATTGCTTTCATAAGTGCACCTTCAAAGTTATTGCAGATACTCATAACTTCTCCAGTTGCTTTCATCTGTGTTGTAAGTGTTCTCTTGGCTGAAATAAATTTATCAAATGGAAGTCTTGGAATTTTAACAACACAATAATCCAATGTTGGCTCAAAACTTGCATAAGTTTTTCCTGTAATTGCATTTGGAATCTCATCTAACGTATATCCCAATGCAATCTTTGCTGCAACCTTTGCAATTGGATATCCAGTTGCTTTAGATGCCAATGCAGAAGAACGGCTAACACGAGGATTTACCTCAATAACACAATATTCAAATGTAGTTGGATGTAAAGCGAACTGCACGTTACAACCACCTGTAATATTTAATTCTGTAATAATATTTAATGCAGAAGTACGAAGCATCTGGTACTCTTTATCACCTAAAGTCTGGGAAGGTGCAACTACGATACTGTCACCTGTATGAACACCTACAGGGTCTAAATTTTCCATGTTACATACTGTAATACAGTTTCCCGCACTATCACGCATTACCTCATACTCTACTTCTTTCCATCCTGCGATACAACGCTCAATCAAACACTGTCCCACACGGCTTAAGCGAAGTCCGTTAGAACAAATTTCAACTAACTGTTCCTCATCATGTGCAATACCACCGCCGCTACCGCCTAATGTATAAGCAGGACGAATTACAACCGGATAACCAATTGTATTCGTAAAACGGATTGCATCTTCTACTGTAGTTACTACTTCACTGGCAGCACATGGCTCATTAATCTTCTCCATGGTATTTTTAAATTCCAAACGATCCTCTGCCTTTTTAATGGTAAGAGATGTTGTACCAATCAGACGAACATTGTTGTCTTTTAAGTATCCACATTCTTCTAATTCCATTGCAAGATTCAAAGCTGCCTGTCCACCAAGAGTTGGAAGAACACTATCTGGTTTCTCTTTTTCGATAATCTTCTTTACAACATCAGTTGTCAAAGGCTCAATATAAACCATATCAGCAATATCTTTATCTGTCATGATCGTAGCGGGATTTGAATTTAATAATACTACCTCTACGCCTTCTTCCTTCAAAGAACGACATGCCTGTGTACCAGCATAGTCAAACTCTGCTGCCTGTCCAATTACAATCGGACCAGAACCTATTACTAAAACCTTTTTAATATCTGCTATCTTTGGCATATTACTTTGACACCTCCATCATTTTCATAAACTCTTCAAACAACAATTCAGAATCTTTTGGTCCACCACATGCTTCTGGATGGAACTGTACAGTAAATACATTTTGTTTTAAATAACTTAATCCTTCTACCGTTTTATCGTTTACATTGATAAATCTAACTTTTGCAATCTCTGGATCTATTGTAGTGTCATCTACAACATATCCGTGATTCTGTGAAGAAATATATACACGACCACTCTCTAAGTCCTTCACAGGATGATTCACTCCACGATGTCCATATTTCATCTTATAAGTCTTAGCTCCGTTGGCTAATGCCATAAGCTGATGTCCAAGACAAATCGCAAAAATTGGAATACCTGATGCATATAATTTCTTAATCTGCTCTATGATTGTCACGCACTCTGCTGGATCTCCAGGTCCATTTGTCAACATAATACCGTCTGGATTCATTGCAATAATATCCTCTGCATTTGACATTGCAGGAAATACTTTTACAGCACAACCTCTCTTTAGGAGACAGCGAATAATGTTATTCTTTGTTCCCAAGTCCAATACAGCAACCTTCTTTTTCACAGGAACAACTTCTGTTCCTAAATCTCCAGGCTGAAATTCTGACACAGCTTTGCAGGTAACTTTTTCTACGACTCTTCTAACCTTGTATTCTTTAATCTGTGCCTTCACAGCTTCTAAGTCATACGCTTCATTTGTGGTTATCATTCCGTTCATAGTACCCTTTTCACGCAATATTTTTGTAAGGGCTCTTGTATCAATCCCAGCAATTCCCGGAATATCGTTCTTAATTAAAAACTCTTCAATTCCAGCTTCGTTTCTAAAGTTGCTTGCGAGTCTGGAAATCTCTCTTACAATATAACCATCTGGCCAAGCCTTCTTAGACTCCATATCTTCATAACACACACCATAATTACCGATCAATGGATATGTCATTGTAACTGCTTGTCCAGCATAACTTGGATCCGTTAATACCTCCAAATAACCTGTCATTGAAGTATTAAATACAATTTCACTGATTACCTCTTTTTTGGCTCCAATACTTGTACCTGTAAATACAGTTCCATCCTCCAGTATAAGAAAAGCTTTCATATAATACACCATATTCCTTTCTTCTTTATTTTGTTGACAACAGTTTGAACTGAATATAGAAAAAGGCAAAAAAAAATAACAATCACCATTGACCTTCTTTTTTCTTTCTATGCCTCATTTTTCTCTTTTCTCTCAAAAATACCCCGTACCAAACTGAATAATCTGTGAGATTTATTTCTTCTCAAATTGTTATGATTCTATCATAAAAATACACGAATTACAAGCCCCTTTTTGAATGTTATGTCTTTTTCACAATATTTTTGTCGAAAATCAAAAAAATATCTACTTGTGAAATCTAGCACTAAGGTTTAAAATAAGAGGTCGCGTGTTACAGACTACATTTCTTGCTTTGGTCTGTCAACAATCACGTAACTATTTTGATTCTATCATTCTTTTTATTTCTAAATCCAAATGGTTACAATATTATTTCACAATTCTAGGAGGTCTATTCAAATGGAAAAATTAAAACCAAAATTATTTTCCGTCATGAAACACTACTCAAGGGAACAATTTATAAAGGATATTATTTCCGGTATTATTGTTGCAATTATTGCACTTCCCCTGTCAATTGCTCTGGCAATCGCATCTGGAGCACAACCGGTTCAAGGACTATATACAGCAATTATTGCTGGATTCTTCATCTCTTTCTTAGGTGGTAGCCGCGTACAAATTGGTGGTCCTACCGCTGCTTTCGTTACAATTATCTATGGTATTGTAAAAAATCCAGACTATGGCTTTGATGGTTTGATTGTTGCCACAATTATGGCTGGTGTTATTTTAATCATTATGGGCTTATGCCGTTTTGGAAGTCTGATTAAATACATTCCTTACACAATTACCACCGGATTTACCGCAGGAATTGCCGTAACACTTGCCGTTGGACAGCTAAAGGATTTTATGGGACTACACATTGCATCGGTTCCATCTGAATTTTTAGACAAAATTCAATCCTACGCATCTCACATCCATACGATTAATACATATGCACTCGCCATTGGATTACTGGCACTTGCCATTCATATTATATGGCCATGGTTGGTTTCCAAGCTTCCTGCACCTGTATCTTCCATCGCAGATAAGCTTCCTGCCTCCTTACTGGCAATTATCATTACTACAATTGTAACTTTGTTCCTCAATGGGGACCACGTTGTCGTTGCTACTATTGGTTCTTCTTACGAAAATGTTTCTAACGCATTACCAAAACTATCTATTCCAAACGTAAATCTGGCTATGATCCGAAATTTAATCTCTCCAGCATTTACAATTGCAATCTTAGCAGGTATTGAATCTTTGTTATCCTGCGTTGTATCTGATGGTATGATTGGAAGCAAGCATCGTTCCAATATGGAATTGATTGCTCAGGGTACTGGTAATATTTTTTCTGCATTATTTGGTGGTATTCCAGCAACTGGTGCCATTGCCAGAACCGCAGCAAACGTTAAAAACGGTGGTCGTACTCCAATTGCAGGTATCGTTCATTCCATTACTCTTGTTTTAGTTTTAGTTCTGCTAATGCCACTAGCAAAATTAATACCTATGCCTGCACTTGCAGCCGTTTTAATCATGGTAGCTTACAATATGTGCGGCTGGAGAGAATTTGTACGTTTACTGAAATCCTCTCCAAAAAGTGATATTCTTGTACTGTTGGCAACCTTCTTCTTAACTGTAATTTTTGATTTGGTAGTTGCTATTGAAGTTGGTATTGTTTTAGCTGCTATTCTCTTCATGAAACGAATGTCCGATGTTACTACAATGCAGGGCTGGAATTACTTAGATGATGGCGAAGATGATGAAAATGATATGGATAACCTCTCTTATAAAAAAGTTCCAAGAGGCGTTGCTGTTTATGAAATCATTGGACCAATGTTCTTCGCAGCTACTGACAAATTCTTAGATGTAACAACCGCAGAACATGGACAGATAAAAATCGTTATTATTCGTATGCGTGGTGTTCCTGCCATGGATGTAACTGCACTTCATAGTTTAGAAGGGCTTTATGATACCTGTAAAAAGAAAGGTATTAAATTATTATTCTCTCATGTACAAGAACAACCTTACCACACAATGGATAAAGCTGGATTTATACAACAACTCGGAGAAGCTAATTTCCGCAAAAATATTGACGATGCTCTAGACTATGCAACCTCATTACTAGCACAAAATTAGTATCTACTTTTTCGTGTGTAACATAATTACGTTTAAAATTTCTTAGAAAATAGTAATTATGTTGCACACTTTTTTCTTTCTATCATATACTTACTAAAGAAATCCTATGTAGGAGCTGTTTTCTAAATGGAAACTTTAATTAATAACACCCCTCAAAACTCCAGCGGAACTTTAAAAGTGCAGGTCACTTCTATTCTAAATGCAAGACCAATCGTTGATGCCACAATACGAATCAGTATAACTGGTGCCCCTGAAGATGAATTCTATGAAACGCAAACAAATATGGTAGGTCAGACAGAAGATATTGTTCTGCCAACTCCAAGTGAAGAACTCAGCCAAGAACCTTCTGCCGAAATGCCCTACGCAGAGTATAACCTGCAAATCAGTGCACCCAGTTTTGAAACAATTGAAATTGTCGGTGTTAATGTTCTGGCAAATACTCTATCCATTCAAAATATTGTAATGGTACCAATTCAGCAGGAAATTCCTCCAACTGCATCTGTTTATATTATTCCTCCTAATACATTATATGGAGATTTTCCTCCAAAAATTGCAGAAGCAGAAACAAAGCCAACAACTGAAACAGGAGAAATTGTTTTAAGCCGCGTTGTTGTACCAGAATACATCATTGTACATGATGGTCCTCCCGCTGATCGTTCTGCTACGGATTACTATGTCAAATACAAAGATTACATTAAAAATGTAGCTTCCAGCGAAATCTATGCGACCTGGCCAGAGGCTACGATTATTGCTAACGTACTTGCTATTCAATCTTTTACTTTAAATAGAATTTATACCGAATGGTATAGAAACAAAGGATATAATTTTAATATCACCACATCTACTGCCTATGACCAGAAGTGGGTACACAATCGAAATATTTTTGATACTATCTCTGAAATTGTCGATGGTATTTTTGACCAATATCTGGCACGACCAAATATCACTCAACCAATCTTAACGCAATATTGTGATGGAAGACGTGTTACATGCCCAAACTGGCTCTCCCAATGGGGTTCAAAAGATTTAGGTGATAGAGGCTACTCTGCAAGTGAAATTATAAAATATTACTACGGAGATAGTATGTACATTTCCACTGCCGAAGAAATAGCAGGTATTCCTGCTTCTTGGCCTGGAGCTGACCTATCCGTTGGTTCTTCGGGAAGTAAGGTTGCTCAACTGCAAAGACAGCTCAATGTAATTTCCAAAGGATATCCTCTAATTCCAAAGGTTGCTGAAGATGGCATCTATGGTGAACGCACAGCAGATGCTGTACGTGTATTCCAACAGATATTCAATCTTCCACAAACGGGAGTGGTTGACTTTTCTACCTGGTATAAAATTTCAGAAGTTTATGTCGGTGTCAGCCGAATAGCAGAACTGGTTTAATTTCTTGCATACTGATATGGTTTTTCCATATGGTCCAATGTATCAAATTTATAACCATCCTGCTTCAACATTACAATAATATCTGGCAACATTTCCGCAGTCAGACAATTTGTATTTGAATCATGCATAAGCAAAATGGGATGTTCATATCTACCATAATCTTTTTTTATATTTCGTATAATAGAAGATGCAGTAGGAGTTCCAACTGAATCCTCCGCACTAACGTTCCAGTCACAATAATAGTATCCCTTTTCCTCTAACCAAGGAAGCACTTGCGTATCAATTTTTTTCAAATAATTGTTTGCACTTCCCCAAGGGAAACGACAAAGCTTTGCTTTCTGCCCCGTAGTTGCATTAATAATATCTTCCGCCTGTAAAAAATCCTTTTTAAATGCCTCTGCAGAAGCATACATTTTATTTGCCTCGTGACTATATGTATGAATACCCACTGCATTTCCTTCTTTTACCATTCTCTCAACAATTGGTTTGGTATCAGGAGTAATGTTACTTCCAATCAGAAAAAAGGTGGCATTGATCTGATACGCATTCAGAACATCCAGCACTCGTTTTGTATTGCAGGATGGTCCATCATCAAATGTTAGATATGCCACCTTTTGTTCCTTCTTTTCTTTTTCTTTTTGATTTTCTTCCGTCACGCAGGAAGCCACTGGCTGACTTTCTTCTATTAGAGTTGTTTCCTCGCTTTGCAATTTGTATGTGTAATATTCCACACGAAAACAAGCAAACAACAGGAAAGCTCCAATCACACCAGCTAAAATTCTTTTATATTTTTGCATTCCATCCATCCTCTTATCATCCTATAATACAAACTATATGATAAGACAGGATTATTTATTCGCAATGTTAAACTGCCACCGGGATATTCTTAATCTGTGGTCCAGTCTGATAATTATCCAGCCGGAAATCATCTGGTGTAAAGTCATAAAAATTCTTAATTTCCGGATTAATCCAAAAGCTTGGTGCTTCATAAGTTGGACGTGTAATCAACTCTTTCACAAGAGGAATATGTCGGTCATATATATGCGCATCTGCAATTACATGAACTAATTCTCCTACTTTCATATCACTGACTTGCGCAAACATATGAAGCAGTGCTGCATACTGACACACATTCCAATTATTTGCTGTTAAGATATCCTGACTGCGTTGATTTAATATTCCATTTAAGATTAACTTATCCTCACCAGAACGCTTTGTCACATTAAATGTCATACTATATGCGCATGGGTATAAATTCATCTCATGTAAATCCTGAAACGTATAGATATTCGTCATAATACGTCTGCTATATGGATTGTGCTTCAAATCATATAAAACTCTATCCACCTGATCCATTTCGCCTTCTTTATAAATATGTTTTACTCCCATCTGATAACCATATGCTTTTCCAATAGAGCCATCTTCATCCGCCCAGCTATCCCAAATATGACTGTTTAAGTCATGAATATTATTGGATTTCTTCTGCCAAATCCAAAGTACCTCATCAATGCAACTTTTGATGCCTGTTCTTCTCAATGTAATTGCAGGAAACTCTTTTGATAAGTCGTAACGATTGATAACTCCGAACTTTTTAATCGTATAGGCAAGACTTCCATCTTCCCATCTTGGACGAACCTTCTCACCTTCTGTACTTGTCCCATTTTCTATGATATCCTGACACATATTAATAAATACCTGATCTGCATAACTCATCTATTTTTACCTCTCTTTACAATTGTAGCGGTATTTACCGCATAATTACTTTTAATGTTACTACTTCTTTCTTTATAAAGCAATCTTTTTTTCATTATCACAAACCTTATAAATATAGTAAACTATCGAATTTTTTTCTTTGGCAAGGGAATACTATTTCTATGATATCGAAATATTTAAAACGTTTTATTTTATGCGGTTTTGCAGGCTGGTGTCTGGAATGTTTTTGGACTGGTCTTGGTTCGATTATAACTGCCAGTGACAAGACACTTCCATGTCGAACCTCTGTCTGGATGTTTCCAATCTACGGTACGGCAATGCTGATTGTTCCAATTAGTAAACGTTTAAAGGGAAAATCAATATTAATAAGAGGGGGGATTTATACTATTTTAATTTTCCTCGTAGAATTTATTACAGGATCTATATTATCCTTTTTTCATTTATGTCCTTGGGATTACAGTCAGGCAAAATTTCAAATTCATGGCTTGATACGACTTGACTATGCTCCCGTTTGGTTTCTAACCGGATTATTTTTTGAAAAATTATTAAACGAAAGCCACCGTATCTCACTCTTCAAAATCGTATATGATAACAAAAAAAATTAGCATGTATCAAAAAACATACCTGCTTTATCGTTTCCTCCATGATTCATTACACACAGGGTACCGCATAACGGTACCCTTTTGCACATTTCCTATTTTTATGCTATACTTTTCAGGTCTTATTTGACAATCTCATTAACAATGATAAGTATTTAGGAGGTTTCTATGCTGGCTGCTCTATTTCTTGATCTTCAAAACAAACAAGAGGAACAACACTTTTTAACTATGTTATCCCCATCTTTTTCAAAAAGAAATGTACACATACATACCATAAAACCAGATAACATTCCTCCATCCATCTCTAAGCAGGATTGCCTACTTATCTGCGATTCTCCGAAAGGACTTCTGTTTTATGAACAACAGGACTTTTACTGTGTGGGATATAGTCCAACTATGGAATTTCTCCCAGTTTCCTATTGTTTTGAAAATATAGACAGTATTACTTATACTTATTTTTCTAATATCCTATCTCGTTATAAAAAGGAGCCTATTCACATTTTAGATACCTCTCGTTTAAGAATACGCGAACTATGTGAAAAAGATTTGCCATCCCTCTATCGTATTTATCAACAACCAGGTATATTAACTTTTATGAACGATGTATGGGGAAATTATTCTTCTTTTCAAGAAAAATGGTGTGCCTATATTAATCGAATTTATACCTTTTACGATTATGGAATTTGGGGTGTGTTCTTAAAAGGAACAAATACATTGATTGGACAATGCGGAATCCAATCCGTAATGATAGACGATAAGGAAGAAATAGAACTAGGCTACCTGCTGTCACAACCTTATCAAAAGAATGGTTATGGCAAAGAAATGGTTTCTGCCGTTCTTCAATACGCCAAAACACAATTATCTTTTAACAGAATCGTTGCTCAAATTGCACCAGAAAACAAAGCTTCTATTACTTTGGCCCAAAAATGTGGTATGACCTTTCAAAGAAAACTTGTTTCTAAAAAGCAACATAAAACACTTTTCCTTTTCTATATATAAATTGTTTTAACTCTTACCTACAAAAGAAACAAAAAGTTTTGCAAACAAAACTCTAGCGCAAAAAAGAGCATATCCTTTGGATTTGATATGCTCTCTCTTCTACAAAATACAAGAAAAAATTATTCAATGGTACTTCCCTTTGTATTTTTGTTATTTGTATTATTATTTGCATTGTCAGTTGCCGCTGTTGTATTATCATTTTTTGTTCCATTTCCGTTCGGAGCGGCTGTATTACTGTCGTTGTCATTGGTAAGATCATTAATACCATCTTCTACATCATCAACTGCATCATTAACGCCATCTTCTACATCATCAATCAGGCTTCCATCATTTCCATTATTGTTGTTTGCTCCATTGTTATTTGTATTTGCATCATCTGTTGCGCTGTTTGTATCATTTCCATTTGCATCATCTGTCGCATCCCCTGCAGTTGTGGAATTGTTATTATTGTCGTTTCCATTACATGCGGTTACACTCATACAAGTTAATGCCAATGCCATCATCAATACAATCCATTTTTTCTTCATAAAAATCTCCTCCTAAAAATAAGTTATATATCTTGATGGCATTAGCATCTCCATTTTTATTGTAAATTATGCAATTTTTGTAATTATCTAAATAACTTTTTCACAGCTAAATTATTGCACTTATTTTGTCAACAACATCATAATTTCATTGCTTCTGGCTACAAATTTCGTCATTTCTTCTGCTGGCAATGGACGCTGTGCCAATGCTGCCAAATCATATAACTGCTGGCAGAATGTTGGAACATGTTCACTGTCTTTATTCTCAAAGATATATTTCACTAAAGCATTATTGGCATTCAGAACTAAGGTCTCACCCTGTCCTCCAAACATAGCAGGGTCCATACCTGCCATTCCATATTGCTTCATCATATCCTGCATTCTTCTGCTATCCTCTGATAAAGTAATCATAGAAGAAACTGTTTCATTTTTTAATTTTGTAACCTGTACCTGTAACTGCTCTTTTCCAAGTGCCTTTTTAAATACCTCTGTTAAAGTATCCTCTTCTTCCTTCAAATCTCCTTCTTCTACTTTGTCTGTCAAATCCTCATTTAACTCTGCATCCACACGTTGGAAACGTAATGTCTCATCCAATTGCTCTAAACGAGAAATGAAAGGCTGGTCAATATTATGAGTCAATATCAACGCATCTTTTCCTTCCTCTTTAAACATATTGATGTATTGGCTTTGCTGTTGCATATCTGTTACATAATAAACCGTTGTCTTTTCTGGTTCTTTCTGTTCTGCATCTTTTTCTTCTGTCTTTTCCTCTACAACCTCTGCCTCTACAGTATTGCCGTTATCATCAACAACTTCCGCATCGCTTTCACCTTTGGATGCTTTTACATAATCAACAAGTGTAATATATTTGTCCTCTAAATTCTTAAAGATAATATAGTCTTTCATCTTATCCTGGAATTTTCCATCCTTTAAACATCCATATTTGATAAATGGACTAATATCATCCCAATATTTCTCATAGTTTTCACGGTCTACTTTATACATACCAGTTAATTTATCTGCAACCTTCTTTGTAATATATTCTGAAATTTTCTTTACAAATCCGTCATTCTGTAAAGCACTACGAGATACATTCAATGGTAAATCAGGGCAGTCAATCACACCTTTTAGTAATAATAAAAATTCTGGAATGACTTCTTTAATATTATCCGCAATAAATACCTGATTATTATATAATTTAATCATTCCATCCAGATTATCATACTCTGTATTTACTTTTGGGAAATACAAAATTCCTTTTAGATTAAATGGATAGTCCATATTCAAATGAATCCAGAACAAAGGCTCCTTGTAATCATGGAATACATCACGATAAAATGCCTTATATTCTTCTTCTGTACACTCATTTGGATGCTTTGTCCAAAGTGGTGTAGGATTACTGATAGATACAGGACGCTTATTAATCTTTGCTTTCTCTTTTGCAGGAGAAATTTCAACCATTTCTTTTTCTCCCTTTTCATTTTCACGTTCTTCTGTTTTTGCTTCTTCTGTAAAGCGTTCTACAACTACATCATCCTCTTTGATGTCAGCCGCATCTATCGTTTCATATTCCTGCTCTGCTCCTGCCTTTTCAAAGAAAATTTCTACAGGCATAAATGAACAATATTTATCTAATATTTCTTTGACACGATACTCATTTGCAAATTCATAGCTGTCCTCATTTAGATACAAAGTAATCTCGGTTCCCCATGTATCTTTCTTGCCTTCATCCATAGTAAAGCTCATGCCGCCTTCTGATTCCCAAAATACCGGCTTTGCACCTTCTTTATAAGATAAAGTATCGATTGTTACTTTATCTGCAACCATAAATGCAGAATAAAAACCAAGACCAAAGTGTCCAATAATCTGTTCTTCATTTGCCTTATCCTTATATTTATTAATGAAATCTGTTGCACCAGAAAAAGCAATTTGATTAATATATTCTTTTACTTCCTCTGCCGTCATACCAATACCAGTATCAACAAACGTCAAAGTCTTTTTTTCAGGATCTGCAATTACTTTAATTGACTGCTTATAATCTTCTGGAATTTCAACTTCACTGATTAAATCCAACTTTTTTAATTTTGTAATGGCATCACAACCATTGGAAACCAACTCACGAATAAAAATATCATGGTCAGAGTATAACCATTTTTTAATAATCGGAAAAATATTTTCTGAATCAATTGATAAATTACCTTGTTCTCTACTCATTATAAATCTCTCCTTTTACTTGTAACGTCTTTCTACTATAAAAAACTATGTTTTAAATCTGTCCTCTTGATAGTATTTATCTTAATACCTGTTTTCATAAAAGTCAAGAAAAATATTAGCACTCATTCAAATTGAGTGCTAATATAACAAGTTTATTGATTTTATTATTTCCCTTATTCTTCCTCAAACACAACTACTGTTCTTGGATTCACCATATACTCTAATAATGTCTCTTCCCCACTTTTTCCTTTTTTATCCAGAAGACTATTTTTCTCCTTTTCTGTCTGATCAAAATCCAAATTCAACTTATAGGTATCTATGATTACCTTCCATTTCTTTCCTTTCGGCAAAACAGGTAATTCAAATCTATGTGCCTCCCAGTGCATATTAAACGCCATATAAAAACTCTTATCTGATTTTCGTATCGTAAGCGGTGCATATTTTCCACAAAGCATAATTCCAATTACACGACTATAATTAGACAAGTCTGGATACCACGGCTTTGTACCATGGAAAGAAATATCCGGACTTCCACAGGCTATATAGTCCATTCCACGTAGTTCTTCTTTTGGTGAAAATACAGGATGTGCTTTTCTCAGTGCAATCAACTTTTTACAAAATGCTAGAATCCTTTGATTCATGACCTGCTTATTCCAGGTAACCCATCCAATCTCATTATCCTGACAATAAGCATTATTATTTCCTTTTTGTGTATTGCCAAACTCATCTCCCGCTAGAAGCATAGGAACTCCCTGCGATAAAAGTAAAAAAGAAAGGGCATTTTTTATTTGACGTAACCGAAGCTGCGCAATCTGCTTTTTGCGAGTAGGTCCTTCCCACCCACAATTCCAGCTATAATTGTATTCTGTCCCATCCATTCCCTGTTCTCCATTTTCCTCATTGTGTTTTATATCATAGGATACTAAATCCATTAATGTAAAACCATTTGTATTGGTAATATAATTTACAACAGTCTGCTGACTTGGATTTTTCCGCATCCGATTGACAAAATTATTTACCTGTCCTTCATCACTTTTCAAAAATCTACGACAATCTACCATAAAACCATCATTATATTCCGCAAGTATTTTCTCATCTATCTTTTCATACTGGTGATAAAATTCTCCTGTATTCCAATAAGTCGCAAGAAATTTAGTTCGAGACAGATATGGGTCCTGTGCAATCAAAGTACCATTGACTACTTCTGTATTTATTTTAAACCCATCAATGGCAAACATTCGCACCCAATATCGTAAACACTCTAAAATCAGTGTTTGATTCGTTCCTTCCGAAAAAAACATTTCCATAAAAACTGCAATTCCATTATCATGTAATTTTTTTACCATTTGCTTCATCTCAGTAATCGGCTGTAGTGGATTCGCCGCATAAGAAGCCTTCGGTGCAAAATAATTTGCACGTTTTGTATATCCCCAAAAATTAATTTTAGGCCATTCCTGTTCCTCGTCCTGTTTTTGCGTAATTGGTTTTGTATAATCTAAAAAGTTAGAACGGTACTTTCCTAGCTCTTCCTCATCCATTCTCTCGTCAAATTCGTAACAAGGAAGTAAAACAACTCCATTTATGCCTAATTGTTTCATATACGGAATTTTTTCTTCAATTCCCTTAAACGTACCCGGATTCTTCACTTTCGATGAACTATGTTTTGTAAATCCTCGCACATGCAACCGATACAAAATCAATTCGTGAAAAGAGACCGAAAGAGGTTCACTTATATTTCTGACATTTTCTGTAATTAAACAATGTACCTCCTTGCTAGTCTTATTCTCTCCAAATTGCTCTCTCCCTGTCAATTGTATGGCATAGGGGTCCAGCATTTTTTCACCATTTATTTGGTAGCAATATTCTGAAATCTCCTCCGGCAGGGTCAGTATAACAGAAAAAACACCTCCCACCAGATATTCCTTTCCAAGCACAAGGCTATAACTACAGGTTTTATCTCCTGTATGAAATAATTCTAAGCTGGTTTCCTTTCCATGTTTCATGGCAACAGAAAACTGCCATTGCCTTTTTCCCATTCTATGAACTCCCAAAGGCATACCATTTCCTCTTTTGACTTTTATTTCTTCCTTTGACACCCTGCTTCCTCCTACGCCTTTTCTGCCTGGATTTGTTCTGCTAAATCATTTAAATATACCCATCGTTCCATCTTATAATCCAACTGTTGCTGTATCTCATCCTTTTTATCGGTTAATTCCTGAAGTTTTACAAAATCCTTTGCATTGGCTAATATATCCTTTTCCATCTGCTCCAGTTGTCCTTCCAAAGTAGCAATATCTTCATCAATCGTCTCAAACTCTTTTTGTTCAGCATAGGTAAATTTTAATTTCTTTTCTCGATTCTTATTATAATTCTTCTTAGTTTTTTTCTCTGCAACCGCTTCTGTATCCCGTTGCACTGCTGTTTTTTCCTTTTCTCTTGTCTTTAGCCAATAATCTGTAAATCCACCTTCGTACTGCCTTATTTCGCCATTTCCCTCAAAAGCAAAAATTCGTCGAACCACACGATCCAAAAAATAACGATCATGGGATACTGTAATCACAATTCCCGGAAACGTATCAAGATAATCTTCTAAAATACGAAGCGTCTGGATATCTAAATCATTGGTCGGCTCATCCAAAATCAAGACATTTGGAGCCTCCATAAGAATCTTTAATAAATACAGACGTCTTCTTTCTCCTCCTGATAACTTTTCTATCAAGGAATACTGCATCGCTCCAGTAAATAAAAAGCGCTCCAGCATCTGAGAGGCACTCGCACTACCTTCAGATGTTTCAATATATTCTGCCACTTCTTTTATATAATCAATTACTTTTTGTTTTCCGTTCATCTTTTCACATTCCTGTGAAAAATAACCAATCTTAACCGTTGGACCGATTTCAATACTTCCCGAATCGGCCTGTTCAATTCCAGTAATAATCTTTAATAAAGTAGATTTTCCCGCACCATTTCCACCTACAATTCCGATTCGGTCTGTTTTTAGAAAAATGTACGAAAAATTCTTAATTAGTATCTTTTCATCAAACGCCTTGCAAATATCCTTCAATTCAATCGTTTTTTTACCAAGTCTGGAGGCTAACGCTGTGATTTCTACATTTTTTACTTCTTCTATTTTTTCTCTGTCACGTAATTCCTCAAAACGCTGAATATGAGCTTTTTGCTTTGTAGAACGTGCTCTGGCACCTCGCATGATCCATGCCAAATCCTGACGATATAATGCCTTCTTTTTGCGTTCTGTTGCAAGCTCCATTTCTTCTCGTTCCAACTTTAATTCCAAAAAACCACTATAATTGGTTTCATAAATATATAAATTTCCCTTATCAATTTCCACAATCTTATTGGTTACTTTATCTAAAAAATATCGATCATGTGTAATCATAATAAAAGCCCCATTAAACCGATTTAGATAATCTTCCAGCCACTCTGCCATCGCATTATCCAAATGGTTTGTAGGTTCGTCCAAAATCAAAATATCTGCCGGTGTAAGAAGTGTACGAACTAATGCTGCACGTTTTCTCTGTCCGCCTGAAAGGTTGGATGGTTTTTCATTCCAGTCCGTAATCCCCAGTTTTCCAAGCATAACCTTTGCTTCACCTTCAACGTTCCAACCATCACTGGCATGTTCGTGATTTTTGATAACATTTTCCAATACCGTATATTTATCATCAAATTCCGGTGTCTGTGCAAGATATTCAATCCGAACATCGTTTCCTTTCACTACACGACCTTCGTCTGGTTCTTCTTTTCCTGCTAATATTTTTAATAATGTAGATTTTCCGGTTCCATTTACTCCAATGACTCCTATCTTATCATTTTTATTAATTCCCAACGAAACCTGATTTAACACTACCTTATCTGTAAAATTCCTGCTAATCTTTTCTGCTGTCAATAAATTCATAGAAAGCTCCTTTTAAATCAATGCATAACTTAAATCATTATACAACGAAACCATCATTTCTACAAGGGAAAACAAAGCACCAGTATAAATTTACTATTCATATTTTTTTAATTTGTTTAAAGATAAGGAAAAAGTTAAACAGAAGAAATTTTATAAAAAGCTTGCAAAATCCTTGATTTTAGATACAATTAAATTGGAATTTTTTATTTAAGCGGTATAGTTTTCTTTTCTATACTGACTTTAGTGAACGGAAAGTGAGGTTTCTATAGTTTATGATACAAGCAAGTAACATAACTTTACGTCTTGGTAAAAAAGCATTATTTGAGGACGTAAACATTAAATTTACAGAAGGAAATTGTTATGGTTTGATTGGTGCAAACGGTGCCGGAAAATCCACATTTTTAAAGATTTTAACCGGTGAAATTGAACCTTCTAAAGGTGAAGTAATTATTACCCCCGGACAACGACTCTCCTTCTTAAAGCAGGACCACTTTAAATACGATGAATATAATGTATTAGATACGGTTATTATGGGAAATCAGCGTCTATATGATATTATGAAACAAAAAGATGCGATTTACGCAAAAGAAGATTTCACCGAAGAAGATGGTATTCTTGCCAGCGAACTGGAAGGTGAATTTGCAACATTAAATGGATGGGAAGCAGAATCAGATGCCGCTACATTACTGAATGGTCTTGGTATTGAAACAGAACTTCATTATACCTTGATGAAAGACTTAAATGGTGGGCAAAAAGTCAAAGTTTTATTGGCGCAAGCATTATTTGGTAATCCAGATATTCTTTTACTGGATGAGCCTACAAACCACTTAGATTTAGATGCGATTCGTTGGTTGGAGGATTTCTTAATTGACTTTGAAAACACCGTAATCGTTGTATCCCATGACCGTTATTTCTTAAATAAAGTTTGTACACATATTGCAGATATTGATTACGCTAAAATCCAGCTTTATGCAGGTAACTACGATTTCTGGTATGAATCAAGCCAGTTAATGATCAAGCAAATGAAAGAAGCAAACAAAAAGAAAGAAGAAAAGATTAAGGAATTACAGGATTTTATTCAACGCTTTAGTGCAAATGCTTCAAAATCAAAACAGGCTACATCCAGAAAACGTGCCTTAGAAAAAATCGAATTGGATGATATTAAACCATCCAGCCGTAAATACCCTTACATTGATTTCCGCCCTCAGCGTGAAATTGGAAATGAGGTACTTACTGTTGAACACCTTTCTAAGACAATTGATGGTGTAAAAGTATTGGATGATATTTCCTTTATTATAAATCGTGATGATAAAGTAGCATTTGTAGGAAGCAATACCTTGGCTGCTACTACACTTTTCAAGATTCTTGCAGGCGAAATGGAGCCAGACGAAGGTAGTTATAAATGGGGCGTTACTACAAGCAATTCTTACTTCCCTAAAGATAATACCAAAGACTTCTCCGGTAATGAAATTATCGTAGACTGGCTGATGCAATTTTCGCCAGAAAAGGATGTTACTTATGTTCGTGGTTTCCTTGGCCGTATGTTATTCTCCGGTGAAGATGGTGTGAAAAAAGTAAATGTACTTTCCGGTGGAGAAAAAGTACGTGTTATGCTTTCTAAAATGATGATTATGGGATCTAATGTCCTTATTATGGACGAACCAACAAACCACTTGGATATGGAGTCTATTACTGCTTTAAATAATGGATTGATGAAGTTCCCTGGTGTTGTTTTGTTTACTTCTCAAGATCACCAGTTTATTCAAACGATTGCAAACCGAATCATGGAAATCACACCTAGTGGTCTGATTGACAAAATCACTACTTATGACGAATATCTTGATAGTGATGAATTAGCAAGAAAAAGACAAATTTTAAGTGTGCAGGATGACGAAGAATAAATAGATATTCTAGTCTATCACTTGTTATTGACAAGAATACTATTTTTATTGTATGATGAATAGTATATATTATTTTAATAAGGGATTTGTCCAATTCCCACATACAGAGGAGATGATTTTTTTGGACCCGAGTGATGTTCCACAACTAATAATTATACTGTGTTTACTTTTAATGTCTGCTTTCTTTTCATCTGCTGAAACTGCTTTAACAACAGTTAATAAGATGAAGATAAAATCGCTTGCAGACGAAGGAAATCGTAAAGCAAAAACAGTGCAACGACTGATTGAAAATCCTTCCAAGTTACTCAGTGCAATTTTAATTGGAAACAACATTGTAAACTTAACAGCTTCTTCCCTCACAACCACACTTATGACAAATATGTGTACTCGTGCAGGATTAAAAGAGCAAACAAGTTTGGTTATTGGTATTGGTACTGGTGTACTTACAATTTTAATTTTAATTTTTGGTGAAATCACCCCAAAAACACTAGCTACCCGATATTCCTCGTCTATTTCTCTGGCTTATGGAAATATCATTTACTTTTTAACACAGATACTCACTCCAGTCATATGTATTGTAAATAAGCTATCTCGTTGCTTTTTAATTATTTTACGCATCAATCCAGATGGTAAAACTGAATCTATGACAGAGAGTGAACTATTGACTATTGTCGATGCCAGCCACGAAGATGGTGTTATCGAGAGTGAAGAACGTAAAATGATTACTAACGTTGTTGACTTTGGTGATTCTGTAGCTAAAGATGTTATGATTCCTCGTATTGATATGAGTTTTGTAAAAGAGGATGCTACCTATGATGAATTGGTAACTGCTTTTGATGAAGATAAATTTTCCAGACTTCCTGTGTATAGCGATACAAAGGATGATGTAATTGGAATTGTAAATCTAAAAGATGTTTTCTTCTATCAAGGAGCAAAGGAAGATTTTAAAATTCAAAAAATTATGAGAACACCTTATTTTACTTATGAATTTAAAAAAACTTCTGAATTGCTTATTGAAATGCGAAAAGAATCCATCGCACTTTCTATTGTACTTGATGAATACGGCGCTACTGCTGGTCTGATTACACTAGAAGATTTGCTTGAGGAAATCGTTGGTGAAATCAGGGATGAGTATGATGAAAACGAAGAAGATGTCATTCAAAAAATCAGTGATATAGAATACATTGCCAATGGAACAGCTAAATTAGATGAAATCAACGAAACCATTGGTCTTGATTTAGAGTCCGATGATTATGATTCCATTGCAGGTCATATCATCAGTCTGCTGGATCATCTTCCACAAGAAGGTGAAACGGTAGTAGAACATTATGTGGAATACAAAGTAGTTTCCGTAGAGAAAAATAGAATTGAAAAGGTCCATATTCTGCTTCTTCCAGTTCCTGAGAATAAAGAAGATGCTACAGAAGAAATGGAATCTGCATAACAAAGAGACACCGTAACTATACGGTGTCTCTTATATTTGTCAATGATATTCGCAATCCGATTCGCTACTTGCTCATATAAAAGTGGCACTGCGTGCCTTATGAAGTGGGCTTGAACCTTTACAAATATACCAATAAATCGTTCATAAAATCTTGCTCTAGACGAATTAACTTTTGGGTAAGATTTCTGCTTTCCTTATCTGCCTCTTTATATTCATTCAAATATCGGCTCAATGCCTTTATTCCCATATTGCAGCCATCTACCATAATATTTGCTATTTTCTTTTCGTCATCATTTATCATCATTTTTATTTCGGTACTTATCCAGGAAAATGCCTTTGCCATAGGACTTGGATCTTTCTCTGTTTCTCCCGCCTTATCCAGTATTTTATGACATTCATCACCAATCTGTATATGTTCTTTATTATACTGTTCTATTATTTTTTTTAATTCCCTGTTTTTCACATATGCCTGTACTTGCTCCATGCTGTTTGTTGCTGATTTACAACCAGCATTGCATTCTTTTAAAAGTTCCAATGTGTCCTTTGACATTTTAAATCTCCTCCTATTTTTTATCAAGTAACAGAGTTATCTGTAATCCAAAATTAAAACAATATTATTATGGAACTTTTTTTTAATTTTATGCATATACAACAAACAGTCGGGCTTAATGCCCGACTGTCACTATAATATTATCCTTTGTAATAAACATTTGCTGCCTCTATCACTACCATCTTTTTAAAGCGCAACACTTAAAAGGTTAAGTCATTTCTTCTTTTTATGAGCTTCGCGCCATTTACGATAGTAGCAACCCCCGCTGCAATTCCAAACACAATAACTAAAATACCCATTACAATATTTCCAACTCCGATGGACTTCATGGAACGATATACATTTTCTTCCATATTACATTTCTCCTTTTCCTATGAAAATAGTCCGATTTCTAATCCTATTCTTTTGCACCATACTGTTCATAATATGCATCGATTGCTTTCTTTATTTCATCTGTAATCACAATCTTTCCATTACATGGTTTATTATATAATACTTCTACCACATCATCCATACTTACAATCGCATTGGCATCAAAACCATATTTTTCTTTGATCTCTTTTAATGCACTCTTTTCGCCTTTTCCTTTTTCCATACGATTTAAAGATACCATAAGCCCTTTAATTGTAACATCTCCCTGTTCCATAATAATTGGAAATGTTTCTTCGATTGACTTACCGGATGTAGTTACATCTTCAATAATTACTACTCTATCGCCATCCTTAATTGGGCTACCTAAAAGGATACCTGCATCTCCATGATCCTTAATCTCTTTTCTATTGGAGCAATAACGAATCTCTTTTCCATACAAACGATGAAATGCCATTGTAGTTGCTACACTAAGTGGAATTCCCTTGTAAGCTGGTCCAAACAATACATCAAAATCTGTTCCGTAATTGTCGTGAATAGCCTTCGCATAATATTCACCAAGTTTCTCTAACTGTGCGCCTGTCACATATAAACCTGCATTCATAAAAAATGGAGACTTTCTTCCACTCTTCAACGTAAATTCGCCAAAACGTAACACATTACAATCCACCATAAATTCAATAAATTCTCTCTTATAACTTTCCATTTTTCTTATATCCTCCTGTTTTGAACTTTTATTAAAAATGTGTAGTTTAATGAAACATTTTCATCGGACCACAGTTTTTCAAAGCTTTTTCGCATAATGTTCTTTTTTAATTTTAGCATATATTCAATGGATTTTCAATTAATAATAAAAGGATGCTGTGCAATCTTGCTACAACATCCTCTTTCATTTCTTATTCTATTTACTCTTCGATTTCTCCTCGGTCCAAACGTGCAAAATAACTCTTTGTTTCTTTCACAATTACACCACTAAGTGCCAAAATAGCTATTAAGTTTGGCAATGCCATCAAAGCATTAAAAATATCGGCAATGGTCCATACGGCAGATACGGTCAAAAATGGTCCAATAAATACCGCAACAATATACAACCAACGATAGGTCTTTAATACAGATTGTTTTCCTGAAACTAGATATTCTAAACATCTTTCAGAATAATAATCCCAACCAAGAATGGTTGTAAATGCAAAAAACACAAGACATGCCATCAGGATAAAACTGCATACATCTTCACTAAAGGGAAGCCCTTTTTGGAACGCATAAGTAGTTACTGCAACTCCTTCCAATCCCTTTACCTGATATGCCCCGGTTAATACAATAGAAAGCCCTGTCATCGTACAAATAACAACAGTATCTACAAAAGTACCTGTCATAGATACCAACCCCTGACGAACAGGTTCTTTTGTCTGTGCGGCTGCCGCTGCAATCGGTGCACTACCCAGTCCTGCCTCATTGGAAAAGATACCTCTTGCAATACCTTTTTGTGCTGCAATCATGATAGCTCCTAACGCTCCTCCTGCGGCTGCACGCATTCCAAATGCACTTTGTACAATCGTAGTAACCGCTCCAGGAATTGCCTTTATATTTAAAAGAATCAACAAAACACAGAAAAATACATAAATACCGGCCATAAATGGCACTACGAACTGTGCTACTTTAGATATACGCTTTATTCCACCAATTAAAACTAATGTTACACATAATGTAACGAACGCTGCGGCAATTACTACGGTCCAGGAATACTTACGTCCAAAAATAGCAACGGTCCACTG
The DNA here is from genome assembly GCA_050875145.1 of Lachnospiraceae bacterium. Taxonomy (GTDB): domain Bacteria; phylum Bacillota; class Clostridia; order Lachnospirales; family Lachnospiraceae; genus CAG-411. Next base: position 39,471 of record JBNMLH010000021.1, read on the forward strand.
ATTATTTACATCAAAAAAGTTATTTACTGCAGATGTAATTCCATTTACCTGCGTTATTGTACCGATACCGAGCAGTCCAACGCCTACCCCAAAAAATGCAAATATTTTTGCAAGCCATTTCCATTTTTCTCCCATTCCTTTTTCTATGTAATAGAATGGTCCACCAAGAGCATGTCCTTCTTCATCTAATACACGATATTTAACGGCCAAAACCCCTTCTGCGTATTTCGTTGCCATTCCAAGTAAGGCTGCAATCCACATCCAGAACAACGCTCCAGGTCCACCTGCGCAAATAGCAGTGGCAACACCTACAATATTTCCGGTTCCGATTGTAGCTGACAGTGCCGTACATAACGCAGCAAAAGAAGAAACTTCACCTTCTGCCTCCTCCTCATTTTTTACCATATATTTTAACGCTTTTGGTAGTCTTCTAATTTGCAATCCTCCTAAACGGATCGTCAAATAAATTCCCACTAACAAAATCATCGTAATCAATGGCACTCCCCACACATAACCATCAATCTTCTCAACTAGTGCTGTAAATTGATCCATTGTTTCTATTCTCCTTCATCATTTGTCATATTCGCTAACTTCTATGTGTGAAATCACCACATCTTCTTTTGGTTTTGCCGTATCAGTATCTGTCTGCACCTGCGCAATAGCATCCACTACATCCATGCCTTCATACACCTGTCCAAATACTGTATAACCGCCTGTTAGCCAAGGACAACCACCATATTTTTCAAAGGCTTCTGCCTGCTTGATCGTCAAATTTCCCGCAGAACTTGTATCTGCCGTTTCAGCCTGTGTAATAAAAAACTGACTACCATTTGTATCAGGGCCGGAATTTGCCATACAAAGAGAACCACGTATCGGAAGCAAATAATCCACAATTTCATCTTCGAATGGTTTTCCCCAGATACTTTCTCCACCAGTACCATTTCCACTTGGATCTCCACCTTGTATCATAAACTGGTTAATTACTCGATGCATGGTCAATCCATCATAATATCCATCTTTTGCATGGGTTGTAAAATTTTCTACTGCTTTCGGTGCTTCTTTTGGAAACATTTTTATCTTCACATCACCAAAGTTTTTAAAAGAAATTATTACAATCGTATCTCCCTTTTTTGGAGCTTGCACCTGATACTCTACATCTTTTGTCTCTTCACTTTCTGCTGTTGCAGCAGCCGTATTGGTATTCTCCTTTCCATTGTCGGAAGCCTTATCTACACTTCCACATCCCTGAATGAACAACAACAAGCTTACAGCCACAATTGTCGCTATCCCTTTTTTCCACTGCTTCTTCATCACTACCTGCCTTTCTATGAAACCATCTATTTTGCTTTTTTCTGTTCATCGTTATTTAATGCAGATGAATTATTACGCATCTTCCAATCACGAATGCTTCTTCTCTTATCAATTGCATTACGAACCGCCTCCATACGTTCATCCAACCTTGCACTTTCATTTGAACATGCAATCAATTCTGCATGAAGCTGCTGCGTAATTGCCGGATCCATTTCTTTTTTGTAGCTCAATCGGTGGTCTAAACTGGCCCAAAAATCCATAGCTATCGTCCTAAGCTGTATTTCCACCTTCATCATACGTTTTTGATTCTGTAAAAATACCGGAACCTGTACAATCAAATGCAAACTACGATACCCATTGTCTTTTGGTACTTTGATATAATCCTTTTTTTCCAGTAACGTAATTCCTTCCTGTTGCAACAAACATTCTGATACAACATAAATATCAGATATAAATGGACAGATTACCCGAATGCCAGCTATATCATTTATTTCTTTTTCAATATTTTCGAAGGAATACGTAAGACCTCTACGCTCCATCTTTTCAGCAATACTCTCCGGCGTCTTTAATCTGGTTTTGATGGTTTCAATTGGATTGTAATCTTCCAAATAAGAGTATTGCTCATTTAACACTTTGAGTTTCGTTTCTATCTCCATAAGGGCACAACGATAATAGGTCATAAATGTAGTAGAATGTTTAATTTTATTCTCCATCTTTCTTCTTTCTGCAACTTTAACCATGTTACCATATCCCTTCTTAACGTTAAACTCTGTGTTTCTAAAAATTACACTACCTTTTATTTTAACATTTCTTTCTCTAAATGAAAATATTTTTTTTACTTTTTTCAATAAGACAACCACATAGAAAAGAACCCAAAAAGCTTTTTCTATCACTTCTTGGGTTCTTACTATTCTTCTTTTATGGAGCAATTAGTGAAAGCCTATCCATCTAAATTAGATATAATCTCTATCCTTTGCAATTTCGCTATTTGCACCTGATAATTTCTTTAAATATGCGGCTACCTGCTCTAAATCTGTTCCAACCTTTTCCTTCCAATCATTGATGTAAGAAATACTTTCCTGTAATCTCTTATCTACCTTTTGTCCATCGAAAGCAAGAAGCACAATAATACCAGCTTCTGTCAGATGATTTACAATCGTAGAAATGTCATCACCATCTTCTGGAGCATACAAATAAGTATGTCTACCTTCTAAGCTTAATGCCTTCTCGATTTTCTCAACATATTCCATCGTAACAGTATCATCTAACTGGAATTCTACGGTTAATGGAGTCTGTCCCTTTAATGCAGCACGAACTTGTTTGTTCACTTTACCTTCATTAAATCCAGCTTCTTCCGCATGGATTTCTGTTACTACACCACAAGCAGATGTCATATTGCTAACACGGTCAATCAAAATCAATTCACCTAATGTCTTATGTTTATCAAATTCATCTACAACAATTTTGTCTGCAAATGAGATTTTGCACAATGCAATTTCGTTTTTGTTCAAATGTTGTGCTGGTTTCTCTTCTCCAGAGTTTACATCAATAGAATGTAAAATTTCTGTTACTACACCAGGAATTAACTTTGTTCCCAATTTTACAAAGAAGTTCTTTCCGTTTTCTAATTCTGCATCATCCATCCATAATAAAGTAGCTGTAACAGATGCTGCCACCTTAACATCAGAATTAACTGTCAATACACAACCTCTTGACACGTCCACTTCTCTGTCAAGCTGAATGGTTACAGGCTGTCCTTTACCCGCTTCCTGTACTTCTTTATCTGTCACATGAATACTCTTTACATGTGCCTGTTCATTACTAGGCAAGGTAACGATCTCATCCCCCACATGAATATCACCAGCTTCGATTTGTCCCTGAAAACCTCTAAATTCATGATTTGGACGGCATACTCTTTGTACAGGCATATAAAATCCCTGTTCTTTTGTCTCCTCTGAAATATCCACCTGCTCTAAAAATGGAAGCAATGCTTTTCCAGTATACCATGGTGTATTTTCTGATTTTTCCGTAACGTTATCACCTTCTGTCGCAGAAACAGGAATAACGGTAACATTAGCAAGCTTCAATTCTTCTGTAAGCTCATCGATTTGTTTCATGATTTCATTGAAACGTTCCTCTTTGTATCCAACCAAATCCATCTTATTTACTGCAAATACAAAATAACGAATACCCATCAAAGCACAAATTCTTGCATGTCGCTTTGTTTGCACTAATACACCCTGTTTTGCATCAATCAAAATGATTGCCAAATCTGCGAAGGATGCACCTACTGCCATGTTTCTTGTATATTCTTCATGTCCCGGTGTGTCTGCAACGATAAAACTTCTATTGTCTGTTGTAAAATAACGATATGCTACGTCGATGGTAATTCCCTGCTCACGCTCTGCCATCAGACCATCTAACAATAAAGAATAATCGATTTCTCCACCACGACTTCCTACCTTAGAATCCAGCTCCAATGCCTTTTCCTGATCTGCATAAATTAATTTTGAATCGTATAAAATATGTCCAATTAATGTAGACTTTCCATCATCTACACTACCACATGTAATAAACTTTAGTAATCCTTTCATTAGAAATATCCCTCCATTTTTCTTCTTTCCATGCTGCCTGCTTCTTCATGGTCAATAACACGGGTTGTTCTTTCAGACGATACTGCACTAAGTGTTTCCTCTATGATTTCATCCAATGTCTCTGCATCTGACTCAATTCCACCTGTAAGTGGATAACATCCAAGTGTACGGAAACGAACTTTTTTCATTTCCACCTTCTCACCTTCTCTTAGTTTCATACGATCATCGTCTACCATGATGATGTTTCCATCACGATACACAACTGGTCTTTCTTTTGCAAAATATAATGGTACAATTTCAATGTTTTCTCTTTTAATGTACTGCCAAATATCCTTTTCTGTCCAGTTTGAAATTGGGAATACACGCATACTCTCGCCCTTGTGTATCTTAGTATTATAAAGTTTCCACATTTCTGGTCTCTGGTTCTTTGGGTCCCATGCCTGAGCTTCGTTTCGGAAAGAGAAAATTCTTTCTTTCGCACGAGATTTTTCTTCATCACGTCTTGCTCCACCAAATGCAGCGGTAAACTGGTATTTATTTAATGCCTGTTTTAATGCCTGTGTTTTCATAATATCTGTATAAGCAGAACCATGGTCAAATGGATTGATACCATTCTTAACACCTTCCTGATTTGTATATACAAGCATATCAATTCCAAGTTGTTTTGCCATCTTGTCACGGAACTGTATCATTTCTTTAAATTTCCATGTAGTATCTACATGTAAAAATGGAAATGGTGGCTTCTCCGGATAAAATGCCTTCATCGCCAAATGAAGTAATACGGAACTATCCTTTCCTATGGAATATAACATAACTGGTTTTTCACATTCTGCTGCTACTTCCCTAATAATATAAATTGCTTCTGCTTCTAACGCATCCAGATGAGATAAGTTGCTCATCACAATTCCTCCTTTACCTTTATCTTCTAATATTTATTTGCATCTTTTTTATTTACTTCTATGGTTTGTATTTCTCTGGCAGGATTTTCTACCTTCCAAATATTCCTATCACCTTTTTGTGTCACAGATAAGGTACTTCCTCTTCCTCCTATATCTGCACCAAGGAAAAATGCAATCGCATCTACCTTACATTCCTTTAGACAGGAAGTACATCCCCAACAGTCCTTTTCATGTTTAATCCATGCCTTTCCCTGCTCGTTTAATTTAATCAGATTACCGGGACATGCTTCGATACAACGTTTGCATCCTACACATTTATCTTGTCGAATCCGTATGCTCATAAGCCATTCCTCCTGTCACTAACTCCCTAAGGTAAATATTGATTTTGCCATCCTCCATACGGGAATTTACATATTTTAACCATTCATCACTCTGGTCTGGATAATCCATATTTTCTGCAAAACTATGCCATCTGGTTTCTTTTCTGGCAAGCAAGTGTGCAATAACTACCCGACAGACTACCAAACGCTCTCTAATCTCATAAATTCGTAACAGATCATCCATATCCTCTGCCGACAACTTTTTACAATCTTCCATCAAATTACATATCTTTTCATCTGCCAGCTTTAAGCGACTTTCATTATACTGATAATCCGTTGAAATTCCACCTGCATACTCATCCATGATTTTCTGCATACTTTCTTCCGCCTGTTCAATGGTAAGTAATGATTGTTTTTGTTGTAAATATGTCTCATATTCCTGCTGCTTCTGTTTTGCCTTTACAGCATCCTCTTCTGGAACTTCCTTATGTGTCTGCAAGTATTTCAAAATTGCCTCTGCTGCAATCTCTCCTTCTGCTAATGCACCTGTCACATACTTTTGTGGACATCCACCTGCCACATCTCCTGCAGCATAAAGACCATGTACCGTTGTTTCTCTATTATTATCTACCCAATAACCGCTGGCAGTATGTCCACCTACAATATAAGGCTCTGTTCCTTCTATTTCTACATTTTGCTGGGAAGGTCCCTGCCCTGCTTCGAGCCATTTTAAAGTCTGGCTAGGTGCCATATTTAAGTATGCCTTAAACAAATCCTTTTCCTGCTCAGCACTAATTCCCTTGGTTCCAAGATAACATGGACCTCTGCCTTCTCTATTTTCTGTAACCGTTCCATATAATCTCTGCGAAGTTGTAAGTCCATACTTTGTCTCGTAAACTTCCCCTTTGGCATTTAACTGTTTTGCCGGTACTCCCTGTGCAATCGTACCTGTCGGAGCAATCGTATCCTTACAGCGAAGTGCAATAAATCGCATCTCAAAAGTTGTCATCTCTGCTCCTGCTAAAATTCCCATGGCATATCCTGCTCCTGTATTAAATGGAGGATACCACATCTTATGTCTGGAAAATCCTGGATTATTGGGTCGATACAATCCAGCAGCTCCACCAGTACTGCAAAGCACTGCTTTTGCATAGATTTCATAAAATACCTGCTCATTTACATCAAAGCCATATGCACCTTTTATCTGATTTTTTTCTACAATGTAATCCGTAATATTTACATGATTTAAAACCGTTACATTTTCCTGTTTCTTTACTGCATCTGCGAGAATTGGTTTAATATTTTCGCCGTTAATCTTTATATTTCGATTTCCTCGTGTTACATATTTGTTATTTTCATCTTTTAAAATAACCAATCCTAACTTTTCCATGTTTTCTGTTACTTCATTCAAACGTTCTGACATGGAAAGCAATAAATCTTCTCTAACAATTCCAGCTCCATCTTTTTTACAATAATCCACGTAATCCTGTGGAACACGTCCTTCTGTAATATAAGCATTGATGGCATTTACACCGGCTGCCAAACATCCACTTCTTTTAATATTTGCCTTTTCTGCAATAAGAACCTTTATGTCTTTTTCTTTTCCCAACGTAATCGCCGCATAACAACCTGCGGTTCCACCACCAATAATCAACACATCGGTATGTATTTTTCTTGTTTCCATATAGCACCTGCTTTCTTTGTAACTACATTTATATCCTGTAACCGTTCCGTCCAGCCGCACTGTTATTATATGATTACAGAATCTTCATGTAAGGATTGATTCTCCAATAAATGTACTCTCTTTCCTTCTGTGACTAACATACGATATATAAATACATCTACCTTTTCTCCCACAGTGACAGGCTGTAACTCTAAAGATCTTTTTGCTGAAAGCTTTTCTCCATTTACCGAAACCTGTACTTCTACGCTATCACCGCGAAATGACACTTCTGTGACAACACCCTCTGAGGCAGAACTTTTGTATTTCTGTACTTCATTCTTTTTTGTAACATTTACAAATTCTGGTCTGACAATTGCCTCTGTATAATTATCAATGGCTTCAAAAGAATGAAATGTCTGATAATCCTTTAAGAAGGATGGCTGTCCAAAGAAGGATGCTACAAACGGGGTCTGTGGATTTTGATAAATCTCCAACGGTGTTCCCATTTGTTCAATACGTCCCTGATTGGTAATGATAATCTCATCTGCCACTTCAATGGCTTCATCCTGATCATGCGTAACAAAAATACTTGTAATTCCAAGTTTTTCAATCATTTCTTTCAGCCAGCTTCTAAGTTCTAATCTTACCTTTGCATCAATCGCAGCAAACGGTTCATCCAGTAATAGTAAATGTGGATTTGGAGCCAATGCTCTAGCAAAAGCTACTCTCTGTCGCTGTCCACCAGAAAGCTGACTTGGATATCGTTTTTCCAATCCTTCCAACCCTACTAATTTTATCAGCTCTCGTACACGTTCATCAATATATTTTTTATTTTCTTTTTTTACCCGAAGCCCAAATGCCACATTTTCATAGATTGTCATGTGACGAAATAGGGCATAATTCTGAAACACAAATCCAATTCCACGCTGACTTGCCGGTATTTCATTTACTACCTGTCCATCTATAATAATCTCTCCAAAATCGGGTGTTTCTAAGCCTGCAATCATTCTAAGTATCGTTGTCTTTCCACTTCCACTGGGACCTAACAGACCAATCAGCTTACCTTTTTCCACACCAAAATTGATAGATTTGGAAGCTTTGAAATCCCCGTAGGATTTATTGATATCTTTTAATTCTACATACATAATTTTTCTCCTTCCTACGATTCATATTCCTTTTTTCCTCTGCTCTCTAACACACTTCGAACAACCAAAATAAAGATAGCAAGCACCACCAGAATGGAAGATACTGCAAATGCCGGAATATACTGAAATTCATTAAACAAAATTTCTATGTGCAGTGGCAACGTATTGGTTCGTCCACGTAAATGTCCCGATAAAACAGATACCGCACCAAACTCGCCCATGGCTCTAGCTGTGCACAATACAATTCCGTAAAGCAATGCCCATTTTATATGTGGAAAAGTGATTCTACGAAAAATTGTCCAGCCATTTGCTCCCATCAAAGCGGCTGCCTCTTCCTCATCCTTTCCCTGTGCTTCCATAATAGGTATCAACTCTCTAGAAATAAACGGAAATGTTACAAAAATCGTAGCTAAAATAATACCTGGTACTGCAAATACCACCTTTATATGAATAGCTTTCAACCACTCATACAAAATGCTTCTCCGTCCAAATAAAAGAATAAAAATCAAACCTGCAATAATCGGAGATACCGTTACCGGAACATCTATCAATGTTGTCAATATTTTTTTCCATTTAAAATCAAACTTCGTTACTGCAAAAGATGCAAATAATCCAAAAATAGTATTTAATATTACTGCACACAAAGTTGCTTCCAAGGTAAGAAGTAATGCTCGAATGGTATACTCATCTGCAACTGCTGACATATAAGCTGCAATGCCACCTCTAAATGCCTGTACCAAAACAACAATCAATGGAAGCAGTAACATGATACCTAAAAATAAGATAGTGATGCCAATTAAAACCCATTTTGTAATTGTTGCATTTCGTTCTTCTTTTTTCATGCTAATTTCCTCCATTAAGTATCTTTGCATTTCTTGCTTGCACCATATTATTTAGAAACAATACAACAAATGCAACTACCAGCATAACCAATGAAATAGCGGTAGCACTTTCATAGTCAAACTCCTGTAGTTTTGACATAACTACCAAAGGAGCAATTTCTGTCTCATAAGGTTTATTTCCTGCAATAAACACAACACTTCCATACTCTCCAAGGCATCGTCCAAATGCCAGACCAAATCCGGTAAAGAGAGTCGGTAATACCTCCGGAAAGATTACTTTCCAAAAGATACGGCTTCTTTTTGCACCAAGTACACCAGCTGCCTCCTCATAGGATGGGTCCAGTTTTTCAAGAACCGGCTGTACTGCTCTTACTACAAAAGGTATTCCCACAAAAACCAAAGCCACAATAATACCTATTCTTGTATAAGCAATATGTATCCCAAACTTTGCAAACCAACTTCCAACCCAACCCTCATCTGCGGTCAGATAAGTAAGTGCCATACCTGCTACCGCAGTAGGAAGTGCAAATGGCAACTCAATCATACCATCTATAATCTTTTTTCCCGGAAATTCATATCTTACCAGTACCCAGGCAATAATCATTCCCATAACTGCATTGATCAAAGATGCAACAAATGCAGTCATCAAACTCACATAGAAGCTTGCCAGCACTCTTTTTCTCGTAATAATTTCAATAAATTCGCCAATGCTAAGTTTTGTCACATTCATAAGCAGACATGCCAATGGTATCAACACAATAAGACTTACCATCGTCAATGTCACACCAATGGATAATCCAAATCCCGGTATTACTCTTTTTTGCTTCAATGTGATTTCCTCCTCTTTTATTATTCGTAAATTTGATCGAATATAGCTCCATCTGCAAAATGCTTTTTATAAACAGCATCCCATCCGCCAAAATCATCTATGGTTTTTAATTCCATCGAAAGATCAAATACATCTTTATATTTTTTTAATACTTTTTCATTAGTTGGACGATAGTAATTTTTTGCTGCAATCTCCTGTGCATCCTCTGTATATAAATAATCCAAATATGCTGTTGCAACTTTTCTTGTCTTTCGATAATCTACTACATCATCCACCACTGCAACAGAAGGTTGTGCCAACATACTAATGCTTGGTGATATAATCTCGTATTCATCCGGAAAATCCCGAATAGAAAGATAAGCTTCATTTTCCCATGCAATCAACACATCTCCTTGTTTATTCTCAATAAAGGAAGTTGTGGCTGCTCTCGCTCCCGAATCAAGCACTAAGACATTGGAATAAATCTTTTTCAAAAGCTCCTCCGCTTTTGTTTCATCTCCATATTTCTCCATAGCATATGCCCAGGCTGCCATATAATTCCATCTGGCACCCCCAGAAGTTTTTGGATTTGGCGTGATTACTCCCACACCATCCTTGGCTAAATCATCCCAGTCTTTAATCTGTTTTGGATTTCCTTTTCGCACTACAAATACAATGGTAGAAGTATATGGCGCACTATCCTGTTTAAACTGCTTTTTCCAATCCTTTCGGATCAGACCTTCCTTGGCAATTGCATCAATATCGTACTCTAATGCCAATGTTACTACATCCGCTTCCAATCCGTTTGATACTTCTAATGCCTGTTTTCCAGAACCTCCATGAGACTGAATCACTTCTACATTTTGCCCTGTCTGCTTTTCCCAATAATCTGCAAACAGTTTATTGTATTCTTCATAAAATTCTCTTGTGGGGTCATAGGAAACATTTACAATACTAACTGTCTTTTGTCCTGCTGTAGAACCACACCCAACCAGCATCGTTGCCATAACAGCTATCAAAAGTAGTCTAACTCCTATTACATGTTTTTTCATCCTGTTAGTCACATCCTTTTGTCTCTCTTATCTATACTTTTCCTGTCACTTACTCTTTTGAAATGCCTCTAAATCCAATCGATTCAATCTATACATTTTCAAAATCATATTATTCATACTTCTTTTATAGGAATTATATTATACCACTTTACTAGGAATGTCAAGGAAATTTTTTCAAAAAAGAAAAAAAGTTGGTAACAGTTCAGCCAAAAGTTTTATTTAAATTAACTTTTGTATATTCTGGCACTTTATGAATACCTGGCTAAACTGTAAAAAGGATTATACTACAGGAAAAAACCTATAATATAACCCTTTTACATATTCTACGATGCCACGGTCAAATACCTAAAACCACACTGTGCTTGCATAAAATGGTTTTATCTATTCCCCCCATCTAATAGCATCCTATTTCATATTTCACTAGATAAACTCTTTTGCAATTTCTTTTACTTTCTCTGGATACTTTTGATAGAATGTTTCATAATCTGTTCCAGCCTCTGCAACTGTTTTCCCAAGTTTCACAAAAAATTCCGGAATATCTTTTCTATACATCGCACCAATCTCTTCTCCCATAGTTTCTTGTCCCTGAAGATCACTACCATTTAAATATAAGGTAAATGCATCCTGTGGACCGTCTTCCGATGGCTTCTTTCCCCCACGAAGCCCAATTAAAGCAGTCTGATGTGCTGCACAGGAAGATGGACAGCCCGAAATATGAATTTCCGGTAATGCACCATCTGGAAACTGTTCCGCTCTTACGCGCTCCAGACATTCCTTCAACATAATCTGCGATTTTCCAATTCCAACCTGACAAACATCTGCACCAATACATGCTGTAGAATGTTCAAATGCATTTGCAGCAGAATCCGCTGTAATCTGTAATACTTTCTCTGCTTCCTCTTTTGTCAAATTAATAATATAAATGCCTTCATCCGGAGCAATTCTTACGCTGACTGCATCCATATCTTTAATGGTGTCATATAATTTTTGAAACAACGAAACGTCCGGTGTACCACCAATTGGATAATATGCCACCGCATAAAGTCCTTCCTGTTTTTGTGCCAACACTCTTTTATTTTCTGCCAAAAATGTTTCTGCACCTTCTGCATCTCCGGTTTTTGTTATTGCTACCGGCTTTGCATTTATATCCAAGGAAAGCTTTTCCAGATTTTCAGCAAGTTTCTCCGCAAATGCTTTCTGTAATCCTTCTACACCCATGGTATCCTGTAAAAATCGTGTTCTAGATGCACCTCTTTGTTTATAATTTCCATGTTCCTTAAATACATCTACCATAGTCTGTAAACAATACAGTACCTTTTCCGGTTCCAAATCATCTACTACTTTTACACCAAATTTAGGTTTATTTCCCAATCCCCCTGCACAATATACATCAAATTTTCCGTTCTTCTTTGCTACAAATCCCAAATCACGGAAGGTTGCATGTGTCTCATTTTTCACGCCATTCGAAAAGGCAACCTTTAATTTTCTTGGCAGTTTCAAGCCTTTCATTAGCCCAAGTGCATATTCCCCTGCAGCTTTCGCATAAGGCATAACATCAAAGGCTTCTCCCTGTTCCACGCCAGATAACGGAGCGCACATAGTATTTCTTGGAAAATCTCCACCACCACCTCTTGTGATAATGTCATGGTCAATGGCTTCCTCTATCAAAGAACAGACCGCTTCACAAGATAAATTATGTAATTGAACCGTCTGACAAGTAGTAAAATGCGCCTTGTCTATATTATATTTATCAATACTATCGGCGATAAATTTTAATTTATCTTTGTCCAAATCTCCTGCCGTCATACGCAGACGAAGCATACTTGCATTTGCTCCTCTTTGTGCATAACTGCCATAGTAGCCGGAAAATCCTTTATACTCTGCAACTGGCACCTCGCCTTTGTAAAAAGCTTTTGTTTTTTCTTTAAATGCCTTCAGTTCTTCACGATATTCTTCTCTTAATTCCTGTGTCATAACAAACTCCTTTCAAATTCTATTTTGTAATAGATACCTGCAAGTTTTTCTTTCTAACCATTCACATAGATATCCATTTTATTTTCCTACGCTTTTACTAGAGTATAGCATATTCAAGCATAAAAAAACACCTTTTTATTGACTTTTTTCCATTTTTCTTTCTATACTATAAATATTACTAAGTCAGCAACCACCACTTCAAGTGGTGGTTTGATTTTCGCCCTATAAGGGCATTTTACATGCGCGCCTAAAAGGCGGTGCCTCAAGCACCCTCTACCTGCTCACCACTAAAGTGGTTCCTTTACTTAGTCCCGC
>JBNMLH010000034.1:0-9041 GCA_050875145.1 Lachnospiraceae bacterium
ACTGAAAAACAAAATGTACTATTATTTCAAATAGCAAAAACGCTTGATGCGCCATACATTTTCCATGTATACGCAAAACTGTGTCCGTACTTAAATTAATTTATATTTATTAGTTAATGAACGTTTGTCGTTCTATTTCTCGAATTCAATATCATCTAAAAGTTCTGAAAACACTTTTGAGATAGCATGTAATTCATTTTCATCTTCTACAGGTGTGTAGGTAATCTCCTGTTCATCAGAGGCTTCTTCACGAAGAATCATCGCAGAATCCTCTTCATCAACATCTACAACAAGTAAATAGTTTATTCCATTAATTTTTGTCTCTTCCATTACCTCTAAATGTATCTCTGTATCATCTTCTAAGGTAAATGTAATCAATTTATTATCTTCCATCTTTATTTCCTTTAATAATTGTAAGAACGATTATTCATGATTAGACGCATGTGCTAATGAATCTAAATAATTTTGTAAGATTACGGTTGCAGCAACTTTATCTACAACCTCGTATCTTTTTTCTCTGCGAACATCTCCTTCAATCATTGCATTATGTGCAGCAACTGTTGATAGTCGCTCATCAAACAATACAATTTCCAATCCAGTTCTTCGCTCTAACATTGCCGCAAATTCTTCTGTTTTATGACATCTGTCACCAATCGTATTATTCATATTTTTAGGATACCCTAAAACAATTCGCTCTACCTTATATTCTTCAATTAACTGTTCAATTCGTGCCAACGTCTGACGCAACTTATTTTCCTGCTTACGGCGAATCACTTCTATTCCCTGTGCAGTATATAATAATTCATCACTAATTGCCACTCCAACTGTTACAGAACCATAATCAAGTCCCATTACTCTCATGAAAACACGTCCTTTAGGTTAAAAGTTGCAACTATCCTATTTTTTTAAATTTCTCTCTATATAATCGCCAAGAAGTTCTTCTAAAATTTCATCTCTCTCGACCTTCATAATCATGCTTCTAGCACCATTATGACTGGTAATATAAGTCGGATCACCAGACATAACATAACCGACAATCTGGTTTACTGGATTGTATCCCTTTTCTGTTAAAGCAGTATAAACATCTGCAATAATATCCTTTACCTGTACCTCAGGTGCCTTTTGTGTTTTAAAATATTGTGTATGACTTATCTCGTTCATATAAAAACCTCTCTTCATTTATGCTTATTTGTAGTTAAAAATAACAGAAATATTCTATTCTCTATCCGCCATTATCTCCAATTACTACATTTATTCAATCAATTACATAGCGTAATTGGGTAAATCAATAATTTCATCCGAACTTAAATCAATTACATATATCATAATATAAATGACGAGAAATATCAACCTATTTTTCCAAGCAAAACATTCGTATCCAAAATATTTTCTATTTTTACATTTTGAATGGTATTTAGAAAATCATCTGCTTCTTTTTCTGTCGCAGGTACTGCAATTTTTAAATAGCGTTCATTATGTCCGATTACATATTCTTTATCATCAATTGTTGTAACTTCCTCAAATAGAACTTTTTCTTTTTTAGAAATAAATGTTTTTTCATATTCCTTTTGAAGTCTATGATTTAGTTGCAACAATTTATTACTTCTTTCTGTTTTTACATTTTCTCCCACTTGCGGAGTCATCTTTTCTGCTCTCGTTCCTTTTCGTACAGAATATTTAAAAATATGCATCTGAGAAAAAGCAATCTTTTCTAAAAATTCATACGTTTGTTGAAACTCTTCTTCTGTTTCCATTGGAAAGCCCACAATTACATCTGTAGTTATTGCTGGGTTTTCATAATATTTACGCAAAGTGATACATCCATCTAAAAATTCTTTTGTATTGTACTTTCGATTCATTCTTTTCAAAGTCTCATCGCACCCACTTTGAAGAGAAAGATGAAAATGAGGACAAATCTTTTCGAGCTGAACGAGCTTTGAAACAAACTCTTCCGTAATTACACGCGGCTCTAACGAACCCAATCGAATACGTTCCACACCATTTATTGCATTTATCTTTTCTAAAATATGAAGCAATGGTTTTCCTGCCAAACGTACAAAGTCTTTATTTTGTTCATCCGCCCCATAGGATGATAGATGTATTCCATTGATAACAAACTCTTTATAGCCCTGTTTTACTAAATTTGTTATTTCTGCTAGGATGTCTTCCTCCGCTCTACTTCGGACTCTCCCTCTTGTATATGGAATAATACAATAGGAACAAAATTGATTACAACCATCCTGAATTTTAATACATGCACGAGTACGTTCTCCAGCATCCTCAATATGCATACATTCATAAGTAGAGTCTTTTGCCACATCAACAATAAAACTACTTTCCTGATGATTTTGGCGATAGGTTTCTACAATCTCTACAATACGATTTTTTTGGTTGTTTCCTACAACAATATCAACTGCGGTATCTTGTTCCAATTGTTCTTTTGCGGCCTGCACATAACATCCTGCTGCAACAATAATTGCATCTGGGTTCTTTTTCTTTGCTTTATGAAGCATCTGTCTTGATTTCCGATCTGCCA
This sequence comes from Lachnospiraceae bacterium, assembly GCA_050875145.1. GTDB lineage: Bacteria > Bacillota > Clostridia > Lachnospirales > Lachnospiraceae > CAG-411. Next base: position 2,537 of record JBNMLH010000034.1, read on the forward strand.
TATTGGTAACAGAGCAGGTATTTACGATATATATATCTGCCTTGTCTGCAAACTCTACCACCGTATAACCAGCCTGGCGAAATAGTAATTGCATAGCATTCGTTTCATAAGTATTCACTTTACATCCTAAAGTTAAAAAAGCTACAAATCCTTTGTTATCATTCACTTTTGTTACCTACTTTCTTTATTTTAAGAGAAAACTATTTTTTACGTCATCTCTCCCCTACTATTACCCAATTACCCCCTTAAAGCCCTCTACAGGATACACAATACATGAATATGCTTTCACTTTTATGTAAATCCACCAAAATATTTCACTTTTCTTATTGACTTTTGGTCATATAAACAGTAGTATATTAATGTAAGAGAATAATAAATATGGGAGGAATAAATTATGAAGACAGTACAGATTTCATTAAATTCAATCGACAAAGTAAAGTCATTCGTCAACGATGTTACAAAGTTTGAATCTGATTTCGATTTAGTATCAGGAAGATACGTAATCGATGCTAAATCTATCATGGGTATTTTCAGTTTAGATTTGTCTAAGCCAATCGACTTAAACATCCACAGTGAAAATACAGACGAGATTTTAGAAATGTTAAAACCTTATATCGTTGAATAATCTTAGTCAAAGATAAGCTGTTGCAAAATGCAACAGCTTTTTTGTTATGAAAAATTTCCTCATTCCTTTGGTTCAATCATAATTATTTCAACTGTATCTAAAGCTTTTTGATATAATTCCTCAATTTTTTCCTCTAAGCGTATTTCTGATTTTAATATAGAAGTCAATGTTGGTTTTGTAACAGGATGTTTTGCAACAAATGTGGTACAACAATCTTCATATGGTTGGATAGATATTTCATAAGTACCAATCTTTTCTGCAATATTTACAATATCCTGCTTATCAAAAGCAATTACAGGACGATAAATAGGCATATTACATGCTTCCTCAATAACAGCCATACTCTGCATTGTCTGACTGGCAACCTGTCCTATACTCTCACCGGTAACCAACCCCATGCAACCATCCTTTTCTCCTAATGCCTCAGCAATTTTTACCATATAACGTTTCATAATGATTGTCAATTGATCATGTGGACACTGATCATAAATATACATTTGAATATCTGTAAAATTAACGACATGTAATTTGATTGGACCTGTATACTTAGCTACCTTTGTAGCAAGATCTACTACTTTTTGCTTTGCACGTTCACTTGTATATGGTGGGGCATGAAAGTATACGGCATCTACCTGTACTCCACGTTTTGCAATCATGTAGCTTGATACAGGGCTGTCAATACCTCCAGATAATAGGACCATAGCCTTACCTCCAGTACCTACAGGAAGACCACCTAAGCCCGGAATTATTACAGAATAAATATAAGTTTTGGAACGAATTTCAATCGTAACAACTACATCCGGATTATGAATATCTACCTTCATTTCTGGGAAAGCATCTAAAATCACCTCTCCCATATCCATACAAATTTGTGGAGAAGTCTTTGGGTAACTCTTATTTCCACGTTTTGCAGCTACCTTAAATGTAAATTCTCTCTTTGGATAAACTTTCATTATATAGTCTGTCGTTTCTTTCGCAACTACATCCCATTCCGTACTCTCTACAATCTTTACCGGACAAATTGCAATAATACCAAAGATACATTTAAGTGCTTCTACTGTTTCCTCATAATCGTATTCTTCCAAAGCTTCCACATAAATTCTTCCCATTTCTTTCGTTACATGAAAAGATCCCTCTACTCTGGAAAGCGCCGATTTAATCTGAGTACACAACGCATTTTCAAATATATATCTATTTTTCCCCTTAATTCCGATTTCTGCGTATTTTATTAAAAAAGCCTTATATAACATTTATCTATTCCTTTCTATTTTCGGACATATTTTCGTAGTATAGGAAGCAATTGTTTCAATGCCTCAATAGCGATATCTAATTCTTCCACAGTTGTATGAACAGAAAAACTAAATCGTAATGTAGACTCCAATGCATTTTTGTTCAAACCAATTGCCTGTAATGTTCCACTTAGTGCCGGATGATTAGACGAACAAGCAGAACCAGAGGATACATACACTCCCTTTTCCTCTAATGCATGAAGTAACACTTCACTTCGTATTCCCTCAAAAGATACACTTACAATATGAGGAGCAGTTTCTTGTAGTGCAATCTGGTTAATGCCATTTACAGTTGCTCCCTCAATGTTTTGCACCTGCTCAATAAAGTATTGCTTTAATTTGTACAATACTTCTTGTTTTTCCGCATGATTTTTATAGATTAATTCAACAGCTTTTCCCATACCTGCAATGCCAGGTACATTTTCTGTGCCAGAACGCATTCCATTTTGTTGTCCACCGCCATAAATATACGGGAAAATCTTTGTTTTATCTTTTATATACAAAAAGCCAACACCTTTTGGTCCATGAATCTTATGTCCGCTGACGGAAAGCAGGTCAATTTGTAATCTTTTAGGATAAATATTAAATTTCCCATATGCCTGAATAGCATCAACATGAAATAGGGTATTTTTGTTTTTCTCCTTTATAAGAGAACCAATTGTTGCTATATCCTGTATTGTGCCTATCTCATTGTTTACATACATAACAGAAACCAAAATAGTATCTTCACATAGCTGTTGCATAAGTTCCTCTACATTGATATGTCCATTTTCATCAACCGATATAAAACTGATGCGAAAGCCCTGTTCCTCTAGAAAAAGCAACGGATTATATACGGAAGCATGTTCTATTTTCGTAGTTATAATGTGATTTCCTCTTCGTTTATTAGCAAGCGCACTGCCAATCAATGCCTGATTATTTGCCTCAGTACCACCGGAGGTAAATATAATTTCCTTTTCTTCTACCTTTAGACTTTTTGCTATAATGTGCCGGGCATTTCGAATATACTTTTCTGCATCAACCCCCTTTTGATGCATGGATGATGGATTTCCATAATTTTCTTCCATCGTTTCCTGCATAACCGTAACCACTTCTGGAAACGGTTTGGTAGTTGCTGCGTTATCTAAATATGCTTCCATAATATCCTCCGTATTCTAATGATATCCTTATAGTTTTTTGCTGTTATGACAATTTATTAAGAATGTAATTCCATTTCAAACATTAAAATAGATAATATAGTTAATCCTGCGGTTTCTGTACGCAAAATTCGTTTGCCTAATGTAATTGTCTGAAATCCAGCGTTTAATACCTGCTCAATTTCAGCATCATCAAAACCACCTTCCGGACCGATAAAAATCCCGATTGATTTTTTTTTACATGCTTTTTGAATACGTTCATGAGATGCTGTAATATCTGTAGCCTGTTCATAAGGAACAATTGCACAATCTAACTGTGCAGCTTTTTCTAGTGCTTCTGAAAAGGACATTAAATTATGCACATTAGGAATAATTCCACGCCCAGATTGTTTCGCCGCCGAGGTTGAAATCGCTTGCCATCGCTCCAATTTTTTCTTTTCCTTTTTCTTATCTTCTATTTTTGCCACACAACGTTTCATAGAAACAGGAATAATTTCATAGACACCCAACTCAACTGCTTTTTGGATAATCAATTCCATTTTATCCTTTTTGGGCAAACCCTGAAACAGGTAAATTTTTGCAGGAAGTTCCGTTTCCGTATCATTTATTTCTAAAATGTCTGCTATTACCTGTTCTTTATCTATATCTGCAATCGAACAATAATAATCCTTTCCCTGTCCATCACAGATTACAATTTTTTCGCCTTTTCCCATGCGCAACACATTTTTTATATGGTTTACATCTTCACCCGTTATAAAAATCTGTTTTTCTGTTATCTGACTATGTTCAACATAAAACCAATGCATGTTTCTACCCCTATTTATTCGTTTCTGGAGTTGCTACAAAAGAAACCCAGTCACCCATTTCATTTTTCTCAATAATTTTAAATCCATTTTTCAGTAAAGCATCCTGTACTTCATTTGCCTTTGTATTTAAAATTCCAGAAGAAATAAACACACCATCTTCTTTCATATGTTGCATGATTTCTCCAGAAAGCGGAATAATAATATCTGCCAAAATATTTGCCACTACTACATCATACTTTTTCATTCCTACTTCTTGTTGTATTTCTTCTTCCGAAATAATATTTCCTGCCAACAAATCAAATTGTTCTTCTGCAATATGATTAACAACAATATTTTCTTTCGTGGCTACCAATGCATGTTCGTCAATATCTGTACCCAATGCATGCTTCGCACCTAATTTCAGTCCTATAATTGATAAGATACCACTCCCACAGCCTACATCAAGAAGCTGCGTATCCGAAGTAATGTACTTTCTAAGACCAAGAATACACAATTTGGTTGTTTCATGAGCCCCTGTTCCAAACGCAATTCCCGGATCAATTTCTATCACCAAATCATCCTCATTATGCTCTGGAAGTTCTTCCCAAGTTGGCTTTATGATAATATCATCTGCAACACGGAACGGTTTAAAAAACTCTTTCCAATTATTTAACCAATCCTTATCATCAGTATCTGAAAATTGCAAAGTTCCTTCTCCAATATTTATAAATAAAGAAAGTTCCTTTAAACCTTCCTCAATCTTCCTTTGTAATTGTGGAACTTCAAAGGTCGCAGGATCAAAATAAGAACTCACAATAGCAGTTCCATCATCCTCTGGCAATTCAGGCAAAATATCAATATACATTGCCTTTTTATCTTCCTCACTCAAAGGAATATTATCTTCAATTTGAATTCCTTCTAATCCAATTTCATCAAACAGATTGCTAATAAAATCTACAGCTTCTGTCGTTGTCTTTAATGAAACTTTGGTATATTTCAATGAAATTCCTCCTCTATAATCAATCTATCAATAATACTTTATCACGATAACCATACGGATTTTATTGTATAACGATTTTTACTATGTTTCAAGAGATTTTTTGAAATAGTAACATCTTAGGAAGCAAAAAGAGGCCTATCATATGATAAGCCCCTTTTCTTTATTTTTGTAAATGCAAATCATCTTCCTTATTTTTTAGAAAAGAATCCTTTCTTCTTGGTTTTCTCTTCTTTTACTGGTTCTTCCGGATTAAAAGGACCATTTAACGCTTCCTCAAATTTCTTTAACAATTCTTTTTGTTCATGGTTAAGCTTTGTAGGCACCTGAACAACTAATGTCACATAATGATCACCACGTACCTGTGGATTACGCAAAGTCGGAACACCTTTTCCACGTAACCGAACCTTCGTATTTGTCTGTGTACCTGGTTTAACGGTATAAATTACATCTCCATCAATTGTATTAATGCGAATATCTCCTCCCAATGTAGCACGGGCATAACTCATAGGTACTGTTGTATAGATATCAAATCCATTACGTTCAAAATTACTATGCTTGCTTACGATTACCTCTACAAGTAAGTCACCTCTTGGTCCACCATTTTCTCCAGGTTCTCCCTTTTCACGAATCCTTACGCATTGTCCATTATCAATTCCGGCAGGAATCGAAACCTGAATCTTCTTCTTCTTGGTAATATAACCAGTTCCATAACAATCAGAACATTTTTCTTTCATAATTTTACCTTTTCCTCTACAGGTTGAACAGGTTTGAACATTACGAACCATACCAAAAAGAGACTGCTGTGTAAAGATTTCCTGTCCTTTACCATTACATTTTGGACAAGTTTCAGGTTTTGTTCCTGGTTTTGCACCAGAGCCTTTACAAGTTTCACAAGTTTCCTTTAAATTAAGCTCCAGTTCCTTTTCTACACCAAAACATGCCTCTTCAAAAGTGATTCGGATTGATGTTCTGACATTGGCACCTTTCGCTGGTCCACTTCTGGCACCGCCACTTCTTCCACCACCGAAAAAGTCACCAAAATTACCAAAGATATCTCCAAAAATATCTCCCATATCCATGCCAGAAAAATCAAATCCACCACCGCCACCGGCACCGCCATCAAAAGCAGCATGTCCAAACTGGTCATATTTACTTCTTTTTTCTGAATCACTAAGTACGGCATACGCTTCTGAAGCCTCTTTAAATTTTGCTTCTGCCTCTTTATCTCCAGGATTACTATCTGGATGGTACTTTTTGGCTAATGCACGATATGCCTTTTTTATTTCACTATCTGAAGCATTCTTGGATACACCAAGTACCTCATAATAATCTCTCTTATCTGCCATAAGACTTCCTCATTTCTCCATATAACAACTATATCCCAGAGTAATCCCTGAGATATAGTTTAACATTTACGCGGGCAACGAGTCAACGTTTATGCTTACATGAAACCTTGACAACTATTACGATAATGAGAGAACTACGTCAAACGCATTTCCTCTCATCCATCATCTTGCAACGTTCTAAGAACTTCTAACTATATACGTTCTAACTGCTACATAACTTGCCATTCAAATATTTATTTTACACTTCACGATAACTTCCGTCAACTACATCATCATCATTGTTTGAAGATGTGTTAGCAGCTCCGCCCATATCAGGTCCAGCAG
>JBNMLH010000010.1:0-118291 GCA_050875145.1 Lachnospiraceae bacterium
ATACTACAGGTTGTGGAGATAGCTACCATGCAGGATTTGTATGTTCACATTTGATAAATGGGAATATTTATGAGGCTATGAGAGTTGGGACAGAATTAGCAACAGAGACTCTGTCTCATTATGGTGGATTTTAATAAATTCAAGTTTGTCGCACTGGCAAATACAGAAAAACAGTATAAGATTCATCAACTGGCAGGTGGCTAAATCCTTAGCTGCCTGCCACTTTTTATGCCTATAAACAGTGCATTTCTTAGGGGGTGTTCAAATGAACCCCTTTTGAACACCCCCCTAAGAAAATATGGTTAAATTGTATCAACATCAGTGTCCAAACGAATCCTTGCAAATGCGGCTTTTTCCCGGATAGAAATCGTTGCCATTGTTCGGAACGGCAAGTGAGGGGATATTTAAATAAAATTAGTAGACCATTGTTGGATCGAATTGATTTGAGTGTAGAGGCTACGGAGGTAACGTATAAGGACTTAATACAAAAAGGAAAATCTGAGAGTTCCAGTGAGATAAGAAAACGAATAAAAAGGGCAAGAAAGATACAGGAGGAGCGATACTATCATGAAGAGGTTCGATATAACGGGCAGCTTTCTGCTAAACAGGTGGAAAAGTATTGTATATTAGAGAAAAAAGAACAAAAAATGATGGAACAGATTTTTGAGACAATGGAGCTTAGTGCAAGAGGCTATCATAAAATTTTAAAAGTTGCAAGGACGATTGCTGATTTAGAGGGAAGTGAACGGATTTTGGATGTTCATTTGAGTGAGGCAGTGTGTTATAGAGGATTTGATAAAAAGTATTGGGGGAGTTAAAGATGGGTCTGTTACAAAAAGAGTTAGAGTTTTGGTTGGCATCACTTCCAACTATAGGAGCAATTAAAATACAAGAATTATTAAAATTTTTTAAAACAGAAGAAGAAATTTTTAAGGCAGAAGCAAAAGAATTACGGCAGGTTTCGCGAATTACAGAGAAAGACGTAGAGTGTATTGTTTTAAATCGAAATAAAGATACTATTAAAAGAAAATATGAAAAAATGTGTCAGCAGGGAAATCGGATTATATCTGTGCATGATAAAGCATATCCGGAAAGATTGAAAAATATTGATTCCTATCCATATGCCCTTTTCTTACGTGGAAAACTTCCAGATGAGAAGAAGGTTTCTATTGCTATTGTAGGGGCAAGAAATTGTACAGCTTATGGAAAGGAGGTTGCCAGATGGTATGCAAGAGAATTAGCAAAGGCTGGTATACAGGTTATTAGTGGAATGGCATATGGGGTTGATAGTTATGCGCATAAGGGAGCAATAGAGGAAAATGTGGATACATATGCTGTTTTAGGCTGTGGCATTGATATATGTTATCCAAGGGAAAATTTTGAATTATACATGCATATGTCAAAACAGGGAGGCGTAATTTCAGAGTATGGACCTGGAGTGCCGGGAAGAGCATTTCAATTTCCTTTAAGAAATCGAATTATAAGTGGATTGAGTGATGGTATTTTGGTTGTAGAGGCGAGGGAACGAAGCGGATCGCTTATTACTGCAGATATGGCATTAGAACAGGGAAAAGACATTTTTGCAATTCCTGGAAGGATTGGTGATAAGCTTAGTGAGGGATGCATGAATCTGATTAAGGAAGGAGCGATTCCTACATTGAGTCCGACCGATATAATTGAAAATTTTCATATTAATATGTTATCGGAACAAAAGAGGAAAAGACAAGAAAAAGTAAAATTATCGGCAAATGAACAAAGGGTTTATGATTGCGTAACTTTAGAGGAAAAACATATTAGCACAATACTTGACGAAAGTAATATGATTATGGCAGAGGCCATTTCTTTGTTAGTTAAGTTAGAAATGAAAGGAGTTATCAGACAGAGCGTAAAGAATTATTATATACGTTGTTATTGAGAATGGATTTTTAAACTAGATTATAAAAAATGATTACGATTTTTATAAAATAGAGGGATGGCTATAAAATAGGATGTATTGTGTATACATGAATTGCAATTTTTGGAAATTGTGCGAAAATTTTGGCAAAAAAACTTATATTAGTCTTGCACTGATAAAAAAAATAGTGTATGCTTAGAAATGTTTTTGATAGAGGATAAGAAAGTCATTGTAGAATGGTATTTTAAAGGAAAGTTTTTTTGTGACTTTCTGGTGATAAATAGAAAGTAGTAGGGAGTGTTACAATGCCAAAGTATTTAGTAATCGTGGAATCACCTGCCAAGGCAGCAACAATTAAGAAATTTTTAGGGAAAAACTATGAGGTAGTTGCATCGAATGGACATGTAAGGGATTTTCCGAAGAGCCAGATGGGAATTGATTTTGAAAATGATTTTGAACCTAAGTATATTACAATTCGTGGAAAAGGAGAATTGTTGGCAAAACTTCGGAAAGAAGTAAAAAAAGCAGATAAAGTTTATCTTGCAACTGACCCGGACCGGGAAGGAGAAGCTATTTCGTGGCATCTATGCAGTGCATTAAAGCTGGATGATAAAAAGTATAGTCGTATTACTTTTAATGAGATTACCAAAACAGCAGTGAAAGCATCTATAAAGCAGGCCCGTAATATTGATATGAATATGGTTGATTCTCAGCAAGCAAGACGAATGATTGATCGTATGGTAGGATATAGTATCAGTCCTCTTTTGTGGGTTAAAGTCAAGCGTGGTTTAAGTGCAGGTAGAGTGCAGTCAGTTGCATTGCGTTTAATCTGTGATAGAGAAGAAGAAATCAATGCATTTATTCCGGAAGAATATTGGACAATGGAAGCAAGTTTAAAAGTTAGTAAAGAACGAAAACCATTAATTGCTAAGTTCTACGGAGATAAAAATGGAAAGATTGCCATAACAAACGAAGAACAGGTAAAGAAAATTCAAAAAGAAGTAGAAAAAGCCGAATTTAAAATAGCCAATATTAAGAAAGGTGAGCGAATAAAGAAAGCTCCGTTGCCATTTACTACAAGTACATTACAACAAGAGGCATCTAAGGCATTGAATTTTGCTACACAAAAGACTATGAGAGTGGCACAACAATTGTATGAAGGTATTGCCATAAAAGGAAGAGGCACTGTAGGTTTGATTTCTTATCTTCGTACAGATTCTACTCGTGTATCAGAAGAGGCGGATCAGGCTGTAAGAGGATTTATTGAAGAAAACTACGGCGAAAAATATGTGGTTAAGACATTAAATGAAAAAAGTGGAAAAAAGAAAATTCAAGATGCACATGAGGCAATACGACCTACTTATGTTGAATTAACACCAACTATGGTGAAAGAGGATTTGAGTCGTGAACAGTTTCGATTATATCAGCTAATTTGGAAACGATTTGTTGCAAGTAGAATGGAAAATGTAAAGTATGAGACAACATCCATCAAAATAGATGCTGGAGAGTATCGGTTCACTTCTTCGGCATCTAAAGTCGTGTTTGATGGTTTTATGAGTGTTTATACGGCAGCAGATGATAAAGAAGAAAAGAGTGCTATGCTAAAGTCTATTTCCATGGATTCGGAACTCACATTAAATGAAATAGATCCAGCACAACATTTTACACAGCCACCGGCGCATTTTACAGAAGCATCATTGGTTAAGACTTTGGAAGATTTGGGAATTGGTCGTCCAAGTACCTATGCACCTACAATTAGTACAATTATTGCGAGAAGATATGTGGCTAAGGAAAATAAAAATTTGTATGTAACAGAAATTGGCGAAGTTGTAAATGGAATTATGAAAGAATCTTTTTCTAGTATTGTTGACTTTAATTTCACTGCTAATTTGGAGACGTTGCTTGATGGAGTGGAAGATGGAAGCATTATGTGGAAGACGGTTGTGCGGAATTTTTATCCAGATTTAGAAATTGCGGTGAAGAAGGCACAGGAAGAACTGGAAAAGGTTGAGATTCAGGATGAAGTTACGGATGTGATTTGTGAATTATGTGGTAAAAATATGGTTGTAAAATATGGACCACATGGAAAATTCTTAGCTTGTCCAGGCTTTCCAGAATGTCGAAATACGAAACCTTATTTGGAAAAAATCGGAGTACCTTGTCCGAAGTGTGGAAAGGAAGTCGTAATTAGAAAAACCAAAAAGGGAAGACGCTATTATGGTTGTGAAGCAAATCCGGATTGTGATTTTATGACATGGCAGCGTCCGTCAAAAGAGAAGTGTCCACAATGTGGCGGCGTCCTTGTTGAAAAAGGAGCAAAGCTTGTGTGTTTGGATGAAAATTGTGGATTTGTAAAAAGTGCAAAGAAAGAACAATAGTATAAAACGCGAATATAGCCAAGCAGGAGGTTAATAAAAATGAGCGTACAGTTACTTGATAAAACGAGAAAAATAAATAAATTGTTACACAACAATAGTTCCCATAAAGTGGTATTTAATGATATTTGTAAAGTGCTAAGTGATATCCTTGATTCCAATACACTTGTAATCAGTAAAAAAGGAAAGGTTCTGGGGGTAAAGAACTTATCTAGTATTGATGAAATTACGGAATTGCTTGAGGGAAGTGTTGGCGATTATATTGATGAAATGTTGAATGAAAGATTACTTAATATTCTGTCTACGAAGGAAAATGTTAATATGGAAACTTTGGGATTTGAATTAGAAGAAAAGAAAAGTTATCAGGGAATTGTAACGCCGATAGATATTGCAGGGGAACGCTTGGGAACATTGTTTGTGTATAGGCAAAAAAAAGCATATAGTATTGATGATATCATACTGAGTGAATATGGTTCTACTGTGGTAGGTTTAGAAATGCTTCGTGCTGTAAATGAAGAAAATGATGCAGAGACGAGAAAAGAACAGGTTGTACGTTCTGCAATCAGTACGTTATCCTATTCGGAATTAGAAGCAATTACACATATATTTAGTGAATTAGATGGCGATGAAGGCGTACTCATTGCCAGTAAAATCGCAGACAGGGTTGGAATTACCCGTTCAGTTATTGTGAATGCGCTTCGTAAGTTTGAAAGTGCAGGGATTATAGAATCACGATCATCAGGTATGAAGGGGACATATATCCGAGTTTTAAATGATCTTGTTTTTGAAGAACTGGAACGAGGAAAAAAGTAAAGAAATATATTCACAAAAGACAAAATTTTGTAATAGTTCAGTTTTTTTGTAATATTTCTTGTTTTTTTGTGAAATATTGTTATAATATAATAGAAAACACAAAAGGGGTGATAGGATGATAAGTTCAGGTGCCTATAATTATATCAATGTATTGCAGCAGGCAACAGATGCTAGTTGGTTACGGAATACAATTATTTCAAATAATATTGCGAATGTTGATACACCAAATTATAAACGTCAGGATGTACAATTTGAGACGTATTTAATTGAACAGCTTGCTGGTGGTGATAGTATGGATTCCTATGTGAATAATATGGATTTATCTACGTTGGAGCCGACGATTTATACGGATAATTCAAATTTGAGTTATCGGCTAGATGGAAATAATGTAGATATTGATACGGAAAATGCGGAGTTGGCTAAGAATCAGATTAAGTATAGTGTTATGACGGATGCTATTTCACAGGAGTTTGCAAGGTTGCGTACAGCGATAGGTAAATAATTATATAAACAGAGGGAGTGATAGAAATGTCAGCGTTTGGGGCTATGGATATTAGTGCTAGTGGAATGACAGCACAAAGATTAAGGACAGATATAATTTCACAAAATATTGCAAATGTAAATACAACCAGAGATGAAAATGGACAGCCATATAAAAGAAGAACAGTTGTTTTTGAAGAAAAACCATCAAATAGCTTTAATGACTATTTAAGTGTGGCATCCAGTTCGATTGGAAATGGAGTAAAGGTTTCAGCAATTGTTGAGGATAATACAACCCCTATGACAATGGTATATGACCCATCCCATCCGGATGCAGATGAAGATGGATATGTTTATTATCCTAATGTTAATACAGTTACAGAAATGACAAACATGATTGATGCCAGCCGAGCATATGAGGCTAATATTACAGCATTTAATGCAACAAAATCTATGACGACACAGGCATTACAGATTGGGAAATAATTAGAGGCGTATAAAAGGCTTTGTGAAAGAAGAGCGAAGGAATGATTGGGAGATTAATTCTGAAGGATAAGGAGAAGATACATGAGTTTAGATATTAGTAGTTTATCGGGGACGAGTAATTTGAATAGTATTTATAATAATAACTATTCAACTGACAGGGTGAGTAATATTTCCAATAGCTACAATGGGCTTATTTCATCTGTAAAAGATGAGGGGGATTCGTTTGAGAATGTATTTCAGTCTGCGTTGGATTTGATTAATACAACCAATGATTATACAAATATAGCAGAGCAGGAAGAATTAAATTATGCAATGGGATTATCTGAAGATACACATACTTTGATGATTGCACAGCAAAAGGCAAATCTTTCATTGGAGTATACAGTTGCTGTCCGAGATGCAGTTGTGGATGCTTATAATAATATTATGAATATGCAGTTCTAAAAATGTAATCTAAGCAACCTGTGATATGAGTAGAAGGACAGTAGGAGAATGGTAACATGTTAGATAAATTGAAGGAAGTACCCGAGAAACTTTTAGAGTTTTGGAATAAATATAGTGCAAAGCAGAAAGCTATTATTATTTCTGTGATTGTTGCAATTTTAATTGCAATTGGAATCTTAGTTTTTGTGTTGACACGGACAAGTTATACACATCTAGTTACATTACAAGATGAAGAAAGTGTAACACAATTATTGGAATTATTGGATAATGATGGAATTGCATATACAAAAGAAAAGACGGCATCGGGATATGAAATAAAGGTAGATCAGTCTAAAACTACAGATGCTATGCTTTTGATGGGAAACAATGAGATTGTAGGGCATAATTCAAGTGATATGGACTGGGAAACGGCACTTAATAACAGTATTGAAACGACAGAAGGTGAAAAAAGTAAAAAATATACATTAGCTTTTCAGAGTGAAATACGTACATATCTTAAATCAATTAAAGGTGTAGATGAGGCTTATGTTTCAATTAATTCACCGGAGGACGATGGAACTATTTTTGCTGAAGATCAAGACACTTCTGTTGCTGTTATGTTGAAGCTCTCAGATAAGTTGTCTCAGTCAGCATTACAGGGAATGGCAAATTATCTTGCTACAGCAGTAGGAAATAAAGATACAAGTTTAGTTACAATTGTTGATACTGAAAGTAATCTGTTGTTTGATGGTACAAGTGCTGATACGTTAAGTGGAAATGCAACATCAACTGCTGAATATCAGGAAACATTGCGTGCAATTATAAAAAATGATGTGAAACAGGTTCTATTGAAATCAAATTATAATGAAGTTGAGATAGGTACATCTAATATTCAGTTTAATTTGGATCAGGTACAGACATTATATACAGAGTATTCGACACCGGAAGGAAAGGATCAGGGTCCTTATTCTTCAAGTTATGAATATTCCTCAAAAGGAAGTAGTGGTTCTGGAGGAATTCCTGGGACAGATTCTAATGCAAATGAAACGGATTATATGCTTCAAAATAGTAGTGATAATAGTTCAGAAGTTACACTTAATAAATATGAATATGATGTAAATAAAAAAGAAACGACGACTGTTCAGGCTGTTGGGGCAGTAGATGCGGGAAAATCATCGATTGCTATTGTGTTGAAAAAGTATAAAATTTATGATGAAAAGCAGATGAAAGCAAACGGTGAACTGGATGGCACAGACTTTGAAACATTCCAAAGTCAAAATAGTGAACCAACCCAGCTTGATGTACCAACTGAAGTGGTAGATTTGATTGCAAAAGCTACAGGAATTTCATCAGCAGATATTTCTGTTATGGCTTATGAGCAGCCAGTCTTTAATGAAATGGCAGATACGCCGGTTGCGTATAGTAACATATTGATGATAGTTTTAGCTGTCTTGATTGTTGCATTATTAATCTTCGTGGTATTTAAGGGAACTGCTCCAATGGAAACAACGGAGTTGGAACCGGAATTATCAGTAGAGCAATTGCTTGCTACAACTAAGGAAAATCAATCTTTAGAGGATATTGAATTTGGTGAAAAATCAGAAACTAGACGAATGATTGAGAAATTCGTAGATGAAAATCCAGAAGCAGTTGCACAGTTGTTACGAAATTGGATTAATGAGGATTGGGGCTAAAGGCAGATAGGTATAGATAAAAGTTGTTTCTGACTAGACACCCAAGGAGGGCATGTATGACATGCTTTGCTTGGGTGTAGTTGGATAGGGAGGTTTTCGAATGAAAAATGAGTTGAGCGGTTTAGAGAAGGCGGCTATTTTATTAATTAGTTTAGGGCCAGAAAAATCAGTAAATGTTTTTAAACATTTAAAAGAGGATGAGATTGAACAATTAACATTGGAAATTGCCAATACAAGAAGTGTATCAGCATCCAAAAAGGAAGAAGTGTTGGATGAATTTTATGAAGTGTGTCTGGCGCAGCAGTATATTGCAGAGGGTGGTATTTCTTATGCAAAACAGTTGTTAGAGGAGGCACTTGGTTCAGAAAAGGCAAAAGATGTAATTGGAAAGCTGACAGCTTCTTTACAGGTTCGTCCGTTTGAATTTGTTAAGAAAACAGATCCGACTCAGCTTCTTAACTTTATACAAGACGAACATCCACAGACCATTGCGTTGATTTTATCTTATCTATCTTCTAGTCAGGCATCGGTTATTATTGCTGCACTTCCACCTGAAAAACAGGCGGATGTTGCGAAACGTATTGCACAGATGGATCGTACTTCGCCAGATATAATTAAGGAAGTAGAGAAGGTATTGGAAAGAAAACTAGCATCTTTGGTAAATCAGGATTATACCATTGTTGGTGGTGTAGATGCTATTGTTGAAATTTTGAATACTGTAGATAGAGGTACAGAGAAACATATTATTGAGACATTGGAAATTGAAGAACCAGAATTGGCCGATGAAATTAGAAGAAAGATGTTTGTATTCGAAGATATTCTTTCTTTGGATGACAAATCTATCCAACGTGTGTTGCGAGAAGTTGATAACAATGAAATTGCTATGGCGCTAAAGGGTTCAACGGAAGAAGTACAAACTGTTATTTTCAACAACTTGTCAAAACGACTTGCTGTTATGATTCGAGAAGATATGGAATTTATGGGGCCAGTTCGTTTGAAGGATGTTGAAGAGGCACAACAAAAGATTGTAAATATTATCCGTAAGTTAGAAGACTCCGCTGAAATTATTATTTCAAGGGGTGGAGGTGACGAAATCGTTGTCTAATTTAATCAAGTATTATAATTTTAATGTAACAGAAGACAAAAAGCGTTTGGTTGAAAGCGACAGCCGGGTTGGTAATTTTATACCAGGTTTGCTTACGCATGGCGAAGTGGAAGTTCGAGATAAAGAGAGAGAAGAATTTGATGAAGAATTTCCAGAGGAAATGTTTGCAGAAAAAGAAGAAAAGCAAGAAAATACATTAAACAATAAAGAGATTTTAGATGCAGCACATGAGCAGGCAGGAAAAATTTTAGAACAAGCAAAAAAAGATGCGGAGAAATTGGTAGAACAGGCCAAAATTACTGCGGAATTAGAAAAAGAAAAAATTCTGGAAGAAGGAAAAAGGGCAGGTTATAAGGATGGTTTAGTTCAAGCGAATGATGAAGTTGCATCTCAAAAAGAAGAACTGGAACAAAGAGCACAGCAACTGGAAGAGAAATACCAGCAGCTAGTAGAACAACTGGAACCTGATTTTGTGAAGCTAGTAATTAGTTTGGTCAAAAAATTGACAGGCGTTTTAGTAGAAGATAAAAAAGATATTATTTTATATTTGATGGAGCAATCTTTGAAAAATCTAGGGAAAACAATGAAATTAGTAATAAGAGTTTCTGCGGATGATGTGGAGATGGTTCGGAATGAACAGGAGAGATTACTTGAGTTTGTAGACAAGGATTGTGAGATGGAAATTGTGCTTGATTCTACGTTGAAAAAGAATCAGTGTTTGTTGGAAGCGGACAAACAGATTATTGATTGTAGTCTGGATGTGCAAATGCAGAGTTTAATTGAAAATCTAAAAATGATGATGTAAATATTTGTAGTAGTATGGTAGATATTATAGCTGGATTATATATTTGGGTGGGGTATATCCTGTTATACATTTACAAAAGTGAGAGAGTACGGGGAATGATATGGCAATAGATATGCGAAAATATGATGAGCTACTTGAAAAACAGTATGAGAAACATTTTGGAAAAGTGGCAAAAGTAGTTGGACTGACAATTGAATCAATTGGTCCTGATGCAAAATTGAACGATATGTGTTACATTATCCCTAAAAATGGTGGAGAAGCAGTGAAGGCAGAAGTGGTCGGATTTCGTGATGACCGAGTCTTGCTAATGCCCTACGATAATGTAGAGGGGGTTGGACTTGGAAGTTATGTAGAAAACTCAGGAGCACCATTAAAAGTGTATGCGGATGATACGCTTTTGGGAAAGACGTTGGATGGATTAGGGATACCAATTGATGGTACCCAGTTGGAACAAAAGGGAGTTGGATATTCAGTTGAAGCTACACCGCCCGATCCTTTAAAACGAAAAATTATCGATGAAGTGTTACCATTGGGAGTAAAGGCAGTCGATGGATTGAATACAATTGGAAAAGGACAGCGTATCGGCGTTTTTGCAGGTAGTGGTGTAGGAAAAAGTACATTGCTGGGAATGTTTGCAAGAAATACGAAGGCAGATATTAATGTAATCGCACTGATTGGAGAACGAGGAAGGGAAGTACGCGAGTTTATTGAGAGAGACTTAGGACCAGAAGGTATGGCTCGATCTGTAGTTGTAGTTGCGACTTCTGATAAACCGGCATTGATTAGAAAAAAGGCTGCACAGACAGCTACAGCTATTGCAGAATATTTTCGTGATCAGGGAAAAGATGTTTTGATTATGATGGATTCCTTGACACGATTTTCTATGGCACAAAGAGAAATCGGTCTAGCATCTGGAGAACCACCGGTTTCACGAGGATATCCGCCTAGTGTATATGCTGAGATGCCCAAATTATTAGAGCGTGCAGGAAATTCTGAGATAGGCTCTATTACAGGATTATATACTGTATTGGTAGATGGTGATGATATGAACGAACCAATTACAGATACAGCAAGAGGAATCTTAGATGGACATATTGTTTTATCTCGTAAGTTAGGACAAAAAAACCATTATCCAGCCATTGATGTGTTGGCTAGTATTTCTCGTTGTATGAGTTCCATTGTTACGGATGAGCATAAAAAATCTGCGGGACAGTTAAGAAATGTGCTGGCTACCTATAATGAGGCAGAGGATTTAATAAATATTGGAGCATATAAACGAGGCTCCAATAAAGAAATTGATTACTCAATTGAAAAAATAGATGAGGTAAATACGTTTCTTTGTCAAGGCGTGTATGAAAAATTTACATATGATGAGGAAGAAAAATTATTATCTGAAATATTTGGAGAATCTTCCAAAGAATAGAAGATGGTATATATAGTAATTTTACTTTGAAACAGAGATAGGAGGAGTAACGTGGCTAAGTTTATTTTTAAGATGCAAAATATTTTAGAAATAAAACGAAAGCTGGAAGATCAGGCGAAGAGTGTGTATGCAGATGCATTGGCAGTCCTTGATAGAGAGCAAAATAAATTAAAATTACTAGAAATAAAAAAAGACAAGTATGAAAGTCAATTGACAGAAATGATGTCTGATGTACTTGAACTTGAAAAGATAAAATTTAACGAAGATGCCATTGAAATTGTAAAGTATCGAATACAAGAGCAGATGGTTGTAATTCGAGATGCTCAAATGAAAGTTGAGCGTGCAAGGCAGGCATTGAATGATGCTGTTGTAGAAAGAAAGACGTATGAAAAGTTGAGAGAAAAGGCTTTTGAAGAATTTAAAATTGAGTTAAATGCACAGGAACAAAAAGAAGTAGATGAATTAGTTAGTTATACGTTTGGGACATCCAAAACAGAAAGCTGATTTGTTACGTTTGCTTCGATAAAATAGTTAATTTTTTGTAAAAGAGGTGTAGAAAATGGCAAAAAAAGACGATGAATTAGATGAGGAAAAGAAAACTCCTGAAAAAAAAGAAAAGAAACCGAAAGAAGAAGAAAGTTCAGCTAGTAAGATTGTAACAGCGTTAATAATTATAGTGATTGTTTTAATCTGGCTAGGGGTTTTTGTTGTTTTAGTAAAAGCAGATGTAGGTGGTTTTGGCAGCAAAGTACTTGCTCCTGTTTTGCAGGATGTGCCGGTTATTAATAAGATTTTGCCGGAAGGTTCTACAGGAAAAACTACGGATGACAACTATGATTATACATTAGATGAGGCAATCCAGAAAATTAAAGAGTTACAGATGGAATTAGATTCCCAGAGTAGTAGTAGTGGTGTTGATTCTAAATATATTTCTCAATTAGAAGCAGAAATTAAGAGATTGCAAGTATTTGAAAAACAGCAAGACGAATTTGCGAAGGAAAAGAAAGAATTTGACGAGCAGGTTGTATATGCGGATAATGCACCGGATATCGAAGAATATCAAAAATATTATGAGCAAATAGATCCTGATAATGCGGCTGAAATTTATCGTCAGGTAGTTGAGGATGTGCAGTATAACCAGAAGGTTCAGGATGAGGCAGATAAATATGCACAGATGGATCCGGCATCTGCAGCGCAAGTATTAGATCAGATGACATCTGCTGATTTAGATTTGGTATGTCAAATATTATCTTGTATGCCAAGTGAAAATAGTGCGCTTATTATGCAGGAATTTGATTCTAATATTGCTGCTAAGATAACGAAGCGTACATTGGCAAAAAAATAATATATATCATTTTAGGGGGTAGTAAGAGCAATGCTTAGGCGTTGCCATACTATATATAAATATAATATCGAGGGAAGGAGGGAAAGATGTGCAGAACATAAAACAGATGATGGAAATGGCATCCGTTCAAAATGTTCAAGGTACGACAAAATCATCTAATGCTAGTTTGGCAAGCAAAAAATCTAATGATTTTGGAAAGGTCATGTCAAAACAGGTAAAAGGTAATAATACAGTATCGTCTGGAAAAAAATTAGTAGTGAATAAAGATGCTACTGCTGTGCAGGTTGTAAATGATAAAAGACAAGAACAATTGCAAGGTGATACCGTAGAAAATGTATTAGCGGAGGGTGTAAGTGATGAAACTATTTCAAAAGAAATAGCAAAGAAGGTACCTGAATGGTTAAATCAGGTAAAACAGCAACTTTGCGATACATTTGATCTCGATGTGAAAGAGTTAGAAGATATTATGTCTCAATTGGGATTACAATTTTCAGACTTGCTAAATGTAAATAATCTTCAGCAATTTGTTCTTTCGCAGGCAGGATGTGATGATGCTACTATGTTGTTGACAGATGAGAAGCTTGGAACACAGTTTCAGGAGATATTGCAAAGTATTGATGATGTGACTATGTCATATATGCAACCATCCGAATGTAGTCAGGAGATATTTCAAGCTATTGTAAAAGAATTTGAAATGGTTGATTTGAATCTGGAGGATGTTGTGATAGCAGCAAATGAAACAGTAGAAGAAATGCCTAGCTCTGATGTAATATCTGATGAAATAGCTTCTAACATTACTGACACAGTAGAGGTAGATATGACGGTTTCAAGCAAAATGGAATCAGACGTGCATGAAAATACTGTTACAAATGATAAGATAGAACCAACAAATCCAGAAGCGATAATTGCATCTGAGAAAAATGTGGTACAAAGTACAAAGCAAGAGGATGTCTCGCCTGTAAAACAGGATGACCAAATGGAAAAATCGTTTTCTGTAGAAAATGGACAAGAGGAACTTTCTGAAGCGTTTCAAAATACGTTAGAAACAGACGGAAAGGGATTTGAACAAGAAAAGGATGATAGTTCATCAACGGAACAACCAAAAGCGGAGAAGCCATTATTTGACCAGATTATTACAAATACAACTTCTACAAATGAAGTAGGACAGGTAGAGGTAATACAGGAAAAGGTGGAAGTGATTCAACAATTTAGAGAAGTTGTGGAACAGGTTGTTACACAAATTAAAGTTGCAGTTACAGAAGATACTTCCGAAATGTCAATGCAGTTAAATCCAGAAAATCTTGGAAAAGTAAACCTTTCTGTAGTTACAAAAGAAGGTCATATTACAGCGCAATTTGTAACAGAGACGGAGGTTGCCAGACAAGCACTGGAAAGCCAAATACAGCAGTTAAGAGAAACACTTGGACAGCAGGGTCTTAAGGTTGACAAAGTCGAAGTGAGTGTATCTGATTTTAGTTTTCAACAGGGGAACGAAACAAATGCGGAAGAACAGAAGGAACAGCAACGCAATGAATATGCAAAGCAGATACATAGAAATTTGAATCTGGAACATGTGGATGAATTGTCCGAACTATCAGAAAGAGAACGGTTAGCAATAAAAATAATGCAAAGCAATGGAAATCAGATTGATTTTACAGCGTAGAGAGGAGGAAATAAATGGATACAGCAGCAGTAAATAATGGAAAAGTTGCAGATAATGATGCCATTAGTTCCACAAAGACTTCCGTAAAGGGTTCAAGTAATTTGGGAAAAGATGCATTTTTACAACTTTTGGTTGCACAGATGAAATATCAGGACCCATTGGAACCATCATCAGATACAGAATGGATCGCACAGTTAGCACAGTTTTCAAGTTTAGAGGAAATGCAGAATATGAGTAGTACCTTAAGTAATACACAGGCATTTACTATGGTTGGGAAAACTGTAAATATTGTATCAGATGGAAAGACAATAGAAGGTGTTGTCGATAGTGTATCACTAAAAGGAAATACAGCATATGTGTCTGTAAATGGAAATTCCTATAAAGCAAGTGATGTGACGGCTGTTCTTGGAGAGACGTATTTACAAAATAAATATGGTCCAAATGCAGATAAACAGGATGTTACATTTGATTATGATGATCCAAAGGATATAAAAATTTCTCTTTCTATGGGAGAGGGAGCTTACACAGCAAATGGAGTGTATGTTGCAATCAATGGAAAATTGATTGATGGAAGTAATATGGAATATGACGAGAAGAATGGTATATTAACCATCAAGAAAGAGGCTATTTCAGGTTTGGGTACAAATCAGAAATATGATGTGGCATTTATATTTGATGATTCTGCATCTACAACAATATCTGGTAAAGTTACTCTAAATGTGAAAGGAACACAGCCGGAAACGTCAGAAGATACAGAAAAGTCAGAAGAAACAGAGAAATCTGAAGACACAGATACAACAGATGAAGTGTAAAGAAAAGCGTATATAGAACTGTTGATTAGAAAGAAAGGTGGGAGGGCTATGAATATTTTACAGAATAATTATGCTTCCATCGAGAGTATGCGAGAGCAGCTAGGTACATCGAAAAATATTTCTTCAAAACTAAAAAAAAATGTAGAAGAAAAAAATGGATTGGCGAGCTTTGCGCAGGTTTTACAACAAAAAGAACAAGAGGCAGTAGCAAAATCATCTTTACATTTTTCAAAACATGCTAATGAACGATTGGCAAGTAGAAATATTGCATTGTCTACAGAACAGGTTCAAAGATTAGAAAATGGAACAAATCGTGCAAGAGAAAAAGGGATACAGGAATCATTGATTATGGTTGATAGTTTGGCATTTATTGTAAATGTGAAGAATAATACAGTGATTACTGCAGTGAACGATGTAAAAGATGCTGTTTTTACTAACATTGATGGGGCTGTAATTGGGTAACTGAAAACGAAATGTGTACAAGCCGGACCTTATTGGGGGCTTCGCACCTTTGAATGACAGAAAAGGTGACACATCAAAAGGGGAGCGCATAGATAGCGCGAAATAGGAGGAAATGACTTATGATGAGATCATTATATTCTGGTGTAGCTGGTTTAAAGACACATCAGACAAGAATGGATGTAATTGGTAATAATATTGCAAATGTTAATACAGTAGGATTTAAATCAAGTAGTGTAAACTTCTCAGATGTATTATATCAAACAACACAAAGTGCATCTGGTGCAAACAGTGCAACAGGAGTTACTGGTACCAACGCAAAACAGATTGGTCTTGGAACAAAAGTAGCATCAATTACTACTTCTGTAGACAATACAGGTGGATCACAATCTACAGACCGTTCTTTGGATTGTATGATTGAAGGAGATGCATTCTTTATTGTAAATTATGGGGGTTCTAATTATTTTACAAAGGCTGGTTCTTTCTTTGTAGATGGTTCAGGTACATTATGTACGGCTGCAGGTGCATCTGTTATGGGTTGGGGCGTTGATACAACTGGAACTGATATTGTAAGAGATGTAGTAAAACCATTAACTGTTATGAGTGCAGAAAATATGAGTTCAGCACCAGAAGCAACGAAAAATACATATATTACTGGTAATGTAGACGCGACAGACAAACAATTGTCTTCCGATAGTGGTGTTGCAATGCAGGTACAGTTTTATGATAGTCTTGGAAATAGCTATAGCTTGAAATTAGCATTAAAGCAGGCCGTTGATGGAAATGGACAAGCAATTGATGGACAGTATACGGTTGAACCTGCGGATATTTTAGATGAAGATGGTAAGTCAATTTTTTACACAGTAAAAGATGATGGAACAAAAGAACTTGTTACAAACAGTGCTACTACACCAACTACATTTACTATTGGAGGAGCAACATATACGGCTGAGCTGAATAATGGAGAATTGGAAATTAAGGGCACAGGAGATACGAATACATTAACATTTAATACATCTTCTGGTTCTTTTACAAGTGTAGGAGCAGGTAACACTGCGGGCGATTCTTTAACTTTTACATTAGGTACAAAGGGAGCTACTGGTTCACCATTTACAGATGTAGATATTGATTTCTCTACATTGACACAGTATGCAGGAAATGGAAAATGTAATATGGAATCTCAAAGAGGTACAAAGGATGCATCAGGAATAGGTGCAGGACGTACGATGGGTGAGATGATTGGTCTTAGTATTGATAATCAAGGTAAGATTTATGGTTCTTATGATAACGGTACTTCAAAACTTCTGGGACAGATTGCAGTTACAACATTTGCCAATGCCACTGGTTTGGAATCTGTAGGAAATAGTATGTTTGCAACAACGCAGAACTCAGGGGACTTTGATGGAATTGGAAAGGATATCACAGAGGCTGGTGGTAAGATAAATACAAGTGTATTAGAGATGTCAAACGTGGATTTGTCATCAGAATTTACAAACATGATTACTACGCAGCGTGGTTTTCAGGCAAATTCCAGAATTATTACGACATCTGATACGATGTTAGAAGAATTGATAAATCTTAAGAGATAAAAGAATGACTTAATGTGAATATGTCTTTTAGAATGCACATTGCAAGATATGTAAGTGATAGTTTCGCTTTTTGACAAGCTGTATACATATTGCGTGATGAAAAATATAAAGGTTTGCAAAAAATGTCATAATTAGTTATAATAATATTAAAAATGTAGAAAGGCTGTGCCATACTTAGTATGGCGCGGAATTTCTGCGTTTATAGGAACAATGCAGAGGGAATGACATAATGGTTAGGTAATGGGGAGAAAGGGGTTATTATGATTAATTTAACGAAGTTAAATGGTGATCAGTTTGTTTTGAATGCAGAATTGATTAAGACGGTTGAAGAAACGCCAGATACTGTAATTACTATTACAACCGGGAACAAATTTATTGTGCAGGAAAAAGCAGAGGAAGTTGTAGATAAAACATTGGAGTATAAAAAAAAGATTTTTATGAATTTTGTGAAATGATGGGTGGTGTAAATTGTGGATATAGCTTCAATTGTAGGTTTAATTTTATGTTTTGGTTTTATGATTATGGGAATTGTAACTGGAGATCAGGGAGCGGCAGCGTTAGGTAACTTTTATGATCTTACATCAATCTTTGTTACTTTTGGTGGAGCATTTATGTGTACACTCATTATGACAGATGGGATTCCACAATATTTATCAAATCTGAAAAGTTTTAAGTTAATATTAAAAAAGAAGACGACAAATGAAATCGAGGTAATTAAACAAGTTATCGATTTATCAAATATATCACGTAAAGAAGGTTTGCTTGCATTGGAAGAAGCGGCAGCTAATGTGGATGATGATTTTTTGAAAAAAGGGTTGCTTTTGATTGTAGATGGTACGGATCCTGAATTGGTTCGTAGTATTATGGAAACAGAGCAGATTGCAGTTGAAGACAGACATAAAACTGTAATTTCTTTTTGGGAGAACTTGGCAAGTATGGGACCTGCATGGGGTATGATTGGTACTCTGATTGGATTGATTAACATGTTAAAACAATTAAGTGATATTAGTTCAGTTGGTCCAAACATGGCTGTAGCCCTTGTTACAACATTCTATGGTTCTGTTCTTGCAAACTGGATTGCAACACCTACTGCTACAAAGCTAAAGGCAAATAATGATAAAGAAATCACTGTAAGAAATATTATGGTGGAAGGACTATTGTCAATTCAGGCAGGAGAAAATCCTCGTGTAATTGAAGAAAAATTGAAATCCTTCCTTGCACCAAAAGAGCGTGGAGCATTGACAGAAGGCGAAGGTGGTGAAGAATAATGGCAAAGAGAAAACAAGAAGAAGCACCAAAAGGGTCACCGGCATGGATGTCGACCTTTAGTGATTTGATGAACTTGTTGCTTTGCTTCTTTGTATTGCTGTTTTCGATGTCTTCCGTTGATAGTACAAAATATGAGGAATTAGTTGTTTCTCTGAATGAAAGTTTTGGTATTTTTAAAAGTGGTGGAAGTGCAATTGGTGAAGGCGTGCTGATATCCAGTGGTGTTAGTCAGTTGAACAATTTGGATGACTATTTTAGTGACATGGGAAAATCTGCTGAGGAAACAGATAATGGGGATCCTATGGAAGAATATAAAGAAGAATTGGAAAAAGAACAGCGTGAAGAAGTAGAAGAAATGTATGATGAACTATCAGAGATGGTAGAAAATGGAAAACTTCAAGATAATGTGAAGTTGGGTGTGGATAGTAATTATCAATATGTAAAAATTTCTTTAAGTGGAGCGATATTATTTAGTTCTGGACAGGCTGATTTTTTACCAGATGCAAAGCCAATTTTAAGTAGAGTTGGTGACATTTTAAAAATGTATGATGATTCTTTGATAAAAATAGAAGGTCATACAGATAATGTACCAATTTCAAGTTCTAAATATAAAGATAATATGGAACTTTCAACTGCTCGTGCTATTAGTGTATGGACATTCTTTGTAGATAAAAAAGGATTAAATCCGAAAACATTAGAAGCATCAGGTCGTAGCCAATATGATGCGATTGCAAGTAACAAGACAGCAGAGGGAAGAGCTAAGAATAGGCGTGTAGAAATTAAGATTTATAGAGAAGATATTAAATAAATAATCTATAAAAAATGCAATATGAGGAGGTAGAGTATGAAAAAGAATATTTTTACAATTATTATTATGGCATTGGCGGTTATCAATGTAATTTTAACGGCAGTGATTGTTTTTACAACAGTTCCTGCTATGAACCGAACAAATAACTTAGTAAAACAAATTTCTCAGATGGTGGATTTGGAATTAGAATCATCAGAAAAAAATGATGATGCAGTTGTAAGTGTAAAGGATAAGGAAAATCATACTTTTAAAAATGCGTCAGAGGGGACTATAACAATCAATTTGCAAAACAGTGCGGATGGAAGCAAACATTACGCTCAGCTTGATGCAGTATATGTAACAGTAAATAAATCCGCAGATGGATACAAAGATTTAGTATCAATTTTAGATAATAAGGGAAGTGACGTTATTGAGATTGTCACGAATGTAATTGCAAGTTATGATTATGAGCGAATCACAACAGAAAAGACACAGTTAAAGACAGATATTGTAAATAAATTACAGGACTTTTTCGAATCCGATGCGATTATAGATGTTTCGTTTGATAATTTGTGTTTCCAATAGTGGAAATCTTATAAAGGGTATGTGTTGGAAAGAGGTAGGTATTTGCAGCACATACCTTTTGTTTATGAAAGTAGTGTTTAGTTATAAAACGACGAATTGCAAAATGTGAAGTTTTAGAAAAAAATGTCAAAAAATGAAAAAAATGAACTAAAAAGTGAAAATTTGCTTTGATTTAGTCGAAAAGTGTGATATGATATATCTATATTATTTTAAAGTAAAAAGTATAAGACAAGCTTAAGAATATAGGATGAGGTGAGATAAATGGGCGAGGTCTTATCGCAGGATGAGATTGACAACTTGTTGGCAGCGATGAATAGTGGAGATTTCGATGCCGACGATATAAAAGATGATGCAGATAAAAGTGTAAAAGTATATGACTTTGCCAGACCGTCTAAGTTTTCGAAGGAACATTTAAGAACTTTGGAAATTATTTTTGAACATTACGGCAGACTGTTATCTACAAACTTGCCTGCTTATTTTCGTAAGACAGTACAAGTTGATGTGATGAATTCAGAAGCGATAACGTATTCTGAATTTTCTAACGCACTATCCAATCCGGTTATATTAGGTGTGGTAAGTGTTGCTCCGTTAGAAGGAAATTTTATTCTTGAACTTGCTGACAATTTAGGGTATACAATTATTGACCGTATGCTAGGTGGCAGTGGTAAACCATTAGATAAAACAAGGGATTTTACGGAAGTGGAATTGATTATAATTGAGCGTGTAATGAACGTTTGCACAAATCTTTTAATTGAACCTTGGGAAAGTGTAGTTAGCATTGAGCCTAGATTAGAGAGGATAGAAACAAATTCACAATTTGCACAGATTATCTCGCCAAGTGAGATGATTGCAATTGTTACAATGAATATAAGCATTGGAACAGTAGAAGGATTGATGAATGTTTGTATTCCATATACAACGGTAGAAGATGTAATTGATAAATTAAATACAAAATATTGGTATGCTAGTATGCAGGTGAAAGATGAAGAAATTTATCAAGAAATGATTGAACACACAATTTCGAGAGCTAAAATACCAATTAAAGCAGTTTTAGGTAAGAGTACAATATCAGTTAATGATTTTGTAAATATTCAGGTTGGTGACATCATTCGATTGAACACAAAGACAGACGATGAATTAAACGTCTATGTGGGTAATATCAATAAATTTACTGCGGTTCCGGGAGCCTCTTCGGATATGTATGCAGTTAGATTGACGTCAGTAATAAGGGAGGAAATGTAAGAATGGATGGAATGTTATCCCAGGAAGAAATTGAGGCATTACTAAAAGATGGCGATGGTCAGAATAATAATACAAGTGCAGTAGGGTTATCTGATGTTGAAAAGGATGCAGTTGGCGAAATTTCTAATATATGTATGGGGAGTGCTGCGACAACACTGTCAACACTTGTAAATGAAAAAGTTGTTATTACAACTCCTGTTGTTTCGCTTGTTACCTTGAATGAATTATCATCAAAATTTGGAAGACCATGTGTTTTTGTTCAAATAGCTTATATAGAAGGTTTGGATGGAAGTAATGTTTTGATTTTAGATGAGAGAGATGTAAAAGTAATCACTGATTTGATGATGGGTGGTGACGGAAGCAATATTGCTGATGAGTTATCAGATCTACATTTAAGTGCAATTAGTGAGGCTATGAATCAGATGATGGGGGCTTCTTCTACATCGTTATCTTCGATGTTAGAAAGAAAGGTTGATATTAGCCCACCAAAGGCTAGTTTGCTTGATTTGAGCGACAGTATACAAGATGAGATGACATCTTTTCTTGATGGCGAATTTGTGATGGTTTCTTTCAAAATGGAAATTGGAGATATTGTAGATAGCCAAATTATGCAATTATATCCAGTTGATTTTGCAAAGGATTTATATCAAAAATTTGTGGGAGAGTCTGCAGAAGTGTCTGCGGCAAATGAGGCGACAGAGGCACCAAGTCCTGAGCCGGCACCAGTTCAACAACAGGAACAGGCACCGATGCAGCAGAATATACCACAGCAACAGGCAATGCCACAAGGTATGCCACAACAGGCGGCAATGCCACAGGGAATGGTACAGCAACCAATGTATGGTATGCCAATGCCTGATGTAAATGTGCAACCTGTTCAATTTCAACAATTTAACCAGGCAATTGTCCCATTAAATCAACAAGAGAACATCGACTTGATCATGGATGTTCCTTTGGAAGTTACGGTTGAACTTGGAAGAACTAATAAATCAATTAAAGAAATATTAGATTTTTCGCCGGGAACAATTATTGAGTTAAATAAGCTTGCAGGTGAACCAATTGATGTTTTAGTAAACGGAAAATTCGTTGCCAAGGGAGAAGTTGTTGTAATTGAAGAAAATTTCGGTATTAGGGTGACTGAAATTGTAAAATAGTAGTAGAGGATAAGGAGAGAGGATTATGGCTAAGAATGTTTTAATATGTGATGATGCAGCTTTTATGAGAATGATGATTAAGGATATTTTGACTAAAAATGGTTACAATGTTGCGGGGGAGGCTGAAAATGGTTTGAAAGCCATTGAAAAGTATAACGAAACAAAACCAGATTTGGTTATGATGGATATTACGATGCCAGAGATGGATGGTATTCAGGCTTTGAAAAAAATTAAAGAGGCAGATCCAAATGCAACTGTTATTATGTGTTCTGCTATGGGACAACAGGCGATGGTTATTGAGGCAATTCAATCTGGAGCAAAGGATTTTATTGTAAAACCGTTCCAGGCAGATAGAGTGTTAGAAGCAATTAAAAAAGTGGTGGGCTAAATATGATTTTTAATCTTTCAGTTATAGGAAATTCATTTGAGAATTTTATACAGTTTTTATCTCTTATTGTGGTGTTCGTTTTACTACTGATTGTAGTATACTTTGTTACCAGATGGATAGGTGGAATGGAACAACGACAATATGGAAATAAAAATATCAAAATAATTGAAGGAAGTCGTGTTGGTCCGAATAAGGTAATACAAATTGTGCAAGTGGGAAAAAAATTTTTCGTTCTGGGAATTGGTAAAGACGAAATTTCATATTTAGGTGAGGTGAAAGAAGAAGATTTAACAATTTCTGAGGAAAATATCAAGCCTTTGCCAGATTTTAAAGTAATTCTGGCAAAGGCAAAAGAAAAGATGCCCAAAAATAAAAATAAAAAGTAGAGGTTGGTAAGCATGTTAAAAATGATAAGAAGACTAGGTGGAAATTTGACTAGAATATTTGGACTATTATTTTGCGTGTGTTCACTGACCTTTTTTTTCGTTCCTGAAAATCATATACCAGTCATACATGCAACAGAAGTTGATGAGATTGATGGAAGTGGGAAAATAGATACAGAAGGTGGAGACGATTTTAATCTGAGTATTTCTACAAATGATGGAAGTACATCCTTGTCAAGTTCATTAAAAATTTTAATTGTTCTCACTGTTATTTCTCTGGCACCATCAATTTTGATATTGATGACTTCATTTACGAGAATTTTAGTAGTTCTTCATTTTACAAGATCAGCATTAGGTACACAGACGACACCGCCAAATCAGATTTTGATTGGATTATCACTTTTTCTGACCTTGTTTATTATGTCTCCGGTATTTTCACAAGTAAATACGGATGCTGTGCAACCGTTTTCTAAAGGAAAGATTACACAGGAAGAGGCTTTTGAAAAAGGGATGGCACCGATTAGAAAGTTTATGCTTGACCAAACGGATCGTAAGGATTTGAAGATGTTTTTGGAGATTGGAGATGTATCTACAGAAGAGTTAGATAATTCAGTTGACAATATTCCAACTACAGTAATTATACCAGCATTTATTGTTAGTGAACTTAGGAAGGCCTTTATAATTGGTTTTTTAATTTATTTACCATTTATTATTATAGATATGGTTGTAGCATCTACATTGATGTCTATGGGTATGATGATGTTGCCACCAACAACAATTTCTATGCCATTTAAAATTTTATTATTTATTATGGCTGATGGCTGGGGATTGATTATTGGAGAGGTCGTTAAGTCATTTTATTAACGAATAAGAAAGAAGGGATAGAGTATGACCGAAGATACTGTCATTAATATTACAATGGCTACGGTATGGTTGATTGTAAAAGTTTCTGCGCCAATGTTATTAGTTTCATTGGTCGTCGGATTGTTGATTAGTATTTTTCAGACAGTAACATCTATACAGGAACAGACACTTACATTTGTACCTAAATTTTTAGCAATTTTAGTAACTATTGTTTTATGTGGTAATTGGATTATGAACAGCATTACTACATATATGACGGAATTATGTAAAAATTTCAGTGTTTATATTCAGTAAACACCGTAATAGAGGTAAGAAGGTTGCGAAAATATGAATTTTACAATTGAAAATTTAGAATTTTTTCTGTTGATTTTAGTTCGCATCTCGGGATTTATATTTTCGGCTCCTTTTTTTAGTTTGTCGAACGTTCCTAAACGAGTGCAGGTGGGACTAAGTGTTTTTATAGCAATTGTTTTATATGAAAGTTTAGAGAAAAATACTTTGGTTTATAATGGTGTAATTGAATATGCGGGCTTAGTAATTTCAGAATTTATGTTAGGCTTGATTATGGGCTTTATTATGAGTTGCTGTATCTATATTCTTAGTTTTTCGGGACAAATTATAGATATGGAAATTGGCTTTTCTATGGTTAACGTTGTCAATCCTACTGCTAATATGTCTACAACAGTTACAGGTAATTTATACACATATTTTATTATGCTATTATTGCTTGCAACTGATTTATACAGATATGTTTTAAGGGCTATTATTGATGCATTTTCGTATATACCAGTAGGAAAAGTTACAGTTCATGCTAATATATATTTAATTATGGTTACATTTATAAAAGATTATTTTATATTGGGTTTTAGAATTGTTTTACCTATTTTTGGAGCAACATTGATGGTGAATGTGGTATTAGGAGTTTTAGCTAAGGTGGCACCACAGATGAATATGTTTGTAATCGGTATGCAGTTAAAAGTATTTGTAGGATTGATTTTACTTGCTATTGCGGCTAAGTACATTCCAACTGTGGCAGATTTGTTGTATGATGAAATGAAATTGATGGCAAATGAAGTGATAAAAGCAATGTCACCCTAGAAAGAGAGTCGTGGGATGGGCTTAAGAAAAGATATGATAAATAGGAATTATTATTTGGGTTATAATCTGCAATTATTTGCAAAGGAAGGTCCAGGAGGTGAAAAAACCGAAGAGGCTACGCCTAAAAAATTGCAGGATGCAAGAAAAGAAGGACAAGTTGCTAAAAGTGCAGATATAATAACTGCATTTATGCTTCTTGGTTTATTTTTTGGTTTGAAGGTATTTGTCGGATATATAGGAACTAAATTTTTAACAGCGTTTCGTTCTATATATGGAAGTATTAGTACAATTACATCGGGAAAGGTAACGCAAAATACTTGGGCAAGTTTGCTGCAAGATGTACTTTTTCAAATTATAATAATAAGCGCACCTTTGATATTGATTGCTCTTGTGGTTGCATTTGTGTTTAATGTGGCACAGGTAAAATGGGAACCTACAGCAAAGCCATTGAAACCTAAATTTGATAAATTTAATCCTATTAAAGGAATGAAGCGATTATTTTCTAAAGATAAGATTATGGAATTGTTAAAGGCCGTTGCGAAAGTTACTGTTTTATCATATGTGGTATACAACGAAATAAAAGATGAGTATACACTTTTGTTTCAATTTTATTTGTATGATATACCAAAAGCTTTGGTTGTGATTGGAAATATTATAATAAATCTAGGGATAAAAATTTCAGCATGTTTTCTAGTGATTGCAGCTGTGGATTATATATATCAAAAACGAAAATTTGCTGAAGATATGAAAATGACAAAACAAGAATTAAAAGATGAATTTAAAAATTCCGAAGGGGATCCACAGATTAAAGGAAAAATTAAGGCTCGTATGCGCGAAGCCTCACAAAGAAGAATGATGCAGGAATTACCAAATGCAGATGTAGTAATTACAAACCCTACGCATTTGGCAGTTGCTTTAAAATATGATAGAGATTCAGCCGCTGCACCGGTTGTGATTGCTAAGGGTGCGGATTATCTTGCAGAAAAAATAAAAAGTGTTGCAAGAGAGAATCAAATTGAGATAGTAGAAAACAAGCCTGTTGCACGAATGTTATATTACAATGTTGAATTGGAGCAGGAGATACCGTCTGAATTATATCAGGCAGTTGCAGAAATTTTGGCTTATGTATATGGATTAAAGAATCAGACATAATGCAAGGAATTTTTAGGTTAGGCAGAGAAGGAGGAAAACCTTTATGAAGAAAGCAGATTTAGTATTGGGTATATATTTACTTGCTGCGATTATCTTTTTTATTGTGCCAATTCCATCTATTTTATTGGATGTATTACTTGCGCTAAACATTGGTATTGCGTTAAGTATTTTGTTTAATGCATTATTTTCACGGGAAGCACTTAGTATGTCAAGTTTTCCGACTTTATTGCTATTTACAACTATTTTTAGAATTTCATTGAATGTTTCATCAACAAAATTAATTTTATCAAAAGGTGATGCAGGAAATGTTGTAAATACATTTGGTAATTTTGTTGGTGGTGGTAATCTTGTTATTGGAACTATCGTATTTGGTATTTTGATTTTAGTGCAGTTTATGGTTATCAATAAGGGTTCGGAACGTGTAGCAGAAGTTTCTGCTCGTTTTACACTGGATGCGATGCCTGGTAAACAGATGGCGATAGATGCAGATTTAAATACAGGTGCGATTACAGATGAACAGGCAAAAGAAAAAAGACAAAAAATTCAGGATGAAGCTAGTTTTTTTGGTGCTATGGATGGTGCTACAAAGTATGTGAAGGGAGATGCCATAGCTGGTCTTATTATTACTTTTGTAAATTTAATAGGTGGTTTGGTTACTGGAATGATGATGCAGGGGTTGTCTGTAAATGATGCACTTTCAAAGTATACAATATTGACGATTGGTGATGGCTTATGTAGTCAGATACCTTCTCTTTTAATATCTTTATCAACTGGTATTTTGGTAACAAAAGTATCAAAAGAGGCGGATATTGCAGATGTATTGATTGAACAATTATTTTCAATTCCGAAGGTATTATATATTGTTGGAGCAAGTATGTGCTTTTTGGGAATTGTTACCCCGTTATCTACTCCGATTTTTGTGGCATATGGTGCTGCTTTTTTAGCGGCTGGACATTCTATTAGTACAAAAGTTGGACAAAAAGAGATTGAGGAAGAAGTAAATGCTGACGAGGAAGAAGCAGAGGAAATTCGACGACCTGAAAATGTTGTATCACTTTTACAAGTTGATCCGATAGAATTGGAGTTTGGATATGGAATTATTCCTTTGGCAGATGTAAATCAGGGTGGTGATTTATTAGATAGAGTTGTTATGATACGACGTCAGATTGCATTGGAGCTAGGTTGTGTAGTTCCTATGATTCGTTTACGTGATAATATTCAGCTAAATCCAAATCAATATGTAATAAAGATAAAAGGTGTTCCAGTAAGTGAAGGAGAAATTTTATTTGACCATTATATGGCAATGAATCCGGGATACGTGGAGGAAGAGATAACAGGTATTCCGACATTTGAACCGTCCTTCCATTTGCCGGCAATTTGGATAACAGAAAGTCAAAGAGAACGTGCGGAATCAATGGGATACACCGTTGTCGATCCGCCGTCAATTATTGCAACGCATTTGACGGAAGTAATACGTGGACATTTAGATGAATTATTGACTAGACAGGATGTACAGAACTTAATTAATAATGTACAAGAATCGAATAGTACGTTGATTTCGGAATTAGTGCCTAAATTGCTTGGTGTGGGCGAAATTCAGAAGGTGTTACAAAACTTATTGCGCGAAGGAATTTCTATACGTGATTTGATTACTATATTTGAAACATTAGCAGATTATGCACCAACAACTAGAGACACAGATGTCCTTACAGAATATGCTAGACAGAATTTAAAGCGAGCGATTTCTAACAAATATTTTCCACTCAATGAAATGACCAGCGTTGTAACATTAGACCCCAAAATAGAGCAGGAAATTATGAATTCTGTAAAACAGACAGAACAAGGAGCATATTTAGCACTTGATCCGGAATTAAAGCAATCAATAATAAATGCATTACAGACAGAGATGACAAAGCTGGAGGACTTGGGAAAAAATCCAATTGTAATTACATCTCCAATTGTTCGTATGTATTTTAAGAAGATGACGGAAGAATATTTTAAAGATTTGATAGTTGTTTCTTATAATGAAATTGAATCGAATGTTGAATTACAATCAGTTGGGATGGTGACAGTATAATGGTGATTAAAAAATTTCAGGCAAAAACCGAAGAAGAGGCAATATTGCTTGCAAAGAATGAACTTGGCAAAAATGCTACAGTGATGAATATAAAGACAGTGAAACCTAAGGGAATACAGAAAATGTTTAGAAAACCTAGTGTGGAGATTACTGCTGCAGTAGATGAAGAGCAAGATTATTCCAATGGGGAAGATATGCTTTCAAAAATGCAGGAGATACAACGTAACATACAAGAAGCACAACGGTTAGAAGCAGAAAAGCAAAAAGAGGATGTTTCTCAGGAAGATACAGCAATGACTATTGAGAATAAATTGGATAATTTGCAACAAATGTTGGAAAAACAGATGTTTACAGATGAGAAAGAGGAGGAAAGAGAAAAAAAGACAGAAAAAGAGGAGAAACCAGTAGCAGAAAGTAAAGCGGATGCTTGTATTCGTTTAGTCCGCGAACAATTGATAAATAATGAGGTGGAAGAGGATTACGCAGATATTATATTAGATGAAATAAAGAATACCATTAAAAAGGATACTGCAATTGATCAGATTTTAGCAAGTATTTATCAGAAAATTGTTTTAAAACTTGGAAAGACAAATTTAATAGAAGGTGCAGGAGAACAGACAAAATATATTTATTTTATTGGTCCTACTGGGGTCGGTAAAACAACTACTATTGCAAAGATTGCATCAGACTTAAAGTTACAGAAAAAAGTAAAATTGGCATTGATTACCTCAGACACATATCGAATTGCCGCTGTAGAACAGCTTCGTACTTATGCAAATATTTTGGGTGTTCCATTGAAGGTTGTATATTCAGAAGAGGAAATGAAAAAAGCGAAAGATGAATATGCGGATTATGATGTAGTATTGATTGATACAGCAGGTCGATCGCATAAAAATATGGAGCAGACGGAAGATATTGAAAGATTGATAAAGGCTATTCCAGAAGAAATGCGAGATGTATATTTGGTGTTAAGTGCCACAACTAAGTATAAGGATTTAGTGAAAATTTCAGAAACATATACAAAGGTTACTAAATATAATTTGATTTTTACAAAACTTGATGAAACATGTTGCATAGGAAATATATTAAATGTCAAGATGCTTACCGGAGCTGCATTGTCCTATTCTACTTCAGGCCAGACAGTTCCTGATGACATTGAAAAAATCAATCCACAAAAAATTGCGAAGCAGTTGTTGGGAGGTCAGTAACGTATGGACCAGGCAGAACAGTTAAGAAATGTTATTAAAATGCGTAAATCGGTTTCTATGACTTCCCGTGTTATTACAGTGACCAGTGGAAAGGGTGGAGTTGGCAAGACAAGTCTTTCTGTAAATTTGGCATTGCAATTGAGAAGGCAGGGAAAAAAAGTTATTATATTGGATGCTGATTTTGGGTTGGCTAATATAGAGGTAATGATGGGGGTAAGACCAACATCTAATTTGGCTGATTTAATGTTTCGAGGAAAAAGGTTAAAAGATATTATTACAACCGGACCAGAAGGGGTGGGATTTATTTCAGGAGGTTCGGGAATTAAAGAGCTTGCCAGTATGACAAGAGATCAGCTTTTTTATGTAATGCAATCACTGGCAGAATTAGATAGTATTGCGGATGTGATTATTATTGATACTGGTGCGGGAATTGCGGATTCGGTATTGGATTTTGCAGCGGCTAGTGAGGAAATATTGCTTGTTGTGACACCAGAACCAACCTCTATAACAGATGCGTATGCATTGTTGAAAACATTGAATAATACACCGGAATTTCAATCTTCAAAAACTGAAATTAGATTAGTAGCGAATCGCGTGAAAAATCAGCAGGAGGGGCAGGATATTTTTGATAAAGTAAGTGTAGTAGCGGAAAAATTTTTGAATATCAAATTGGAGTATCTTGGCTATATATACAATGATGACTGTGTATCAAAATCAATTATACAACAGAAACCTTTATTGTTGGCGTATCCTAATTCGCTGGCATCAAAATCAATTATACGTTTTTCTGATACGTTGAGTGCTAATGCATCAAAATCAGAGGAAGGTGAAAAAGGCATAAAAAAGTTTTTTACTACATTAATCCATGCAAGGATGAAAAAGTAGTTGTTTGATTTGTACTAAGGAGGTAAGCATGAGAGAACAGGTTATTAATATAGGGGACAAAGTGGAAATGTATCGAATTAGTGCTCAACTTGATGAAAACGAGGTGAGACGACAGTATATTAGTCAGTTGCTTGATTATACAGAGGATGATCAGATTAAGCTGGCTATGCCAATGGAAGGAAGTCGGATGGTTCCGTTGACAGTCGGCGACTTGTATGAAATTTGTTTTTATACTTCAACTGGGTTGTTTCAGGCACAAATTGAAATTGTAGATCGTTATAAGGAAAATAATATTTTTCTATTGGTTGGTGAATTTCAATCAGATTTGGAAAAGTGTCAGAGAAGGCAATATTATCGTTTAGAAAAAATTATAGATATTGATTATCGAAATTATACAAGAGAAGAAGAAATACTTGAACGTCGCTTGAGGATGAATGATTTTGCAAATGAGGAAGCGCGATTGAGTTGTAAAAAAATTCTAAATGAAGTAAAAAGTAAATGGTTACTTGCTACTATAACTGATATAAGTGGTGGTGGTGCCAGATTTAATTCATTTAATTTACATAAGAAGGGGGCATTACTTTATTTGCGTATTCCAATTAGCCAAAATGAGGATACAAAGATTTATGAATTAAAGGCAGAAGTGGTAAAAAGTGATATTTTGCCCAAGAGAACAGATTTTTATGAAACAAGAGTAAAGTTTGTGGATATAGACAGAGATGAAAGAGAGCAGATTGTTCGGTTTATTTTTGAACAGGAACGAAAAATGCTTCGAAAGGGTATGTTGTAATTCTTCAAATATAGGAAGAGGGAGAGTTTTCATGAAAAAAAATATTTTGATTGTAGATGACTCTGCACTTATGAGAAGGGTGTTATCTGATATAATTAACAAAGATGATAGATTTTGTGTGGCAGATGTTGCAAGAAATGGTGAAACAGCACTTGCCTTATTAAATGAAAATCCGCAGAAATATGACGCGGTACTTTTAGATTTTTTTATGCCAGATATGAATGCAGATGAATTGTTATTACATTTGAATCTTAAAAAGATGAAAGCAAAAGTAATTGTAATTAGTGGTATTATAAAGTCAGATGCAATGGAGATTATCCACGCTTTAGAGCATGGAGCGTTTGATTTTGTTACAAAGCCAGAAAATTTTGTAAAAGCAAAAGAAAAACATTTTGAAGAAAAATTATTACAATGCATCGAATTGGCGACTTCTCAAGAAGAAACGGTGGGAGTAATGCAGAAAAGTAGTACAGTGAAAAGACCATCAAAAAGAGAAAAGTCAATTTCAATAAATTCAATTATGAAAGGAAACGGAAAGGGGAGTGTTCGAGGGGGAAAGTTAATTGCTTTGGCATGTTCAACTGGTGGACCAAAGGCATTACATCAGGTAATACCCAAATTACCACCCAATTTAGCGGCACCAATGATTGTTGTCCAGCATATGCCAAAAGGATTTACAAAATCTCTGGCAGAGCGTTTGGATGAAATGAGTCAGTTAAATGTTAAGGAAGCTGAAGATGGGGACGTTTTGAGTAAAGGAACTGTATATATTGCAAAAGGTGGTTCCCAATTAAGAGTTGACAGCAAAGGCGGAAAAAAGATTTTAAGGGTTACAGAGGAAGCTGCAAGAAATGGGTTAAAACCTTGTGCAGATATTATGTATGAGTCACTGGTAGAAAGTGATTATGAGGAAATTGTCTGTGTTGTTCTTACCGGAATGGGTGGAGATGGCACAGAGGGTATTAGACAACTTAGCAAAAAGAACAATATTTATTCCATAACGCAGACTGCGGATACATGTACGGTATATGGAATGCCAAAAGTATTCTATCAGAGTGGATTAGCAGATGAGGTACTACCGTTACAGGACATTGCAGATGCGATTAGGAAGCATGTGGGGGTGCAGTAAGATGGATGTAAGTCAGTATTTAGAGATTTTTATCGATGAAACAAAGGAACATTTGCAGAATTTAAGTGATCAATTGATGATTTTGGAACGAGAACCAGACAATACAGATACAATTAATGAAATTTTCCGTGCAGCACATTCATTAAAAGGTATGGCTGGAACGATGGGATATAAAAAAATGCAACGTTTGACTCATGATATGGAAAATGTATTTTCGGAAATCCGTAATGGGACAATCAAGGTGCAGCCAGCAATGGTAGATGTATTATTCCGTGGTTTGGATGCCTTAGAGGGTTATTTGGATGTTATCATCAATTCTGGTGATGAGGGTGATGAAGAAAATGATGATATTATCAATGATTTGAATTCGTTTTTAAATGGTGGAAGTGGTGATGAAGCTGCCGCAGCTACAAAAAAAGAAGAAAAGACAGAAAAAAAAGAAACTGATTCTACTGCTTCTGATGATGATTCTGTATTTAAAAATATGCAGGTTGCTGATTTTGAACAACATGCGATTCAAAAAGCAAAAGATGAGGGACAGAATATTTATGGAATTCGTGTTGTGATAGATGAAAATTGTATTTTGAAGGCTGCAAGAGCATTTTTAGTATTTAAAGCATTAGAAGATATTGGTGATGTAATCAAATCAATTCCAGATGTGCAGGATATTGAAGATGAGAAGTTTGAACAGGATTTTACTGTATTGATTATTACAAAAGAAGATATTGAAGCTGTAAAAAGTACAGTATTAAGTATTTCTGAGATTTCAAAAGCTATTGTTGAAGTTTTTGATTTAGATTTGACGGTTGAACAGAATATTGAAAAATCAGATGCAGCGAGTACAACACAGACGGCGACTTCGAAGAGTGGTACAGCAACAGCGACTGCAACAGCACCAGCTAAAAAGACAAAGACAAACGAAAAGAAAACAGGAGGAAAACCTGTTGTTAATCGTTCAGTACGTGTGGATATTGAAAAGTTGGATGTATTGATGAACTTAGTTAGTGAGTTGATTATTGCAAAGAATGGATTGGTATCTTTAAATGCTGGAGGAAGTCGAGAAACTGGAAAGAGCAATAGTAATTTTAATGAACAGATTGAATATCTGGAAAGAGTTACAACAAATCTTCATGAGTCAGTTATGAAAGTTCGTATGATGCCAATCGAAAGTGTTGTTAATAAATTCCCACGTATGATTCGTGATCTATCCAAAAAGTTGGATAAGAAGATGGAATTATATATGACAGGTGAAGAAACAGAATTGGACCGTACGGTTATTGACGAAATAGGAGATCCATTGATGCACTTGCTTCGTAACTCTGCTGACCATGGACTAGAGAGCAATGAGGAACGTGTAAAGGCTGGTAAACCTGAAGTTGGTTCTATTTTCTTAAATGCTTATCAGGATGGAAATAATGTTGTGATTGAAGTTCGTGATGATGGTGCTGGTATTGACTTAGACAAAGTTAAGAGAAAGGCTATCGAAAAAGGAAACATCACAGAAGAACAAGCAGAGACCATGACAGACAATGATTTGATTGCATTGTTATTTAAACCAAGCTTTTCTACCGCAGATAAGGTTACAGACGTATCTGGTCGAGGCGTTGGTCTGGATGTTGTAAAGAGTAAGATTGAGGGACTTGGTGGAGATATTGAGTGTAAGACTGTAAGAGGTGAAGGAAGTACATTTACAATTCGACTTCCATTAACATTAGCGATTATTACTGCATTAATGGTTGAATTAGGGGATGAAAAATATGCAATTCCTTTAGGTAGCATTCAAACAATCGAAGATATTCCTTGCTCTGACATAAAATATGTACAGTCTAGCGAGGTAATCAATCTGAGAGGTACTGTTATTCCATTAATTCGTCTGGACAGTATTCTTGATGTAGAACCAAGAGCAGAGCAACCAGAAAGTCTGACTGTTGTTATCGTTGCAAAGGGTGAAAAATTAGCAGGACTTGTAGTAGATAACTTAATCGGACAGCAGGAAATTGTTATTAAATCAATCGGAAAATACATTAATAACAATAAGATTATCAGTGGTGCTACAATACTTGGTGATGGTGAAGTTGCATTGATTATTGATGCAAATACGTTAGTCTAAGGGGGTCATGAATATGGAAACAGCAAATAAGAATGAACTAAATACAGCAGTTTCTTCTGAGGGAAAACAGTACATAGTTGTAAAATTGGGAAATGAGCAGTATGGTATTGATATTCAGTATGTAGATAATATTGTGCGTATGCAGAATATAACAAGGGTACCTAAAGCACAGCCATATTTTAAAGGTGTGATTAATTTACGTGGTGAAATAATTCCAGTTATGAGTTTGCGATTGAAATTTGGTTTAGAGGCAGACGAATTTACCAGTGCCACAAGAATTATAATTATTAAATTAGAAGCACAGGCAACAATTGGTATTATTGTTGATGAAGTAAAAGAAGTAATAACTTTAAACGAAGAAGAAGTGGAGAAGCCTAGCTACAATGAGAGTGATGAAAAGTCAACATTTTTATATGGAGTTGGAAAGCATGGCGGAAGTTTAATATCTCTATTAAATATTGCGGGTGTAATTATAGAAAAGGAAAAAGATAAAGAGAAAGCAAATGCGTAAATGGGGTGATGGATATGTCAACTCAGAAAAATTTTGAAGGGTTGAATGATATGAATGGAATGTCCTATGACGTTTTGCGTGAAGTTGGTAATATAGGTGCGGGCAATGCTACAACAGCATTGTCCCAACTTATACATTCTAAGATTGATATGACAGTTCCAAAGGTTGAATTGTTGGACTTCCCAGAATTGTCAGATGTTGTGGGATCAGCGGAAAAGACAGTTGTTGGTATATTATTAAATTTGAGTGGTGATGTGAGCGGAATGATGATGTTTATGATTGATTATTCTGCAGCGCGTCATTTAGTGAATAGACTAATGGGAGAAAATGCGTCCACTACAGATGGATTTTCTGAGATGGATCTGTCTGCATTAAAAGAAATTGGCAATATAATTGCGGGTGCGTATTTATCAGCACTTTCTTCATTGACTAATTTGAAAATTGTTGAATCTATTCCTTATATGGCAATAGATATGGCTGGAGCAATTTTAAGTGTTCCAGCGATTGCATTTGGGGAATTGGGAGATAAAGCATTGTTGATTGAGTCAGAGTTTAATGAAACAGACTATTCTGTAAATGGTTTCTTTATTTTGATTCCAACAGAGGAATCGTATGGAAAGATTTTATCTTCTTTGGGAATGTAGGTGAGTAATGGTGGGGAATATGATTAGAGTTGGAATGGCAGATTTGAATATTTGCTCATCTCCCGATGCAATAACAACTCTTGGTCTGGGGTCCTGTGTTGGAATTGTTTTATATGATGCCACTTTGAAATTGGCAGGACTAGCACATATAATGCTGCCAGATAGTACACAGATTAGGAGTAATTCTAATGTTGCTAAATTTGCAGATACAGGAATTGATGCATTGATTCAATTGATGGAAAAAAATGGTGCACAAAAGCGACGTTTAATAGCTAAGATTGCGGGGGGAGCGCAAATGTTTGCGTTTTCTTCTGAAAACTCTATGTTGTGTGTTGGAAAAAGAAATGTTGAGGCAACAAAAAAGAAGTTAGAAAATTTAGGTATTAAGATTATAGCGGAGGATACAGGGGATTCTTATGGACGAACAATCGAGTTTTATCCAGAAACAGGAGAACTTTTAATAAAGACAGTTGGAAAAACGCAAAAAATAATATAGAATAGAATTGTTCAGAAAAATAGAGGAGCGATAAGGATGAAAATTCGGTTTATACCTGCTGGGGTAACGTTATTAGCAGGAGCCATAACCTGTCTTATTTGTCTAATGCGTGATTATGATGTTACATATAGTTTAGAAGTGCTGTTAGTGGTGCTGATTATATTTGCGTTGATTGGTATGAAAGCACAGCGTGTCATCATCAATGTTATGCGTGAACAAAAGATGCAGGAAGAAGAAGAGATTCGTATGGCGGAATGGAAAGAGACAGAAAGATTACGACAGCTAGAAGAAGAACAGGCAACAGAGGATGACTTGGGAGAAAAGGACGAGTTGGAGGAAGAAGAGGAGTCATAATAAAGGAATAGCCAATTCGTATGGAGGAAATACATGAACGAAGAGAGTAGAAATAAATTGTGGGAAGAATATGCAAAAGAGCATTCTCCACAAATTAGGGAACAGATTATAATTGAATATGCAAATTTGGTTAAAATTGTGGCAGGCAGATTGAGCATGTATTTGGGATATACTGTAGAATATGATGATTTAGTGGGGTATGGTACATTTGGATTGATTGATGCGATTGATAAATTTGATTTGTTGAAAGGTGTGAAATTTGAGACGTATGCAAGCTTGAGGATTCGAGGGGCTATTTTGGATCAGATTCGTAAAATGGATTGGATACCAAGAACATTACGTCAAAAGCAAAAAAAAATTGATCAGGCATATCAAAAATTGGAGTTAGAGCATGGAAGAGCAGGTACGGATGAAGAAGTTGCCGAAGAAATAGGTATTACGGCAGATGAACTTGCAAATTGGCAAAGTCAGACTAAGGTTACGAACTTAATTTCATTAGATGAATTTTTAGAACAGGGTGCAGAAGTTCGGGTAGATACGGATGCTAGTTCTCATTTCGAACAACCTGAAAGAGTAATGGAAAGAGAAGAAATGAAAAAAGTTCTTGTACAAACCTTAGAAAAATTAACAGAGAATGAAAAGAAAGTGATTACATTATATTATTATGAGGATCTGACATTAAAGGAAATCAGTCATATTTTAGAGGTTTCTGAGTCTAGAGTTTCACAGCTTCATACAAAAGCACTACAAAAAATGAGGCAAAAACTGGGAAATAATATGGAAATGTTTTGGTAGGTAATAAGTGATGAGGGGGTGGGAAAATGCGTTATAAAAACGGATTTTTTCAAATTGTTCACAAAGAGGATGGAACTTATCTAAAGTTTTTTCCACCGGTAGAAAATGGGGAACCAATTAATTTAGATGATATTTTGTTTTATTTACATCGAATCAAATTAGATGAGTTTGATGTAAAGGAATTAAAACACATTGTGGATCAGATTGGAAAAGAGCCAAAAGAATATAGAGTATCCACAGAAAAAGTGTATCCAGAGAATGAATATATGCGTTTGGAGGTTGATTCCAAAAAGACTAGGGTGATAGCGAGGTTTTATCCACCTTCGAATAAGGGAAAATTAATTTCAAGAGAAGAAATTATGAGTGATTTAGAGCATAATGGGATAAGACATGGAATTATAGAAAGAAATATTGACATTTATTTGAAGGCTAGACAGTTTTGTACGGATTTTGTAATCGCAAAGGCAACTTTACCGGTACAAGGAAAGGATGCAAAGATTACATATCATTTTGAGGTGGAAAACACATTTAAGCCAACCATTAAAGAGGATGGAAGTGTTGATTTTCACCAAATTGACAATATTAATCATATAGAAAAAGGTGCATTACTTGCGACATTAGAACCTGCTGACATGGGAAAACCAGGAATCGATGTATCCGGTGAGCCAATAAAACAGGCAAAGGTGGCAGTAAAAACTTTAAAACATGGACATAATATCCATTTATCGGATGACAATACAAAAATGTATAGTGATATAGCTGGCCATGTGTCATTGACGGGAGATAAAGTTTTTGTATCCAATACATATGAGGTACCTGCAGATGTTAGTACAACAACAGGTGATATTATGTATGATGGTAATGTACATGTAAAGGGAAATGTAATTACCGGCTTTAAAATTGAAGCAAAAGGTGATATTATTGTAGATGGTGTTGTAGAAGGTGCTACGTTAATAGCAGATGGACAAATTGTTTTGCGACGCGGTATTCAAGGTATGAATAAAGGTATTCTGAAAGCAGGGGCAGATATTGTTACAAAGTTTATTGAAAATTCAGAAGTAACTGCAGGAGGAAATATAACAACAGATGCAATTATGCATAGTAAAGTGCAAGCAAAGGGAGATATTATTTCGACTGGTAAGAGAGGCTTGATTATAGGTGGAAGCATTTTGGCAGA
This sequence comes from Lachnospiraceae bacterium, assembly GCA_050875145.1. Classification (GTDB taxonomy): domain Bacteria; phylum Bacillota; class Clostridia; order Lachnospirales; family Lachnospiraceae; genus CAG-411. Next base: position 38,465 of record JBNMLH010000010.1, read on the forward strand.
AGGAAATATATCCATGAAAGTGGCAGGTTCTACGATGGGAACAAAGACCTTGTTGGAGATAGGAATGAACCCGGCATTAGTGGAAGAATATCAATCGCTTGATAAACAAATTGTAAATATGACAGAGGAAATTGAAAAATTTAATCGTACGATAGGAATTTATGCCAATAAAGTAAAAAAAGGAGAAAAGATTCCTGAGGATAAGATGAAACAATTTCAGATTGCAAAGAAGAGCGTTGCTCTATTAAAAGAAAATATTGAAAATGCAGAGGAACGTTCAGAAGAACTTCGCGAGGAAATGGAAGCACATAGCCATGGAAGAATTAAAATCTCTAGTATTGCATATCCTAGTGTGAAAATAGTGATTGCAGGTGCTAGCTATTTTGTCAGAAGTGAGATGCATCGTACACAGTTTGTGAAGGATAGAGCGTTAATAAAAACAATGACACTTTAGAAGGAAGGAAAGAATATGCCGATAAGACCAATTGATATGATAAGTATAGCTCCAAGATCGCAGGAAGCATCCCAGCAACAATTGAGTGATCAGAATAAGCTTGCACATGCACATGAAAATATGGCGCAACAATTTGGAAAGCATATAAAAGAAAATTCTGAATCGGTCATTCAATTGTCCAAAGGTGAAAAAACAGAGTACCGATATGATGCCAAAGAAAAGGGAAAAGGAAATAAAGGAAAAGCTAGGGACGGAAAACAAAAAAAACAGCAAAAGCAAAGCGATGAAAAAATGGAAACACCATTAAATCAAAGTAAGTTTGATATTAAAATTTAAAGGAGCAAAAGATGGGTTATTATTTATTATTGATTGTAGTTGGATTGGCTATTATAATTGTAAGTTTTTTTCTTTCAGAAAAAGTCATGGATAAAAAAGAGATAATAACTGAGGATACACCTAAGGTGAATGAGGAATATCTAAATCAGTTATTAGAAGAAAACAAAAAGAAATTACAGACAGAAAGCGAGAAAATTGTAGAGGATACTATTAATGTTGAATTAAATCATGTAGATGAGCAACTCGCACATATTTCAAATGAAAAAATAATGGCAGTAAATGAATTTTCAGATCAATTATTGGAAAAAATCGAAGAAAATCATAAAGAAGTAGTATTTTTATATGATATGCTAAATGAAAAAGAAAATGAAATGAAAGCATTTGTGCAGGAAATTGATAAATCTAAAGTTGTTTTAGAAGAACTTGCCAATAAAGAATTAGAAAAACAGAAAATGCTTCAACATAAACGGATAAAGAAAGAACTTGAAAAACAGATGAGGCAACAAGAACAATATGAAAAAGATGAAATGGAGTTAAAACGTTCTGGAGTTTTGACGGAAGATGAGAGCAAAACGGAAATCCAGGCGAGTACACCTCCAAAAGCGGAGACACAAATGTCTGCGCTTGAAAGAATGGGAAATCAACTGGAAGAGGCTCCGACAGAAGAAGAAACTCCGAGTGTTGAAACGCAGAAAGTGGAAGAACAGGAGCAAATGATAGTAACAGAACAGCAGGAAGACGCAAATCAGAATCAAGTGATTTTGAATTTGTATAATGAGGGAAAAAGCATTATGGAAATTGCGAAGCTGTTAGGTAAGGGACAAGGAGAAGTAAAATTAGTAATTGATTTGTTTCAAGGAGCAAGAAGATAAATGAAAACAAAATATTTTTTAAGAGGATTAGGAGCTGGAATTATTTTATCATCTGTTGTATTATTGTTTGGCTCTCCTAAGGATACACTTTCTGATGAAGAAATAAAGCAACGGGCTTTTAAACTTGGTATGGTCGAAAAAGAAGATGCGCTTGAACAGGTATTAAATAAAAGTGCGACAGCGACTCCATCTGCAATCTCATCAGAGAAACCAGATGCGACACCTGAAAATACAGAGTCTTCTTCGGGTAGTAAAACATCGAAAGAACAAAGCACAGTGTCAGACAAAAAACACACACAGACAGCAGAGCTAGCAAAACAGGCAAAACAGACACAGGCACCAAAATCAAATGCAAGCAGTGAGATGGTTGTCGTTCAAATCAAGCCTGGAATGTGGTCAGATGAAATAGCAAAAACATTTTATGATTTGCAGTTAGTAAAAGATGCAGAAGAATTTGACAGTTTTCTGTGTGATAACGGATATGCATCTATGATACGAGTAGGTAGCTATAAAGTACCAAAAGGTTCTACTTATGAAGAAATAGCAAAAATAATTACAAAATAGATACCCCATAAAGTAGATATGTTTAATTAGTTTGACACAAAAAAATACTTGCAATTAAAAAAGACATATGTTAAGATTGGATGGTATGAGAAAATACACGTATAGTGATTTCTGTAATGGTGCCAGTTTTGGTTTGACAGAAAGATGATCTATGCGGAAGAAAAAACCAGTGGAGGTATATTATGAGTGTAATTTCAATGAAACAGTTACTTGAAGCAGGTGTTCATTTTGGACATCAGACAAGAAGATGGAACCCTAAAATGGCTCCATACATCTACACAGAGAGAAATGGTATTTATATCATTGACTTACAGAAATCTGTAGGTAAAGTTGATGAAGCTTACAATGCAATTAAGGATATTGTTGCAGATGGCGGTACAGTTCTTTTTGTTGGTACAAAGAAGCAGGCTCAGGATTCAGTTAAGACAGAAGCAGAGCGTTGTGGTATGTACTATGTTAACGAGAGATGGCTAGGTGGTATGCTTACTAACTTTGAGACAATCAAAGGTAGAATTGCAAGATTAAAGAAAATCGAAGCTATGTCAGAGGATGGAACATTTGATGTTCTTCCTAAAAAAGAAGTTATTCAGTTAAAGAAGGAATGGGATAAACTTGAGAAGAACTTAGGTGGTATCAAGGATATGAAGACTATTCCAGATGCAATCTTTGTTGTTGATCCTAAGAAGGAAAGAATTTGTGTGCAGGAAGCACATACATTAGGAATTCCTTTGATTGGTATTGCAGATACAAACTGCGACCCAGAGGAATTAGATTATGTAATTCCTGGTAATGATGATGCAATCAGAGCTGTTAAGTTGATTGTTGCTAAGATGGCAGATGCTGTTATTGAAGCAAATCAGGGAGAACAGTTAGAGACAGCTGAAGAAAACACAGACGCTGAGTAAGAATGAAACGATGGAATGCTCATATGGGCATTCCATCATTTGTGCTAGTAAGTAAAGTGATATGTCTGTCAGTTTAAAGTAGGACAGGCATTTCAGAAAAGATAAAGATAAAAAGAAATTGTGGAGGTAAATGAGATGGCTATTACAGCAGCAATGGTAAAAGAGTTAAGAGAAACATCAGGTGCAGGTATGATGGATTGTAAGAAAGCACTTACAGCTACTGATGGTGATATGGAAAAGGCAATCGAATTTTTAAGAGAAAATGGTTTAGCTAAGGCTGAGAAGAAGGCTGGACGTGTTGCAGCAGAAGGTATGGTTGCTACAAATATTAGTGCAGATGGAAAGACAGCAGCTATTGTTGAAGTAAACAGTGAAACAGACTTCGTAGCAAAGAATGAAAAATTCCAGACATTTGTTTCTCAGGTTGCAGCTCAGGTTGCAGCTACTTCAGCTACAGATGTAGATGCATTTTTAGAAGAGCCATGGTGCGAAGATGCTTCTAAGACTGTAAAAGAAAATCTTGCAAGCATGATTGCTGTTATTGGTGAGAATATGACAATTCGTCGTTTCGCAAAGCTTCAGGCAACTGATGGCGTGATTGAAAGTTACATTCATGCAGGCGGAAAGATTGGTGTTATTGTAGAAGCAAAGACAGATGCAAATAGTGCTGCAGTGAAAGAATGCTTAAAGAATGTAGCAATGCAGATTGCTGCTTTAAATCCAAAATATACAAGTAGAGACGAAGTAGATCAGGATTATATCGAGCATGAAAAAGAAATCTTAAAGGCACAGGCAGTAAAAGAAAAGCCAGATGCTGCTGAAAAGATTATTGATGGTATGGTTATGGGACGTATCAATAAGGAATTAAAGGAAATTTGCTTATTAGATCAGGTTTATGTTAAGGCAGAAGACGGTAAGCAGTCTGTAGGAAAGTATGTTGAGAGCGTTGCAAAGGCAGAAGGTATTGCACTTGAAATTAAGGGCTTTGTACGTTACGAAACTGGTGAAGGAATTGAAAAGGTAGAAAGTGACTTTGCCGCAGAAGTAGCAGCACAGTTAAAGTAATTTTATAGACAAAATCATAGGCCTTTTTTGTCGTCTGTAATGAGCGACAGAAAGGGCTTATTTTATTTGTGCGTGTAACAAGCCAGAGTCCACGTTTGCATGAGAATTCTAGGTTGATTTTTAATGTTGTTTATATTATAATCGTTAGTGTGTGTGAACAGGGAAAAATAATTGTGTCATATGCATATAAATGAAAGAAGTGAAGGGATGGTTTTCAATGAGCGATGACAAGCACAGAGTAAAGAAAGCGGAATTAGAGGCACGTCGCAAGCGAGTGAACCGACTAAAGAAAATAATTGTTGCAATTGTGATTATCTGTTTATTGTTGCCTTCGGTTTTGTGCTTGACTTTATGGGTGAAAGTTAGTCATTTAGAAAAACAGTTAAAATCGTTTACAGAAAACTATAATTTTCAACAACAAAGTATGCAGCAAGATACTGCTCTTGCAGCGAATGTAAAAGATAAAAAAGAAACAAAAGAAGATGCAGAGGATGAAGATAAGAATTCGGTTGAAGATCAAACGAAGATAACAGGGAAAAAAGTATATCTGACGTTTGATGATGGTCCTAGTAAAAATACAGAGAAGATTTTAGAAATATTAGATCAATATGATGTAAAAGCTACATTTTTTGTAATAGGGCAAACGGATGAACATTCCAAACAAATGTATCAGAGAATTTATAATGAAGGGCATACACTTGCTATGCATTCCTATACTCATCAATATCAAAAAATCTACAAATCCGTAAGTGCTTATAAAAAGGATTTAAAAAAATTAAGTGATTTATTGTATGATACAGTAGGAATTAGACCAAAATATGTGCGTTTTCCAGGTGGAAGTAGCAATACAGTCAGTAATGTGGATATGAAAGAGATTATTCGTTATATGAATAAGGAAGGATACATATACTACGATTGGAATGTTATAAATGGAGATGCAACAGGAGAAAAATTAACAAAAAAAGAAATGATAGATAATGTTATATCTGGTGTGAATAAATATGAAAATTCAATCGTGCTTATGCATGATAGTGCTGGAAAAGAGAAAACAGTTGAGATATTGCCAACTGTTTTAAAGAAGTTAAAAAAAATGAAGGCAAATGTTTTGGCAATAAATGATACAACAGTTCCAGTTCAGCATATAAAAGCAGATGAAGTAAAATAATAATTAATGAGGATGAGGAGGTGCTTGGATGGGTTTTTTTAATGATTTAAGAAAAGATATATCACAAGCAGTAAATGAGTTACTTCCGGATGAGGAATTTTTCGGATTAGATGACCAACAGGAAGAAGATTTAGAAATTAAGGACAAAGAGGAAAACGAGAATGAAGTATCAGAAGATGTGGGGGACTTACTTTCTGAATTAGCTGATATGAATGAAGGTGAAGAAGATACTTCTACCGAGGAAAATGAGGAGTCTTTTGATGATAATGATATTATTGCAGCGTTAGAAGAACTAAGTACTTCCGATACTGATTTGGATGAAAAGAAGAGAGAGGAAGAAGATGCTTCTATAGAAGAAATGGAAACGCAGGATAATTTGGATACAGAGGCGTCGGAAGATCCATTAAAAGTAGAGGATATTGCAGAGAATGATACAGAAGATGATATTCACAAAATGATTGAATCGCTTCAATCGTTTACAGATACATTGATTGAGACTGAAAATTTGTCCAATACAGAAATGGAAGAGGAACTTCCGTCAGTGGAAGAAAGTGAAAACCCAGACATGTCTGAAACGGGGGATGAACTTCTTTCAGAAGTAGAAAATAAGGATGCATCAGAAATAGAAGAGGTAGCATTGCCTTTGGTGGAAGAAGATGATGATGTGGTAGTAAATGATATACTTGACGAACCAAAAGAGAAAGACTTGGCAGAAGATAGATTACCACAGGTTGAACTGGAGGAAGTTGCAATTTCTGCATCAGAGCATCAGTTACAAGAGGCAATAGAAGAAGCAATAGAAGAAAGTGAACGAGAAGAAAAGCTTTCGGAAGTGGATGAATTGCCTGAGCCAGAGATGGATACAGAAAAAACAGAAGCATTTGTGGAAGAGTTAGCAGAAGATATTACAGCTATTACAGATACTGCGGATGAAATAGAAGAAGCGGAAAGTGCTGTACAAGGTGATGAGAGTGCTGATATAATAGAACAGAGTTTAGAGGAAAATGTTCCTTTAGAAGAAAATGAACTTGTTGAGGATACAGAACAAAATGAAGTTGAATCAGAAGCAGAAGGAAATGTGATAGAGGAAGATGCTGTGGAAGCTGAGCTAGAGGAAAATCAAACTGATTTAGAAGAAACAGTAGATATGACATTGCTGGATGAGAATGAAGTGGATACATTCTCAGAAGAAGCAAAAGATGAAACACAGGTAGCAATAGAAGATAATAATATAGAAGAAAAGGAAGTAAATATTATGGAAAACAATCTTGAAAATGTAGAAGCAAAGGATGAAGTAACTGTAATTACAAAGGGAACTATTATTAATGGTTCTATTAGTTCAGATGGTGGTTTAGAAATTAACGGCACAATTACCGGTGATGTTGAATGTTTAGGAAAGCTTACAATCAATGGAAATGTAAGCGGTAACTTAAAGGCATCTGATGTAGTTGTAAGCACTCCACGTCTGGATGGCGGTATTGAAAGTAAGGGAGATGTAAAGATTGGCGTAGGAACTATCGTTCTTGGCGATGTTACAGCAAAATCAGCAACTGTTTCTGGTGCTGTAAGAGGTCAGATTGATGTAAATGGACCTGTTGTAGTTGATTCAACAGCTATTGTGAAGGGTAATATTACAGCAAAATCAGTACAGATCAACAATGGCGCTGTTGTAGATGGATATTGTAAATTAGCTTATGCTGAAGTAGATATTGATAATTTCTTTGATGGAGAATAAGATAATGGGCAAATATAAGAGAGTATTTTTAAAGCTTAGTGGTGAAGCTTTGGCAGGAGAGAAAAAAACAGGATTTGACGAAGCTACATGCATTAAAGTTGCAGAACAGGTAAAACAGTTAGTAGATGATGGTGTTCAGGTAGGTATTGTCATTGGTGGTGGAAATTTCTGGAGAGGAAGAACCAGTGAAAATATTGATCGTACAAAGGCAGATCAGATTGGTATGCTTGCAACGATTATGAACTGTATTTATGTATCTGAAATTTTTCGCTCAGCAGGAATGAAGACACAGGTATTGACTCCATTTACATGTGGAACGATGACAAAACCATTTTCAAAGGACAGAGCCAATAAGTATTTTGAAAAAGGTATGGTAGTATTTTTTGCTGGTGGAACAGGACATCCATATTTCTCAACAGATACAGGAGTTGTTCTTCGAGCAGTTGAGATGGAAGCAGAGGTAATCTTATTGGCAAAAGCAATTGATGGTGTTTATGATAGTGATCCAAAGATTAATCCAAATGCGAAGAAATATGATGAAGTTTCAATGCAGGAAGTGTTGGATCAGCGTTTACAAGTAATTGATTTAACAGCAACGATTATGTGTTTAGAAAATAAAATGCCATTATTAGTATTTGGATTAAATGAAGAAAACAGCATTGTAAATACAGTGAATGGCTCATTTAATGGAACAAAAGTTACCGTATGATTTAAGAGAGATGAAATGGAGGATATAGAATGGAACAGTTTGAAGAAAAGATGAAAAAGTCATTGAATGCTTTATCAGAAGAGTATGCTACAATTCGTGCAGGAAGAGCAAATCCACATGTATTAGATAAGATTATGGTAGATTATTATGGTACACCGTCACCATTACAGACTGTAGCTAATATTTCTGTTCCAGAGGCAAGAGTAATTCAAATTCAGCCATGGGAAGCAAGTTTAGTAAAAGAAATCGAAAAGGCAATCATGGTTTCTGATTTAGGTATTACTCCAAATAATGATGGAAAGATTATTCGTTTAGTATTCCCTGAACTTACAGAGGATCGTCGTAAGGAATTGGTTAAGGATGTGAAGAAGAAGGGCGAAAATGCTAAAGTTGCAATTCGTAATATCCGTAGAGATGCAAATGATTCTATTAAGAAGCAAAACAAAGCAAATGAGATTTCTGATGACGAAGCAAAGCAGGCTGAAGAACAGGTACAAAAAATGACAGACAAATATGTAGCTGAAGTAGAGCAAATGATTGAGAATAAGTCTTCCGAAATTATGACAATTTAGATTTGACAAGGAGATGAAAAAGCTCCTTCGTTAGATAGAAAAAATAATAGGCGTATTGTGCCAAAGTGGAAGATCCATATGGCAGGGTACGCCTATTGTGTCATTTTCACTGATAATTAGTAGAAGTTAGTCTGAGTGGAGATTTTAGAGAGATAAGGATAGAGATACGTCTAAATTGATTTGAAGAGGAAATTGCAGGATAAGATAAAATGAAAGTGAGGAAATGCTACGATGGAAAATGAAAATAAAGTACCTGAACATGTTGCAATTATTTTAGATGGAAATGGAAGATGGGCTAAAAAGCGCTTTTTACCGCGAAATGTTGGGCATGCACAAGGAGCAAAAGCGGTAGAACAAATTTGTGAAGATGCATGGGATTTAGGTATAAAATATCTCACTGTGTATGCATTTTCTACTGAAAATTGGAAAAGACCTGAAGATGAAGTATCTGCCTTGATGAAGTTATTAAAGAAATATTTAAGTAACTGTCTGGAGCGAAGTAGTAAAAACAATATGCGTGTACGTGTGATTGGTGATATTGGGCGTTTAGACCAGAATTTACAAGAGCAGATTATTGAGTTAGAGAAAAAGTCATCTGTTAATACAGGGTTGAATTTTACTGTTGCATTGAATTATGGTGGTCGTGACGAGATGATTCGTGCAATGAAGAATATGTATAAAGAGATTGAGAAGGGAGTCTTTTCTATTGATGATATTTCAGAAGAAAAGTTTTCATCTTATCTTGATACAAAGGGAATACCTGACCCAGACTTAATGATTCGAACCAGTGGAGAGCAACGAATTTCTAATTATATGTTATGGCAAATGGCATATGCGGAATTTTATTTTACGGATGTTTTATGGCCAGACTTTGATAAAAAAGAATTGGAAAAGGCAATTGCATATTATGCGCAGAGAGACCGTAGATATGGCGGTATTAAATAGTAAAGTTTCAATATCATCATATACAGGTAGTAAGTGTATTCTGTAGAAATGTTCCGTAAGGAGGATAATTATGTTTATAGAAAGATTAATTAGTGGTATTATACTTGTTATTTTGACAATTGCAGCCATTTGGTCTGGACACCCAGTTTTATTGGGCGTAGTATGTATATTATCGCTAATAGGACAATTTGAGCTATACCGTGTTTTAAAATTAGAAAAAAGTGTGTTAGGTATAGCTGGTTATTTAGCAACCATAGGATATGAATTGTTGTTGTTATTTGATAAGGAAAACTATATTCAGGTGTTCCTGTTGGCAGTGTTACTTGTGTTTATGGCAATTTATGTGATTTTGTATCCTAAATATACATTTAAAGAAATTGCTATGACATTTACCGGATTGGTTTATGTAACAATAATGTTATCTTGCCTATATCAGGTTCGTTGTATGAATGGCGGAGTTTATTTAGTATGGATCGTGTTCATTGCTGCGTGGGGCTCAGATACATGTGCTTATTGCGTAGGAAAATTGCTTGGAAAACATAAGCTGCCTACGAAATTAAGTCCTAAAAAAACGATAGAAGGATGTACTGGCGGAGTTGTTGGTGCTATGTTAATTGCAGGAATTTATGCATATATATTTAAGGAACCATTAGCAGAGCATGGCTGTTCCGTTGCATTATTTACAATAGTAGGAGGACTGGGAGCCGTTTGTTCTCAAATTGGTGACTTAGCTGCATCTGCTATTAAGCGCAATTATGAAATAAAAGATTATGGAACATTAATTCCGGGTCATGGCGGTATTATGGATCGTTTTGACAGTATTTTATTTACTGCACCATTAGCATTTATCTTTTTTACCTTTTTATAATTGCTGATACTAGAGGCAAAAGTGGAAACTATATGGGATTGCAAATATATAGTTTAAAGATTATACTTTTGGATAGAAATCGTTTATAATAAATGCAAAGAATGGAAGAAAAAGTAGAGGTGTCATATGAAAAAAATAGCAATATTAGGTTCTACAGGTTCTATAGGAACGCAGACATTAGATGTTGTGCGAAATAATGATGATTTAGAAGTGGTTTCACTTGTAGCAGGAAGTAATATTGATTTATTAGAGAAACAGATTTTAGAGTTTAAGCCCAAGGTTGTATCGGTTTGGGAAAAAGATCGTGCAGAGGAATTGAAAGCACGTTTGCAAAATTGCCAAGTGGAAGTATTATTTGGTATGGATGGAATGACGTCTTGTGCAACGATGGATGATGTGGAAATTGTTGTAGCGGCAGTAGTGGGAATGATAGGAATACAACCAACGATTGCGGCAATTAAAGCAGGCAAGGACATTGCACTTGCCAATAAGGAAACATTAGTAACAGCGGGGCATATTATTATGCCTTTAGTACAGGAATGTGGTGTGAAATTATTACCAGTAGACAGTGAGCATTCTGCTATCTTTCAATCGATTAATGGAGAAAGAAAAAATAAAATTACACGCATTTTATTGACCGCTTCTGGTGGACCATTTCGTGGTAGAAAGAAAGAGGAGTTACAAAATATACAAGTGGAGGATGCCTTGAAACATCCAAACTGGTCCATGGGAAGAAAGATTACGATTGATTCCTCTACAATGGTAAATAAAGGTCTAGAAGTAATGGAGGCAAAATGGTTATTTCAAGTTCCAATTGATGATATTGAGGTTGTAGTGCAACCACAGAGTGTAATTCATTCTATGGTAGAATTTGAAGATGGAGCAGTGATGGCACAGCTTGGAACGCCAGATATGCGTTTGCCGATACAATATGCCTTATATTATCCAGAGAGAAGAACGCTTCCTGGTGAACGACTAAATTTTGAACAATTGTCCCATCTTGATTTTGAAAAGCCAGATATGGATACATTTACAGGATTAAGACTTGCCTATGAAGTGGGCAGAAAAGGTGGAAGTTTGCCAACTGTATACAATGCAGCCAATGAAAAAGCAGTTGCGATGTTTTTAAATCGAAAGATAGGGTATTTGGAAATTATTGATGTAATAGAGTATGCGTTATCTAAACACAAGTGGATAGCAAATCCAACGGTGGAAGAAATACTTGCTATTGAGCAGGAAGTTTATGAAATGATTGAAAAGAAATGGCCATCTTTATAAAATAAGAAGATGAGGGAGTTTGTGTTTGCGTTGCTATCACAGCTTCAGAGGGTTTAAAGCAACGTGGAAAGAGGTTTGAGATGAATATTATTATTGCATTACTTATTTTTACAGTAATTGTAGTGTTGCATGAATTAGGTCACTTTTTGTTGGCGAAGAAAAATGGAGTAGGAGTTACAGAGTTTTCTGTGGGAATGGGTCCTCGTTTATTTACAATTGTAAAAACAGAACAGGGCATGACCTTTAAGTTGGTTCCTTCTCAAAAGTATTGTGAAAGTCGTGAGGATTGGCAAAATCATACATGGTATTCTTGGAAGTTACTTCCAATTGGTGGCTCTTGTATGATGGTTGGAGAAGATGAGGAGAATGACTCAAAGGATGCATTTCAAAATGCAAGTATTTGGGGCAGAATTGCAATTCTTGCAGCAGGACCGTTCTTCAATTTTCTTTCTGCATTTGTATTTTCTGTTATTTTGATTGGTTGTATTGGGTATAATCCGGCAATTGTTACCTATGTTTCGCCAAATTCTTCTGCGGCTGAGGCAGGAATTAAAGAGGGAGATCGAATTACAAAGATTAACAATAAAAAGATTACAATTGGATCGGATTGTAGTATTTATCTTAGTTTACATGATGTAGGGGATAATCCATTATCTGTAAAATATGTAACAAAGGATGGAAAAAAGAAAGAAGCAAAGGTAGATCCGAATTACAGTTATTATCGTTTGGGATATAGTTATACACCATCCAGTTCGAATCAGGCATCGGTTTCCAGCGTGGAAGAAAATAGTCCGATGGATAATGCAGGAGTAAAAGTAGGGGATGTAATTACCTCTATTAATGGAACAAAGCTAAACTCAGTGGAGGATCTTGCCAACTATTTAGAGGCGAACCCACTGACAGAAAAGGATGTTGTGCTTACTTATGAACGAGATGGGAAAGAAAAAGAGGTAACAGTAAAACCATTTTATGCCACAATAAAATCCTTACAATTTTCTACGGCAAAACGAGAAAAAGGTAATATCTTTCAAATTGTAAGATATGGTGGTTCTGAAATTCGTTTTTGGATTGAAAGTACCGTAAAAAGTCTTGGTATGATGATACATGGAAAGGTAAGTAAGGACGATGTCTCTGGTGTAGTTGGTATTGTTGATATGATAGGTAGCACGGTAGATGCAAGTCCAACAGTGGCAGATGTGATGCTGAATCTATTAAATATCGCAATCTTCTTAAGTGCGAACTTAGGTGTTATGAACTTATTGCCATTTCCAGCATTGGATGGTGGAAGATTGGTTTTCCTATTTATTGAGTTATTAAGAGGAAAGCCGGTAGACCGTGAAAAAGAAGGTATTGTTCATTTAATCGGAATTGTATTACTTATGGTATTGATGGTGTTTGTTACCTATAATGATATTGCAAGGATTATTAGTGGACGTTAAATTGGAAAAAGATAGAAAGAAGTCTCATATGGAATACCCCAAAATTAATTGATGTTGTATTGCTTGAGTAAGGAAAACAGTTCAGTTTCTGCATGGTGCAGGACTGGACTGTTTATGTTATAATGAGACTACAATATATGAAAGAAAAAGAAATAATTTATAATAAAAACTGCTGAATGATTTACGGGAAAGGATGGAGTGTCATGAGTGCATTAAGAGAACAGACAAAGGAAATTAAAATTGGAAATCGGATTTTAGGGGGAAGTAATCCGGTGTTGATTCAATCTATGACTAATACAAAAACAGAAGATGTAAAAGCTACGGTAGAACAGATTTTACGACTGGAGGAGGCTGGCTGTGAACTGATTCGTTGTGCAGTTCCTACTAAAGAGGCAGCAGTAGCGTTAAAAAGTATAAAAAAAGAAATTCACATTCCACTTGTTGCCGATATTCATTTTGATTATCGTTTGGCGATTGCGGCTATGGAGAATGGAGCAGATAAAATACGGATTAATCCTGGAAATATAGGAGATAACCAGAGAGTAAAAGCGGTAGTAGACGAAGCAAAGGCCCGTCAGATTCCAATTCGTGTCGGAGTAAACAGTGGTTCTCTAGAGAAACATTTGGTAGAGAAGTATCATGGAGTTACAGCAGAAGGAATTGTAGAAAGTGCTTTGGATAAGGTAAAGTTAATTGAAGATATGGGTTATGATAATTTAGTCGTTAGTATTAAATCATCGGATGTATTAATGTGTATCCGGGCACATGAAATTATTGCAGAAAAAATAAAGTATCCTTTACATGTAGGAATTACTGAGTCAGGAACCGTATATTCTGGAAATATAAAATCTTCGGTAGGATTGGGGGCAATTTTATACCAGGGAATTGGAAATACAATTCGTGTTTCCTTATCTGGCGATCCAGTAGAGGAGATAAAAACGGCTAAATTAGTATTAAAAACCTTAGGGCTGCGAACGGGAGGAATTGAAGTAGTGTCCTGTCCAACTTGTGGTAGAACACAGATTGATTTGATTGGGCTTGCAAATCAGGTGGAGGATATGGTAAAGGATATTCCTCTGGACATAAAGGTTGCAGTCATGGGATGTGTCGTAAATGGACCGGGAGAGGCAAAAGAAGCAGATATAGGAATTGCAGGTGGAAAAGGTGAGGGACTCCTTATCAAGAAGGGTGAAATCATTAAAAAGGTACCAGAAGAACAATTACTTTCTGCACTAAGAGAAGAATTGCTAAATTGGAAATAAGTTGCATCTGGATGACGATTGCAGTTTTGTGGTGCAGGTAGATAATGTTTTTAGCCTGAAATAAGAAATAGTAGAGAAATAAAGAATAATAGAAAGAGGGATTAACTATGCTTTTTTTTGAAGCATTTGATAATTTGACAGTCAGTAAAGATATGCAGGATTTATTTGAGCATGTTGATGTGAAGAAAATGGTTGCTTCGAAAGGTAAAAAGCAATTGTCTATATATATAAAGAGTAATCGTCTTATTACGTATGCAAATGTAAAAAAGATGGAATATCAGTTAAAAAAACAGGTATTTCAAAGTGCGATTAATGACATTTTATTTATAGAACAATATGAATTATCTGAACAGTATACACCAGAAAAGCTAATGCCTATCTATTATGAAAGTTTTTTGTTGGAATTAAAAGAAAAAAGCATTATTGATTTTGAAATCATTAATACAGCATCTTACGAATTTGTTGGAAATCAATTGATTTTTGATTGCGAGCGTAATTTTTTATCTGTCAAACGTTCAGGTGAACTGAGAGAATATTTTCAAAAACTTTTTTTAGAACGCTTTGGATATGAGGTTCAGGTGGAATTTAAGTATCATGATGCACCGAAAAAAGAAGAAGAGGAAGAATTTTTTGTTCCATATTTTAGTAAGGAAATAAAGGAAAAAACGATAGAAAAAGAAAAGACTTCTGAAAGAAAGGTGGCAAAGGAGAAAGAGCCTGCGGCAAAAACAGAGAAAAAAGAATGGAAACGGTTTGATAAAAGCAAATCTGCCTATAGAAGGCTTCCAGACGATCCTGATATTATTTATGGTCGTTCTTTTGAAGGGGATAGTGTACCAATCAGTGAAATTGTAGACGAGATTGGCGAGGTTGTAATCGTTGGAAAGATATTAAGTAAAGAAGAACGGGAAATCAGAAACGAAAAGACCATTGTTATGTTTAATGTTACGGATTTTACGGATACCATCACTGTAAAAATATTTGTTAAAAATGAGCAGCTAGAGGATATTAGTGGAAAACTTTCCAAAGGTGCATTTGTTCGAATAAAAGGAATGGCAGTATTTGATCGTTTTGATAAAGAAATTACAATAGGTTCTGTTATGGGAATTAAGACGATCGGAGATTTTACAACGAAAAGAGAGGATCATAGTCCAAAGAAACGCGTGGAACTTCATGCACATACGTTGATGAGTGATATGGATGCGGTAGTAGATGTAAAGACGATGATTAAGCGGGCAAAATCATGGGGACACAAGGCAATTGCTATTACGGATCATGGTGTAGTACAGTCATTTACAGAAGCAGCCCATTGTCTGGATAAAGATGATGATTTTAAGATTATATATGGAATGGAAGGGTATCTGGTAGACGATGTAAAAGATATTGTGGAAAATGAAAAAGGGCAAAGTCTGGATGATGCTTGTGTTGTGTTTGATATTGAGACAACGGGATTTAGCGCAACAAGAGATCGCATTATAGAAATTGGTGCTGTAAAAGTAATAGAAGGGAAAATTGTAGATAAATATAGTACCTTTGTAAATCCTGATATTCCAATTCCTTTTGAAATTGAAAATCTGACACATATTACAGACGAGATGGTTATGGATGCACCTATGATTGATGTAATCTTACCGCAGTTTTTGGAATTTTGTAAAGGATGTATTTTAGTTGCACATAATGCGTCTTTTGATGTTGGATTTATTCGAACGAAGGCAGCAGAGATGCAAATTGAAACGGATTTTACAGTCGTTGATACGGTTGGGCTTGCCAGAATGCTGCTACCAAAATTGAATCGTTTTAAATTAAATGTAGTAGCAAAAGAGTTGCATGTTTCTTTGGAAAGTCATCATAGAGCGGTGGACGATGCAGGTGCGACCGCGGAAATTTTTGTGAAATTTATCGCAATGTTAAAAGAAAAAGGGATCACTACATTACTTGACATTAATAAATCAGGAAAATTGTCGCCGGAAGTCATTAAAAAATTGCCAACGTATCATGTCATTATATTAGCAAAGAATGAGTTAGGGCGTATTAACTTATACCGTTTGGTTTCAAAGTCACATATTGACTATTATAACAGAAGACCGAGAATCCCAAAAAGTTTGTTGGAAGAAAACCGTGAAGGGTTAATTATTGGCTCTGCATGTGAAGCAGGTGAGTTGTATCGTGCTTTGGTCCGCAAAGAGTCACAGGATGAAATTACAAGAATTGTAAATTTCTATGATTATTTGGAGATTCAACCGATTGGAAATAATGAATTTATGAAACGTTCCGAAAAATCGGATTATGCAGATATTACAACGGATGAGGATTTACAGGAATACAATAAAAAGATTGTAGAGTTAGCAGAGCAGTTCCACAAGCTTTGTGTAGCTACTTGTGATGTGCATTTCCTGGATCCGGAGGATGAAGTGTATCGTCGTATTATTATGGCAGGAAAAGGATTTGCAGATGCAGATATGCAACCACCGCTATTTTTACGAACAACAGAAGAAATGTTGGAAGAATTTAAGTATTTAGGAAGTGAAAAGGCTGAGGAAGTAGTCATTACGAATACCAATAAGGTGGCAGATATGATTGAGTATATTTCTCCGGTTCGACCAGATAAGTGTCCACCAGTTATTGAAAATTCAGATCAGGATTTGCGTCAGATTTGTTATAATAAAGCACATTCTATGTATGGGGATCCGCTTCCAAAACCAGTAGAGAGTCGATTGGAAAAAGAGCTTACATCCATTATTGGAAATGGATTTGCCGTAATGTACATTATTGCACAGAAGCTGGTATGGAAATCAAACGAGGATGGGTACTTAGTTGGTTCCAGAGGTTCTGTTGGTTCATCCTTTGTTGCCACGATGTCGGGAATTACAGAAGTAAATCCTTTACCGGCACATTATTATTGTGCGAATTGCCATTATTCGGATTTTGATTCGGAAGAAGTAAAGGCATATGCAGGAAAATCTGGATGTGATATGCCGGATAAACTGTGTCCGGTTTGTGGAGAGCCGCTAATAAAGGATGGACATGAAATTCCATTTGAAACATTCCTTGGGTTCTATGGAGACAAAGAACCAGATATTGATTTGAACTTTTCAGGAGAATATCAGAACCATGCACATGACTATACAGAGGTTATATTTGGAGATGGACAGACATTTCGTGCAGGAACAATAGGTACCCTAGCGGAGAAAACAGCCTTTGGTTATGTATATAAATATTTTGAAGAAAAAGAAATTCATAAGAGAAGACCGGAAATGGAGCGAATTGCACAGGGGTGTGTTGGAGTACGAAGAACCACTGGACAGCATCCGGGGGGGATTGTAGTATTGCCTATCGGAGAGGAAATCTATTCCTTTACTCCTGTACAAAGACCAGCCAATGATATGACAACACAAACGATTACCACACATTTTGATTATCACTCGATTGACCATAACTTATTGAAACTGGATATTCTGGGACACGATGATCCTACCATGATTCGAATGTTGGAGGATTTGACGGGAGTGGATGCAAAGACGATACGTTTTGATGATGAGAAGGTACTTTCTTTGTTTGCTAATTTGGATGCTTTGCATATTACGGCAGAGGACTTAGATGGTTGTGATTTGGGTTCCCTTGGCGTACCTGAATTTGGTACAGAATTTGTTATGCAGATGCTTCGAGATACACAGCCGAAAACGTTTTCTGACTTGGTTCGTATTTCTGGGCTATCTCATGGAACGGATGTATGGTTGAATAATGCACAATATTTTATTGCACAGGGAAATTGCGAACTGTCTACGGCAATCTGTACGCGTGATGATATTATGACCTATTTGATTCATATGGGAGTAGAGAATGGTCTGGCATTTAAAATCATGGAAAGTGTACGAAAAGGAAAAGGATTGCAGGATCATATGGTAGAGGCTATGAAAGAAGCGGGAGTGCCAGAGTGGTATATGGAGTCTTGTCGAAGAATTAAGTACATGTTTCCAAAGGCGCATGCAGCAGCCTATGTTATGATGGCATTCCGTATTGCTTATTTTAAGGTATATTATCCATTAGCCTATTATGCAGCGTTTTTCAGTATTCGTGCATCTTCCTTTAACTATGAATTGATGTGTTTGGGAAGAGAGCGTTTAGAGTATCATATGGCAGATTATAAGAAAAGAAGCAATGAGTTGACGGCAAAAGAGCAGGATACCTTAAAGGATATGAAACTGGTATTGGAAATGTATGCAAGGGGATTTGAATTTGCACCGATTGATATTTATACAGCAAAAGCCAGATATTTTCAGATCGTAGATAGAAAGCTAATGCCTTCCCTTAGTACGATTGATGGTTTGGGCGATAAAGCGGCAGATGCAGTTGTGGAAGCTGCCAAACAAGGAAAGTTTTTATCTAGGCAGGATTTTAAGAATCGATGTAAAGTCAGTAGTACGGTAACAGATTTAATGGCAGATTTAGGTTTGCTGGGAGATTTACCAATGACAAATCAGATGTCTTTGCTGGATTTTTTGTAAGAGAAAGATGAAAAAAATAGATTAGTTTTTTATTCGCTATAGGAGAAAATTTTCTATAGCGTAAAAAGGATGTATGCATGATTGCTTTCTAAAAGGAAATTTTTAGAGAGTGGTACATGTCATACATCCTTTTTGCATTTATTATCTTATGGCATCCGCAATTTGAACTGCCTGCTCTTTTGTAATCTTCGCATTTACATTTTTTGCGATAGAAGAAGGTAGAATTTTTTTGTCAATGACATAGGCTAATGCTTTTAACTCACCTGTGGAACAAGAAGCACTGTTTTTATAGGCTTTACATTTCTTTTTTAACAAATCGGTTTGTTCATTTGTCTGATCGGAAACAGTTGTATCTTCTGTGTTAGAAGTAGTTGTTTGGTTGTATAGAATACAAGAAAAGTCTAATACAGATAATGTGGCATTAGAATTTTTGGGTTTTAATTTACTTCCGGAAATTTTGTTGATAATAGAAAGTAAATTTTTTTGTGATGCCTTCTTTGTAGGGTAAAAGCGGTCAGAAACAGAAAAGCAACCTTTATTATAATATTTTCGGATTAAAGTTTCTGTTTTTCGGTATCGAGTGTCCCAAAAACCCTTCTTATAAGTTAATTTTCCTGCTTTCCCTTGTTTAAAAGTATAATTTAGCAGTTTCTGAATATCTGTATACATTTGACTGTTAGAACTATTTCCGAAAAATGCACAAATAATTTCATGTCCATTTTTGTCTTTCGCAGTCGTAATTAAAACAGAACCAGCAGCTTTGGTAGTACCGGTTTTTCCACCGATTATTTGATAGAGAGAAGTATTATAAGATACTTTACCTAAAAATTTATTTGTATTATATATAGTAAAAGCCTTAACTTTTCCAGACTTTGGAACCCGATAACTGGATTTTGCCACAATGGATCGAATGGTACTATTAGCCATAGCGTGTCGTGCTAAAATTGCAAAATCACTGGCTGTTGTATAAGTTCTATTATAATTATCACCAATATCCAGTCCGATGGGATTATCTAACACCGTATATGGTAAGGATAGTGCTTTTGCTTTTCTATTCATTGCCTTTACAAAAGAGGCAGTGTTTCCGTAAGTGCCGCAAGCTAGTACAATGGCGGCATCGGCAGCAGAAGGTAGCAGCAACATATGTAACAGGGAGGAAACAGAATAACTGCTTCCTGTTTTTAGACCTACTACTGCGGCAGAAGATGGAACTTGTTTCAACATTTTTGATGTAACTTTAATTTTTTTGGTAGTTTTGCATTTATCTAAAACTACAAGAGCAGTCATCAGTTTTACTGTGCTGGCAGGATAAATTTTATGTAGTGCATTTTTAGAGAGCAGTATTTTTCCGGTATTTGCATCCATAATTACATAGGCATGTGCATGTACAGATGGAGCAGAAGCTGCCTGGATAGGAACTGCAGGTGTGCATACATGCAAAGTAAATGTCAATACTAAAAGAAAAGAACAGATTTTTTTCATGTGTTTCATAAGTAAGCCTCACTTTCTACGTTTATTTATTGTTATTTTGTGTTCCCTCTGTTCCTTAGTATAACAAAAATGTATTAATTTGCAAATTTTTTGATAAGTATGTCACATTTTGCGGCATTCTGTGTTATACTGTTTAAAATACATATAGACAAAAGGAAAGTATGTAGGATGAACAAGGATACAGAATGAATGAAGAGGAAAAACAAGGAAGTCTTAATATGAAAGAAAGAAAAGGATTAAATCAGCAGGAAGTAGAAGAACGGGTACGGAAAGGAAAAACAAATGCAGTCTGTGACATGGCATCAAAATCAGTAAAAGAAATTGTGTGTGGAAATGTTTTTACCTTTTTTAACGGATTAAATTTAGTGTTAGCATTATGTGTTGCGTTGGTGCATTCCTTTCGAAATACGTTGTTTTTGGGCGTTGTTTTCTGGAATGCTCTAATCGGAATTGTACAGGAGTTGCGAGCAAAAAAAGTATTGGATCGTATGGCACTTTTGATGGAAAGTAAAGTTTTTGTCTGGAGAGATGGAAAACGTATACAGGTAGTCTCTACAGAGATTGTGCAGGATGATTGGATTGAGCTTCATGCGGGAGAGCAAATCTGTGCGGATGCACAAGTATTAGAAGGCTGTTGTGAAGTGGATGAAAGTATGCTGACAGGAGAAAGCGATGCAGTTGAAAAAATAGCAGGAGACAAACTATTTTCTGGTAGTTATTTGGTTAGTGGAATGGTAATGGCACAGGTTGTCTCCGTAGGAGCAGATAGTTATGCAAATCAACTGGTAAAGCAGGCAAAGACCACAAAAAAGACAAAGTCAGAAATTCGGGATTCTATTGACAAGATTATTAAAATATTATCTTTATTTGTGGTTCCCTTAGGAATTGCCATGTTTATAAAAGAATATTATTTTTTGGATTTGGGATTGAAAGCGGCTGTGGAAAAAACAGTGGCTTCTATTGTTAATATGATACCAGACGGGTTGGTGCTATTATCCAGTGTGGTAATGGCTGTAAGTGTGGTAAAACTTGCAAGACAGAAGGCTATTGTACAGGGATTGTTCAGCATTGAAAATTTAGCCAGAGTGGATGTGCTTTGTCTGGATAAGACGGGTACGATTACGCAGGGTACGATGGAAGTAACCGATGAAATTATTTTTGAAAAAGAAAAACTGCATGAACGAATCTGTGCATATTTGACGGCTATATCTGAAGATACCAGTACCTCAGAGGCAATTCGCAAAAAATATTCTGAGAAAATTAACTGGAATGTAAAACAAACCGTGTCTTTTTCTTCAAAAAGAAAATGGGGTGCGGTAGAATTTGAGAAAGAAGGTACATTTTTATTAGGGGCGCCAGAAATGCTTCTTGGAGAGACGTATACAAACTATAAACTTCAGGTAGATCCGTATTTAGAGCGTGGAGAGAGGATTCTTGCTTTTGTAAAACTTCTAGAAGGAGATAGCAAGCAAGGTAGAATAGAAAGTGTACAGCTTCTTTGTTTTCTGGTATTACGAGATAATCTCCGCCCTCATGTAAAAGAAACTTTGGATTATTTTCGGGATCAGGGAATACGTCTTGTATTGATTTCAGGAGACAATCCTAAAGCGGTAATGCAAATTGGAAAGAGAGCGGGGTTGTCGGATGCAGAAAATTATATGGATGCCAGAGAATTAAAAACACCAGAACAGATTGCGGTTGCGGTGAAACGTTATACTGTATTTGGAAGAGTGACACCAGAACAAAAGAGAGAATTAGTGCAGGCATTACAACGACAGGGACATACGGTAGCAATGACTGGAGATGGTGTGAATGATGTGCTGGCACTAAAAGAAGCAGATTGTAGTATTGTTATGGGAACTGGTTGCGATGTAGCAAGAAAAACAGCAAAAGTAGTGTTGGAAAATTCAGATTTTGCTACGATGCCTAAAATTCTGGCAGAAGGAAGAAGGGCAATCAATAATCTGGAACGTTCCGCTTCCTTGTTTTTAACAAAGACTACGTTTTCGGTCTTATTGTTATTTTTGTTTTTGGCAATACAAATTTCATATCCGCTGATACCAATACAGATGACTTTAATCGGTTCTCTTACGATTGGAGCACCGGCATTTTTGCTTACATTGGAACCAAATTATAACGTTGTATCAGGTTCGTTTCTAAAAAAAGTATTTGCCAGTGCATTGCCGACAGGTTTGCTTGCGTTGGGCAATGTAGTTGCTATTGTTGTTGCTTCAGGGCCGTTAAATTTATCGGAAGCAGTTATTTCAACGATGACAGTGGTAGGCGTAGCTTTTGCAAATTTGACTTTAGTATTGCGTTTATGCAGGCCTTGGAATTGGAAAAAGGTCTCTATGGTATTAATATTATTGACTGGTTTGATAGCAGCAATTTTATTTGCTGACAATATATTTATGTTTGTATTAATTCCTGCCAAAGGATTGCTTGTTTTGGGAATTATGATGATAGTGGATATCATTATTTCTATTTTGATACAGATTTTTTGGAGTATGGAAAGGTATTATAAAAATAGAGGAGGAATAGGGAAAATATGAGTAAGGTAAAGTATACGTTAGGGAGAGGACAGTTTCGTACGTTACAGGAAGGCTTAGAGAAGGAATGGCTTCTTACAAATGGCATAGGAGGATTGGCAAATAGCACAGTGGTTGGAGCATCCAATCGAATGCACAACGGATATCTTACCGTTTCGGTGAATCCTCCAGCCGACCGTTATACCGTATTATCCAATGTATGGGAGAGTATTACCATAGATGGAAATGTGTATGATTTAGCGGCACAGGAGTATATTGGGTATGAAAAGAAGGGCTATGAATATTTGAACCGTTTTGAACTGGATATCTTGCCCACATACTATTACCAGGTTCAGGATGTTGCGATAAAAAAGACAATCAGTTTAGAGTATGGGAAAAATACAGTTGTAGTATGTTATGAAGTAGAAAATGGGATGGAAGAGGCATCTCTTCATATCACACCACAATTTAATTGTAAACCATATGGTGTAACAATAGAAAAATCACAATTACAGTTTGAGGTGGCACAAGAAGGAGCGGTTTTAACCTTGGTGCCAAAAGAACAGGACATGAATATTACATTTTATACGTCGGAGGGAACTTATGTAAACAGAAATACGTTTCCAACTTCTATGGCAACACCAAATTATCTGATTGAGGAAAATCAAGTATATTGTATGGATTGTCGTACTGGATTTATGGGGGTAGACAATCATTTTACACCTTACGATGTTGTGGTTGATTTGCAACCATTTGAAGAAAAGAGATTTTATATTGCCTGTACAATTGAAAAAGAAACAGTAGGAGATGGTTTTGCTATTGCAGACCAGTATAAGAAAAGGATGCAGAAGATTATGGCACAGACAGGTGAAGATGTCTTTTTGCAAAAACTTGCATGGGCAGCAGATGCTTTTGTGGTACAGAGAAAAGTTGTAGTACCGAAAGAGCAGGAGGAAAAATTGCAGACTTCTACTGCGGACAAAGTAGAGGGAAACACCGCTTATTTAAAAACGATTCTTGCTGGTTATCCATGGTTTATGGATTGGGGAAGAGATACTATGATTGCATTTCAAGGTTTATTATTACCTACAAAGCGTTTTAAAGAAGCGAGACAGATTTTGGAATCTTTTTCTTGGTTTGTAAAGGATGGAATGCTTCCCAATGTATTTCCAAATAGCAGTAAAGAAGAACCAAGATACAATACGATTGATGCGGCGTTATGGTACTTTTATTCGGTATATAAATATCTGGAGTACACAGGAGAGAAAGAAGACTATCAATTTGTAGAAGAAAAACTTTATCCAGCTATGGAACAAATTATTTCCTATTATAAAAATGGAACACATTACGGAATTAAAATGGATGAGGACGGATTAATCTTAGGTGGAAGCGGAAAAGATCAGTTGACATGGATGGATGTGTTAGTTGGGGATTGGGTTGTAACGCCAAGACATGGAAAAGCGGTGGAAATCAATGCACTTTGGTATAATGCGCTTTGTGTGATGGAGCAGTTGGCAGAACGATTTCATAAGGATGCAAAGCAATATCAAGTGTTAGCACAAAAAACAAAAGAGACCTTTTGTGAAAAATTCTGGAATGAGGAGAAAGGCTGTCTTTATGATTGTATCGAAAAAGGAGAGGACGGCATGGAAATTCCGGATGACAGAATACGACCAAATCAGATTTGGGCAGTATCCCTTCCTTATACAATGCTTTCTAGAGACAGAGAGAAGGCTGTTGTGCAGATGGTATATAAACATCTGTATACACCATATGGGATCCGTTCCTTATCACCGGAGGATGCCGAATATAAGGCGCATTATATTGGAAAACTGATTAATCGGGATGGAGCCTATCATATGGGGACCAGTTGGGGATATATTTCAGGAGGTTTTATTACTGCGTATTGTAAAGTGTATGAGCATAGTGAAAAGGCAGTAAAAAAAGCATTGGAGATGTGCCAATATTTTAGTGATCACATGCAGGATGGTTGTCTGAATGGAATTGCAGAAATCTTTGATGGAGATTTTAGTTGTACCAGCCGTGGATGTTATACACAGGCATGGAGTGTCGGGGAAGTGTTGAGAGCATATAGTGAAGATGTATTACCATATTTACACTGAAAATTAAAAAAGGAAAAACAAAAAGATGCACAGGGAATAGCCTTGTGCATCTTTTCTATTTACTCTATAGAAAATTGTTCAACTTTATTTTGACCTAAAAATTATAATTTTGTACTCCAATTGGAACAATCAATCACTTTTGTTGCCCAATCTTCATAAAAGTCGGGTTCATGACAGATTAAAATAATACTTCCCTTATATGCCTTTAATGCACGTTTTAATTCATCTTTAGCATCCACATCAAGATGATTGGTTGGTTCGTCTAATAAAAGTACATTTGTCTCCTGATTAATTAATTTGCAAAGACGTACTTTTGCCTGTTCACCACCACTTAATACTCGTACCTGACTCTCGATATGTTCTGTGGTAAGTCCGCATTTTGCTAAGGCAGAACGCACTTCATATTGACTAAGAGATGGAAATTCTCTCCAGATTTCTTCAATACAGGTATTATTTTTGGCACCGGTCATTTCCTGCTCGAAATAGCCTTTGTATAAGTAATCTCCCAATGTGATTTTCCCATGCAATGGAGGAATCATACCAAGAATACTTTTTAATAAAGTAGTTTTACCGATACCGTTAGCACCGGTAAATACAATACGTTCTCCTCGTTCCATTGTCAAATTGATTGGAGTGGAAAGTGGTTCTTCATATCCAATGACAAGCTGTTTTGCTTGGAAAATTAACTTTCCGGAAGCTCTGGCTTCTTTAAAATGAAATTCTGGTTTTGGTTTTTCTTTCATCAATTCGATTTTGTCCATTTTATCTAATTTCTTTTGTCTGGACATTGCCATATTTCTTGTGGAAACTCTAGCTTTGTTTCTTGCAACAAAATCTTTTAGTCCTTTGATTTCCTGTTGTTGTCGTTCATATGCAGCCTCTAACTGTGCCTTCTTTGCAGCGTAGACTTCTTGGAATTTATCATAATCACCAACATAACGAGTTAGTTGTTGGTTTTCTACATGATAAATAAGGTTGATAACACTGTTTAGGAAAGGAATATCATGAGAAATTAGAATAAATGCATTTTCATATTCCTGCAAGTATCGTTTTAACCATTCGATGTGAACGGTATCCAGGTAGTTTGTAGGCTCATCCAGTAATAAAATATCAGGTTTTTCCAATAGAAGCTTTGCTAATAGAATTTTTGTTCGTTGTCCCCCGCTTAATTCTGTAACATCTCGTTCTAAGCCTAAATCCATGAGTCCAAGCGCGCGGGCAACTTCATCTACTTTAGAATCAATATTATAAAAGTCATGCATATCCAGCGAATCCTGAATGATTGCAAATTCGTTCATCAATTTTTCTAAATGCTGTTCATCTGCATCTGCCATTTGTGCACATAGTTCATTCATTCTGGCTTCCTGTTCATATAAGAAGGAAAAGGCAGAGTTTAATACGTCCCGAATTGTCATGCCTTTTGTTAGGACTGCATGCTGGTCCAGATAACCTACACGGACATGTTTTGCCCATTCTATGGTACCTTCATCTGGCATAAGTTTTCCTGTTATAATATTGAAAAAGGTGGATTTTCCTTCTCCATTTGCACCAATTAAACCAATGTGTTCTCCTTTTAATAGACGGAAGGAGACATCATCATAGATGGCACGATCACCGAATCCATGACTTAAATGTTCTACGTTTAAAATCATATTTCTTACCATTTCTTTCTGACAATAGTTGTCTATTTTGTGTTAGTGGTCTAATTGTAGCAAATTTTTATAAAATTGAAAAGTAGATTTTTGTAAAAATGACTTGCTTTTTAGGAAGAACTATATTATAATGGCAAAAGAACAAAGGCGTTCTTGGATAGGTGAAGTCTATCCAAGTGCGCCTTTTTTGCTTGTTATGCAGATGAATGCATAAAATAAAAGGATACAAGATAGAATATCGCAACAAATTGTGGCGAAATACAAAAGTATTTCGCTTTCCTTTGCCAAGTGAGTAGCCAATAAATGGTAATGTTGGAATTTACTTTTCATTGGCAATTAGGATGTGATATGATAGGTTGATAAATGTAGAGACAAAATTCTACATTTTCAAATAACGAAGCAAATTAGAAAGGAATGTGTTGCAATGGAAGAATGTAAGAGAAAGACACAAGGTTTATATGATCCAAGATGGGAGCATGATAACTGTGGTATTGGTGCAGTTGTAAACCAAAAGGGTGTTAAGTCACATGCGACAGTAGAGAATGCGTTGAAAATTGTAGAGAATTTGGAGCATCGTGCAGGTAAAGATGCCTCTGGTAAGACTGGAGACGGTGTTGGTATCTTATTACAGATTTCCCACAAATTCTTTAGTGAAGCCGCTAAAAAGGCAGGAATTTCCATTGGCAAGGAAAGAGAGTATGGAATTGGTATGTTCTTTATGCCACAGGATGAGTTGAGCAGAAAACGTGCCATGAGAATGTTTGAGCTTATTGTTGAAAAAGAAGGATTGAAATTCTTAGGATGGCGTGAAGTGCCAGTAAATAAAGAAGTGTTGGGAAAAACAGCCTTAGATTGTATGCCATATATTGTACAGGCATTTATTAAGAAGCCTGTAGGCGTAAAAAAAGGATTAGATTTTGATAGAAAGTTATATATAGCCAGAAGAGTATTTGAAAATTCTTCAAATGAAGATACTTATGTAGTTTCTTTATCAAGTAGAACAATCGTATATAAGGGTATGTTCCTTGTGGGACAGCTTCGATCCTTTTTCCAGGATTTGCAGAACGAAGCTTACGAGTCCGCTATTGCATTAGTACATTCCCGTTTTAGTACCAATACACAGCCAAGTTGGAGAAGAGCACATCCAAACCGTTTTATTGTGCATAATGGTGAGATTAATACCATTGCAGGTAACGCAGATAAGATGCATGCTCGCGAAGAGACCATGGAATCGGAGTATTTAAAAGGGGAGATGCATAAAATTCTTCCTGTAGTAGATCAAAGTGGTTCAGACTCTGCACGCTTGGATAATACACTGGAATTTTTAGTAATGAGTGGTATGGAATTGCCATTAGCTGTTATGATTGCTATTCCTGAGCCATGGGCAAATGATCGTAGTATGAGCCGTGAGAAGAAGGAATTTTATCAATATTATGCAACTATGATGGAACCATGGGATGGTCCTGCATCAATTCTATTTTCAGATGGAGATATTATGGGAGCGGTACTTGACCGTAATGGATTGCGTCCATCTCGTTATTATATAACAGACGATGGAAATATCATTCTTTCATCAGAAGTTGGTGTACTGGATATTCCGGAAGAAAAGATTGTAAAGAAAGATCGTCTGCGCCCTGGTAAAATGTTATTGGTAGACACAGTTAAGGGCGAATTGATTGACGATGATACAATCAAAGAAAAATATGCGAACAGTCAGCCTTACGGTGAATGGTTGGATAATAATTTACTTCATTTAAGAGATTTAAAGATTCCAAACAAAAAAGTAGAAGAATATGATATAGAACAGACACAGAGACTTAGAAGAGCCTTTGGTTATACTTATGAAGAATGCAAAAACAGTATTCTTACAATGGCAATGAATGGCTCAGAGCCAATCGCAGCAATGGGTACAGATACACCGTTACCACCATTGTCAGATCGTCCACAGCCATTGTTTAATTATTTTAAACAATTATTTGCACAGGTTACTAACCCACCGATTGATGCATTGCGTGAAAAGATTGTAACATCTACTTCTGTTTACATTGGTAGTGCAGGTAATATTTTACAGGAACGTGAAGAGAACTGCCAGGTAATGCGAATTGACAATCCAATTTTGACAAACACAGATATGCTCAAAATTAAGATGATGAATGTAAAAGGTTTTAAAGTGGAAGTCATTCCAATCACTTATTATACAGCTACATCATTGGAAAAAGCAATTGATCGTGTCTGTATGGAAGCAGATCGTGCTTACAAAGACGGTGCAAATGTATTAGTATTGTCAGATCGTGGTGTGGATGAAAACCATGTTGCTATTCCTTCCTTACTTGCTATTTCAGCTTTACAACAACATTTGGTTCGTACAAAGAAGAGAACAAAGTTGTCTATTATCCTTGAAACAGCAGAGCCAAGAGAAGTACATCATTTTGCAACATTGATTGGTTTTGGTGCCAGCGCAATCAATCCATATCTTGCATTGGATACCATACGTGAAATGGTAAATACAGATATGCTTGACAAAGATTATTATGCAGCCGTAGAAGATTATACGAATTCCATTAAGAATGGTATCATAAAAATTGGTTCTAAAATGGGTATATCCACCATTCAATCCTATATGGGTTCTCGTATTTTTGAGGCAATTGGTATCAATGAAGAAGTTATCAATAAATATTTTTCAGGTGTAGTAAGCCGTGTAGGTGGTATTGGTATTGCGGATATAGAGAAGCAAATTGAAACATTACATTCACAGGCATTCGATCCATTGGATCTTGGCATGAATTTGGAACTGGAAAGTAATGGTACACATAAATCAAGAAGTGGTAAAGAGAAGCATCTTTATAATCCACAGACAATTTATTTACTACAGAAGGCTACAAGAGAAGGAAAATATGAAGTATTTAAAGAATACTCTGCATTAATGGATCAAGAGGAAAGCGAGAGTAACCTTCGTGGATTGATGGACTTTAATTATCCAGAAAAAGGTGTTCCAATTGAAGAAGTAGAAAGCGTAGAGGATATTGTAAAACGCTTTAAGACTGGTGCAATGTCTTATGGTTCTATTTCAAAAGAGGCACATGAGTGTATGGCAATTGCTATGAACCGTTTGGGTGGTAAGTCAAACAGCGGTGAAGGTGGAGAAAGTCTGGACCGTTTAGTTACAAAGGGAACAAGCGAAGACAGATGTTCCGCAATTAAGCAGGTTGCATCTGGTCGTTTCGGTGTGACTTCACGTTACTTAGTAAGTGCAGATGAAATTCAGATTAAGATGGCACAGGGAGCAAAACCGGGAGAAGGTGGACACCTTCCAGGAAAGAAAGTATATCCATGGGTTGCAAAATGTCGTAATTCAACAACTGGTGTAGGTTTGATTTCACCACCACCACATCATGACATTTATTCAATCGAAGATTTGGCACAGTTGATTTATGATTTAAAAAATGCAAATAAAGATGCGAGAATTTCTGTTAAACTTGTTTCAGAAGCAGGGGTAGGAACGATTGCAGCAGGTGTTGCAAAGGCAGGTGCAGGTGTAATTCTGATTTCAGGATATGATGGTGGTACCGGTGCGGCTCCAGAAAGTTCTGTTCATAATGCAGGTCTTCCTTGGGAGTTAGGTTTGGCAGAAACACATCAGTCATTAATTATGAACGGATTGCGTTCAAAAGTTGTAATTGAAACAGATGGTAAACTTATGGATGGTCGTGATGTAGCTGTAGCTGCTATGTTAGGTGCAGAAGAGTTTGGCTTTGCCACAGCTCCATTGGTTACAATGGGTTGTGTTATGATGCGTGTATGTAATTTGGATACTTGCCCAGTTGGTATTGCAACACAGAATCCAGAGCTTCGTAAGCGTTTTAAAGGAAAACCAGAGTATGTAGAAAACTTTATGCGTTTTGTTGCACAGGAATTGCGCGAATACATGGCAAAACTTGGTGTTCGCACTGTAAATGAATTAGTTGGTAGAGTAGATTTGTTAAAGAAAAAAGATTCCGCTACAACGAAAGGACAGGCAATCAATCTTTCAAAGATTTTGGATACTACTTATGTTAGTGATAAACATCAGTGCTTTAATCCAACAGACATTTATGACTTTGAGTTAAATAAAACAATTGATGAGACTGTATTATTAAAAGAGTTTGGACCTAAGATTGATAAAAAGCAGGGAGGAAAAACTAAGATTACAGTCAATAACTTAAATCGTACAACAGGTACTATTTTGGGTGCGGAAATTACAAAACGTTGGGGTACAGATGTGCCAGAAGATACGTTTGAAGTTGAATGTGATGGAAGCGGCGGACAAAGTTTTGGTGCATTTATTCCGAGCGGTTTGACACTTCGCTTAACTGGAGATTGTAATGATTACTGTGGTAAGGGATTATCTGGTGGTAAAATTGTTGTTTCACAGCCAAAAGCAGCAAAATATGCAGCAGATGAGAACATTATCATTGGTAATGTAGCATTTTATGGTGGTACAACAGGAAAAGCATTTATCAACGGTGTTGCAGGTGAGCGTTTCTGTGTTAGAAACTCTGGTATTACAGCCGTAGTTGAAGGTGTTGGTGACCATGGTTGTGAATATATGACTGGTGGTCGTGTAGTTGTATTAGGAAATACAGGAAAGAACTTTGCAGCAGGTATGAGTGGTGGAGTTGCTTATGTATATGATGAGAATAATGATTTTTATTTGAAAGTAAATAAAGAATTAGTTGCAGTCGAAGAAGTAGAAGAGTTGTCAGATGTTCAGGAATTGAAGGCAATGATTGAGGAACATGTAAAAGAAACAAATTCTGTGAAAGGAAAGAAGATTCTGGATAAGTTTGATGATTGTTTGCCAAAATTCAAGAAGATCATTCCTCATGATTATAGAAGAGTATTGCATACAATTCATGCAATGGAAGATAAGGGATACTCAAAAGATCAGGCTGAAATTGAAGCATTTTATGTAAATGTTGGAAAGTAAGGAGGAAATGAAATGGGTAAAATCGGCGGATTTATGGAATATGATAGAAAAGAAAATCTGGCAGAGAAGCCATTAGAAAGAATTAAACATTTTAATGAATTTCATGAGCCAATGGCAGAAGAAGATAGAAAAGCGCAGGCAGCAAGATGTATGGAGTGTGGAGTTCCATTTTGTCAGGCTGGTATGGTAATCGGCGGTATGGCCGCTGGTTGCCCTCTGAACAACTTAATTCCAGAGTGGAATGATTTGGTGTTTCGTGGCAATTATGAAAGAGCAGTTGCAAGACTTCGTAAAACAAACAACTTTCCAGAATTTACTTCAAGAGTATGTCCTGCTTTGTGTGAAAAAGCGTGCGTGTGCGGTTTAAATGGAAATCCAGTATCAGTTAAGGAAAATGAAAATAGTATTGTAGAGTACGGATATGAAAATGGACTGATTAAGGCGGAACCACCAAAAGTTCGTACAGGAAAAAAGGTGGCTGTAATTGGTTCAGGACCTTCAGGATTAGCAGTAGCAGATCAGTTAAATAAACGTGGACATAGTGTGACTGTATTCGAGAGAGAAGACAGACCGGGCGGACTGTTGATGTATGGTATTCCAAACATGAAATTAGAAAAAAGTGTGATTGAACGCCGCATTAACATTATGAAAGAAGAGGGAATCTCTTTTGAATTAAATGCCAATGTTGGTGAGCAGGTAGATGCAAAGAAAATTATGAAAGAATATGATAGTGTTGTTCTTGCCTGCGGGGCGTCTAATCCAAGAAATATTGAAGTGCCGGGAAGAGATGCAAAGGGAATTTATTATGCGGTTGACTTCCTTAAATCAACAACAAAGAGTTTACTTGCAACACCTTCTTTGAAAGAGGGGAGCTTTGTTAGTGCAAAAGGTAAAAATGTTTTGATTATCGGTGGTGGAGATACAGGTAATGACTGTGTAGGAACCTCTATTCGTCATGGAGCAAAATCTGTTACACAGTTAGAAATGATGCCAAAACTTCCAGATGAAAGAGCAGAAAATAATCCTTGGCCAGAGTGGCCTCGTGTCAGCAAGACAGATTATGGTCAGGAAGAAAATATTGCAGTGTTTGGTGAGGATCCAAGAATTTATTGTACGACAGTAAAAGAATTTGTAAAAGATAAAAAAGGCAATGTGACAAAGGCAAT
Source organism: Lachnospiraceae bacterium (assembly GCA_050875145.1). Taxonomy (GTDB): domain Bacteria; phylum Bacillota; class Clostridia; order Lachnospirales; family Lachnospiraceae; genus CAG-411. The sequence goes on from JBNMLH010000010.1 coordinate 71,065, forward strand.
TTGTGTGAAACTTGAGAGTGTTTTTGACAAAAAAGCAGGTCGTAATATCATGAAGGAAATAAAGGGAAGCGAATTTGAAATAAAAGCTGATTTAGTTTTAATTGCTGCAGGTTTCCTTGGAACACAGAAGTATATTGCAGATGCTTTTGGAGTAAAACTCAATCAAAGAACAAATGTGGAGACTGCACAGAATTCTCATGCGACAAATGTTAAAAATGTATTTGTTGCAGGTGATATGCACCGAGGACAATCTTTGGTTGTGTGGGCAATCCGAGAGGGAAGAGATGCTGCGAAAGAAGTAGATGAACATTTAATGGGTTATACAAATTTACAGTAAAAATTTCCTTTCTTGACAAAAAAATAAAAGAGAGATACTATGAGAAAGAACTATTTTTCAATAGAAGAATGGTTCTTTCTTCTGTATAAATAAAAGAAAGGGACATAGCGACAAAGTGAAAATTTTGACGCTTATATGGTATAGACAATATGAAAAGAAAGATAGCATTGATTTTATGTATATTGCTTTGCACAGTAAGTGTAGGATGCGGCAAAAATGCAAATAAGGACAAAATGGATATATCGCCTGAAGTGCAACAAACAGAAACCCCAGATGGAGGAAAAGTTGTGACAGACCAGACAGAAGTGCAGGCAATGGCTGGAGCAATCGTGGAAAAAATGTCACTAGAAGAGAAAATAGGCCAGATGTTTATTGTAAATCTGGAACAACTGGACAACAGTCATGGAAATTATTATGAATTTCGTAAATTTACGGATGAAATGAAAAATACCTTGAAAAACTACTATATAGGTGGAGTGATTCTTTTTGCAAGAAATATTGAAAGTATTGATCAGACAATAGGGTTAATATCAAATCTTCAGGAAAATGCACCAATTCCATTGTTTGTTTCGGTGGATGAAGAAGGAGGCGATGTAGCACGCGTTGGTAATAATAGCAACATGCGTACTACTACATTTCCGCCGATGGAAGAGGTTGGAAAAAATGAGGATGAAGAGTATGCGTATAACATGGGAAAGACCATTGCCAGTGAGATAAAGGAATTAGGTTTTAACCTGGATTTTGCTCCTGTGGCAGATGTCAAAACGAATGAATATAATACTGAAATTGGAAATCGGGCATTTGGAAGTGATGCAAAGTTGGTATCCAAATTTGTAAAGCAGGTAGTGAAAGGAATACAAGGACAGGGAATCAGTGCTACATTAAAACATTTTCCGGGGCATGGAAGTACAACGGGAGATTCGCATAATACCCCTGTAAATGCAGACACGGATTTATTGAGTTTGCGTTCTAGGGAGTTTAAACCGTTTAAAGCAGGCATTGATGCAGGTGTAGATTTTGTAATGGTATCACATATTTCAATTAGCAAAGTAACAGAAAATACCGTACCGGCTTCTATGTCAACGGTTGTGATACAAAATATGTTGCGAGAAGAATTGAACTTTAAAGGTGTTGTTATTACAGATGGAATGGACATGGGGGCTGTTACAGAGAAATATGATGCCGATGAAGCTGCGGTAAATTGCATAAAGGCAGGAGTAGATATTGTATTGATGAGTACAGATGTAAAAGATGCCTATAATGCCGTAAAAAAGGCGGTAGAAAATGGAGAAATTGAAGAGAAGAGTATAGACGAATCTGTGCAACGAATATTAGAGGTAAAAATAAAAAGGGGAATTATCTTGAGTAATACAGATTTACTGGAACAGTAAGAAAGAGTCGAAAGAGCTTGAGAAAAATAGAGATTTGTCAAAAATATTAAAAAAGGTATTGCGAATCTTTTTATCGTTGTTATAATTAAATATAAAGGGATAATTGATGATTCTTTGTCATAATTCAGATTGCAAGTTGAAACATTTTTTTGACTTTGTTAATTATGATAATGATAAGGAATTTATGAATTACAAGCGAATAGGTGGACAACAAAGGATGCTTTATTGTCCACTTTTGAATGTATTATAGAAAGGAATGCAGTCCTTTGTTATGCAAAACTGGACATGCGCAGGTATAATCGATGAGTGAATTTATGGACGATGGAGTAGATTTTGGGTTACATGAAGAATGTGGCGTCTTTGGTGTGTATGATTTTGACGGAAATGATGTAGCCTCTTCTATTTATTATGGCTTATTTTCTTTACAGCATCGTGGACAGGAAAGTGCTGGTATTGCGGTGAGTGAAACACAGGGACCAAAGGGAAAGGTTTCTTCCTGCAAAGGAATGGGACTTGTCAATGAGGTTTTCAATGCAGAAAAATTGGAGCAGCTAAAAGGTGATATTGGTGTAGGACATGTTCGCTATTCTACGGCTGGAGCCAGTACAAATGCAAATACACAGCCTTTGGTGTTAAATTATATTAAAGGTACACTTGCATTGGCACACAATGGAAATTTGGTAAATGCAGTAGAATTAAGAGAAAAGCTTGAACTTACCGGCGCAATTTTCCAGACCACGATTGATTCAGAAGTGATTGCGTATTTGGTTGCAAGAGAGCGTTTGACAACACCTACAGTTGAGCAGGCAGTTAAGAATGCAATGCAGCAAATTAAAGGAGCATATTCGCTCATTGTCATGAGTCCTAGAAAAATGATTGGTGCAAGAGATCCATTTGGTTTCCGACCACTTGTAATTGGAAAAAGGGACAATGCATATTTCTTTGCTTCTGAAACATGTGCATTGGATGCAGTAGGAGCAGAATTTATTCGTGATGTAGAACCAGGAGAGATTGTTACAATCAGTCCAGAAGGCGGATTACAGTCTGACCGTTCTTTATGTCAAGATAAGCATGCCAGATGTATTTTTGAATATATATACTTTGCTAGAGCAGATAGTTGTTTAGATAAGGTTAGTGTATACAATTCCAGAATTATGGCGGGTAAGATTTTAGCAGAAGAGCATCCCGTAGATGCGGATATTGTAGTAGGTGTTCCAGAATCAGGAAATGTGGCTGCTATGGGATATTCCTTACAGTCTGGTATTCCTTATGGCATGGCATTTATAAAGAATAATTATATTGGAAGAACATTTATTAAGCCAAAGCAGTCGGTTCGTGAATCTGCGGTAAAGATAAAATTAAATCCTTTGCGAGATGTTGTAAATGGAAAACGTGTAGTTATGGTAGATGATTCGATTGTACGTGGTACGACCTGTGACCGAATTATAGGTATGTTAAAGGCAGCAGGAGCTACAGAAGTACATGTAAGAATTAGTTCACCACCATTTTTATATCCATGTTATTTTGGTACGGATGTTCCTTCTAGTGACCAGTTGATTGCTTATCACCATAGTGTGGAAGAAATCCGAAAAATTATTGGTGCAGATAGTCTTGGATATCTGTCAAAAGAGCGTTTGGATGAATTGATTGCAGGTTCACATGGATATTGTGATGCATGTTTTACAGGAAATTATCCTGTTGAACCACCAAAAAGTGATATTCGAGGCGAGTATGATAAATAAAGTGAACAGTGTAGAAAAGAAAGGAGTACTATAGAGATGAGTACAGATCGTTATTCAAGTCCATTATCGGAAAGATATGCAAGTAAGGAGATGCAGTACATTTTTTCTCAAGATATGAAGTTTAAAACATGGAGAAAATTATGGATTGCATTAGCAGAAGCAGAACATGAGTTGGGATTAGATATTACAAAGGAACAAATTGATGAATTAAAAGCACATCAGGATGATATTAATTATGATGTAGCAAAAGAAAGAGAAAAATTAGTTCGTCATGATGTAATGTCTCATGTATATGCTTATGGTGTACAGTGTCCGAAAGCAAAAGGTATTATACATCTTGGAGCAACTTCTTGCTATGTAGGAGACAATACAGATGTAATTATCATGACCGAGGCATTGAAACTGGTTAAGAAAAAACTTATAAATATCATTAATGAACTTTCTAAATTTGCTATGGAATATAAAGGACTTCCTACTTTAGCATTTACACATTTTCAGCCTGCACAGCCTACTACAGTAGGAAAAAGAGCAACCTTATGGTTACAGGAATTGATGATGGATTTAGAAGATGTGGACTATACATTAAACAATATGAAATTGTTAGGATGTAAAGGTACAACAGGTACACAGGCAAGCTTTAAAGAGTTGTTCGAGGGTGATACAGAAAAGATTAAAAAGGTAGATCAATTGATTGCACAAAAGATGGGATTTGAACATACATTCCCAGTTTCAGGTCAGACCTATTCCAGAAAGTTGGATACAAAGGTTGTGAATGTATTAGCAGGTATTGCGGCAAGTGCACACAAATTCTCGAATGATATTCGTTTGCTTCAGCACTTAAAGGAAGTGGAAGAACCATTTGAAAAGAATCAGATAGGTTCCTCTGCTATGGCATACAAGAGAAATCCAATGAGAAGTGAAAGAATTGCATCCTTAGCAAGATATGTTATGGTGGATGCGATGAATCCAGCAATCACTTCTGCAACACAGTGGTTTGAAAGAACATTGGATGATTCAGCAAATAAGAGACTTAGTGTGCCAGAAGCATTCCTTGCAATTGATGGTATCTTAGATTTATATTTAAACGTTGTAGATGGATTGGTTGTGTATCCAAAGGTTATTGAGAAGAGACTTATGTCTGAACTTCCATTTATGGCAACAGAAAATATTATGATGGATGCTGTAAAGGCTGGTGGAGATCGTCAGGAATTACATGAAAAGATTCGTACACTTTCAATGGAAGCAGGAAGAAATGTGAAAGAAAAGGGACTGGATAACAATTTATTAGAGTTGATCGCAGCAGACCCTTCTTTCAATTTAACATTAGAAGAATTACAAAAGACAATGGATCCAAGTAAGTATACAGGACGTTCGGAAGAACAGGTAGAAGAGTTTATCAGTGATATTGTAAAGCCTGTATTAGAGGAAAATAAGGATGTACTTGGATTAACGGCTGAAATCAATGTATAAATGCAAAGGTTAAGGGGTAACGTACTCTCTTAATAGAGGGGGAATGGCTTATGCAGGTATGTGAAATACGAATTTCAGATATTACAGATGGTATGATTGTTGCAAAAGACGTTTATACAGACACAAATGAACTGGTTTTGACACATAATACAGTGTTGAATGGGGAAATTGTAAAACGTTTAAAGCAATATGGTGTATACCGTATTACTGTGTACAAAGAGGTTGAGGTATCCGGAGTAAATCGGCAGCCTTCGCGAGTGGAAAAGGTAAGAAATAGTAAAGAGTTTGTTCGTTTTAAAAAGAACTTTGATAATACAGTTGCGGGATTGAAGGGGACATTTGCCCGCATATTAGAAAGTAGTGATATTGATGGAGTGGCACAATTAACGAAGCAGGTGGATACCATTATGCGAAAAGCAGATGGGTCGTATCATGTGTTTGATATGTTAAATTGTATGCGAGAGTATGATGATGTGACTTTTGCCCATTCCATTAGTGTTTCTATTTTGTGTAATTTAATTGGAGAATGGTTAAGACTTTCCAATAGTGATATTTACAGTTTGACAATGAGTGGAATATTACATGATATTGGAAAGATGCAGATTCCAAATGAAATTATCTCAAAACCGGGAAAACTTACAGAAGAAGAATTTCATATCGTACAGCAGCATCCAAAATTGGGATACCAGATTTTAAGCAAGTTGGATTTGGATGAGCATGTGAAATATGCGGCACTCATGCATCACGAACGTTGTGATGGAAAAGGGTATCCTATGCAGATTGGAAAAAATAAAATTGATTATTTCAGCAAGATTGTAATGTTGGCAGATGTTTATGATGCTATGACAGCAGACCGTTCCTACAGAAAGGGAATGTGTCCTTTTAAAGCATTGGATATCATGCTGGAGGATGGATTTGAAAAATATGATCCGGCAGTATTGATGTTATTCGTGGAAAAAACAGTGCAGTCGTATATTGGTGCAACCGTTTTGTTATCCGATGACAGGGCTGGAGAAATTGTTGCAGTAAATCGTGAAGCATGGACAAGACCACTTATACGCATAAAGAATGAATTTGTAGATTTATATCGGGATAAGAGCATTAAAATAGCAAAGATTGTATAAATGCAAAAATTGTAACTTTACTTATTTGTCAATATGTAGTAAAATGAAACTTGGTTTGTGAGAAACTCGTAAATTAGCCTGTTTTTAGGTAGGCATTTAACACTATCAAGCAAGTCCCTCACTTCTATTGCGTAGAGCAATAAGTGGTGGGTGGGGGCTTGCTTGTATCAGGAGGGGTACAAGCCCCTTCTGATATGCTGCGATAGCAGCTAATCGTGTTATGAGCAAGTAGCAGAGCGGATTGCGAATATCCGCTTGACTTAGGAGGAAGAATACATATGGTAACAGCAATTGTAGGAGCTAACTGGGGCGATGAAGGAAAAGGTAAGATTACAGACATGCTTGGAGAAGAGTCTGATATCATTGTTAGATTCCAAGGTGGAAGTAATGCAGGTCATACTATTGTAAATAATTACGGAAAGTTTGCACTTCATTTATTGCCATCAGGTGTATTTTACAATCACACTACAAGTATTATAGGAAATGGTGTAGCGCTTAATATTCCGGATTTGATAAAAGAAGTAGATAATCTGGTAGCACAGGGAGTGCCAAAACCAAAGATTTTAGTATCTGATAGAGCACAGATTGTAATGCCTTACCATGTTTTATTTGACCAATATGAAGAGGAGAGACTTGCAGGTAAATCCTTTGGATCTACTAAGTCTGGAATTGCTCCATTTTATTCAGATAAATATGCAAAGATTGGTTTTCAAGTTTCAGAATTGTTTGACACAGAGGAGGCAATTAAGGAAAAAATTGAGCGTATCTGTGTACAGAAGAACGTAATATTAGAGCATTTATATCATAAACCTGCTATCGATCAGGAAAAATTATATGCTACATTGATGGAATATAAGAATATGGTTGAGCCATATGTTTGTGATACATCTAAGTTTTTACATGATGCATTAGCAAATGGTAAGAATATATTATTAGAAGGTCAGTTAGGCTCATTGAAGGATCCAGATTTTGGTATTTATCCTATGGTAACATCATCTTCTACATTAGCAGGATATGGTGCTATTGGTGCTGGTATTCCACCATATGAGATTAAGAATATTGTTGTTGTTGTAAAGGCATATTCCAGTGCAGTTGGTGCAGGTGAATTTGTCAGCGAAATCCATGGAGAGGAAGCAGACGAATTACGTCGTCGCGGAGGTGACGGTGGAGAGTATGGTGCAACAACAGGAAGACCTAGAAGAATGGGATGGTTCGACTGTGTCGCATCTAGATATGGTTGTCGTGTACAGGGAGCAACAGAAGTTGCCTTTACCGTACTTGATGTATTAGGATATTTAGATGAAATTCCTGTATGCGTAGGCTATGAAATAGATGGCAAAGTTACAAAGGATTTCCCAGCTACAAAAGATTTAAAGAAGGCAAAGCCTGTTTATGAAGTATTACCAGGATGGAAAACAGATATTCGTGGTATTAAGAATTATGAAGAACTTCCTGAAAATTGCAGAAAGTATATTGAATTTGTAGAAAAAGAACTTCAAGTGCCAATTACTATGGTATCAAATGGACCAGGAAGAGAAGATATTATCTATCGCGGAATTAGAAAATAGTTAATAGCTAATAAAGCGACTTTATTGTAAATAAGCGAGTGTTAAAAGTAGGTTCATAATATAAACGAGCTAGAAAAAAGCAGTTAAGATTACTCTTAACTGCTTTTTTCTAGCAACAATACATTTTATAAATAAAAAATACCCATTAGATTTGTTCTAATAAACTATTTTCAAAGACAGAGATATATCGTTTCCAAATTTCATAATTAGCATGTTTTGGATACTTTGTCATATATCGTTCGAAAATTCCAATATATTTTTCTAACAGTTTTGGTCTGGTAGTTGCAATATCAATATAATCTCCATTCATGGTTTCGCATTTAGTGAAATCAATCTCGTTTATATTAAGAGACTCGTTAGTAAAAATTCTCATGAAGAAAAACCCCCTTATACTTTATTATTTGTGAAATTAAAATCACTATTTTACATTTTAGCATATTTATTTTTTGTTTTCAATAGTAAGTGTATCAAAAATCACGTTTACTAATTCGTCATTTTTCTCAGGTGACATAAAGCAAAAACGGAAATATTGTTCATCCAAAAATGGAAATGTAACACAGTTTCGAATCATTAAATTTTTTCGTATCGCTGCATCAAAGAGGTCCTGTGCGGTGACAGCGGGGTTTAGGATGCGGGCTAAAACAAAATTACAATTGCAAGGATATAGTTTTAATTGTGTACATTCTGATAATTTGTTACATATTCTTGTACGTTCTGTGGCGATTAGTTCCCTTGTCTTGTTGATGTATTCCTCATCAGAAAACATGATTTCACCAGCAATTGCAGCAAGGCTATTGATGGTCCATGGATTCTTTTTCTGATTGATGGCGGTAATTAAATCTTGATTGCTGCTGACGGCATAGCCTAAACGTAATCCAGGGGCTGCAAAAAATTTAGAAATTCCGCGAAGAATAAAAAGATTGCTAAATTCTTCTGTCAGTGGGATAGCACTAATAAGAGAGACATCCTCAGCAAACTCTACATAAGTTTCATCTACCATAACCAGTATGTCATTTTGTTTACAGTGTTCTAATAGTTTTCTCATGGTTTCAACTGTAATTTGAGAAGAAGTCGGGTTATTTGGGTTGCATAAAATCAGTAAATCTACATCTGGTTGCAAGGCGGCACATAGTTTGTCTAAATCTAATACAAAGTTATCTTCCTCTTTTAGTTGAAAATAATGGCATTCTCCACCACAAAGTGCTACTTCGCGTTCATATTCCGAATAGGTGGGGCTTAAAAGAAGTACATTTTTAGGCATTTTTGTCTGAATTAGAATCGAAATCAGTTCAGAAGAACCATTTCCAACAAGGATATTTTCATAATTTGCATTTATATAATGACCAATTGCTTTTCTAAGGCTGGTATACTCTCGGTCCGGATAGGAGGTAATTGCATCAATGTGAGAAGCAAGAGTTTCTCTTAGCTTAAAAGAAATCCCCAGAGGATTTACATTTGCGGAGAAGCTTGTAATATTTTCTTTTTTTATGTGATAAATTTGTTCTATTTTTTCTAAATCACTACCGTGAAAGTGTTCTACATGTTTCATTTTAAAATCCTTCCTTTTTTTGTTGAATAATGTTGGTTATTGGTGTTATAATTTAGGTAATATTGTATTTAGTCGAATTTATGTCCATTTGGTGGTGGGCAATAGAAGACTTCTTTTACCATTATAATAGAAAGTGTAAAAAAAGCAAATTATGTAATGTTGCAGGTGGATAAAATTGAAAGAAAAAATAACACAGTTATCAAGAGAACGATTTGAATATGAATTACCTAAGATTATATGTTCCGAAGATAAATTGAAGATTGAAGTAGAGACGGGGCGTATTGTAAAGGGAACTTTTACGATAAAGAATACAGAGGGGAGACATATGAAAGGATTATTATATTCTTCCTCTCATTTGTTGCGTCTTACAGAAACATCTTTTGTTGGAACAGAAGCAGTTATTGAATATATATTTCATGCAGAAGACATTCGTGCAAAAGATAAAATAAATGGAATTATCAGTATTGTAAGTTCCTGTGGTGAAAAAGAATTGCCATTTGAAATTGTTGTTACAGAAAAGTGCATAGAAGCATCTTTTGGTGAAGTAAGAGATTTGTTTCACTATGCTAATTTAGCAAAGATTAATTGGTCTCAGGCAGTTAGCATTTTTAAGTCGCCAGACTTTCCAGAGATATTTTTAAAGAAGGATATTGAAAATTTAAATTTGTATAATGGATTGGTGAAAAGTGGAAAATATAACCAAGCATTGGAAGAATTTTTGGTATGTATTCAAAAAAAGGATCCGATTGAACTTTCCTTATCGAAGGATACAGCATCCTATCAGGTGAAAAAAGAAAACATCTCTGGTAGTTTCTTTGTAAAGAAGAATACTTGGGGATATTTAGATGCTAAGGTTACCTCTAATCAGGAGTTTCTTCAAGTGGAGCGGGGCAATATAGGAGCTGCGGACTTTATAGGAGCTAGTTGTGAGATAACCTATTCCATTAAAAATGAAAAGCTACGCGCAGGAAAGAATTACGCAAAGATTACAATTCAAAATATTTGTCAGAAACTGGAATATATAGTAGAAATTGAAAAGATTGTAAAGCATATGGAACGTGATTATGATGAAAAGAAAATTAAGCGTTGTGAAATTGTGCTTGTCAATAATTATATCAATTTTAGAAGTAATCGTATTGCAGTTAGCGATTATGTACAGGAAATGCAGAATGTACTTACAAAGTTGGAAGGTATGATTGCAGTAAAACGAAATTTAGGAGAATTAGGATATAGTCGAAGACTAGACTTATATCAGATGCATCTTAAAATGGTGGCAGGAGATAATGCAGGAGCAAAAGAAATACTGGATAGCCTGGAGAATGAAGAACATATTTTAAAGAAGAATACGATTGTGGACTATTGTGGATATTTGTATTTAAAAGTATTGTTTACAAGAAAAGATTCTGACCTACAGTATGCTTTGAGAGAAATTCGAGATTGTTATAAACAGAGCAAAGGAGAATGGGCGCTTCTTTGGTTCCTTTTGTTTTTGGATGAAAAGTATGAGCAGGAGCCAAAAGAAAAGCTTATGGCAATAGAAGAACAGTTTGCTCTTGGGTGTACCAGCCCTGTCTTGTATTATGAGGTGTGCAATATCATCAATCAGGACCCAACCTTAATGATCGAATTGACACCATGTACAATACAGGCAATTCATATGGGTGTGAAAATGTGGCTATTTTCAGAAACGGTTGCAGTACAGTATGCATATTTAGCGGAGCGAATGAAAATGTATCATCGTTTAGTGCTGTCTGATTTGGTGGCATTTTATGATAGATACAAGAATAGGGATGTGTTGACAGCAATTTGTAGTATGCTTATAAAAGCAGATCGGTCTGATCCGAGTTGCTTTGCTTGGTATGAGCTGGGAATAAAGGAGCAGTTGCGTTTGACACAGTTATATGAATATTATATGTATTCCATAGATGATACTTATGCAGGTTTACTGCCACAGGAAGTATATTTATATTTCTCCTATAATACGAATTTGCTAGAGGATAAAAAGGCATTTTTATTTGCGAATATTGTGGAACACAAAGAGGAATTAACAGATATTTACCCTGTATATATAGAACAGATGCGTTCTTACATGTTAAGTCAGTTGCAGAAACATAGGATTGATTACCATTTAGCTGTTTTATATCGTGCATTTTTGCCGGAAATTGGAGTGTCCTCATCTATTGCACAGGATTTACCCTATGTATTGTTTAAGCAGCGAGTTGTATGTAAACATCCAGATATGGTTGGTGTGGTTGTATTACATAAAGAATCAGAGCAGGAAGTATATACCCCATTGGACAAGGATGGAAATGCATATGTGGATATATTTACAGAAAAAGCAAAAGTGTTTATTGTTGATGCAACGGGTAGAAGATATGAAAAATCTGTACCATGGAGCATAGAAAAGTTGTTAAAACGAGATGTTTTGGCTGAACAGTGCTTTTCATACAATCCGTCCAATCGTATGGTGTGTATGTATATTTATGAACGGATTGAATATTACCACAAAAGAAATATTCCCATTACTAAATTACAAAAATATATGGATACAGCATGGATGAAACCGGAATATGGGAAAAAGTGGATTATGAATTTAATTCAAAATTACTACGATAATTATGAAGGAGAGGCATTAGAGGCACTTTTATTAGAAATTGATTTGCATGGTATGCGTAGTTCTGACCGTAATCTTATTATTGAATATTGTATCATTCGCGGTTTATATGATTTAGCTTATAAGCAGATTAAGGAATACAGTTTTGAAGGCGTTTCTGTAAAACGGTTACGTGCTATTTGTTCTAAGATGATTAAAAAAATTGGTATGGAAACAGAAGATACATTGCTTGCAAATATGGCATTTTATGTGTTCCGTGCTGGAAAATATGATGAGATTATTTTAAAGTATCTTGTACAATATTATCTGGGAACGACAAAAGATATGTTTCTTGTTTGGAAGGAAGCAAAGGAGTATGATTTAGATACGATTGCTCTGGAAGAACGTTTGTTAGGACAAATTTTATTTGCGGAAAGTTATGTGCAGGACGCTATGGCAGTTTTTCTTTCCTTTTACAATTCAGGACGAAATCGTACTTTGATCAAAGCCTTTGTAAGTTATTATTGTTATAAGTATTTAGTGCGTGACAGGGTAGTAGATGAAAGCTTTTTTGAAATTGTAAAAAAAGAGTTGTTAATTGAAGAAAATAAGACAGAATTATATGCATTATTGAAATATTACAGCACATTGGAAGAATGGAACAATGAACAAGAGACGTTTATTCAGGCTGCTGTAGAGCGTCTAATACAAGAAGGGGTTATTTTTCCATTTTTCAAAGTGTTTACGAAAAAAATGAGATTTCCTGGTGGCATTGAACATATGAATTTTGTGGAATATAAGACAAATCCGGCGAATCAGGTTATTTTACATTATTTTATTGAAGATGAAGAAATGGGAGATGGATTTTCTGAAATAGAGATGCACAATATGTATCAAGGAATCTTTGTCACACATTTTATGTTGTTTCAAAATGAAACGTTGCAATATTATGTAGAAGAAATAAATGGGGAAGATGAGCCAATTATTACAGAAAGTATTACTGTAAAAGGCGATGACAAGACAGATGTGGAAGATGAAGATACTTTTGGACAGATCAATATGATGCTGGTAGCAAGAGAGATGAAGGATGAAAAAACATTACTTACCCTGATAAAGAGTTATGAAAAAAATCAATATGTTTTGAGAAATGGTTTTAAGATGTTAGAGTAAAATAGACGGAAGGAGAATTTCAGATGGCGGAGGAGAGAACTTTGCTGGTAGGTGTGGATTTATGCGAGGATGTATCGCAGATTACCTGCTTTAATTCAGTGACATATGAGCCGGAATCTATATGTGTAAATGGAAATGTAGAGAAATATATGATTCCGACAGTTCTCTTTTATAGGAGAGATACTGCCGAATGGACTTTTGGAGAGGAAGCATTTGTTTGGAACCGAGAGCAAGATGGCGTGTTGGTAAAAGGGATTGTTTCTAAAGCTTCAAAAGGGGAAGTGGTTAATGTTGCCGGGCATGAGTATCAGCCGGGTGAGCTTTTGGAGCGTTTTTTAAAACGCGTGTTGGGATTGTTAAAAGTAGAATATCCTAACAACACGATTCGTCGTCTGGTAGTTACCGTAAAAGAAAAAAATATCGTATTAATTCAAAATATTTATCAGGCAGTTCAAAACTTGGGGATTAGTAGATTGCGCGCCAATGTGCAAAGCCATGAACAATGTTTTGTAAATTATGCTATGAATCAACCAAAAGAATTACATGTAAATGATGTAGTATTGTTTGATTACAACGAAGAAGGATTAGTATATTATCAATTATCAATAAACAGAAGGACGGAACCCAATACGGTACTAATTAAAAAAAGAGATTTTTGTGATACACTGTCCTACGAGATGTTGCAGGAAGACCCTACAAGAGAGAATGTTGCGTATCTTTTTGAAAGCATTGCACTTAATGTGTTGCATAAACAGATTGTTTCTACCATTTATGTGACGGGAAAAGGGTTTGAAGGAAACTGGTGTAAAGATGCATTGAAACGGTTGTGCATCGGACGAAGAGTGTTTGCAGGACAGAACCTATATGCCAAAGGTGCTGGCTATGCAGCCAGAGATGCAATTGGTGAGGGAAAGCTAAAAGATTATTTGTATTTGGGAGAAGAAATGTTACCAGTTAATATTTCTATGCCTGTATTTTGTGCGGGACGAGAACAGGAATATCCACTTGTTTCAGCGGGAACAGCTTGGTACAATGCCAATAATTCAATCAGTTTTATACCAGACCAGGAAACAGAGGTTGAATTGAGGGTCGAGTATGTAATAGGAGGGCAGGAAGAGCGACACTTTATTTCTATGGATGGATTAAGAAATTGTGACCGTACTACAAGATTGGAACTTAACCTGGAATTTTTGGATGTGTATACCTGTTTGGTTCGTATTAATGACAGAGGGTTTGGTGATCTTTTTCCATCTACAAATCGAGTATGGGAAAAGATGATAAAAATTAAGGGAAATACGGATACAAAAGATGCTTAGAAAAGAGGTAAAACTATGGGAAAGTTTATATTATGTGCAGGCTCATTAGCAAAAGAACCCCTTCATTTTGTATTGACAGATACGTGTGTGTACTCTTTGGAGGAGTTAGGATATTACTTATATCATAATATTTATACGATTACGATGGATACGTTTGATGAGACCTTTTTTCGATGGGTAGAACTTGAATTAAAAAGACCGGATCTGTCAGAAAAATGGTTTAATATTTTACAGGAAAATCAGGATATCAAAGAATTGATAATCAGTATTTTGGGGGCAACGGATTATTTTACAAAATTGGAGATAGAAAGTCTGATTAAGGTAATAGATCAAATTAATGGTTTATTACCTGTGCAACGTAGAAAAATGGAAGGCGATAATTGCCTAAGATACGGAGATTTTGACAAAGCGTTACAAGTTTATAAGGATATTCTGGTTTCTGATGATGCTTCAGTATTATCTGCAAAAGAATATGGAAATATATTGCACAATATTGGTGTGATTCACGCTCAAATGCGGTCGTTTGAGCGTGCAGAGAGAGAGTTTGTTAGAGCATATTCTTTAAATCAAGAAGAAGAGAGTTTAAAAGAATACTTACTTTTATTGCGATTGCAGAATAAAGAAAAAAAATTTATGCAGGCTGTATTGGAATATGATATTTCGGAGGAAAAAGTGCAGGAGTATAACGGAACATTTGAACAGATGCTGACCGATGCGGAAAAGACAAGGGAATATCGTAAAATTATAGGATTACCTGCATTAAAGGAAAGTGGAAAAGTAGGCGATTATTATTACATGATTGACACGATGATTTTTAACTGGAAACAGCAGTACAAGCATGGAATGGAGCAGGGATGAGTATTTTTGGATTTCGGAAAAGAAAAAAGAGGGAGAATGACAAAAGAGAGGAACAAAAGACGGATGTTACAGAGGTCATCAATACAGGAGTTGACGAGGCAATAAGAAAAAAGCAGATAGAACAGAATGCAGACGAGGATAAGAAAGAAATTGTTTTAGAAGATTTTATGCCTGTTGTAACAGCGGAAGGTGTGGAACCAGAGATAGAACAACCGTCTTACGATAAGGAACGTTCTACGGAAGAGTGTCTTGAAATATTAAAAGAAAATTGCGAGCAAATCGTTGAGACGAAACGTTTCAATGAAAATGCCAAGATAGAGTATCAGGCTGTTTCTGAATATTTAGCAGATGTACAGAGAGTGGAACGGATGGAGCCAAAGGAAAGGAAACTGTTGGATAACGCAGCAAATAAAATGCTTCAATTGATCAAAGAAAGAGAGAATTATCAGAAAAGGGAGATTACGACATCGAATCCTTGTTTTCGTACCATTCGTTTACATGATGGTCAAATGATGGATGAATTAAAGCATATGCGTGAAAATGAAGATTATCGAAAACTGATACAAAACGATATGAGACAATTAGAGGCAGAGAAGGCAGCATTACGATATGAGTATGATAGCTTGCCTGCAAAGCAAAGAGAACTAAAGAAGATAACGATAGTTATGGCAATTATCGTGCTGAGCTTATTTGTTTTGTTTTTTGCATTGGAACAAGGATTGCAGCAGAATATGAAACTTCCATTTATTATGACGGTGGTGATGGCAGCAGGAATTGTCACTTATGTCTTTTACGAAGCATATCGTAACCGATATGAACGCACTGCTTTGGAGAAAAAACTAAATCGAGCAATACAGTTATTAAATAAGGTTAAAATTAAATATATCAATAACACAAGCACGTTAGAGTATAGCTATTCAAAGTATAATGTGAAAAATTCAATGGAGTTAGAGTATTTAATTAAGGAATATAGTAGGGCAAAAGAAGCAGAGCGGACATATGAAAGTAATACAGACCGCTTTACTCATTATCGGGATAAAATTCTTGATATTCTTACATTTCATGAAGTAGAAGATGCAGAAATTTGGTTACATCAGTTGACAGTGCTTGTAAATAAAGAAGAATTTGCAGAGATGAAAGGTTCTCTAGAGGCACGTAAGCAGAGACTTGTAGATAAGATGAATGACAATGCGAAGCAAAAGGATCGATGTTTTGAACATATGCATCAAGTGATTGCGGAAAAGCCAGAATTAAAGGATGCTTTATTACAACTGCTGAATGAATATGAAATATCAATATGATGTTTGGAACAGAACTTGAAAGGAATGAAGCAGATATGTTACAAAACGAAACTGCAATCAGGTTGTATGGTTCTATGTTTTTCTTGATTCTTCTGGTGTTTTTACTGATAGTTGTTTGTCTGATAAAAAAAAGAAAGATGAATGGTACATCAGATTTAAAACTGGAAGAGAAGCAGAGAAAGCGAACCTTTCAGGTGCGGATACGTGTGTCACGCACAAAACATAACCAGATTAATATTTGTTGCTTTCAAATGGATGAGAAACCGATTGGTGAGTTATTAGCCAGTTATTGTCTGGAGGATTATGTGTCGGTTGATGGAGAGAAAGACACCGTTCATCTGGAACAGATTTATGTAAAACGCGGTTATCGTAAAAAAGGAATTGGAAAACAGATGATGCTATATCTTCTTGGAGAAATGCAGAAAATTGAAAAAGAGCATCAGATGCAATTCAAAAAGATATATGGAGAGATTGGCAGAGGGGGAAGTGATGATCCAATGCTTTCCGTACCTTTTTATAAAAAGATACAGCAATTATCCTATGGAAAGGAAAAAAAGCTGGTCTTGCAAATAGAAAAGAATGTAACAATAGATGGATTTGATAAATTTGAATATTATATTGTTACGATATAGGATAGGACAATACGGATACCGATCTCCAAAGGTTAGATTCAAAATCTAACCTTTGGAGGTCGGTATTTTTTGTCGTTTATCTAGCTTGACAATATTTTTTTATGTGTTATGATATAAAAAGTGAATTTGAGATTAACTCTCATATTTGAGAACCTGTGCATTCATTCATATGTTAGAGTTTGAGAATTTGATGTAGTCAAGGATGTTCGCAATCCGCTTCGCTACATGCTCATATAAAAGTGGCACTGCGTTTTCTTGAACTTTTATAAATAAAAAGTGGAGGTGGGTTTGATGGAAAAAGCAAAAAAAATCTATCAAACGGAACAAAGAAAACTGTTATTACAATTTTTGCAGGAACACAAAACAGAACAATATTCGATTGATGAAATTGTATCCAAATTGACAGGGGAGAAAGTGCCTGGGAAGAGTACGGTGTATCGTCTGATGAAGCAATTGGTTGAAGATGGGCTTGTAAAGCGTTGTAATAAAGGAAATTCTAGACAATTCACCTATCAATTGCTGGATGGAGAGTGTTGTAATCATCATTTTCATATGCAATGCGAGAATTGTGGAAAATTGATTCATTTAGAAGAACAGGAAACAAAAAAAATACAACATTTTTTGGAGCAAATGGAAGATTTTGATTTAGATGTAGGAAGAAGTATGTTGTATGGAATATGTAAACAGTGTCATTAGAAATTGGGTATGTTAAGGATAGTAATGTTAGCTAATGGCATTATGCTTAAAAAGGAAAGAAAATATTTAGATGAGGTAAAAACAATGAAGAACAAATGGTTATATTTCAGTTTGGTGGTAGTAGTTGGAATGTTCTTTTTCGTAGGATGTGGGAAAGGAGAAAATAAAAGTGAGAAAATAGCAGAGACTACAGAAGCAAATTACAAAGTGGAAAAAAAAGAAGGATTAAAGGTAATTGCGACTATTTTTGCACCATATGATTTTGCAAGGCAGATTGCAGGAGATTACGGAACGGTGAGTATGTTAGAACCACCTGCCAGTGAGAGTCATTCTTTTGAGCCTACGCCACAGGACATTATCAATATTCAGAATTGCGATGTGTTTATTTATATTGGTGGGGAATCTGAAAGTTGGGTACAGGATTTATTACAGGATATTGATACTTCTAAGGTAAAAGTTATTTCTTGTATGGATTTTGTGTCTCTTTATGAAGAAGAACTTGTGGAAGGCATGGAGGAAGAAACGGAAACAGGAAATGAATGGCATGCAATCAAAGAGAAAAATCATAAAGAAACAGAAGAGGATGAACACGAACATGAATATGACGAACATATTTGGACCTCTCCTAAAAATGCTATAAAAATTGTAAAAGGTTTACAAAGTGCTTTTGCAGAAATCGATAAAAAGCATGCAAAAGAATACGAAGCAAATGGGGCATCGTATATTAAAAAATTAGAAAAACTAGATGGTGAATTTCGCGAAACAGTGAAAAATGGTAAATTAGATACGATCGTATTTGGGGATCGTTTTCCGTTACGATATTTTGTAGAGGAATATGGATTGAAATATTATGCAGCATTTCCAGGTTGTTCAGAGCAGACAGAACCTAGTGCTTCTACGACGGCATTTTTAATTGATACAGTAAGAGAAAAGAAAATCCCAGTTGTATTTTATCTGGAATTGTCCAATGAAAAAATTGCAGATACTATATGTGAAAGCACAGGAGCAAAAAAAATGTTGTTCCATTCCTGTCACAATATAACAAAGGATGATTTTCAGGCAGGTGTCACATATTTAGATTTAATGCAGAACAATGTGGATGCATTAAAAGATGCACTGGAAGTAAAACAGTAATTAAAAAAGTTTAGGTCGCTTTGTAAAAATAACAGGGCAGAGAAAGAGAGGCAAAAAATGAGTTTGCTACAATGTAAAGATGTAAGTATGGGATACGAAGGAAAGACGATGCTTCAAAATATAAATTTTCAGGTAAATGAAGGAGACTATTTGTGCATTGTTGGAGAAAATGGTTCCGGAAAAAGTACATTATTGAAAGGCTTGTTACGATTAAAGTCGTTGGCAGGGGGAGAAATCATTTTAGGAGATGGTTTGTTACAAAAGGAAATTGGGTATTTACCACAAAGACTTCCTTCACAGAAAAATTTTCCTGCCAGTGTGTATGAAATTGTATTATCGGGCAGATTAAATCAATTGGGCTGGCGTCCCTTCTATACAAAAGAGGATAAAAGAATTGTAAAAGAACGCATGGAATGGATGGGAATTTGGCACTTGAAAAAAGAAAGCTTTTCTGTTTTGTCTGGTGGACAGCAGCAACGGGTAATGCTGGCAAGAGCTTTATGTGCTACTTCAAAGTTGTTGGTACTGGATGAACCGGTTACGGGATTGGATCCTATTGTAACAAAGGAAATGTATGACTTGATTCTTCGCATTAATCGAGAACAGAATATAACAATTATTATGGTTTCGCATGATACGAAAGCTTCTATGGAGCAGGCAACACATATTTTGCATTTAGGAAAAGAGCAGTTGTTTTTTGGAACATGCGAGCAATATGAAAACAGTGAAATTGGTAAGAAGTTTTTAAAGGAGGAAGCATAAGATGTTTCGAGTATTGCAGGAAATGATTTCCTATCCCTTTTTAACAAGAGCATTAGTAGTTGGTTCTCTTGTATCTTTATGTGCAGCACTTTTAGGTGTGACACTTGTGTTAAAAAAATATGCCATGATTGGAGACGGATTATCTCATGTGGGCTTTGGAGCATTGGCTGTGGCAAGTGCATTGAATATGCAACCATTATATGTAACGATACCTGTTGTAGTAATCGCAGCATTCTTTTTATTGCGCATCAGTGAAAATAGTGCAATTAAAGGGGATTCTGCTATAGCACTGATATCCAGTGGTTCGCTTGCAATTGGAGTTGTTGTGGCATCTGTAAACGGAACCAATACGGATTTGTCTAATTATTTATTTGGAAGTATTTTATCTGTTAGCAAAAAAGATGAAATAATTTGTATTGCGGTATCCATCGTAGTGGTATTGATTTATGTATTATTTTACCATCGTATCTTTGCTATTACATTTGATGAGAATTTTGCAAAGGCAACGGGACTGCATACGCAGGCATATAATATTGTAATTGCGGCTCTTACAGCGATTACTATTGTATTAGGTATGCGATTGATGGGAACACTGTTGATATCTAGCTTGATTATTTTTCCATCCTTATCTGCTATGCGTGTGTTCAAACATTTTCATTTTGTAGTAATAGGGGCTGCTGTTTGTTCCGTTATCTGTTTTTTTGCAGGAATGATGGCATCTTATTGTTACGAGTTACCGTCGGGGGCCAGCGTTGTGTTGGTAAATATGTTTGCGTTGGCAGTCTGTGCCATTGCAGGCAGTATTATCAGCCGTTTAAAGAAGCATTGAGTATTTGATAAGGTTTTATGTATTTGTGACAGAAAACAGATTCAGAAAAGAGGAAAAGAAATTGCAGTTGCAACAATTTACTTTGCATATGGGGAAGGAAGAAATTGTAATAGAAATCAAACGTAGCAAACGCAAGTCTATGGCAATCGAAATAACCCATGGAAAAGTATTGGCAAGAGTTCCTGTTTTTGCAACAGATTTGCAGATAAAAGAATTTTTGCTTCAATATCAATCGTGGATAAAACAAAAAATTATAAAGGAAAGAGAAAATACACAGAAACCAGATTATAAGCTTCCAGCCTTTTCTAATATAACGGCAGCAGAAAGAAAAAAGATAAGAGATGCCTTTCAAAAAAGGGCGGAGTTCTATGCCAAGCAGATGCAGGTAGAGTTTTGCAAAATTACGATTCGTGATCAGAAGACCCGCTGGGGCAGTTGTAGCAGCAAGAAAAATCTGAATTTTAATTATAAGCTGTATTTTTTGCCAGAGGAATGGATGGAATATGTAGTTGTACATGAACTGGCACACTTGGTTTATATGAATCATGGAAGAAAATTTTGGCATCTGGTAGAAAAGTATTGTCCTGCTTATGCACAGTATAGACAGGAATTAAATAGGGTTGTTATCTTGGAAGAATAAGCATGACAAAGTATGAGGAGTATGATAAAATAAAAGTATTTAGAACAGTAGATTAGAACATTGTGGACTAGGGGTAGAAGAAAAGTGGTTCGATAGATGGGACTAGATTGTAAGGAGGTTAAATTATGGATATGTTTGAAAAAGCAACGAAAGTAGCAAAAGAAATGGGAGATACGGTAATTAACTCTGCCAAAAACATTGGTGGAAACTTGTATAACATAACAAAAGAGCAAAGTGAGATGGCAAGTTTAAATGTTCAAAAATCATTGATTGAAAAGCGTATGACAGAATATTATGCAGAAATTGGAAAACGCTATGTAGAATATATGGAAAATTGCGAAGGTGGCGAGGCATTTCAAGTGAGTGATATACTGGAAAAAATGCAGCCAGATTTGGAAAAACTTTCAGAAGTAAAAGAACAAATTACAGAAAAAGAATTTGCAATTAAGGAAGGAAATGAGCAAAAAGCACGTAAAAGAGCGCAGGAAACCTTTGATAAGGAAAAAGAAACTTTAGACAAAGCATTAAATATGGAGATTTTGTCGGCGGAAGAGTACGAAGAAAAGCTTGCATTGGCAAAAAATAAATTGGAGCATTATGAGTTGTTGCGAAAGGTAGATATGCAGCTTTCTATGGGGATTATTACAAAAAGTGAGTATGACGAAAAAGTAAAAAATATTTTGAATTAAAGAAGGGTCCTTTCTCCTTTGGTGGAAAGGACTTTTCCTATTATTAATATGGATAAGAGTAAATTGTTTGTTTCGTTGTGTTTATAGGAGGGAAAATTAAAATGAGAAAGGCATATACATTGATAACAGGTGCATCCGGGGGCATTGGAAAAGAATTCGCAGAGCTTTTTGCAAAGGATGGACATAATTTAATTTTGGTTGCTCGAAACGAAAAGAAACTATTAAGTGTTAAGAAAAAACTGGAAACACGTTATGGTATCAGAATAGTGGTAATTGTATTAGACTTGTCAAAACAGAATGCAGCAGAGAAGTTGCATGCATATACAGCACAAAAACAGTATGTGGTGGATCATCTGGTAAATAATGCCGGTTTTGGAGATTGGGGTGAATTTCTGAAAGCGGATTGGGAACGTCAAAATGAGATGATACAGGTCAATCTTTTGGCACTGATGCGACTGACCTATTTATATGGAAGAGATATGAAAAAGCAAAAGAAAGGACGTATTTTGAATGTGGCTTCTGTGGCAGCTTTTTGTGCGGGACCCTACATGTCTGTTTATTATGCTTCCAAAGCTTTTGTGCTGAGTTTTTCGCAGGCAGTTCATGAAGAACTAAAGCAATATGGAGTAAGTGTGACTGCGTTGTGTCCCGGTCCGACAAAGACTGGCTTTGAAGCAGCGGCTTGCTTGAAAAATTCAAAGATGTTTACATTGTTACCGGTAGAGTCAGCAAAAGCTGTTGCAAAATGTGGTTATAAGTCAATGCAAAAAGGGCATCCATTGGCGTATTCCGGATTAGTAACCCAATGGGGAAATGTGGCTTCCCGAATCGTGAGCAAACGAGTAGCTAGAAAGTTTGCAAAACAAATCAATGGAAAGCCGAATGAATTATAAATTAGGCTTTGACTGCTTCTTTTTTCACAATATTTGGTAAAGAGTGTTTGAAGATAGAGGAAATGTATTGAATCATAGTATCCTCACAAAAATTTTCTGTGGATTTAAATTGATTTATAACTTTGCCTACGATTCCCTCCGTATAAAAGTCACACAAAAATTGTTTAAAATCTTCGTTTAGTGTTGCATGCTCTAAAGTTTCGATTTGCTCTATGACACACAAGATAATTCCGTTTAAATCGTGGTAGAGAAACTCTTTGAGTGTATCTCTCCCAATGGAATCATAGGCACAGTTTAAAATATGCTTGTTATCACGAATATAGTTTAGAACAAAACGAATGGCATCCTCATATTCTGTGAGAAAGTCAAATTGGCGAACAACGTCAATCGCTTCCTGTTCTAAGGTCCATTTTAACAATTCACATACTTCATTAAAGTGGTAGTAAAAAGTTTTTCGGTTTACACCACAGTCTTTTACAATATCTGTCACTGTGATTTTTGATAAGGGTTTTATTTCCATAAGTCTTTTCAGCGATGCTGAGAGGGCTTTTTTTGTATATAAAGTTGTAATGTTATGTTTCATAAGACTCTCCAATCAAAATGAATGTATAGTATAAAAAGATTAAAATGTTTCTTATTTTTAAGCGGATTATTCCGCGTTTTGTCGTAAAAATAAGGTTTCCTTTTTATTATACAAGTGTTTCTTCTATTTTCAATGGTTAATTTTTTG
This sequence comes from Lachnospiraceae bacterium, assembly GCA_050875145.1. Lineage (GTDB taxonomy): Bacteria > Bacillota > Clostridia > Lachnospirales > Lachnospiraceae > CAG-411. The sequence goes on from JBNMLH010000010.1 coordinate 94,489, forward strand.
AACGCAGGTAAGTAGTTCACTATCTCTAAGTCCAAAATTTACCCATCAAAAGCATGTAATTTGTCCGAAATTTACCCATATAGGTAAAAACTGCCCGTTTTATTTTTGGGATGCTTTGGTAAAATGATTAGCAAGAAAGTCAAAGGAGGATTATGCAATGCAGAAATTTTATGAAAAGATAACTGCGAAACCGCTGCTTATCGTCATGATTTTTTTAACCATTTCTATAATTTGTGGTATTTGCAGTAAATTTGTATCCGTTAATTATGATATGAATGCATATTTGCCAGATGAAAGTAAATCCACTGTGTCTTTAGATGTAATGAATAAAGAGTTCGATGGTGGTATTCCAAATGTAAGGGCAATGGTTCCTAATGTGACAATTGCGGAAGCTTTACAATATAAGGAAAAGTTTGAAGCAATTCCAGGAGTATCTGAGGTAACTTGGTTAGATGATGCAGTTTCTATATTAGAACCATTGGAGACACAAGATACAGAAACAATAGAAACTTATTATAAAGATGGAAATGCACTGTTTTCTATCGCAGTGGAAGAAGATGCTACGCTGGATGCAGTGGAAGAAATCCGTACGATTATAGGAGATAAGGGGGCCATGACCGGTTCTGCGGTTTCTACGGAAGTTGCTACCAATAGTACTGTGTCCGAAATATCTAAGATTGTAGTAATTGCAGTATTGATTGTAATTGCCATATTATTTCTTACAACCAATTCCTGGGTGCAACCATTCATCATAATGGCAGGGCTTGGAATTGCAATTTTAATAAACAGAGGAAGTAATTTGCTGTTTGGAGAGATTTCCTTTGTATCAAATGCAGCAGGTTCTATCCTACAGTTAGCAGTATCGTTGGATTATTCTGTATTTTTGATGCATCGTTTTGAGGAATATCGAAAGGACTATGCGAATCCAAAGGATGCCATGGTAGAAGCATTATGTAAATCAACCAGTTCAATTTTGTCTAGTGGTATGACAACTGTGATTGGATTTCTTGCATTATGTTTGATGCAATTTAAAATCGGTCCTGATTTGGGGCTTGTGTTGGCAAAAGGTGTAGCAATCAGTCTTATCAGTGTATTTACATTATTGCCTTGCATTATATTGTTGACCTATAAATGGATTGATAAAACAGAGCATCGTCCATTGTTGCCATCTTTTGAAAAGTTTGGAAAAGGAATTTGCAAATGTATGATTCCTTGTGTAGCAATTTTTGTAGTAGCCATTGTACCAAGTTATCTGGCATCCAATGCAAATAGCTTTTATTATGGTTCTTCCCATATTTTTGGGAAGGAAACAAAGTTGGGAGCGGATACGGAAACTATTGAAAAAATCTTTGGAAAAAATGATACTTATGTGCTATTAGTTCCCAAGGATACAAACGTAACACAGCAAAAATTGTCTGCTGAATTGCAGAAATTACCAGAAGTCACTGGAATTATTTCCTATGTAGATACTGTGGGAGAGGAAATACCAGAAGAATATCTGGACGAAGATACCTATTCAAAACTGGTTTCCAAACATTACAGTCGTATGGTTTTGTCATTAGATACAGATTATGAAGGCAGTGATACCTTTGCATTGGTAAAAGAAATCCGAAGCATTGCCAAAAAATATTATGGAAAAGAGTATTACTTAGCAGGAAATGGAGTTAGTACTTATGATCTTATGGATACCGTAACAAAAGATATGGTGAAAGTAAATTTAATTGCCATTGGTGCTGTTTTCCTCGTTTTATTAGTGAGTATGAAGTCTGTTCTGTTACCTTTGTTATTAGTGTTGAGCATTGAAACAGCAATTTGGATTAACTTGGCAATTCCATATTTTTCTGATCAGTCCATTTTCTATATTGCGTATCTGATTATAAGTTCCATTCAGTTGGGTTCAACTGTAGATTATGCAATTTTAATGACAGATCGTTATATGGAAAATCGAGAGGTGTTACCAAAAAGGGAAGCGATTATTCAAACAATTTCCTCTTGTACCGTGTCTATTCTTACATCAGGAATTACGTTGGTTGCAGTAGGATTTTTAATGGGCTATATTTCTACCCATGGATTATTAGCACAACTTGGTATCTTTATGGGAAGAGGGGCTGTATGTTCTCTACTGATTGTATTTTTGGTACTTCCAGGTTTGTTGTATTTATTTGACAGATTTATTATCAAAAAGAAAAAGGTATCTGTTTCAACCGAATGAATCCTTTATTATGGGGGAACAGTGCGAAAAAATAAATGGTAGTAGTTTTGGGTGTTTGTAATTGTTTTTGTTCTATAGGAAATATGCGTCTTATCGAACAGGTTACTTATGGTGGAGAAATTTAGTGAAGCTAATGTGGAGTTATTCACTTTGTTCTAAGATTGAGAAAGGATGATTTTATGAGAAAGTCAAAATCAATTGTTGCCATTGGAATGGCATGTAGTTTGCTTGTTACATCCGGTATTCCGGCACAGGCTGCAGAAACACAGAATAAAAAAGAAGAAGTTGTGTATATTATGACAAATGCCGCAGGCGATATGGATTCTGCTTATGTGGTAAACATTATGGATGGTGGTACCATTACGGATTATGGAAATTATAGTTCTGTAAAAATGTTAAATACCACGGATAACATTTCATTGGATGGTGATACGGTACAGTTTTCTTCAAAAGCAGATAAGGTTTATTATGAAGGAACATTAAAACAAGTGGAGATTCCATGGAATATATCCATTACCTATTATTTAGATGGTACACAATATGAGCCAGAAGAATTAGCTGGAAAAAGTGGTGCATTGGAAATTAAATTTAAGATAACAGAAAATACAGCATGTAAAAATAATTTCTTTGATGAGTATGCCTTGCAGGCCGCGTTTTCTCTGGACACTACAAAATGCAAAAATATAAAGGCAGAGGATGCGACGATTGCCAATGTGGGAGATCAAAAGCAGCTTTCTTATACGATATTGGCAGGAAAAGGGATTTCTACATCCATTACAGCAGATGTAACAGATTTTGAAATGGATGCGGTGTCTATCAATGGAGTAAAGTTAAACTTTTCTATTGATGTAGATAGCAGTGAGCTTACGGAACAAGTAAAGGAACTGGAAGATGGAATCGAAAAAATTGCGAATGGTTCTAACGAGGTTTCGGATGGAGCCAAACAATTACAAACAGGAGGTGCAGATGCAAAAACAGGAACAGAAGATTTGACAGCGGGTATAAAAACATTAGATGATGGAACCAGTAATCTTACCAATGGTATGAAGAAAATGCAGACAGGATTACAAACATTAAATGCAAAATCCAATCAGCTAGTCAGTGGTTCTAAAGAGGTAAAACAGGCACTTTCTAAAATACAAAAGGCATTGAATGGTGTTTCTACGGATACGAAAAATATAGAAAAGTTGGTTTCTGCTTCAGGCTCGATTCAAAAAGCAATCAAGGATTTGAAACAGGGGGCAAAAGAATTAGAGACAGCAGCAAGCTATGCAAGTTATAAAAGCGAAATGAAAAAGAATGGGTTAGATATTGATACGTTGGAAAGTGGAAATATAGCGGCAATCAATAATCTTAATACGCAAATTGCACAGTTAAATGAGACGTTATCACAAATAAAAGATGTACCAGGATATGAGGAGCAAGTGAAACAATTGCAGGAGCAGGTAAATAGTTTATCCCAGACAGTTGCATTGTTGCAGGGAAATAATGGTGCAATCACAGGAACAGAACAATACTTGAATGGAGTTTCTTCAGCAGCAGGGCAATTATATGCTGGATTAGAACAACTGGATTCTAATTATGAGACATTTAACAAATCAATCAATACACTAGCAACTACTATGAAGAAAATGCTTGTAAATATGTCTGCATTGTCAGAGGGCATCAATACGTTATGCACGCAATATAAAACCTTAGATAAGGGCATTACAGCGTATACAAACGGAGTAGAAAATCTTGTGCAGGGATACAGTCAGTTGATGGCAGGTGTTTCACAGCTTTCTAGTGGCAGCAAACAATTACTAAGTGGTGCAAAAAGTCTGGATAGTGGCATGGGAAATTTGTATGATGGAATTACATCCCTAGCAGACGGTGCTGGAAAAGTATCCACTGGAGCCGATAAAATGAGAAATAAGACAACAGGTATGGATACAAAAATTGATGAGAAAATAGATGATGTAACGAAATCTATTACGGGAACAGATAGCGAGGTAGTATCTTTTGCTTCCGAGAAAAATAAAAATATAAAATCGGTGCAGTTTGTAATAAAAACATCTGCCATTACAATGCCAGAACAAAAGGAGGAAAAGCAGGAAACAGAAGAAAAATTAAATTTTAGCCAGAAAATATTGCATTTATTTGGAATAAAATAATACTAGAGGCAAAAGGCATCTATTTCTGTACGCCTTATAATCAACGAAAGCCCCCTTTTCATAGTCTTTTACGAAAAGGGGGCTTGTCACATAAAATATATGTTTTTTTGTTACATTTCATCCATATCCTCTGAATGGAACGGAATATAAGGTATCATATCCACAAACGATTTTCCAGTTGCTTTGTTCGTTACTAAAACTTGAAAATCAACTGCTATTTCCGGAGAATCTTTATATTCCTCTTTTAATTCAAATGTAACGACAGTAGATGTTTTGTTTTGGGTCTGTTTCTTTGTAAAATATGAAGATGCTAATTTAGGACATTGTACTTGTACATCATAATCCTTTTGATACTTTTTTAGGAGCGTACATATAAATTTCACAGAATTCTCATCGGTTATTTCATACATATCCTTTACAATTTGTTCTGTTTTTGGTGATGTACTACTCGATTTTTCCAAGTAAAACTCTCCTGTATAAAATGTCATTGTTTCACCTTCCGAATCATGGATAACAATATGATTAAAAGAAGGAATATATTTTTTCATTTTAACTTTTATTACATTATCATAAATATCCTCAACTGAAATATCTTCATAACACAGTTCAGAGGAACGATATAAATCCACTTGTTGAATATCTAATTTAGACAAATCTATCCCAAAATATAGTGTAATTTCTGTATCTTCACAATATACAAGATAATGGTAAGTATCCTGATTATCTGAACCTGCCATTTCTTCTATTTGATGATAGTCCTGATTTTGTTCTTCTACTATTTCTGATGATGTTATGTCTAGTGATTTTGTTTTATTACTACATGATGTTAATAGAAAACTTCCAAGCAGTAATAGACATAATACTTTACTCTTCATATTTGCAATAAATCCCTTCTTAATAATTTTATTATTTATTTTTATAAGAAGCAGCTTTTATAACAGCTCTAACTCTATCATGAGATGCTGCGTAGTATGTTTTATTATGCGCAGCATCATCATACTGATAGTTGCGTTTTTTTACTATTAAATATGATTCTAAATCATAAGTAAGTCCCTTTTTAGGCGCAATTTTTATTTCCTTTGTTTCCCCCCATTTCGTTCCTATTGTAATACTCATACTTGCCTGAGCAACACTTTTAAAATCAAATTTAGTAGATCCAGTTATTTGCGCTGTTGTTTCAGATGAAACTGTTTGCTTATATGATGTGACACCAGATGATTTGCATATAAATCGGTCTCTATCATATGCTGTACTATAATTTTTTGTATTTGTTAAATACCATCCAAAATGGCCACCGCTACCACTATGCTTTAGTGTTGTAACTGTATTTGGACAATCTGATTTAAATGCCGCTTGTGCAGAAGAATAATACTCTGTTCCATCAATATAAAGAGTACCATTTGAACTTGTTATATTAAAATTTGAACTTGTTCCAGATGATGGTGTGGCTGCCTGCGCAGTCAGAGGAGTAATTGTTGATGTGCAACATACTAATGCCAATGCTAATCCAGTAATTTTTTGTAAATTTTTTTGTCATTTTTCTATTCCTTTTTTATAGTTTATAATTGTGTTTTTAAAATTTTTCTTTTGTGCACACTGCGACATACTATCACATTTTTTTTCAAAAAAAAAGCCCATTTGCGTAAACGTATGCGATTTTTGCACGAACGTCGCAAAAAAATTACAAATCTGCATTTTGTTTTTACATTTTTACATATTATTTGAATCAACTTCCTCTTTTTTTTATGCACAAACATTTTTAAACTTCAAAATTATATCCAACATTCGCCAGCAAATCAATACCTCCTTTTCATAGCACATTACAAGAAGGGAAATTATCACACAATTCATTGTTCTATTGAAAAAATCTTTATCCCGACAGCCCACTTTTGTTTCTCTATAGGAAGGTGAGTCCTATAAAGCAAAAACATATACCTACAAATAGAACATATGTTTGCTAAAAGTAGAAAAGTATGCTATACTCTAGTTGTTTCTTTTGCAGAGAAAGAATAAGCTTGATGAGGATATTACGAATGTAGGGAGTGATCGTTTTGGCAGGGCAGGCGAGGACGTATATAGCAATTGATTTAAAATCTTTTTATGCTTCGGTAGAATGTATAGAGCGTAATCTGGACCCATTGCGGACAAATCTGGTAGTGGCAGATATAAGTCGGACAGAAAAGACCATTTGCTTGGCAGTTTCACCAAGTTTGAAAAAATATGGAATTTCAGGCAGAGCAAGATTATTTGAAGTTGTACAGAAAGTAAAAGAAGTCAATTGTGAAAGAATGCAGCAGGCAGCAGGACGAAGGTTTTTGGGAAAATCATATGATGACAAAGCGTTGAAGGCGTGTAGCGAATTAGCGCTGGATTATATTGTTGCACCACCAAGAATGGCACATTATATTCAGTATAGTACCAGGATTTATGACATCTATTTAAAATATATTGCACCAGAGGATATTCATGTTTATTCGATTGATGAAGTGTTTATGGACGTAACGGAGTATTTAGGCACGTATAAACTTACTGCTTATGAACTAGCAGAAAAGATGATACAGGATGTATTGCAGCAGACAGGAATTACAGCTACAGCAGGCATTGGGACAAATCTATATCTGAGTAAAGTTGCTATGGACATTGTAGCAAAGCATATCACACCAAATAAGAATGGGGTTCGGATTGCACAGTTGGATGAGGAAAACTATCGGAGATACCTTTGGACACATCAGCCGATTACGGATTTTTGGCGAGTGGGAAGAGGATATGCAAAACGTCTCGCTGAAAAAGGAATCTATACCATGGGAGATGTAGCGCGGTGTTCCATTGGAAAGCCAAAGGACTTCTATAATGAAGAATTGTTATATAAAATGTTTGGTGTCAATGCAGAATTGTTAATTGATCATGCCTGGGGTTGGGAACCATGTACGCTGGCAGATGTCAAAGCATATAAACCAGATTCCAATAGCATTAGTATGGGACAGGTGCTACAATGTCCATACGACTTTTCAAAGGCAAGATTGGTTGTAAAGGAAATGGTTGACTTGCTTGCATTGGATTTATTAGATAAAAAAGTGGTAACAAAACAGTTGGTACTTACGATAGGATATGACAAAGAGAATCTTACCGATAAAAAGAAAACGTATAAGGGAGAACTGTCTACAGACTACTATGGAAGGAAAATACCAAAACATGCACATGGAACGGCAAATATAAAACAGTATACTTCTTCGACCCATTTACTTACGGAGGCAGTGATTGGTTTATATGATGAAATTGTAAATCCGTCTCTATGGATAAGAAGGATCAACATTGTAGCAAATAATTTGCGGGAAGAGAATATATTGCAGGAGGAGGAATCCTATGAACAGATGGACTTATTTACCGATTATGCAGCATTAGAACAAAGAAGAAAAACAGAAGAGGCAGAACGGAAGCGGGAAAGAAAAATGCAACAGACCATGTTGGAGGTAAAGAAAAAATTTGGAAAAAATGCAATTATTAAAGGGATGAATTTAGAGGAGGGAGCGACCACAATACAACGAAATAAACAGATTGGAGGGCATAAGGCATGACAAAAAAGCAGCGGAATTTTGCACAATATGAAGATATGCTTTTTCTTTCACATCCCGTTTCCAAGGTACATCCACCTATGGCGATGAAAGAGCGGGCGGCACAATTTGCCCCCTTTGCGGCACTTACGGGTCATAATGCAGCAATTGCAGAAACTGCCAGACTAACCCAAAGTCCTATGGAAATTGTGGAGGAACAGAAACAGGAGTTGAATAGAAAACTGCAAGTATTAAAGGAAAGACCAGATTCAAAAGTATCGGTTTATTATTTTAAAGAAGATGAAAAAAAGGCAGGTGGAATGTATAACTTGGCAGAAGGAAGCATTAGAAAGATAAATATTCAAGAGAAACGCATTTATATGGAAAGTGGACTGGAAATAGAAATGGAGAATATAGTGGACATTCAAGGAGCTGTATTTGCAGAATATGAGTTAGATTTATAAAGCAGAAAAAATAAAATTAAAAAAATGTAGCTTTTTTGAAATGCAGGTTGTATTCATAATGAAAGTGGAAGATAGATTGTAGCAAAAGCGGAAAAAATTTTGTTGCAGGCTTACAAGAAATTGTAAGTGTAAAGAGAGAGACAGGAAGGATTCTTGTTTCTCTCTTTTTTGATTCCTATAGACTATTGAATTTGCAAAGAGTGTTTCTTGGGGGTGTAACATATAGGATAAAAAGATTTTTTGTGTTCTGTCTGCATATTTCAACCAAGTAGTACAGATATAGTTATCTATTGTATATAGATAAATCAAATAATTTGCTGGAATAGGACAAAGGTACAGTAAAGATGTTAAAAAGTTGACATTCTTGATAATAAAGAATAAAATTAAAGTAATTCTTTTTAAAAGAGAAAATGAAAGGGGTATGTGGTATAAATAGTTACAGTGCTTCGATAAAAAATTTTTTGATAAAGAGTATAGAAGAAGTGTAAAGATTGTACTGGAGAATTTAATTCAAAGATAGATATTGATAAATTAAGAGAAACACAAGAATAGATATACTTAAGAGAGGTATTTTATGTTTTGGAATAGAAGGTGTATGGATGAGTTTTCAAAATCTTGATATAAAGGATGAATATAGATCGAAGAACGATGATGTTACAAAATCTTTTTATTATCCAGTATTGCAAAATGCCATTAGATATGATAGAGCCGTTGGTTTCTTTTCATCATCAATCCTAATTAATATTGCCAAAGGATTAATTCCATTTATAAACAATGGAGGAGTGATTCGCTTGATAGCTTCTCCTAAATTGTCAGAAGAAGATGTGGCTGCGATAAAAAAAGGATATAGAGATAGAAAACAAGTGTTTTTATCGGCTGCAATAAGGGAATTATATAGTCCCCAAAACTTTGAAGAACACAATCGGCTTGCGTTATTAAGTAAGCTTATTGAAGATGGGAAAATGGATATTAAACTTGCGGTTGTAGAAAACTACGGTTTATATCATGAAAAAATAGGAATTTTTTGTGATGGGGATGGAAATGAAATTGCATTTACTGGCTCTATGAATGAGACATATACGGCATTGGAACTTAATTATGAATCGATAGATGTGTATTGCTCGTGGAAGGGTGTCTCAGAACAGCGTCGAGTAAATAATAAAATTATGGATTTTGAAAAGTTATGGGATAATCTAGATGATACTGTAGAAGTATTAAATTTTACAGAGTTGAAAGCTGAAATTATTCAAAAATATAGAGAGAAAGATTTTACTTATGAGAAATATGAGGAGTTTGAAAAGAAGAATGAAAATAAATATGTAAAAATGGTTCCATCTATTCCTGAAACTGTAAATTTATATGATTATCAATGGGATGCTATAAATAATTGGAAAGAACAAGGATATAGGGGCATATTTGATATGGCGACAGGAACAGGGAAAACATTTACTGGAATTGGGGCATTATGTACATTATTTGATGAAAAAAAGAGATTGTTGGCAATCATTGTGTGTCCACAGACGCATTTGGTGGAACAATGGGTAGATGATCTTAGAATATTTAATATTACTCCGATTATTGCTTATGGTATTCCTAAGTACAAAGATTATCCTAAGAAAATTCGAAGAGCAATATTTGATTATAGTTTAGAAACTAAGGACTTTGTGTGTGTGATCTGTACAAAAGATACGTTTGTAGATGTTAAATTACAAAGTCAAATAAGTAAATTTCCAGGCGATATACTTTTGTTAGCAGATGAAGTACATAATATGGGAGCACGTAGTTATTTAGAAAAATTAACGGAAAGGTATACATATCGTTTGGGATTGTCTGCAACATTTGATAGACATCATGATGAGGAAGGAACAAAAAAATTATATAACTATTTTGGAAATAAGTGTATTACTTATACATTGAAACAGGCTATTGATGAGGGAAAATTGACGCCGTATGAGTATTATCCAATTATAGTTTCATTGTTGCCAGATGAGTTAGAACGTTACAATGAAAAAAGTGCTGAAATAGCTCGTAATATGATAATAGATAAAAAAGGTAAAATTTCAATAAATCAAAAAGCCAAGCGATTAGCAATAGAAAGGGCAAGAATTATTGCAGGTGCAGAAATGAAGCTTGAGAAATTGAAAGAAATTATAGTGCCGTATAGTAAAGATAACCATATTTTGGTATATTGTGGAGCAACGAGTACAGTGGATGCAGATACGGAAGAAGAAACAAGACAAATTGATAAAATAACAAAAGTTCTCGGAAAAGAATTAGGGATGAAAGTGGCCCAGTTTACATCAAGAGAGAATTCTGAAAAAAGACGATTATTAAAAAATGAGTTTGAGGAAGGAAATACATTGCAGGCATTGGTAGCTATAAAATGTTTAGACGAGGGAGTAAATATTCCAGCTATAAAAACAGCCTTTATTCTAGCAAGTACAACTAATCCGAAAGAGTATATTCAAAGACGGGGAAGGGTTTTGCGTTTGGCAAAAGGAAAGAAGAAGGCTGTAATATTTGATTTTGTGACAATGCCACATGACATTGATGTTGTTCCGTCGTTATCAGGTGAAGAAATAAAATATGACTTGTCATTAGTAAAAAGTGAATTAAGGAGAATGACAGAGTTTCAAAGGATTGCAGACAATGCATATGCTTCAAATGAAACAATTAGAAGAATAAAAGAGGTATATCAACTATATGATGAGGAGGTCGAGAAAGATGGACTTGAAGAAACCTTTGGATGAAGATGTTTTAAGAATTATAGAATTTAGAATCTTAGGAATGGAACGTAAAAATTTGAAAACAAATGATAAACCAAGAAAGGATGCAGATATGATAGGGGATATTGTTAAGTTGATTAAGAGTGAAGTAGATAGAGAAAGGGGGAGAGAATAATGCTAATAAAAAGAATAGAATTAATTAATTTTAGACAATATATTGACACAACCATTGAATTCTCTGTTGATCCACAAAGGAATATTACTATAATAATGGGGGATAATGGAACTGGAAAAACCACATTAGCACAAGCTTTTCAATGGGCTTTGTATGGAGAAACAGGATTTCAAATTAAGGAATTGATAAATCGCAAAGTTAGGGAACAGATGACGGTTGGTGCAAAAAAATCAGTTTCTGTAAAATTGGATATTTGCTTTAATGGAGTAGATTATTCAATTAAGAGACAACTAATATATATTAAGAAAAGCATTTCCAAAATTGAAGAACAGGGACAAGCTAAATTTACAATTAGTTATATGGATGATAATGGGGTGCAGCAGTATATATCAGAATATCAAAAACCATATTTTATTAAACGCGTTTTACCAAAAGATTTGTCAAAATTTTTCTTTTTTGATGGAGAAAAAATTGAAGAAATGGCTGATAATATTCAAAAAGGAAAGGGAGAAGATTTTAAAGAAGCAGTTTATAGTTTAGTCGGTTTGGGAGCAGTTCAAAATGCAATTGAGCATTTGAAAAGTAAAACTTCAGCAAAAAATTCAGTAGTAAAAGCATTAAAAGCTGAAATTGATGCAAATAGCAAATCGGTGGATCAGCTAAGCCAGTATAATTCAAAAATTATGGAGTATGAACAGAAAATCGATAAGGCTAATTTAGAAAAAACTCAAGTTGAAGGTGAACTTGAGAGTATAAAAAAGGAGATAGAAGTAAATCGGGCAATCATTCTAACAGAAACACCTAAAATGCAATTACATGATGAGTATGTTGCGCTAGAAAAAGAAGTTAAAAGTTTGAAAAAGAAGCGACTTAATATGATTGGTCAGGATTTATTAAAGACATTTCAAAAGGGAATTTATGGTTATGTAATGACTCCAATTATGAAAGATGAAAAAATAAATAGATTATTAGAATTAAGTGCTCCACAAAAAAAGATGATACCGGGCTTAACTAAAAAGACAATAGAATATTTATTAGATAAGAAAAAATGTTTATGTGGAACTTGTTTGCAAGAAAATACGTTACCTTATCAAGCTGTAGAGGAATTGCTAGAATATTCATATCCGAAAACGATAGGAATGCTTAAAGAAGATCATCAAAAAATGGAAAAAGTGGTTGAACGTGAGGGTAAGGATTTTTTTTCTATGATGATAAGACGTATGCAGATTATTTCAGAAATTAATGCGCAGATAGAAGGAAAAGAAGCTGAAATGGCGGATAAAATGAATTTGTTGGCAAGTACATCAAAGGGAGAAGAAGCAAAAAAGCTTTTAGAACAGAGTAAGCATCTTGAGACAAAGAAAAACAGAGAGTTGATTGATATAGAAGCAAATTTAAAGGTTTGGGAAAGAGAGAAAAATAGAAAAATAAGTGAAAAAGAGAGATTGGTTATTGTTGATGCGGATACTATGAGATTACAGAGATGTTTGGCATATGCATTGGCAATTCATACAAAAATAAAGCAGAGTTATGAAAACAAAGAAAATGCTTATAGACTTCGTCTTGAAAAGGGAATGAACGAGATTTTTGAATCAATTTATGCTGGAAATATAACAATTGAAATTGACGCTAAATATAGGATTTTTGTGGGTGTGAATGAGGAGTATAGTTCAACAGATGAAGTGGAAAGAAATACTGCTCAAAGTTATGCATTGATATTTGCATTTATAGCGGCTGTTATTGATTTGGCTAAAAAGAAGGTAAATGAGGATGCGTATGAGGAAGAAGATAAAATTGATGAGGAGAACGAAGGGTATCCATTAGTAATGGATGCACCCTTATCAGCATTTGATAAAACTAGGATAAAAAGCATATGTACAGAGATACCAAGGATTGCAGATCAAGTGATTATGTTTATTAAGGATACAGATGGAACTGTGGCAAAAGAGTATATGAGTGATAAGATTGGTTTGCAATATACGGCAGTTAAGGTAAATGATAGTAATCTTGAATCACAAGTAATGAAAGAGGAGGTATAAATATGTTTGAAAAAGAATATATATTTAGAGGGAAACATGCAAGCATGGTAAAAAAACTTGTTGCTAAATTGTCGGATGATGTAGGAGGAAGTTTTTTTGCAACGAATTTTGATGTGTATAAGATTGCACCTGTTATAGGATATATATATAATCGCCAAGCTGAAGTTGATAGGGGTGATGATGATACCAAAATATTTAGTGAAAAAATAAGAAATAATAGAGACGAATTGTTGTTTAATTATCGTGTGTTGATGATGCTATTAAATGTAAATAAAACAGATGAGGAAAAAATTGATATTGCATTCAAAATGGATGATAAAGATGATCAAAGAAAAGCGTACGATGCGTTATTTAATTCATATGTATTAGGCGGAGTGGAAGAACTTTATGAGCAAATTTTTAATAATGCAGATGGTGTAGAGGATTATATCATGAATCTAAATGAGTTTCTACGGGATTTGAGAGTAAGATTATATGGAATAGATGATGTGAGGTAGACATGTGAGTGCTACAAGTTTTTTTAAATATGGGGTTACTAATTTTGAAAATAGTTATTAATAAAGGTGTTTTGTTGAAAATATTATAAACAAATTGTAGTTGAAAAAGTTGCAATATCTAATTGATAAAATGGAAAGTAAAAGGTATACTATTATTAAAAAATAGAAACGCAAGGCGTATTTGAATAGTAATATGTATAAATAGTATTTAACAAGATAAATAGGAACACATGGTGTAAAAAGAATAAATATAGAAGATGTTGATAATAGTATACAGGAGAAAAATCGGGACATTATATACACAACTCGTTTTTTAGTTTTATTTTGTAATTTAGAGATTTTTGAAATAAACTTTACAAAATATAAAAATAAATTCAAGTAATATGTATAAATTGACAAATGCAAGCGTAGAGTATATAATGGAACTACCAAAATTAGGAAGGGGTGAAAATAAAAATGCATGTTTATAGCATAAGAATGAAACTATATGTTCTAGAGGAGATACGACTAAATGAATTGCAACAGCATTTAACAGCATTTCTTGACCATGGATTGTCAAAAATGGAAGGCTTTGTGGAATGGCATAGTAATAACAGATATAAGTATTACTGCTTTGATTATTTATATCCCATTGAAAGAGATGGAGTATACAAAAAAAATCAGGTATATACACTTACAATCCGCACAGTCAATCCAAGATTAGCTGAGTATTTAGCAAATCAGGTCGTACATACTTATACGGAAAAATTAAAGGGTTTGACCTCTGAAGTAAGAATATTGCCTAAAAAGATAATTGAGGTGCTTTACACATTAACACCGGCAATTTTGAAGTGTGATACAGGATATTGGCAGCAGGAAATGACAGCAGAAAAGTATGAAGAGCGTATGAAGATAAACCTGATAAAAAAGTGGAATGCTTTGATCGGAGAAAAAATGGATGAAGAGTTTTCTTTGTTTACAGGAGTTGAATTTTTGAGTAAATGTCCAGTGGCAACGGAGTATAAAGGAATTAAGCTTCTTGGAGATAAAATCAGACTTCATATAGCGGATAATAAATCTGCTCAAAGTTTAGCGTATATGGCATTAGGCACTGGAATTTTGGAGATGAATGCAAGAGGATTTGGTTTTGTAAATTATAGATGGATTTAGGGTGTAGGAATAATTATTGATATTGTGGGAGGTGAAGTGATGCTAGAAGAGTGTTTAGCGGTTTTTAATCAGGTTTTGGAACGGGATCCAAATGTGATTTTTCGGGATTATATTCCAGCAAATGGAACTTATTTATTAGTGGGGAAGAATTATCAACTAAAAGGGTATCCCATGGAAATTCAAATTGATAAAAAAACGGGAACAATAGATAAAAGTGCAGTTTATTTCAAAGAATTTTGTGTCTATGATTATTACAGCAAGCTGATTTCTATGAACAAACCGTTGGATCCGTCAAAGATTATTCATTCCAATAATTTGTATTCTTTCTTTGTGAAAAAAGAAAATATTGTAAATGGAAAATTAACAGAGGCGGTAATTGATAAATATTATGAAATTTTGCAAAATCCGATAGCCAAGTATTCAAATGGGAAAACCAGATCCCTTTATGAAAAAGTGGAAATGAAGTTGGGAAATGTGGATGTTCAGGTATTAGAAAAAAATAAAAATTGGATTAAGGAACATATTTTTTCAATCTGTGATTTGGTGCCATCTGTTGATTTAGGGAAAAAAGACTATTTAAAAATTTTCTTTGAGGCAGATTCGCAGGAATATGAAAGAGAAGGAAATCGATATTTTATTCCTAATATTTACAATAGCAATCATTATAATGTGGAAGTGGAAGATTGTGTATATGGTTTGCCAGATAATAATTTGGGAATGAATGCAAAAAAGCCTTTTTTAGGGATTAAAACCAGAAAGGTTCCGGCACCTTACTTATTGGATGAGGAGACAGTGATTTTACAGAAGAAGCTGTTTGACTATTTTATGAATTTTGTAAGTGCAGGCAAATATAATGTGTATGTAGATTTAGAAAGGAACAGGTTTGAGGCCTGTCGGAACGATACAGTTCCAATGAATCATATAAGCGGAATTTTTTTGCGGCTACAAAAAGGAAAAAATGAGGCAGAAATCCATTATCAGGATGTAGTACCATATTACCAAAAAGAGTTAGAGGAAGCATTTGCGTATCGAAATTATATGCAGGTTGTAAGTGTAAAGCACCCGGAAAATGAGATTGTATATCGGGTGTATGAGACATTGCCGGAGATTGAGGGACTGGTAGATGATATTATGTATTCAAAATATCTGAAAAATAATTATTTTACAGAACCAGATAAGCTTAGAATTTTGGATGAAAGGTTAAGGCAGAACCTGTTATTGCACCGTCAGGAGCTATTTTCGTGGTTTCGAATGAATCGCAAGAATGACATTAAGAAACTTGTGGAACAGGTATTTTTGCAAAATATTATTTCGTCTGTCTTAAACGGATATAATGCAAAAGCAGTGAAACAAATTAATTTAAGATTATCATTGTTACAGTATTTAGAAAGGGGAAAAGGATATATGCCAGATTTTTCAGTAAAATTGCGAGAAAATTTAAAGGAAAAAGTAATGTCAAAAGAAAATGTCGCTTTAGAAAATGACACAGAATATTATTATGCAGTGGGACAGGTGATGCGATACTTTATTTATCTGAATAAGAGTTCAAAAAGAGATGAATCTTTGATAAATGTAGTGTTGAATGCAAGAGACAGTCATACCATAAATGCGCGGGTAGAGCGATATTACGAAAGGTATAATTATGCCATTTCCTCTAAACGTGTGAATAACTTGTGTAAAATGATATGGGGATATGAAACACAGGCGAAAGTGAAAAAAGATATGATTTGTATGGGGTATGTAGACAATAATATTTTGTTAGAGAAAAAGGAGGAGAATCATGAATAAACGTGTATATGGAGTTCTTGGAATTTCGTCTAATATGGCAAATTGGAATGCAGATTTTTCTGGGTATCCAAAAACGATTTCGAATGGCAGAACATTTGGAAGTGACAAGGCACTTAAGTATACCATGAAAAAGATGTGGGACAATGAAGGAAAAAAAGTATTATATATAAAATCAATGCAGTTTGCAAAGAATAATGAGGGATTGATTCCAAGAACTTTGTCAGAACGCTATGCCTTTTTGTTTGGAGAACCAGATAAAAAAGAGGCGAAAGATACAAAAAAGATATTGGAAAATCTTATGTCAGCAGTAGATGTAAAAAATTTTGGAGCAACCTATGCAGAAAAAGGAAATAATATAGCTATTACAGGAGCAGTACAAATTGGACAGGGCTTCAATAAATATGCAGATACAGAACCACAGGTACAGCAGATTCTCTCTCCATTTCGTGATGGAAGTAAAGATAGCGAAAAAGATGGAGAGGCAAAAAATTCTACATTAGGAAGTAAGATTGTCAGTGATGAGGCACACTATTTTTATCCATTCGCTATTAATCCTATGGCATATAAAGAATTGGTGGAAGACTTGCAGGTTACAGAAGGATATACAGAGGAAGATTATGAAAATTTTAAGCGAACCGCTTTGGTGTGTGCTACTTCTTATGCAACAAATGCAAAGGCAGGGTGTGATAATGAATTTGCACTGTTTGTAGAGACGGAAATGGACACATATCTTCCAAATCTTACACAATACCTTGCATTTGAAAAAAAGGAAAATAAAAATTATATTTCACTTTCCCTTGGTGCTGTATTAAAAAATATGAAAGAACAGGTGAAATCAATTGAAATTTATTATAACCCAGATACTACCGTTTTAAATTATGATATAGAGGATGCAAAAATCTTTCATATTGTTACGAAAAAAGAGGTGTAGACTATGAAAGCATTGTGTTTTACATTGAAGGGAAAGACAGCATTTTTTAAAAAGCCAGAAGTAAATTCTTACTATTACTTTACTTATGGTAATTTACATAAGAATGCATTACTCGGAATGTTTGGTGCAATATTGGGATATGGTGGATATACACAACAGTTTCAAAAAGATGGACAAAACAAAAAATTGCAAAGAGGATATCCAGAGTATTATGAAAAATTAGAAAAGCTGCATGTTTCCATAAAACCAAATGCAGAAAAGGGTTTTTTCTCAAAAAAAATACAACATTACAATAATTCTGTGGGATATGCTTCAAAAGAGTCAGGAGGAAATCTGATTATAAAAGAACAGTGGTTGGAAAATCCAAGCTGGGACATCTGTGTTTTATTAGACAGTGACGAGGCAGAATTATTGGCAGATTGTATAATCAAACGAAAATGTGTATACATTCCGTACTTGGGTAAAAACGACCATTTGGCGGATATATCAGATGTACATGTAGAGGAGGTTACCAGGCAGGAAAATGGAGAAGGAAGATTGACTGGATTATTTCTGAAGAAAGATGTGGAAATTCAGCAGAAATTCAGTTTACGTGGGAAAAGAAATATGACCTATAAATATCAGGAAGATCTTCCATGGAGAATGGATGTATGGACCAATCAATATGAATTAGAAACGTTTATGGACACAGACGCAGAGGTAAAGTGGAAAAATCAGAAAGTTTATATGGTGGAAGAGCAATGCAGAATGTTTTATTGAGCATAAGTAGAGCTTTGAGATCAAGAGAGGTTCTTATAAAATGGACAAGCCTGTAATAAAAATGATGTGATTTGCAAACAGCCCTTAACACAGGGCTGTTTGGTTTATAAAAGTGCAAGTAGAAAAGCAGATTGCGAATATTATTGACATGGTTAGATTTTCAATGTGCTATGTAGTTTAATAAAATTAGATATATGAAGTATAGTTATCAAATAAACATTTAATGAAAATAAGGGGGGAGTGCATGAAAAAACTCTATTTGAAATTATCAGATCTGATGAAAAATGTAGGGGAATATTATGCTCACAGTAAAAGTGATGAAGTAGGAAAAAATGAGTATGAAACATTAGAGGCACATACTGTATTATGCCAATACTATTTTGAACGACTTTGCAGTACAAAAGAGATAAAGGAAAAGATGGATGCTTTTTACGATATATTTATGCCAAAGAAATCAAAACAGGGGAAAATGGTATTTGACAGGATGTGGGTAAATATTGTGACATTTCATGATATAGGAAAAATAAATCTAAGATTTCAAAAGGAAGTTTTGGGGAGGAGAGATATTGGAAATACAGATGTCTATTTTCAAGTTGGTTCCAGACATTCTGTTTTGTCAGCAGTCATTTATATGGAATATTACTTGGGAGAAATAGAGGGGCTTGCGGATGAACAGGAAGCATTAAGATTGTTGGTTTTACTTCTATGCAATGCTTATATTATTTCAAGGCATCACAGCAATTTGGTTTCTATGGAAGGCTTTTTTACGGAAGAACAAAGAAAAGAAATTCGAAGAGCCATATCTGTTTTAGAAAAAGAATATGAAAAGGTATTTAAAAGGGAGTATAAATTTGATGATGCGTGTGTACAGGCCATGCAGGAGCAGTTTGAAACGCAAACGCGTTCCAAAACACAGAATATTTGGTTATATTTTTATGAAAAGCTGTTATATTCGCTTTTGGTTGCATCAGACTATTATGCAACAACAGAATATAAGTCGGGTTTAAAGACAACAGATTTTGGGGAATTAGATAATATGTCCAAGCTTTATGAAATATTTGAAAATACCACTATTAATCAGTCTATCAGAAAGTATCAGAAGCATACATATCCTATGGAACAGAAAAAATTGGAAAAAACCAAGGATATTAATGTACTTCGAACAGAACTTTTTCTGGAAACGGAAGAAAATTTCTTGCATGGGGAACGAAAAAATATGTACTATATTGAGGCACCAACAGGAGGAGGAAAATCGAATATAGCTCTAAATTTAAGTTTTCAAATGGCAAGAGAGGAAGAATCAATTAAAAAAATATATTATGTTTATCCGTATAATACGTTGATTGAACAAAACCAGGAAATCTTATTGCGGACTTTTGGTGAACAGAACGATATTATGAAGCATATAGCAGTTATAAATTCTATTACACCTATTAAGAGAGTGGAAGAAGAACGAAAAGCAGAAGCACAGAGTGAGAGTGGACATTATTATGAAAAGGCACTGCTTAATCGACAATTTTTGAATTATCCAATGATATTGACCACACATGTCAGCTTGTTTGATACGATATTTGGTGATACCAAAGAATCAGCATTTGGTTTTCATCAGTTGGTTGGAAGTGTACTTGTATTGGATGAAATTCAAAGTTACAGAAATGAGATATGGGGAGAAATCATTACTTTTCTTACAGAACTTGCACAATTTTTGAAAATGAAGATTATTATTATGTCTGCTACACTTCCTAATCTGTGTGAATTAATTGATAAGAAGGGATTTGCAGCATATTTGATAAAAGACAGAGACCGATATTTCAAACATCCGTGTTTCAAGAATCGGGTCATGATAAATCGAGAATTATTGCAAAAAGAAATCAGTATGGACGAGTTGCTCGAACATGTAAAAATGCATTGTGGAAAAGGTAAAAAAATATTATTTGAGTTTATTAGAAAAGGCAGTGCAGAAGAATTTTACAGGAGATTGCTAGGAGAAGAGTGGAATGAAACCGTTTATTGCATGACGGGTGATGATAGTATTTTAGAACGAAAGAAAATTTTGGAGCATATAAAAGAGACAGGGGAACAAGGATGTATTTTAGTTGCTACACAGGTGATAGAAGCAGGTGTAGATATTGATATGGATGTGGGATATAAAGCCATTTCTATGTTAGATAGTGAGGAACAATTCCTGGGACGTATTAATCGGTCCTTTTCTGAAACAAGGACAGGTTTCGTATATTTTTTTAGAATGGATGATGTAAAAAAAATTTATGGTGGAAATGATATCCGGGCAAATAAGGATTTTCAAATCTTGGAGGAAGAAAATTGGAATATTTTGAAAGAGAAAAATTTTTCTGAATTTTATAAAGAGATATTTTCTATCTGGAAGAAAAATTATGGAGAAGGTGCGGGTATATTACGGGACAGTTTCGAAAATGACTTTTTCAATCGAAGCGTAAAGAGGATGAACTTTCAAGAAGTAAAAGAACACATGAAGTTGATACAAGAACAGAAATGGAGTGTTTCTATATTTTTGGGAAGAGTAGTGTTAGGTGAACTGGGGGAAGAAATAGATGGAAGAAAGGTGTGGGCGGACTATCAATGTTTGTTGAATGATAGGAAAATGGGCTATGCAGAAAAAAGAGTAAAGTTATCAGAAGTAAGAGCCAAAATGGATTATTTTATTTATCAAGTTAGAAAAATAGATTGTGCTTATACAGAGCAGATTGGGGAACTGTTCTATTTGGAAAATGGAGAAGAATACATAGAAGGCGGAAAGTTAAATCGGGCAAAAATAGAAGGAGAGATAGCAGAATTTATTTGAAAAACATAAATGATAACAGTTACAGGATAAGGGGGAAAATATGAAAGTAAATGGAACATTGGTAAATTATTATTTCCATTGTAAACGTCAGTGTTATTTGCATGGAAATCGACTGAATTTAGAAGATAACAGTGAACAGGTAAAAGTTGGGAGGGCATTGCACGAAGAGAAAAATACAAAAGAGAATACCGAGATTGCATTGGAAAATATTCGCATAGATCGCTTGAGTAGTGAGTACCTTACGGAGGTAAAAAAATCAGATGCAGATGAGGAGGCTGCAAAGTGGCAGTTACTTTTTTATTTGAGCATATTAAAGAAAAAAGGTGTTATCAGAAAAGGAAGATTAGAATTTTTGGAAAAGGGAAAATCAAATAAAAAAACCTTATATGTTGAATTAACAGAAGAAGTGGAAAGAGAGTTAGCAAAGCATATTCAGTCAATAGAAAGTTTATTGGAAATGGATATGGTACCAGAGGTGATACATAAACCAACATGCAAAAAATGTGCATATTATGAGTATTGTTATATTTAAAGGGGGAATTTGTTATGGGAAGTACAAGGTATATCACTTCAATGGGTGAACTTACAAGAAAGGATAATTCGCTTTGTTTTAGGAAGGATGGGAAAAATGTTTACATTCCTATAGAGAATACACGGGAAATTTATTGTTTGAATGAAATTTCAATAAATACAAAGTTGTTGGATTTCCTGTCAAAAAATCATGTAGTAGTCCATTTCTTTAATTATTATGGAGGATATAGTGGAACCTATTATCCAAAAGCACAATATCTTAGTGGAAAACTGTTAGTAAAGCAGGTAAATGTTTTTGAGGAAAATCGATTATATGTTGCAAAACAGATTGTTAAGGGAATTGGAAGAAACATATATGAAGTGTTGTATCATTATTATAAGCATGAGAAGAAAGAAGTAAAAGAAACACTGGATTGGATTCGAAAAGAGTTTTATGAACAAGTAGACAGAATGGATAATATAAAGTCACTTATGGCAGTAGAAGGAGATTTGTGGACCAGATTTTATACATGTTTTCAATTTTTTCTTCCAGAAGATTTTTTGATGAATAAACGAGTGAGGAGACCACCTGATAATCCTATGAATGCAATGGTATCTTTTGGAAACACACTGCTTTATGGAAAGACGATAACCGCCATTTATCAGACACATCTGGACCAGAGGATTAGTTTTCTACATGAGCCATCAGAAGGAAGATTTTCACTTAGCCTTGATATGAGCGAGGTTTTTAAACCAATCATTGTATTTCGAACAATATTTGAACTGATAAATAATAGAAGGATACAAGTAGCAAAACATTTTGATAAAAAGCTTAATTATTGTATGATGAATGAAGAAGGAAGAAAAATTTTCATTGAAGCATTTGAAAGTCGTTTGGAGAGTGTATACCAACATCCTAGATTAAAGAGGAAGGTTTCTTATCGTACAGCAATGAAATTGGACTGTTACAAATTGATAAAGTATATTATGGAAGGACAGGAATTTATTCCGTTTAGCCTGAAGGAGGGGATATAGTGGCGAATAAAAAAAATTTGAACTATAATTATGCGTTTGTTTTTTATGATGTAAATGAAAAGCGAGTACATAAAGTATTTAAGGTGTGTAAAAAATATTTATCTCACTATCAAAATTCAGTGTTTCGCGGAGAAATGTCACCGTCAAAATTAATCCGTTTTCGAAATGATTTGAAACCAATTATAAATGAAGAGGAAGATTTCTTATGTATTATTAAATTGATGAACGATAATGTATTTGGAGAAGAAACTTTGGGAAGGAAGGATAAGGAAAATGGGGAAACACTTATATTGTGAAAATTACCAACCGATAGAATAAATAGATGACAAGGAAAGCAGGAAATATAAGGGGATTGAGCTAATACAAAAGAAAAATGGTGAAAAATATTTTTCACTTGGTAAAAAATGCTGAAAGTGTTGAAAATATAGGAAAAAGGCTATACAATAGAAGAAAAGATTGTTATAAAAACGTTGGGATAAATAAAAACATGAGATGTATTTGAATTTAAGCTTATCGCTTAAGCTCGTTATCCTTCCAGGATAAATAAAAACATGAGATGTATTTGAATTGACAATAAAACCAAAACACAATATGGCTTTATTGATAAATAAAAACATGAGATGTATTTGAATGAAGAAGTATTAAGCATTATGTACCAATTATCCGTTGATAAATAAAAACATGAGATGTATTTGAATAGATGCGTTTTCCACGCAAGCCTTTCCGAAAAAAAAGATAAATAAAAACATGAGATGTATTTGAATTCACTTACTGCTCTGCCAACAACACTTCCTGCCTTTGATAAATAAAAACATGAGATGTATTTGAATAACTCATACCGTTATTTGTTCCATCTGGGTCTGCGATAAATAAAAACATGAGATGTATTTGAATTGCAAGGAAAAGAGCGAAATTGCTTGGAGCAAAAAGGATAAATAAAAACATGAGATGTATTTGAATTTATTATTGGCGGACACCAGAACTGGAATAATA
>JBNMLH010000032.1:0-14684 GCA_050875145.1 Lachnospiraceae bacterium
CTTTTCCGTCCGTACCATGCGGTACTAGCGGGTTATGCGGTATTAGCAGTCATTTCTAACTGTTATCCCCCTGTGCAAGGCAGGTTACCCACGCGTTACTCACCCGTCCGCCACTCAGTCACTTAATTTTCCCTCCGAAGAGTTCCGTCTAAGTGCTTCGTTCGACTTGCATGTGTTAAGCACGCCGCCAGCGTTCATCCTGAGCCAGGATCAAACTCTCAAATTAAAATTTGTCCTCGCTAGAAACTTGCTAGCTTTTTATCCTTTACTGTTAAAGGTTTTTGTTCGTGAACATCTTTGATGTCCCATGAAATTCTTTTGAATTTTCAAGGTTGTTTCACTGTTTAATTGTCAATGTCCTAACTGCCGCAAACCTTATTTCACAAGGCTTTGAGGTGTTTCTTATTTTCCGTCACCCCCAAGCGACTTGTTTAGTATAGCATTTCGTTTTCCTAAAGTCAACACTTTTTTTAAATTTTTTTTATTTTTTTTTAAATAAACGAAGTAACCCATTTTCATTAATTAGGAAGAAACTAAAACACTTCTAATTATACAGCTCATTTATAACCGAAAATACAAGAAACTATCTTGCTCTTTTGCGAAAAATAAAAAGAGTAATCAAAAGCCGAAATTGAAACATATTTGCATTTAATATTTGTTTTTTGTCAAAACCACAAAATGGCCTCCTCCCCAATGCCTGTTTTTAGATACTTATTTACAAATTTGGATATTTTTTACTTTTTTACTTGAAAAAGGTGCATAGTTAAGAATATAATAAAAAGCGTCACAAAAAATTCACAATTTTGTAACATTAAAACTAGTATACACAAGGCACCCAATAAAATTTTTGAAAATTACTAATTTTAATGTTCAAAAATGATGAGTAGCAATGTAGAAAGGAGCACTTAATGAAACAAAAAAGTTGGAGCAAAAGTGTGAAAAAACGTATTTTTTCTATTATGATAGCCACTTCTATGATAGCGACATCATTTCAAGGATATGCGTTTAATGCAAAAGCTGCTGTAACAAGCACAAACAAACAAAGCAGCGTAACAAAACAAACCAATCAAGGTGCTGTAACAGAGGCAAGTAACCCCGAAACAGCACAGGAAGAGCAGGGATGTGAAGGTGATTTAACACCGATATGGACTACTGTTGAGGAAGCAAACGAAGTATGCGATGTATTTGATGATGATATAACACCTTCCATCAATGTAAATGCTAATTTACCTTCCAGTACAGATAATAGCCAATCACCATACTTCCCCAAGATTCGTTCACAGGGAAGTATCGGTTCTTGTACCTGTTGGGCAGAAGTATATTACAATTTTACTTATGAAAGATGCAAATCTTTAGGAATTCCAGCAACCGACGAAAATATAATGTCACCAGCATTTATTTACGACCAGATAAAAATCGGTTCCTCTGGTTCCTCTTATGGTGATTGTATTCAATCACTTACCGAAACAGGAACTGCTTACTTTACAGATACCCCATTTGCCAGTTCTGATGCAAAGTGTCTAAGCTGGTATCCAGAAGAAAAATTATGGCAGGATGCTATGAATAATCGTGCTAATAGCTCTATTCCAATTGCTAATCCCAAAACGATTACTTCACCAAAGGATTCAGACCTAAACGAGATGAAATCCTACCTGTCACAAGGTAAACTAATTACCTATACAACTTATTTTAACTGGACCCGTACAAAAATACCAGAAGGTTCTTCTCACGCCGGTGAATATATTTGCACAGAGTCATTATATAAATCTAGCAGCCACCGTATGACCATTGTCGGATATGACGATTCTATCTGGGTTGATTTGAATAAAGATGGAAAGGTACAAGAGGCAGAGAAAGGTGCATTTAAAATTGCAAACTCTTGGGGAACATACCAATCAAATGAAAATAACGGATTTTTGTGGGTCAGTTATGATGCACTAAACAGCGAATCGCACGCAATGGACTCCAGCAGCAACCGAAGACAAGTATTTTACTCTATGTCTGTGTTAAATGACGTAAAAACAAATACCTCTGGTGCTAGCATGACAATTACACTAAATACAGCCCGCCGAGATCAAGATAGGATAACTTTACAAGCAGAGGATGCCAATGGGAAGAAATTTACATACAATGTATTTGCTTTTAATTATAGCTGGGGTAATACAAGAAGCTGTGCATTGGATGGTTCTACTTCTGCAACAGACGGTACTATTGTAATTGATTTGAATAATGTAATTTCAAATATTACACCATCGAAATTAAAAGACTATAAATGGTCTATTATTTTAAAGGACAATAATAAAGATAGCAACCCTGCTATTTTAAAGACTGCAGAAATAAAAGTAGATGGTCAAATAATTTATTCCGTTACTTCTAATTTGAATAAAGAAATAGATGGTACTACTGCTACCTATACCTTTGAAAAATCAGATGATTTTACTGTAAAATCCTTTACTTGCAATTTGCAATCACCCGCATCTATAGCTGATGAACTTAAACTTTGTGCAGAAGGTGAGAATGGAAGTGGAACCTATCAATATCGTTTTGGAACCATCTTTAAAGGGAAAGAAATCTATTTTAACAAGGATGAAAGCTTCAGCGACCAGAATACCTACTCCACTTATTTTACAAGTATGCTTCCTGGTGAAGGGGATTATGTATACTACAATGCAGAAGCGGTAGGAACACATACATTTTTCGTAGATGTTAAAGATACCGGCACAGGTAACATCTTAAGAAGAACTATTAAAAACTTTGTGGTAGAAGGAATGAAAATCACATCTTTTACTTCTGATTTATCCTCACCACAAAAGGCAGGTACTTCTATTACTTTTAATGCAACATTAAAAAATGAAGTATACCACAAATACAATGCACACAATTTTACCGTAACAAAGGATGGCGTTTCTAAGAAATTGAATGTAATGTGGGATGGTGGGTACTCACAAAAATGGACACCAAGCGAACCTGGAACCTATACCATTACTTACGATGTTACTACTTATTGCGGACAAAAAGCAAAAATTTCTATGGATTATGTCATTCTTCCACAAAACAGCAATTTGGCAACCGTATATTACAATAACAATTCCTGGAATGATGCGTATATCCATTACAAAGTAAATAACGGTGAATGGACAAGTGTGCCAGGTGTAAAAATGGAAAATGCTTCTGACATGGATGGTTACACATATAAATATGTAATTGATTTGGGAACTGAAACAGAAGCCACTGTTTGCTTTAATAACGGTAATGGTTCTTGGGATAGCAGAAACGGTTCCAATTATACAGTTTCAAAGGGTGTACAGGGCATAAAAAATCAAACTATTACTAGATTGGATAATCCCGCAACTGCTACACCTACTATTACCGCAACACCAACAACACAGCCAACTGCTACACCAATCACAACTACTCACACCCTCTATTTTGATAACTCCAATGCAAAATGGGATAAAGTTTGTGCTTATGTATGGGACGAAAATAAAGTATCAACAGAATATGTTGCAAGTTTGGTAGACAATAGCGAGGACATGTATGTAGTAGAAATACCAAGTAAATATACAAACATTATATTCAAAAATACCTATAAAAGCTGGGATTTACAGACTGTAGATTTGACAATACCTACTGGAGAAAAAAATTGTTACAAAGCAAACAAGGGAAATAAATCCGGCGGAACATGGTATAATTACGACCCACAAGCTTCTTTAAAGGTAATTTTGGAAGACTATACCGGTAAATCTTATAGTAACTATGTAAATGCAAAGATTATTGGAGGAACCGCTCCATATACATATAAAACTATTACAAAATCTACTTATACACAAACTGGAGAAAGTGTATCCAATGAAGGGGAAGCACATACAACTACTTATAATAATGTTTTTCTATATCAACCATCCTATCGCGGGGGAGATTATTCAATAGAGATAACGGTTACAGATGCAAAAGGATTAACTTGTAAAAACGAAATAAAGTATAGTCTTCCATGCATTGAGCTTACCGGTATTGAAGCCAGTGCGGAATCTCCGCAAAAAGTTGGCACAAAACTCAATCTCAAAACATTACGAAAAAATGCCTTTGTATATAAGTATGGTTTATATAGTAACTGGACTATTACAAATCAAAACACTGGAAAAGTAGAAGAATTAATGAGTAATTTTGATGATATTGTTTCTTGGACACCTACGGAAGCTGGTACCTATCAAATCCATATAAAGACAACGGACAATAGTGGAGATGTAGGGGAATACACAACCACATACACCATTACAGATTCTAATACATCAAATCACGCAATCGTTTATTATAATGCATCCAGTGCATGGAATAAGGCATTTATACATTATTGTATAGCCGGTGGAAGCTGGACATCTGTACCAGGCATAGAAATGAAAAAGACTGATGAAAAAATTGGATATAATTATAAATTTGATTTAGATTTAGGAGATGCCACAGAAGTACGTGTATGCTTTAATAACGGTAATGGTACTTGGGATTCTAAAAATGGAACAAACTATACACTTAACCAAGGAACCTACGGAATATCCAACGGTACGATATCTTCTTTAAATTAACAGAATACAAGAAATCTTTTAAAAAAAATCTCTTAGGCCGGAAACAATACTTGTCCTGCCTAAGAGATTTTTCTATAATTCTCACTATTGACATATTTATCCATTTACCGAATATAAAATCCATTTCAACAACAAATTATTCTTGTATAAAAAAGTCAAAAATGTACTTTCATTGATACAACGGTAGCATTCTATTCCAAAATCAGTGCTGCTCAATGCAAGTAAAAATAAAAATCCGACCCATACCATAACAAATCCTGATATAGCTCCTATTCCAGCTCCAGCTAATTGACTTGCATCCTCCACTCCCGGTAATTTGTCTACGATACCAAAAAGCATAATTATAATGCGTAGTCCAATTTTGGCAATTAAGAAAATTACTACATAAGTAATTCCTCTTATAATTATTTTTGCTAATTCGTCACTGATGGAAACTGCAAATTTATGTGCAGTAATCGTACCTTTATCGGAAATTGTATCATGTAATCCACTCATAATTGTATTATTTATACTTTGGGGTAGACCTATTTTGCTTATCGCTTCCTGTTGTTGGCTCTGGTCTATTTTTTGCCCTGTCACCGCATCAGTAATTTGATTAGTTGTTTCCAACATCGCATCTTCAATTCCCAAACTTTCATTGACAGCATCGGAGACATACCCCAGTACAATCTCACTTTCACATAATTGCCTGCTGATTACCGGTCCCAGAAAACCTGTTAGCAATACACTGATAATTAATGCCGAAAAAGATAATATCATATGTATTGCACCTTTTTTATAACCTCTATAAACCCGAAATGCAATCAATAGTAAAACTACTATTAATAACCAATTCATTTATCATCCCTCTTTTCTTCCGTTTAAATGCACCTGCTTTATTTCTTCATTATCAATCAAAATATATTTTTCTGAATCTGGTATTGGAAAGAAATAGGATGCCCCCGTTTCAAACTGACAGTCTAATTTTTCGCTACCTCTTACACGCAAAATATGACAGGCTGTGGCTGAATACATGATTACTTCATCTTTCCCCATCTCAATCTTGTCAAAATCATAAGAGATTTCTTTTTTTAATATATTTTTCCCCTTCGTATTATAAACAAGCACAATATATGGATTTTCTGTGCTATCTCCATTTTCTGTTACCAATGTTATGTAGTTAGCGTTGTAACATACGCTTTTTATTTTCTGTTCTACGGAAACCGTAGCTATATCTTTTGGTGTTCCCTGCATAGAATATAAATGAAATCCCTGTTCTGTAAATGCACATATTGTATTATTATCTAAAAATTGAATATCTGCCACAATTTCCTGATCTAAAGGACGTGAGCCAACAATACGATCTGTTTTGCCCTTTGCATCAGAATCAAAATTATAAAAATTCAGGCTACTCTCAACTACTCCACCTGTAATATTGATATAGCTAGTCACCAGCTTTTGTCCATCTTCAGACAAACCGATTGCCACAGGATATCCATCTTTATCTGTACTGGTAGATATAGATACTTTTAATTGCTCTGTCGCATCATACGGGTTATATATGTTTATTTTTGCAGTATCATTATCCTCTAATATAGCTGCTACTACTCCCTGCTTGGCAACTGCTACCTGTTCAATATTGGCAGGCATGGAAAGCGTTGTTCCATTATCCTTCCCGTTAAATACGCATATATCCTTTTCTCCTATATCTGCTACTGCCACATAATCTCCACAAGCAACAGCATAAGGATTTTTAAATTCATAACTTCCGTTCCACAATATTTCTCCATTCAACTTCATTCCAGAAGCACCATCTTTACTATATTTTATGAGTTCCCCGCCAGATGTCATATATTGTGCACTGCTACTGTCTACTCGCTTTGCAGATTCTGTTGCCGAATAACCGCTATACGTTCTATTCATCTGAAAAAACACATAAAAAAGTACACCTGCGACCACTGCAACTACACAGGCAATTACACTAATTTTTTTTATTCTTCCTATTCGCTTTTTTTTCATTTCATATCTCTTTTGTTCACTGCGCTCTGATAAACTTGCCATGTGTTTGTGTTTTCCTTTCATCCTATATTCTTCCGTCTCTATTCTACTTACCTAATCAAAGACTTTGTTCCTTTCATTATACTCTATTTTTTTTCCATTGTGAAGCCATCATGTTTTCCTGTTAATCTATGCGGTCTTAATACCCTACTATATTTTAGAAGTCATTTGCAGCATACACCTAATTTTGTCTTTTATTCATATAGCTTCAATCTCTGACCCGCCACAATTTTATTCTTATCCTGTATTTGATTCAAACGCATAATTTCATCCATCTTTTCTAATGACGAAAATTCCTTCATGCATATGCTTACCAATGTGTCCCCTGGTTGTATTGTATAATACTGTGCTCCATTATATATATTTTCCATTGTTTCTGTAGTATTGGAATCTGAAACTCCTTTTTTTTCATTCTCCGCTGTCTCCGTCTGATCTATTTGTTCCTCTGTTTCCACTGTATTCGGTTGTTTCTCTGTTTCCAACTCTTTCGTAACCGTTGGAGTATACATTTCCATAGAAACGTTTTCATTTTCTTCTTTAAACGTTTCTATGGTTTTAGAAAATTGTTTTTGTATTCCTTTTTGCTGTAATGCGACTCCGCATATAGCAACCCCAGCTATAATTGCAATATTAATGCCTACCCTCTTTTTTCTGCTTTGCTTTTTTTGCCTTGTTTCCATCTCCCCAATGCGTTTTTTCATTTCCTGTACTGCATGATCTGATACTTGTTCCCTCTCTACATTCCCTTTTTTCTTTAACATATACTCTTGCATATCCTGGTTTTTGTCGTAATAAATACAATAACCTTCTAATTCATTAAATCTTTTTTCTTGGTAGATAAAAACTTTTTCCTCTCTCTCCAAGGTATCATAGAGTAACAACACCTTATCTTTACCTGAAAAATTTTCCAGATGCAATTTTTCCAATTGTTTACTTGGCTCCATATTTATTCCCGCCTTTGTAACCATCCAGCCTACAATTTGTTTATTTTTAAAGTTTTCTTCTATTTCCCGATATATTTTTTCCCATATTTCTTTTGAAAAGCAACCTTTTGCTTCAAAATCCACTTTTTCTACAATAACCGCACCATAAATAAACACACATCTTTTTTCTTCCCAGATACGACTCTCCCCAAGTAATACTGCCATCCGCATTTGTTCTGTACTACATTTTCCAATATAATGTACAAAGGACATAACATAGTCCTCTATGTAAACTACAAAGTTCTGTTCCCCTTGCCCTACCTGTCTGATATTTTTAGGCAAACGAAATAACTGTTCTTCTTTTTTTTCTTCCTGCTTTTGTCCCAGTTGCTTTTTATTTTCTATCATACTATGCTCTTCCTTTCTAATTGGAGTTTTTCAATAAATTCTCTTATTTTTTTTAACTACTTGTCCATTTCTCCAATTTGTCCTTCTGTCCTGTATCCTATCATAAAGAAAGTGCATTTTTTGTCAAAAGAAGAAAGAGCTGCAAAAAAACCTTTGCAACTCTTTCTCTTTCTATGCAAACAATATCTTCTTATGTTTGCTCGCTCTCTTAAATTCTTTTTGGTCTCCACAAAAGCATCTCCTGCATTCCAACATCTCCTGCGGGATCAACAACCTCCTCTTCCTGTGGTGGTTCTGTTTCCTGTTCTTGTGGTTTTTCTGTAACAACTGGCTCTCTCTGTCCATCGTCCCAATTATCAGGCTCTTTTGTTACAGGAACTTCCGTATCTTCTGGCACCTGTGTATCTTCTGGTTCCTGTGTATCTTCCGGTTGTTCTGTTTCTTCTGCCTCATTATCATCTCCATCATCAATAACCTCATCGGATTTCTTTCCATCATATTCATCATGTAATGCTTGATAATCCACAGAAGAATGAATATCCTCCATAAAATTATGCCATATTCTTCCCGGATAAGTGCTTCCATACAAATCATTCACAGTTTTAGGTGTATCGTATCCTACCCAAACTGCTGTAGTATAGTATGCTGTATATCCACAGAACCAACCATCCTTCTTGTCATTTGTAGTTCCAGTCTTTCCAGCAGATGGAGTCTTTGTTAAACCAAGCCCCTTAGCTGTACCACTTTCTATAACACTTTCCATACAACTTGTCATCATGCTGGTAGCCTCTTTTGAGTACACCTGTTTCCCTTTTGAGTTTGATTTGTAAATGGTATTATCACGAGAATCTGTAATTTCTACAATACACGTTGGTTCTCTATAGTATCCATCATTTTCTATCGTTGCAAATCCAGATGCCATCTCTAGTGGACTCACTCCATTTGTCAATCCACCCAAAGAAGATGCCGCATAATAATCATTTGCCACAATATTGGAAAATCCCATGTTCAAAATATAGGATAGTCCAACTTTTGGTGTAAGTTCTTCGAATAATTTCCATGCAACTACGTTCTTAGATGCTGCTACTGCGGAACGCACAGGAATTTTTCCTGCATAGGTACCATTTGAGTTTCTTGGACCACCCTTGAAATAACTGTCATCTACGATAGATTCCGGTGTGTATCCATGTTCAAATGATGGTGTGTATACAATTAATGGCTTAATCGAGCTTCCTGGTTGTCGATAACTTTGAAATGCACGATTTAATGTATAACCATCTGTTGTTTTCTGTTTTCTTCCTCCTACAATGGCAACTACACGCCCCGTCTTATTACTGATGCAAACCGCAGCTCCCTGCATTTTATAAACACCTGCATCCGTTTTTTCTGTAAAGCCTTGTAATTGCTCATTTACTGCCTTCTGCAATTTTTTCTGCTTAGACATACTAATAGAAGTATAAATACGATATCCCCCTGTATACAAAGATTGTTCGCACTGTTCATATAATTCATTATATTCTTCTTGATAATTCTTTTTATCCTCATCCGAACTAAAAGAATAACGGAATTGGAAGCCCTGTGCCTGCATCAATGCTCTCGTAGCACTATGTCTTGCAAACGTCTCTACATAATCCTGCTTCTTTGTCTTTTGCTCTGATAATTGAATATCTTCTGCTATGGCATATTCATATTCTTCTAACATAATCTTAGAATCATCCAGCATATTTTTCAGAATTAGGTTTCGTCTTTTAATTGTGTTATCATAATGTGTCAATGGATCATATTTGGTCGGTCCATTTGGAATTGCACACAAAAATGCGACTTCCGACAAAGAAAGCTCACTGACATCCTTTTTAAAGTATCCATACGATGCTGCCTGAATTCCATAATATCCATGACTAAAGTACACATTATTAATATAAAATTCTAATATCTGGTCTTTGCTATATTTTTTCTCCATCTCCATAGAATAAAACATTTCTCGAAGTTTTCTGTCCATGGTCCGTTCTTGAGTAAGGAACACATTTTTTACCAACTGTTGCGTAATGGTACTACCGCCCTGTGTAACATGCCCGTTTTTTATTCTTGCCAAAACAGCACGCATAATTGCTAAGTAATCTACACCACCATGCTCATAAAACTTTTTATCTTCTATAGACAAAAAAGCGGTCTTTACATAATCCGGTATTGCACTACTTTCAAGGTAATATACGTCCTTTTCCCCTTTTAGTTCACTGATTTCTTTTCCTTTTGAATCATAAATAACACTTGTTTCACTGGAACGAAATGTGTCTACTGTAGAAGCCGCAACCGCTGTCTTTGCTTCTTTCTGCATCTTCAAAAGTTCTTTACCATATGTAAAGTAAAAAATAATTCCACCTACCAGAATTATCAAAAGGATAACTAACAAACTCACCTTTAAAGCCATCAAAAATCTGCGTAATGCAGGGCTTTTAATTTTCGATTTTTTTTGCTTCTTTTTCTTCGCCATTTTTCTACCTCTTTTCCATTGTGTGTGATACACCTTTAGAATACGCTATCAAGTATAGCTTACTTTGCCTGATTTGTAAACTAATAGACACACACTCTAAAATGTCTGTATTGGCAACGTAATTTTAAAGCAGGTTCCCCTTGTATACTGACTCTTTATCTCTATTGTACCTACATGTTTTAATATAATAAGCTTCGCAATGGATAATCCCAATCCATGCCCGCTTATGTTTCCATTTCTTACATTGTCAGACCGATAAAATCTTTGAAAAATATGATCCATATCCTTTTCTGTCATTCCCATACCTGTATCTGCTACAGTAAGAATACAATTGCCTTCCTGTTTCTCACATCCAATATAAATACTATCTCCTTCATTTGTATATTTTATGGCATTTTCCAGTAAAACACGCAATGCCTCTTTTAGCATCTGTCTATCCCCATAGAGAATGACTGGATCAAGATCCAATGCTTCTATAGTTCTTTTCTTTGCAAGCAAGACACTCTCTTTTAAAACTTCCTCCACCATTTTTGTCACATTAAATTTTCGCTTCGTCAGTTTTAATGTTTTCTTATCATGGCGGGATAAAAATAATAATTTTTCCACCAATTCCTGCATAGATTGTGCCTCACTCTTTATAGCTTCTACCGACTCTGCCAGCACTTCTGGATCCTCCGCTCCCCAACGATCCAGCATATTTACATATCCTTGTACCACTGCAATAGGTGTGCGGAGTTCATGAGATGCATCTGACACAAATTGCTTCTGTGTTTCATAAGACACCTCTAACCTATCCAACATGCTATTAATTGTTTGTGCAATATCTTTTAATTCATTTTGTATACCATCTACATTTAAACGATCTTGCTCCAAACTATGAATAGTAATTCGATTTGTCTGTTTAATAATATCACTCATTTTCCCAGAAATCCGCCTTATATTCTTTGCAGATAATTCCACAATCAAGAAAATTCCAGCAACATACAACAACATAGCTGCTCTATATATATATACAATAGAAATTGTCCAACTCTGTCCAGAATAATGAAAAGAAAGTTGTGCCTCTTGTAATTCACTATGATATATAATATATCCTAATGGTAAAAAGATAAGAATTCCCATAAAAACTGTCAAAGCTCCATATAAAATGGACAACTGCAATTCTAAAGATAAGTGAATTTTACTAACCAATCGTTCCTTTTTTTTCAGAACAGGGAGCCAGTATTTTTGTAACAAATGCCGGATTCTTTCAATTCTTTCCTCATTCATCTTTAATTATGTAACCTACCCCTCGTACTGTGTTTATAATCTTTTTTCCATAAACATCATCTAGTTTTTGACGAACATAGCGAACATAAACATCCACCACATTTGTCTCTCCCATATATTCATAGTCCCAAACTTCACTTAATATTCGTTCCCTGGAAATTGCCTCATTTTTATGTGCAAGCAAATAGGCTACTAAATCAAACTCTTTTTTTGTAAATGCCAGCTTATTTCCTTGATAAGATGCTTCATATTTTACCGTATCTACTCGCAAATCTCCATATTCCATAATAGAACTTTCTTTTTTATCTTCAACAGATGCTTTTTGACGATTTAGTGCTACACGTATCCTTGCTAACAATTCTTCAATGGCAAATGGTTTTGTCATATAGTCATCTGCCCCATTATCAAGTCCTGTAACCTTATCCATTACATCATCTTTTGCTGTCAACATAATAATAGGTGTCCGCACACCCGCTTCTCGT
Source organism: Lachnospiraceae bacterium (assembly GCA_050875145.1). Taxonomy (GTDB): domain Bacteria; phylum Bacillota; class Clostridia; order Lachnospirales; family Lachnospiraceae; genus CAG-411. The sequence goes on from JBNMLH010000032.1 coordinate 12,191, forward strand.
GCTTTACGGCACACTTCAATTCCATCTAATTCGGGCAGCATTACGTCCAACACTATTAAATCAAATTCATTTTCCAAAATTTTATTTAATGCTTCCCTGCCATTTCCTGACCATTCAGTCTCATATCCTTCGTGTTTTAATTCTAATTCTACAAAACGAGCAATCTTTTTTTCATCTTCCACAATCAGTATCTTAGCCATGAATAACTCCTCTCTTATCCTAACGTCTGTTAGACTTTCCTGTATTCACTACTACATACAGAAGAAAAGAGTTGTACCCTATGTCACAACTCTTTTCCCGAACTTCATTAACTTTTATTTCAAAATATCTCTTGCCACTTCAATTACATGTTCTTTGGTAATTCCAAACTTTTCAAATAAAGTTGCTGCTGGAGCAGATGCACCAAAGCTTTCCATTGTAACATATCCGCCATCAAGACCAACATATTTACCCCATCCAAAACTTGATAATGCCTCTACTGCAACTCTCTTACGACATGCCTTTGGTAACACACTCTCTTTGTACTCTGCACTTTGTTGTTCAAATACATCCATAGATGGCATACTAACCACACGCACATCTACACCGTCTTTTTCCAACTCTGTCTTTGCCTCTACTGCAAGTTGTACTTCCGAACCACTTGCCATCAAAATCAAATCCGGTACTTCCTTCTTTCCGTCTTCTACAACATATCCACCCTTTAAAGCTTCTTTGCTTGTTCCTGCAAGTTGTGGAAGATTCTGACGGGTCAATACCAATGCTGTTGGTGTCTTTTTTGATGTAATGGCATAATACCAAGCTGCTGCTGTCTCCGTCGTATCAGCCGGACGATATACAGTAAAGTTTGGAAGCGAACGTAACATAGCTAACTGCTCAATTGGCTCATGTGTTGGTCCGTCCTCCCCAACTCCAATACTATCATGTGTAAGAACATATGTGAGAGGTACTCCCATTAAGGAAGATAATCTCGCCATTGGTTTCACATAATCAGAGAATACGAAGAAAGTAGATACATACGGACGTAATCCGCCATGCAATACCATACCATTTCCAATTGCTGCCATAGCAAGCTCACGCACTCCAAAGTGCAAGTTTCTTCCTGCATAATTCTGTGCAGAAAAATCTCCCATCTCACTCATATTTGTCTTATTAGAAGGTGCTAAGTCTGCGGAACCTCCAATAAAACCAGGAAGGTAATTTTTAATCTTATTGATTATTTTTCCTGAAATATTTCTAGTAGCATCTGCTTTATCTTCTACTGCCCAGAAGTCTTCATCATCAATCAATGCTTTTGCTGCATCCATATCATGCATCTTATCCCACAATTCTTTCATCTCTGGGAACTTCTCACAGTATTCTGCAAATAATGCATTCCATTTTTGCTCTTCTTTTTCATTTTCTGCAACAATCTTTGCTGCGTTATCATATACTTCCTGAGGAATATAAAATTCTTTATCAGGGTCCATTCCTAAGTTTTCTTTTAATGCACGTACATTCTCTACTCCAAGTGGTTCTCCATGCGCACTAGCTGTTCCTTCTTTTGCCGGGCATCCATGACCAATCTTTGTACGAACAGTAATCATCGTAGGTCTTGTAGTATCTGCTTTTGCTTCTGCAATCGCTTTACCGATTTCTTCTAAATCATTTCCATTCTCTACTACTAATGTCTGAAAACCGAAAGATTCAAAACGTTTCTTTACATCTTCCTGAAAAGCGATATCTGTATCTCCCTCGATAGAGATTTTATTTGAATCGTAAAGTACGATAAGTTTTCCAAGCTTTAATGTACCAGCCAATGAAAATGCTTCATAAGAGATACCTTCCATCATACAACCGTCTCCACCTAAAACATAAGTATAATGATCCACAACAGGGTATCCCTCTTTATTGAAACGTGCTGCCAAGTGTGCTTCTGCCATCGCCATACCAACTGCCATTGCCATACCTGCACCCAATGGTCCTGTTGTGGCTTCTACTCCAACAGTATGACCATATTCCGGATGTCCCGGTGTTTTTGAACCCCACTGTCTAAAATTCTTCATATCATCCATTGATAAGTCTCCATATCCAAAAATATGAAGCAATGAATATAATAATGAAGAACCATGTCCACCTGATAAAATGAAACGATCACGATTTTCCCAATTTGGATTCTTAGGATTGTGTTTCATAAATTTTGCCCATAACTCATAAGCCATAGGTGCCGCACCTAGTGGTAATCCCGGATGTCCTGAATTTGCTTTCTGTACTGTGTCTGCTGCCAACGCACGAATCGCATTGACTGACATAACATCAATATCACTCATCATACTGTTCCTCCTAAAATTTGTTTTGTAACAATTAAGCCGATCAGAAATGCTGTTCTCACTGAACTGTTACATTCATTTTACTATTCTACTATTGTGTCAACTTTAGTTACATCTACGCACAATTACAATCATTATAAACTATTTTGCCCAAAAAATCCATGAAAATTTACAAGTATATAAAATTC
>JBNMLH010000013.1:0-110874 GCA_050875145.1 Lachnospiraceae bacterium
AAGTACGGTAACGTATGTAGCTGACCAATACTAATAGGTCGAGGTCTTGACCTAGTTATGAGCACTTAACGATAGTATTTTTATCGTTTACGTGCGATACATGCACAAGCACTTAGCGAGGTAGTTTCGAGCTTAGTACTTAGGCTAGTTATGGATGGAATACAGTGTGTAGTTTTGAAGGTACAGAAAAGAGGCTTTCATCTTAGGATGGAAGCCTTTTTTGATTCTTTTAAAAACTTTATCTCTTCTCTAAAAACATCGCTCGTTTTCGTTTTTTGAGAGTAAGAATTATATCTAGGAAAAGGGGAATGGTATTGGTGTAGCACAAATAAAAAGCTAGTAGCACTCATAAGATGCTACTAGCTTTTTAAATTCTATTGCTTTGCGTTACATTTATTTATTATTTTGATGTTCTAAAGCTGCACCAACAAATCCTCTGAACAAAGGATGAGGACGATTTGGTCTTGATTTAAATTCAGGGTGAGCCTGTGTTGCAATAAACCATGGATGAGATGGTAATTCAACCATTTCAACAATTTTACCGTTAGGCGATAGACCACAAAGGGATAAACCAGCCTTAATTAAATCTTCACGATAATAATTATTTACTTCATATCTGTGACGATGACGTTCAGAGATTTCTTTTGAACCATATAACTGATATGCCTTACTATTTTCATCCAAAACACAAGGATATGCACCAAGTCTTAAAGTACCACCGATATCTGTAACATCATTCTGGTCTTCCATTAGGTTAATAACTGGATGAGAGGTAGAAGGATCAAGTTCAATACTATGAGCATCTCTAAGATCTAATACATTTCTTGCAAATTCTACAATTGCTAATTGCATACCAACACATAAACCTAAAAATGGGATGTTGTGTACGCGTGCGTATTCAATTGCATGAATTTTTCCATCCATACCACGAGTACCAAAACCACCAGGAACAATAATGCCGTCTACATCCTTAAAATATTCTGCAGCATTTTCTCTAGTAACATCTTCTGAATTAACCCATTTAATATCTACAGTAGCATTATGAGGAATACCGCCATGTTTTAATGCTTCAACAACACTAATATATGCATCATGAAGAGATGTATATTTACCAACCAATGCAACACTAACAGATTGTGTAGGATGTTTTACAGCCTCAATCATTTTTTCCCAATCAGCCAAGTCAGGAGTAGGACACTCTAAATGAAGACATTTACATGCGATATCTGCCAGATGTTCTTTTTCCATGGCAAGAGGTGCTTCATATAAAGTTTCTACATCAAGATTTTGAATTACATGATATTTAGATACATTACAAAATAGTGCTATTTTATCTTTTATGTCTTCCTCTAAAGGGACTTCTGTACGACATACGATTATATCAGGTTGTAATCCCATAGATTGTAATTCTTTTACACTTGATTGGGTCGGTTTTGTTTTGATTTCCCCAGAGGCTTTCAAATATGGAATTAATGTAACATGAATTAAAATTGCATTTTCCCGACCAACGTCATGTTGAAATTGACGAATCGCTTCTAGGAAAGGCTGACTTTCAATATCACCTACGGTTCCACCTACTTCAATAATTGCAATCTGAGTATCGTTGGATGAATTTTCATCACGATAGAAACGTTCTTTAATTTCATTTGTAATATGAGGAATAACTTGTACGGTCCCTCCACCAAAATCACCACGACGTTCCTTTTGTAAAACAGACCAATATACTTTACCAGTTGTTACATTGGAGCGTTTTGTTAAACTTTCATCAATGAAACGTTCATAATGTCCAAGATCCAAATCGGTTTCTGCACCATCATCCGTAACGAAAACCTCACCATGTTGGACTGGATTCATAGTTCCAGGGTCGATATTGATATAAGGATCAAATTTTTGCATTGTGACCTTGTATCCTCTTGATTTTAACAAACGTCCTAAAGATGCTGCTGTAATTCCTTTTCCTAAACCAGAAACAACACCACCAGTGACGAAAACGTATTTAACAGCCATATCATAGCCTCCTTTGATTGAATGATACTAACACACTTACTAAAAATATAATTATAGACTAATTTTACAGGAAAAGCAACAAGAGAACAACCCATAAACTAAAAAGTTCGTGATAAATTTATGAAAAATTTAGTTAAATATTGATTAATGGAAAAACTATTATTATAATAGAAATATTGAAGATATTCTGTATTTCGGATGTTTTCAGAAATAAATCCATGGCAGAAAAGCGTTTTCTTAAAAAGGTAGAAAAGATTTCTGTGAGGGAAGATTATAATTTTTCAATTGTGGTGAAGAATGAGAGCAGATGCAGATAATTATCTGTTAAGGAATAAAATTGAGAGAATGCCCTGAAAATATATAGAGGGAGCAATGGATTAACAAATAGGAAAAATGCGTATGCAAATAAGCAAGAGGAGGTCTTATGAATAACGAAAATAACCAGAATGGTTCAAATAATAACCAAAACAAAGGAAACAATAAAAATAATCGGTCAGGACTGGTTGCTGCAATTATAGCTACTGTATTAGTTTTTATTTTTATATGTTGGATTCGTGATGAGGTGGCACAAAGTTCAAAACGTGAGATTACGTATGATGCCTTTTTGGAAAAGGTAGAAGATAAAGAAATAGAAAGTGTTGAATTTTCTGGTAGCAAGATTTTAATTACACCAAAGAAGCAGGAAAATTCTTTATATCCGATTACTTATTATACAGGTTACTTAAATGATGATAATCTTCTTGCAAAATTAGATAAGGCAGGAGTGAAGTATCAGGCAAAAGTAGATGAAAACAGCAGTAGTATTCTGGAGTTCCTATTTTGGAATGTAGTTCCATTCTTTCTGATATTTGGAACGATGTGGCTGTTATTCCGTCCAATGTTTAAAGGTGGCGGAATGATGGGTGTAGGAAAGAGTAATGCAAAAGTATATGTTGAGAAAGAAACCGGAGTTACTTTTCAGGATGTGGCGGGGCAGGAAGAAGCCAAAGAGTCTCTTCGAGAATTAGTGGATTTTCTTCACAACCCAGGAAAATATTCTCAAATTGGTGCAAAACTTCCAAAAGGTGCATTGCTTGTAGGACCTCCGGGAACAGGTAAGACATTGTTGGCAAAGGCATTAGCTGGAGAAGCAAAAGTACCATTTTTCTCAATGTCAGGTTCCGATTTTGTAGAGTTATATGTTGGTGTGGGTGCATCTCGTGTGCGAGATTTATTTAAACAGGCACAGCAAAAAGCACCATGTATTATTTTTATTGATGAGGTAGACGCCATTGGTAAAAGTCGTGATGGACATTATGGAGGAAATGATGAGCGAGAACAGACATTAAACCAGCTTTTATCAGAGATGGATGGTTTTGATACATCAAAAGGATTGGTAGTTCTTGCAGCTACAAATCGTCCAGAAGTCTTAGATAAGGCACTGCTTCGTCCGGGACGTTTTGACCGAAGGGTTATTGTAGATAAGCCTGACTTAAAAGGTCGTGTAGATATTTTGAAAGTACATGCTAAAGACGTTATGATGGATGATTCAGTAAATTTAGAAGAAATTGCTTTAGCAACATCTGGTGCAGTGGGATCAGATTTGGCTAACATGATTAATGAGGCAGCAATTATGGCGGTTAAGGATGGTCGTATGTATGTAAAGCAGGCAGATTTATTTGAGGCTGTGGAAGTTGTGATTGCCGGTAAAGAAAAGAAAGACCGAATTCTTGGCAAAGAAGAAAAGAAGATTGTGGCATTTCACGAAGTAGGTCATGCATTGGTAACAGCATTACAAAAAGATGCGGAACCAGTGCAAAAAATTACAATTGTACCAAGAACTATGGGGGCTTTAGGTTATGTGATGCAAGTTCCGGAAGAAGAAAAGTATCTGATGAGTCAGGATGAAATGTATTCTCGTATTACTACTTGTTTAGGTGGTAGGGCAGCAGAAAAGCTTGTTTTCGATTCTGTGACAACAGGAGCATCCAATGATATTGAACAGGCAACTAAAGTTGCAAGAGCCATGGTAACACAGTATGGTATGTCAGACAAATTTGGAATGATTGGCTTGGAGTCTGTGGAGAATCGTTATTTAGATGGACGACCAGTAATGAATTGCAGTGATGAGACGGCTGCCGAAGTAGACCATGAAGTAATGCGTATTATAAAGGAATGTTATGCAAAGGCAGAGAAGCTTCTGGCAGACAATCGCGAAGTTCTGGATAAAATTGCAGAATATTTAATAAAAGAAGAGACAATTACGGGAAAAGAATTTATGAGAATTTTCCGTGAAATAAAAGGATTACCGGAACCAGAGGAGACTGATAAGAAAAAGCAGGAGACACAGACTGTTCATTTGGAAAAAGAAAAAAATGCGGACATAGAGCATTTGGAAGAAACGACAGGAAATGAAGCATCTGAAACTACAGAGGATAGTAGTTCACAGGAAGAAAAAAAAGAACTTTTTACACAATCGGAGTCTGATTGGATAAAAGTTGATGATGCAGAACAACGAAAAGATACAGAAAAATAGAGAAGAGGCTGCTACGGACACGTAGCAGTCTTTTTGTTAAAAAGGAAGATGAGTATGTTTGATATAGAAGAAGAATTAAAAAAACTTCCAGCACAGCCTGGCGTGTATCTGATGCATGATAAATATGATCATATTATTTATGTAGGAAAAGCCGTAAGTTTAAAAAATCGTGTACGTCAATATTTTCAGCCAAGTCGCAAAGTAACAACCAAAATTGAAAGGATGATACAAAATATTTCTTATTTTGAATATATTGTTACGGATTCAGAACTAGAGGCACTTGTGTTAGAATGTAATTTAATCAAGGAATATAATCCGAAGTATAATACGTTATTAAAGGATGATAAGGCATATCCATTTATTAAAGCAACGATTGGGGAAATGTATCCAAGGTTAATCACTGTTCGGCAGATGAAAAAATCCAGTAGAAAACATTCAGAGAAAGTCAAATATTTTGGTCCATATACAAGTGTTGGTGCTATGAAGGATGTATTGGAACTTTTACGAAAAGCATATCGGGTTCGAACTTGTAATCGTTCCCTTCCTAAAGATATTGGAAAGGAACGCCCTTGCTTGTATTATCAGATTAAACAATGTGATGCACCTTGTCAGGGATATATCAGTGAAGATGAATATAAACAAAATTTTCAGAAGGCTTTGGAAGTATTGCAGGGAGATTATACTGGATTAACCAATATGCTTACAGAAAAAATGCAGCTTGCAGCGGAAAAGATGGAGTATGAAGAGGCAGCAGAATATCGGGATTTATTGCAAAGTGTTCAGCGAATGACGCAGAAGCAGAAACTTACAAATCAAGAAATGGAAGATTGGGATATTATAGGTATTGCACGAACGCATACAGAAGCTGTGGTACAAATTTTCTTTATGAGAAATGGAAGAATGATAGGAAGAGAACATTTCTTATTTGAAGATATTGCACAGGAGGAGACTAGAGAGGTATTGGCAAGTTTTGTCAAACAATTTTATGCAGGGACTCCATTTATTCCAAGAGAAATCTTTTTGCCGGAGGAAATTGCAGAACAACAGGTTTTAGAGGAATGGCTTACCAAAATGAGAGGGCAGAAAGTAGCCTTTCGTTTACCGAAAAAGGGACAGAAGGAGCGATTGGTAGAGCTTGCATGTAATAATGCCAGTATTGTATTACAAAAGGATGCGGATAAAATAAAGAGAGAAAATGAGCGAACAATTGGTGCAATGCAACAAATTACAACTCTGTTGGGATTATCTGATATTCATAGGGTAGAATCTTATGATATTTCTAACATAAGTGGTTTTCAATCGGTAGGCTCTATGGTTGTATTTGAAGATGGAAAACCAAAGAAAAATAATTATAGAAAATTTAAAATAAAAACGGTAGATGGACCAAATGATTATGGTAGTATGAAAGAGGTACTGACTAGAAGATTTGCACATGGTTTGAAAGAGAGAGAGCAAAAAGAGGGAGAAAAATTTAGTCAATTCCCAGATTTATTGCTTATGGATGGTGGAAAAGGACAGGTAAATGTTGCACTAGAGGTACTAGATGAGTTTGGTCTTTCGATACCTGTTTGTGGAATGGTAAAAGATGATCATCATAGAACGCGAGGACTTTATTTTAATAACGAAGAATTACCAATTGATACAAAAAGTGAAGGATTTCATTTGATTACACGTATACAAGATGAAACACATCGCTTTGCAATAACATTTCATAGGGCAGTTCGAAGCAAAGAGCAGGTACATTCGCTGTTGGATGATATTCCAAATGTGGGAGAAAAAAGAAAGAGAATTTTATTAACACATTTTCAGTCTTTAGAGGAAATTAAGGCTGCAACGGTAGAGGAATTAGAGGGGTTGCCTCAAATCAATCGGAAGGCAGCCGAGAGTATTTATACTTTTTTTCATTCCCAACCGATAAGAGATTGAAAAACATAGGGTTACATGATAAAATAAAAAAATAGAAACTGTCGTACTTGACAAGAATAAGAACAGTTAAAAATTATGGGGATTGGAGGATTGCATTTATGGGAGAAACATATACGGTTGGAGTAACAACTTTAATTGAAACAATGAAACTGGAAAATTGTACGCCAAATGTTGCGGTAGAAAGTATAAACATTGCACAGTCGGATATCAATCGACCAGCATTACAGTTGGCTGGATATTTTGATTATTTTGATAATAATCGTATTCAGGTTATTGGACAGGTGGAATACACTTATATGGAAAAGATGGGACCAGAATATTCTCTGGGAATGTTGGAGAAAATTATGCAACATAAAGTACCATGTATCGTATTTTGTAGAAATCTACCTGTCAGTGATGAGATGGTTGTATTGGCGGAGAAATATCAGATACCTATATTGCGTTCAGCAAAGGCTACGTCTGGTTTTGTTGCAGAAGTGATACGTTGGTTAAATGTTGAACTTGGACCAAGAATGACTGTTCATGGTGTGTTGGTTGATGTTTATGGTGAAGGGGTACTCATCATGGGTGAAAGTGGTATTGGTAAAAGTGAGGCTGCCTTGGAGCTGATAAAGCGTGGACATCGTCTTGTTTCTGATGATGTAGTGGAGATAAAGCGTGTCAGTGATATTACATTGATTGGAACTGCACCAGATATTACAAGACATTTTATTGAGTTACGTGGTATTGGGATTATAGATGTTAAGAATTTATTTGGTGTAGAAAGTGTAAAGAATACACAGGCAATTGATTTGGTAATTAAGTTGGAGGAATGGGATCGGGATAAAGAATATGATCGTCTGGGATTAGAGGAAGAACATATTGACTTTTTAGGAAATAAAGTAGTATGTCATTCAATTCCAATTCGTCCAGGGCGAAATTTGGCAGTTATTTGTGAAGCGGCAGCCGTAAACTATCGTCAGAAAAAGATGGGATATAATGCGGCACAGGAATTATATAATCGTGTAACAAATAATATTATGAATAAATAATACGTTTATATTATACTTTGATATGGCTTGAAAATGGTTGTAGTTATATCAGAAGAGGAGTATATAAACTTTATTTAAAATACTTGATAAGGAAAAGGTTTTTGTTAAAATTTTAGAATGTGGTATTAGATGTAGAAAAGTGATGGACAGGGGATAAGAAAAAAGAAAGGATTACACATAGTGTAAATGGTTTAGTATTATGAAAAAATTCTGTATAGGAGTGGACATTGGAGGAACTACAGTAAAGATTGGACTATTTTCTGAACAGGGAAAAGTAGAAGAAAAATGGGAAATCGTAACGAGAAAAGATGAGGGTGGAAGTTTTATTTTAAGTGACATAGCAGCATCCATTCAAGAAAAACTCGAAAAACATAATATAGCAAAAGACAAGGTGGCAGGAATCGGAATCGGAGTTCCAGGACCAGTTACAGAAGATGGAACAGTTCTTAAATGTGTGAATTTGGGATGGGGTATCTTTAATGTTGCAGATGAGGTAAGAAAATTAACTGGTATTCAGAATATAAAGGTTGGAAATGATGCAAATGTTGCGGCACTTGGCGAAATGTGGCAAGGTGGCGGAAAAGGATATAAGAACATTGTCATGATGACACTAGGAACTGGTGTTGGCGGTGGTATCATTCTAGATGGAAAGATTTTGACGGGAAGCAAAGGTGCTGCTGGTGAGATTGGACACATTACTGTAAATTATGATGAAGAGGATACCTGTAATTGTGGAAAACGCGGATGTCTGGAACAGTTTGCATCGGCAACGGGTATTGTAAAGGAAGCAAAGCGTTTGTTACTTGTATCAGATAAGGCTTCAAAGTTAAGAGATTTGCAATACTTATCAGCAAAAGCGATTTTTGATGCAGCAAAAGAGGGCGATGAGCTTGCAGATGATTTAGTAGATGAACTTACAAAATATCTTGGTATTGCAGCTTCTCATATTGCGGCTGTAGTAGATCCAGAAGCGTTTGTTATTGGAGGCGGTGTTTCCAAGGCAGGAGAGATTCTTACAAATAGAATCAAACAAAATTATGAAAAGAATGTTATGTTTGCCTTACAAAACAAAGAATTTAAACTTGCAGAATTAGGAAATGATGCAGGTATTTATGGATGTGCAAAAATGGTAATAGATTAGGATTAGAATGATAAAATGCCTGCGAGATGCAGGCATTTTATCCATGTATATAGAAAGAGCAATGAAAGCAGGAAAAGAAATATGTATGAAAATTTTAAAGAAGCAGTCAAAGAAATCATAAAAGAAGAGCAGATTTTATGCGAGGAATCTTTGGCTAAGCACACAACTTTTCGAATTGGCGGACCGGCAGACTTATTTTTACAGCCTAAGAATGATGACGAGATTTCAGAATTAGTGAAATTTTGTAATGAAAAGGAAATTCCTTTTTACATTATGGGAAATGGTAGTAATATTCTGGCTGGAGACAAAGGATATACTGGAATTATCTTACATATAGGAAAAGAGATGTCTTCCATACAGTTTGAGCAACAGGAAGACGGAACTGTTTTAGTTACTGCCGGAGCAGGTATTATGCTTACAAGACTGGCAAGAGAAGCTGCAAATCATGCTTTGACTGGTTTAGAATTTGCAGGAGGTATTCCGGGAACCTTGGGTGGTGCCGTAGCTATGAATGCAGGAGCGTATGGTGGAGAGATAAAAGATTGTATTACGTGGGCAAAGGTGATTACCAGAGAAGGAAAACAAATGGTTCTTAATAAAGAAGAACTTGCTCTTGGATATCGTTCTAGTATTATTCAAAAACAGGAATGGATTGTAACGCAGGCACAGTTTTTACTAAAAGAAGGCAATATAGAAGAAATCCGAAAAACGATGGATGATTTGCAAAAGAAGAGAAAAGAAAAGCAGCCATTGGAATATCCGAGTGCAGGAAGTACCTTCAAGCGTCCGGAAGGTTATTTTGCAGGAAAATTAATTGAAGATGCAGGATTACGAGGATATCGTATAGGAGATATTATGGTATCGGATAAACATTGTGGTTTTGTAGTAAATGTTGGAAATGGAACGGCAAAAGAGGTTCACGAGTTAATACAGCATGTAGAACAGATAGTATACGATAAGTTTGGTGTAAGGTTAGAGCCAGAGGTACGTTTTCTAGGGGAATAACCTGGATAGAGAGGAGGTATTCTTATGCGTTTTGTTATTATAACTGGAATATCAGGTGCAGGAAAAAATTCAGTGCTTAGAATGTTAGAGGATGCGGAATATTTTTGTGTAGATAATCTTCCTATACCTTTGCTTCCTAAATTTGCACAATTAACTATGCTGGAGGCAAAAAATATTGATAAAGTGGCTTTAGGAGTGGACGTGCGAAGTGGAGAGGGATTGGAGCGGCTTCCGGAGATATTAAAGGAATTTGATAACAAAAAATTTGAGTATGAGATTTTATTTTTGGAATGTGCTACCGATGTTTTAATTAAACGTTATAAAGAAACCAGACATAATCATCCTTTGGCGGGAAAAGGAAGAGTGGAAGATGCGATTGAGGAAGAACGAAGACGAACCAGCTTCCTAAAAACAAGAGCAGATTACATTATTGACACGACCCATTTATTAGTACGGGAATTAAAGGTACAGATTGATAATATTTTTGTGAAAAATAAAGAATTTAGCAACTTTTATCTCACAATTTTATCCTTTGGATTTAAATATGGTATTCCGGTAGATGCGGATTTAGTATTTGATGTACGTTTTTTACCAAATCCATTTTATATACCAGAGTTAAAACCAAAGAGTGGAAATGATAAGGAAGTTTATGATTATGTAATGGCAAGTAAGGAAGCAAATATATTTTTGGACAAATTGCAGGATATGCTTACATTTTTAATTCCTAATTATATTATCGAAGGAAAAAATCAACTGGTAGTAGCAATTGGATGTACAGGAGGAAAACATCGTTCTGTTACATTGGCAAATGCGATTACCAAACGGTTAGCGGACAATAACTTTGGTATAAAAGTGGAACATAGAGATGTAGAGAAGGGATAAAGATGTCATTTTCAAGAAATATTAAAGAGGAATTATGTAAGAATATCCCAGGTGCCAGGCACTGTCAAATTGCAGAAATAGCGGCAATTATCAGTCTATGTGGCAGGATTGAACCAGAAAAAGAGGATGGATATTCCATTAAAATTGTGACAGAGAACTTGACAGTTGCACGAAAATACTTTATGTTAGTAAAGGAAGCTTTTCATGGAGAAGTTACCATTCTTGTAAAGGAAGGACAACATGGGAGAAAGAATCGTGTATATACCTTACTTATCAAGGATAGAACTATAAGTTTAAAGATATTAGAGGCAACTAAATTACTGGATTCCAATGGAAATCTATATGAAGAGGAAGCAATTGTAAGTAACCTGATCATACAGAATACATGTTGTAAACGAGCCTTTATAAGGGGGACCTTTTTGGCATGTGGTTCCATGAGTGATCCGGAAAAGACGTATCATTTTGAAATTATTATGACATCACAGGCAAGAGCAGAACAATTGAGAGATGTGATACGTTTTTTTGATGTTGATGCAAAAATTGTGCCACGAAAAAAATATTATGTTGTTTACTTAAAGGATGGATCACAAATTGCCGATATGTTAAATGTTATGGAGGCACATAAGGCACTGATGGATTTTGAAAATGTGCGTATTTTAAAAGAAATGCGAAATTCTATAAATCGCAAGGTAAATTGTGAAACTGCCAATATCAATAAAACAGTGACGGCAGCAAGTAAACAGTTAGATGATATTATTTACATTAAAGACACAATTGGGTTTGGTGATTTAACGCCAGGTCTCGAGGAGATTGCAAGACTTAGAATCGAACAGCCGGATGCATCCTTAAAGGAGCTTGGTAGTATGCTAAGCAAACCAATAGGAAAATCAGGAGTGAATCACAGACTGAGAAAACTAAGCGAGATTGCAGAGCATCTAAGAGAGCAAAAGGAGGAGAAGGAACATGATGACAAAAAAGATGACGATTAAGATTCCAACAGGATTAGAAGCAAGACCTGTAGCTGTATTAGTACAGGTGGCAAGTCGTTATGATAGTAGTATTTATATCGAATGTGAAGACAAAAAGGTAAATGCAAAAAGTATTATGGGAATGATGAGCTTGGGAATTGCAGCCGGTGAGGAAGTGACTGTTATTGCAAATGGTGCAGATGAGCAGGATGCAATTGAAGAGATTGAGAAGTTTTTAAGCGACAAGAAATAGACGTTTGCGCATATAAGAAGCAAGAGAGACTGTGGATGTAGCAGTCTCTTTTTCGTTAAAGGAGGCTGTTATGAATTTTACACATTTACATGTACATACGGAGTATAGTTTGTTAGATGGTTCCAGTAAAATACCGGAATTAATCGAACGAACAAAAGAATTGGGAATGGATAGTATAGCTATTACCGATCATGGTGTGATGTATGGCGTAATTAATTTTTATAAGGCAGCAAAAAAGGCCGGTATCAAACCTATTATTGGGTGTGAGGTTTATGTAGCACCAGGAAGTAGAATGGATAGAGAAAACAATGCAGGAGAAGAACGATATCATCATTTAGTATTATTAGCGGAGAATAATAAGGGATACGAAAATCTGATGAAAATTGTTTCAAAGGGTTTTACAGAAGGTTTCTATTATAAACCGCGTGTAGATTATGAGGTGCTTCAGACCTATCATGAGGGTATTATTGCTCTTAGTGCCTGCCTTGCAGGAATTGTAGCTACCAATTTAAAAAGAGGTTTTTATGACGAAGCGAAAAAAGAGGCTCTTCGTTTAGAAGAAATTTTTGGAAAAGGAAATTTCTTTTTGGAGTTACAGGATCATGGAATACCAGAACAGGCTACAGTAAATCAAGGATTGATGCGAATGCATCAAGAAACTGGAATTGATTTAGTTGCAACGAATGATATTCATTATATTAATGCGGAAGATCAGCAGGCACATGATATCCTTTTATGCATTCAGACCCAGAAAAAGGTAACCGATGAAAACCGTATGCGTTATGACGGAGGGCAATATTATTTAAAATCTCCAGAGGAGATGGCATCTTTATTTTCTTATGCTTTAGAGGCATTGGAAAATACACATAAAATTGCGGAACGTTGCAATGTGGAGATTGTTTTTGGAGAATATAAACTTCCTAAATTTCCAGTTCCCAATGGCTATACTGCTTGGGAGTATTTGCAGATGTTATGTGAAGAAGGATTGAAGAAGCGATACGATACGCCGTCTCAGGATTTAGTAGAACGGATGAATTACGAATTGAAAACGATTCATGATATGGGTTTTGTGGATTATTTTTTAATCGTATGGGACTTTATTAAATATGCGAAGGATAATGATATTCCTGTTGGACCGGGAAGAGGTTCGGCAGCAGGTAGTATTGTATCCTATGCATTGGAAATTACGGATATTGATCCGATTAAATATAATTTACTCTTTGAGCGTTTCTTAAATCCTGAAAGACTTACAATGCCTGATATCGATATTGACTTTTGTTATGAAAAAAGACAAAAAGTTATCGACTATGTCGTAGAAAAGTACGGAAAAGAAAAAGTAGTGCAAATTGTGACATTTGGTACGATGGCAGCAAAGATGGTAATTCGAGATGTTGGAAGAGTGCTAGATTTACCATATAGTTATGTGGACAGCATTGCAAAAATGATTCCGCAGGAATTGGGAATGACGATACAAAAAGCACTGGATACTAATAAAGAATTGCGAGATTTATATGAGAATGATGAACAGACGAAATTCTTGATTGACATATCTATGCGTTTGGAAGGATTGCCAAGACATACTTCTATGCATGCAGCAGGTGTGGTAATCAGTAAAAAAGCAGTGGATGAATATGTACCATTGTCAAAAGCCGCAGATGATAAGATAACAACGCAGTATACAATGACAACATTGGAAGAACTTGGATTATTAAAGATGGATTTTCTGGGACTTCGTACTTTGACTGTGATTCATGATGCAGTGGAACTGATTAACAAAAGACTGAAAAATTTGGATACTGAAAGTGGTGCTTACAAAAAAGCACAGCAGATACATGGTGTACCGCTTCAAATTGACAAGATTAATATGGCAGATGCCAATGTATATCAATTATTATCCTCTGGAAAAACAGAAGGTGTATTTCAGTTGGAAAGTCCAGGAATGAAAAACTTTATGAAAGAATTAAAGCCAGAGAATATTGAGGATGTAATTGCGGGCATTTCTCTGTATCGTCCAGGACCAATGGATTTTATTCCTAAATATATTAAAGGAAAAAAGAATAAAGATAGTGTAACTTATGACTGCAAGGAGTTAGAACCTATTTTGGAACCGACATATGGCTGTATTGTTTACCAGGAGCAGGTAATGCAGATTGTACGTGATCTGGCTGGATACAGTTATGGAAGAAGTGATTTGGTACGTCGAGCCATGGCAAAGAAAAAGGCAGATGTAATGGCTACAGAACGTCACAACTTTGTTTATGGAAATGAAGAAGAGGGCGTAAAAGGGTGTGTGGCAAATGGCATATCAGAAGAGATTGCTAATCGAATCTATGATGAGATGACAGATTTTGCTAAGTATGCGTTTAATAAATCCCATGCAGCCTGTTATGCAGTGGTATCTTATCAAACTGCATTTTTAAAGTGTTATTATCCTGTAGAATTTATGGCAGCACTTATGACATCTGTATTGGAGAATTCTACGAAAGTTTCGGAATATATTATGACCTGTCGTGGGATGGGAATCGATATACTACCTCCAGATGTAAATGAAGGAGAAGGAAACTTTTCCGTATCTTATAGTGAAGAGGGAGGAAAAATTCGTTATGGTCTTTCGGCAATTAAAGGTTTGGGAAGACCGATTATCGATTCAATTGTAAAAGAAAGAGAGAAAAATGGAGTCTATAAAGACTTAAAAGATTTTGCCATGCGTCTTTCCGGCAAGGAAGTAAATAAACGGACAATTGAGAATTTTATTAAAGCAGGGGCTTTTGATACCATGAAGGGAAACCGAAAGCAAAAAATGCTTGTATATGGGCAAATATTGGAGGAGGTTTCCAGAGAAAAGAAAGATGGAATAGCAGGGCAAATGTCTATCATGGACTTTCTTGGAGGTGCAGAAAAAGAGCAGTTTGAAATCCATTATCCGAATGTGGAAGAGTATGAGAAAGAAGAACGATTAGCCATGGAAAAAGAAGTGCTTGGAATTTATGTAAGTGGACATCCATTAGAGGACTATACGGAGCTTTTGAATAAAAATATAACGAACACGACTTTGGATTTTCTTCGGAAGGAAGATACAAATGAACCAACGGTTATGGATGGTTCAAAAGTAGTAGTTGGTGGAATGATTACCAGTATTAATGTGAAAATTACAAAAAAGAATCAAATGATGGCATTTCTTACATTAGAGGATTTATATGGAACGGTAGAGGTGGTTGTATTTGCAAGACAATATGAGGCAAATCGAAATATGTTTACACAGGATCGAAAAGTATTTGTGATAGGAAATGTAGCAATAGATGAGGAACGTCCTGCCAAAATTTTACTACAGAAAATAGTTCCATTTGAGCAGTTACCAAGAGAATTGTGGATTCAATTTGCAAACAAGGCAGAATATGAAAAAGAAGAAGCTTTTCTGGCAGGCATGTTACAACAATATGCAGGAGAAGCTGAATTGATTATTTATTGTAAGCAGGAAAATGCAAGAAAATACTATGGACAACGAAACAAAATTGCAATTAGCGAAGAACTTTTGAAGAAATTGGAAGAAAAATATAAGAGGGAAAATGTGAAGGTTGTTGAAAAAAGTGTTGAAAAGTTGTAAAATAGGGATTACAATAGATACAATTGGATAAATGAATATGATATAAGTTGGAGGTCAAGAAAGATGGCAAATAAAGTACAGACAATTGGTGTATTAACAAGTGGTGGAGACGCACCAGGAATGAACGCTGCTATCAGAGCAGTAGTAAGAACCGCATTATCTGCAGGGCTTAAAGTAAAAGGTATTAAGCGTGGTTATGCAGGATTGTTGGAAGAAGATATTGTAGATATGGATACAAGAAGTGTTGCAGATATCTTACAAAGAGGTGGTACAATCCTTTATACAGCACGTTGCTTAGAGTTCAAAGAGCCAGAAGTACAGCAAAAGGGTGCTGATATTTTGAAAAAGCATGGTATTGACGGTTTGGTAGTAATTGGTGGAGATGGTTCATTCCAGGGAGCTAGCAAATTGGCAAAACTTGGTATTAATACAGTAGGTCTTCCAGGAACAATTGACTTGGATATTGCTTGTACAGAATATACAATTGGTTTTGATACTGCGGTCAATACAGCTATGGAAGCAATTGACAAGGTTCGTGATACATCTACTTCACATGAGAGATGTAGTATTATTGAGGTTATGGGTCGTGAAGCTGGTTATATTGCATTGTGGTGTGGTGTTGCAAATGGTGCAGAAGATATTTTGATGGTTGAAAAATATGATAATGATGAGCAGCGTATTATCAACAATATCTTAGAAAAGAAGAAACTTGGCAAAAAACATCATATTATTGTTAATGCAGAAGGTGTCGGAGATTCTTACGGTATGGCTAAGAGAATTGAAGAAGCTACAGGAATTGAGACAAGAGCAACTATTATCGGACATATCCAAAGAGGTGGAAGCCCAACAGCAAGAGATCGTGTTTACGCATCTGTAATGGGAGCAAAAGCAGTAGATTTATTATGTGAAGGAGCAACTAATCGTGTAGTAGGATATCGTAATGGCGAAGTAGTTGATTATGATATTCAGGAAGCTTTACAGATGCATAAGGGTATTGATGAATATATGTATGAAACATCAAAAAGATTATCAAGACAGTAAGTAGTGGCAATCAATTAAAAAGAATGTTTTGCTAAAGTACATTAGCGATACAAAATATATTGTTGCGGGTTTTTCTTTCGAAAGATTCGCAACAAAAAAACAGAGTATTGAAAGGAGAATATTCAATACTCTGTTTTTTATTTAATCATAAATTTCTTCAAAATCATCCTCTGAAGCGGTACTTTCGTTTTGAACAGCTTTACTTTCACTTGCATTTAATGTTACATATTCACGATTGTCTGAAACGGTTTCTGTAAAATCTTCATCATCGAAATCAAAATCATCGAAATCGAAGTCATCCTCATCCTCTGAAGAGTTATCTTTTAAAACATATTTTTTTAAGAGATAATAAATACCAGCAAGGAAACCACAAACAGCAAGCAGCTGTAATAAAAAATTAATTATCTTTTTCATGTTGTCCATGTCCTTTCTTATAATATCCTATATTCTATCTTATTATAAATCTTTTTATAGAAAAAGGAAAGAATTATTTTATAGAAAAGCGTGTTTTATACAACAGCAAAAGAAAAAATGCTTTTACAACTCATGAAGACAATAAGAAAAACACACAAATAAGAAAAAAGCTTGAAAAAAGTTGGTTTTAGAGGTATTATCAAGATATTGGAGTTGTAGATAAAGGCTACATAAAATAAATCTATAAATTGGGGAGGAATATAAAATGGTAGAAAAGAAGATGACTGAGGTAGAAAAAAAAGTACCAGTAGAGGAAAAGACAACTACAAAAAGTAAGGTAGCGGCTAAAAAAGATGTGGCAACAGATAAGGTGGCTGAAAAGAAAACTACTAAGAAGGCAACAACAAAAACAACAACAAAAAAGGCAGCAGCTAAGAAAACGGCGGGGAAAAAGACTACCACAAAGAAAGTTCCAAAAGCAGTATTTGTTGAATATTGTGGTGCACAGACTAAGATTGATGTAGAGAGTTATGAAGAAAAGGTAAAAGAAATTTGGTTAAATGACTGGAAACGTTTAGCGAGAGATTTAAAGCAAATTGATATATATATTAAGCCAGAAGATGGAAAAGTATATTTTGTAGTAAATGGAACAGAACATGGAGCAATTGATTTATAATTTTCCTTTTCTTTTTTAGAACAGAATATATGAATACATAGGTCTGTTCGGTAATGTGAAAAATAAAAAATAAAAGAAGAGATCCCTATAATGAAAAGATATGCATAGAAGTATCTATATAATTATAGGGATTTTTTATACGGTAGAATATTTATTTTATGAAGTAAAATATGTTCTGTGAGAATATGCGAAATCGTATATCTACATTTTTTTGTAAAAAAGTGTAGCTTTTTATAAAAACGATTGTATTACTATTGAAAATAATAATTTTAAATTTCCATATGCACCAAGTTCTTTGAAAAATGGATGTGGAGGAAGGATATATGCTTCATAGCAAAATAAAAAATATATCGAAAAAACGAACAGGGGGTTTACATTGACTAAAAAATAAATTATAGTATAAGATGGTAATTTTATAAGAAGAAGGGAAAAATGTGAAATATATATCGTGGATATCATGTATTTTTGGCTTTCTGTGTGTAGCATATATGATTGTACTGATGATATATGCGGGCGGTAGAGTTTCTTATTTATGGTTATGGCCAACAGCAGGTATTTTATTTGCAGTAATGGCAGTGTTAGGTATATATTCCGCACAACAGCAGATAGTTATTCTACAAAATAGTATAAAAGCTTTATTTGCAATCATATTAGTAGTTTTGGTATTTTTGCTTGCTATGATTTTTATGCTTTATATAAAAGGAGAGCAGAGGGTGAAAGAAGAGCCGAAGTACATGATTGTGTTAGGAGCGCAGGTAAAGGGCACAAAAGTTTCAAAAGCATTGCGAGCACGCTTAGATTGTGCAGCAAAATATGCACAGGAGTATCCTGACATCAAAATCATAGTATCAGGTGGACAGGGAAAAGGTGAGGATATATCGGAAGCAGAAGCTATGTTTGTTTATCTGACAGAGCAAAAAAAAATAAATGCTCACAGGATAGAGCAGGAAGCACAATCAAAAAATACAGAACAGAACATACAATATAGTTGGAAATTAGTAAAGCAAAAGAAGGCGGGGATACTAATTATCAGCAACCGTTTTCATGTGTATCGAGCTATTTCTATAGCAAAAAAGAAAGGAATACAACATGTATATGGAATTGGTGCAGATACGGATTCTATTATGTGTGTACATTATTACTTGAGAGAAGTATTAGCTGTGGTAAAGTATAAACTTTCAGGTGTTATTTAGGAGAGAAAGGACGGGCAGATATGAGTAAAGAGCAAGAAGATAACAGACGAGTGTTTCATAACAGAGGCACAAATGAACAAAGGGAGCAGCAAAGAGCTGGTTTTACTGAAAATATATCTAATCAAATAGACGATTATGATGATTTCGAATTTGAAGATACAGATGGATTAGAGGCATATTTATCTGATTCAGTAGCACAGGTTTCAAAAGATGCCAATATGGATAACAGACAGAGGGAAGTAATAGGAGATTTGGAATTGGAACCATATGATTCTGTTTCTTCACTTGGGGAAGATAACGATTTTGGAATGGATATGCAAGAAGAGCCAAGGTCGAATAAGTGGAGTAAGAAAAAGAAAGCTTTTGTTGGAATTGGAACCACATTAGCATGTCTGGTTGTAGCAGTCACTTTAGTAGTAGGCTGGTTTATGTTCCGTATTAATTATGAAAATGGTGGAAATTATGCACAGACAGATATGACACCGGAAGAATTAGCAGCACAGGCAACATTACCTCCTCGTGATGAGAATCAGGTTTTGTTGGATGAGAAGATTGTAAATATTCTTTGTATTGGTCAGGAGTCCATATTAGATGGAAAAGGAGCCAATGGTCGTTCAGACAGTATGATTATTGCAAGTATGAATACTGAAGATAAAACATTGAAACTGGTATCATTGATGCGAGATAGTTATGTTTCTATTCCTGGTTACAGAGATAATAAGCTGAATGCAGCATTCAGTTTTGGTGGAGGTCAATTATTATGTGAAACCATTACCAGAAATTTTGGTATTGAGTTGGATGGATATGTTATTGTAGACTTTAAAGGTTTCAAAAAGATGATTGACAAAATTGGTGGCGTTGAAATAGAATTGACAGAAGCAGAAGCACAATATTTGAATACAACAAACTATATTAGTGATAAGAAGCAGAGAAATGTAGTTCCAGGTAAGCAGACAGTAACAGGAACACAGGCTTTAGGATATTGTCGTGTTCGTAAAAGAGCAGCAATCAATGGAGAAAATAACGATCATGGTCGTACCTATCGTCAGAGAGCTGTTTTATCGCAGGCATATGCAAAAGTAAAAGATTTGAGTATTACAGAAATGGTTAGTTTAGTAAACGATTTATTACCATATGTAACAACCAATATAAAAGCATCTGATATATTGAATTATGCAAAAGTCATGTTGCAGATGGGAGTACCAGAATTACAACAGTTGCGTATTCCTATTGATGGAGCTTATTCTGGACAAAATTTATATTGTGGATCTTCTTTGGTATTGGATTTTGCAAAAAATAATGCAGCATTATGGGAGTTCATTTATGGTGATGGACATGGAGATATTACCACATTGAATCCTGGATCAGACACAAGTTCCAGCACAAATTCAAATTCAGATTCAAATCAGTCAGTGCCAACGTATGTACCGGCAACAAGAGTTACCAGAGCACCATCTACACAGGTAACAAAGGCACCTGTTTCACAGACGACAAAAGCACCAACTGTAACAGCAGCACCGACTGTTAAGACAACAAAAGAGCCAACTGTTACAACAGAAGAACCAAAGCCAAGAGAGACAACACCACCAAGACCACATGTAACGAAGGCACCAGTGAAAACAAAAGAACCAGTGGTAAAAACGGCAGCACCGACAAAAGCACCAGTACAGGAACCAGACGAACCTGCTGATGATGGTTCGGTAGGCTAAAGTTGCGCTTGACAAAAAAAAGTGAAATGATATAATGAAATACAATGATAGATATAGAACACGTTGATGAGACGAGTAGAGCAGGAAATAATACAGAGAGAGATACATATGCTGGAAGTATCTTATTAGGAACTGTTTGAAAACTACCTCGGAGTGACCCCAATCCGGTCCGGTGGTAACGTTATAACCAAATGAAGCAGGTTTTGTAAACTACAAAATACAAAACAAAAAGGGTGGAACCGCGAGAAAATAGTAGCTCGTCCCTTTCGGTAGGATTTGCCGAAAGGGATGAGCTTTTTTATTTATAGGAAAGTTTGCCCTATAGAGCAAAAAACTTTATTCTTAGTAAAGGAGTTGTAGAAAAATGAAGATTACATTAAAAGATGGAACAGTAAAAGAATATGCAGAGGCAAAAAGTGTTTATGACATTGCTGTAGATATTAGCGAGGGGCTTGCAAGAATGGCTACAGCAGGAATGGTGGATGGAACAGTGGTAGATTTGCGTCATATGGTAGATGCAGATTGTGAGCTTAGTATTTTGACATTTCAGGATAAAGAGGGGGCAGCAGCTTACAGACATACAACCTCGCATGTATTAGCGGAGGCTGTGAAACGTTTATATCCAAATGCAAAATTGGCAATTGGACCATCAATTGATGACGGATTTTATTATGACTTTGACTGCGAACCTTTCGATCGTGCTGCGCTGGATAAGATTGAGGCAGAAATGAAAAAAATCATTAAAGAAGCAGCAAAAATTGAGCGATTTACACTTCCAAGAGAAGAGGCAATTGCGCTTATGAAAGAAAAACAGGAACCATATAAAGTAGAATTGATTGAGGACTTACCAGAGGGTGAGGAGATTTCCTTCTATCAGCAAGGCGATTTTGTAGATTTGTGTGCAGGACCTCATTTGATGAGTACAAAACCAATCAAAGCATTTAAGTTGATTTCTTCATCTGGTGCTTATTGGAGAGGTGATGAGCATAATAAGATGCTTACTAGAATTTATGGTACTGCATTTACAAAGAAGGCAGACTTAGAAGCTTATTTAGAGCATTTAGAAGATATTAAAAAGCGTGACCACAATAAATTGGGACGTGAGATGGAATTGTTTACTACGGTTGATGTAATTGGACAAGGACTTCCACTTATGATGCCAAAGGGAACAAAAATTATTCAGACATTACAAAGATGGATTGAAGACGAAGAAGAAAAGCGTGGTTATGTAAGAACAAAAACCCCTTTAATGGCAAAAAGCGATTTATACAAAATTTCTGGACATTGGGATCATTATAAAGAAGGAATGTTTGTGTTAGGTGACGAAGAAAAGGATGATGAAGTATTAGCACTTCGTCCAATGACATGTCCATTCCAGTATTATGTATATAAAGCCTCACAGAAATCTTATCGTGATTTACCGGTCCGTTTGGGTGAAACATCTACTTTGTTCCGAAAAGAGGACTCTGGAGAAATGCATGGATTAACTCGTGTTCGTCAGTTTACTATCTCGGAAGGACATTTGATTGTTCGTCCAGATCAGATGGATGAAGAGTTTAAGGGATGTCTTGATTTGGCAAGATACTGTTTACGCACACTGGGAGTGGAAGAAGATGTAACATATCGTTTGTCAAAATGGGATCCAAAGAACAAGGAAAAATATATTGGTACAGAAGAAGTTTGGGAAGACACACAGCAACGTATTCGTAATGTGTTAAATGAATTAGAGATTCCATTTTATGAGGAAGAGGGAGAAGCTGCATTCTATGGACCTAAAGTAGATATTCAGGCAAAGAATGTATATGGAAAAGAAGATACTATGATTACCATTCAATGGGATGCAATTCTTGCAGAACAATTTGATATGTATTATGTAGATCAAAACGGTGAAAAGGTTCGTCCATATATTATTCATAGAACAAGTATGGGATGCTATGAAAGAACTCTTGCATGGTTAATTGAAAAATATGCTGGATTATTCCCAACATGGCTTTGTCCAGAGCAGGTTCGTGTACTTCCAATTTCAGAGAAGTATCATGATTATGCAAAACAGGTAGAAGAAAAACTGAGGGAAAATGGCATTCTTTGTACTGTAGATGAGCGTGCAGAAAAAATCGGATATAAGATTCGTGAGTCAAGATTAGCCAGAGTTCCTTATATGTTAGTGGTAGGACAAAAAGAGGAAGAGCAGGGAGTTGTGTCTGTACGAAGTCGTTATTTAGGAGATGAAGGACAAAAATCATTAGACGATTTCATTGACGCTATTTGCAAGGAAATCCGTACAAAAGAAATAAGAAAAATCGAAGTACAGGAAGAACAAAAAAAGTAGTTGACAAAAGAAAAAAAGAATGATAAACTGAATAAGTTGTTGAATATGATAAACTTGATTTAGAAGCAGAGTATCCACTCTCACCTTAGGGCGCAGGTTTGCAGCTACTGGGGTTTGGTTTTTTTCATTAAAAGTATTTCGAGATGAAGGTAAACATAAGACGTGGATAGCTATGCTATTCACGTTTTTTTTATGGACAATGTTTGACTGATAGAAGTTACGTTGTTTATAGTTTGACAATATTGCAGGATTGCGGAGAGTATAGAACAGTATTTGGAGGTGCTCAGTTATTAGCGAATTAATGATTAATGAACAGATAAGAGACAGGGAAGTACGATTAATTGGAGAAGATGGCGAGCAGGTTGGAGTAATGTCTGCAAAAGAAGCCATGAAGCTTGCAAGAGAAGCAGGATTAGATTTGGTTAAGATTGCACCAAATGCAAAACCACCTGTTTGTAAGATTGTAGATTATGGTAAATATAGATACGAACTTGCAAGAAAAGAAAAGGAAGCAAAAAAGAAGCAAAAAGTTACAGACGTAAAGGAAATTCGTTTGTCCCCAAACATTGATGTGAATGATTTGAATACAAAAGCAAATCAGGCAAGAAAATTCTTAAGCAAGGGTGACAAAGTAAAAGTTGCACTTCGTTTTAGAGGTCGTGAGATGGCTCATATGGGTATGAGTAAACAGATTT
This sequence comes from Lachnospiraceae bacterium, assembly GCA_050875145.1. Taxonomy (GTDB): domain Bacteria; phylum Bacillota; class Clostridia; order Lachnospirales; family Lachnospiraceae; genus CAG-411. The sequence continues at coordinate 23,390 of JBNMLH010000013.1, forward strand.
TGGATGACTTTTTTGCAAAAGTAGAGGATGTAGCAGTGATTGAGAAACCTGCAAAACTTGAAGGTAGAAGTATGATAATGTTTTTAGGTGAAAAACGTTAGCATTACTATAGAGAATAATTTAGCCATTTGATAATAAGGAGGAACTATTATGCCAAAGTTAAAAACTAAAAGAGCAGCAGCAAAGCGTTTTAAGGTAACAGGAACAGGTAAATTAAAGAGAAATAAAGCTTACAAGAGACATATTTTAACTAAGAAGTCAGCTAAGGTTAAGAGAAATCTTAGAAAAGCTACAACAGTTGATGAAACAAATGTAAAGACAATGAAGAAGATTTTACCATATCTGTAAGAATTAGTTAGAGAGTTAGGAGGAACATGTAATGGCAAGAGTAAAAGGTGCTTTAAATGCGAAAAAGAAACACAATAGAGTATTAAAATTAGCAAAGGGATATAGAGGTGCAAGATCTAAGCAGTACCGTGTTGCAAAACAGTCTGTAATGAGAGCTTTAACAGAATCTTTTGCAGGTAGAAAGCAGAGAAAGAGACAGTTCAGACAGTTATGGATTGCTCGTATCAATGCAGCAGCTAGAATGAACGGATTATCTTACAGCAAGTTTATGTATGGATTAAAGTTAGCAGAAGTTCAGGTAAACAGAAAGATGTTATCTGAAATGGCTATCAATGATCCAGAAGGATTTGCAGCTTTAGTAGAAGTAGCTAAGGGAAAATTAGCATAATATAAAACTGAAAGCAAAGGAGCTGGCACATGGAAAATGTTGTTCAGCTCCTTTTGAAAAAACGATAACAGACATTTGACTAAATTATTGCGAAAATGTATTATTTTTGATTAGTTGAACGAATGTAAAAAAATACTTGACGATAATAAGAAAAGATGGTATCATATATGAGTATTATTCCTCGATAGCTCAATGGTAGAGCACACGACTGTTAATCGTGGGGTTGTTGGTTCGAGCCCAACTCGGGGAGTTTTCTATGAAAATAGAATATGCGGAGCTGCTGGAATTGGCAGACAGGCATGACTAAGGATCATGTGTCTCTGAGACGTGTGGGTTCAAGTCCCATGCTCCGCACTAAGATTTAGGAAGTGTCGTATTTACGGCACTTTTTTCTTGTATAAGGGTAAGGAAACAAAAGGAAAATCGATATTATTACAAAAAAATTAAAAAAAATTTAAAAAAGTATTTGACACTGTTACTAATGTGTGATATTATAATGTCATAGGAAATGAGTGAGCGCGATATTGAAAAGACCCCCTCCTTTCAAGTCGCATATGTTCATTCATTGTGTCCCCCCTTAGACCCTATAACCCCTAATACCCCTCATATAATTATGAAGAGAAGATGTTATATATCAGATGGTTCTGGTGTTTATCACTAGAAGGTCAGGTATATAACATTTTTTCTTTATATGGAAAAATAATGGACAATTCAAAAAAATTTAGCAATTATAAATGTTGCAAAAGAATTACGGCACATAAAACAAATGTAATTTTTTACACAACAAAGAAAAGATACAAATGAATAAAATTTTTCAGAAGGGAAATGCTATTTTTAAGCTTTCTGTGAAAAGAAAAGAAAATATACGGCAATTTGACGAAAAAAGAGTGGTTTTATAGGAAAGGATTGGAAGATACGATAATAGATTTTGTATTGTAGATTTCAAATAAATATTATATAATAGGATACGTGGGACAAAAAAAGAGTGTTTTGTCTAGTAAAGTAAATAGAAAATTTATAAGGAAGAGGTAATAAAAACATGAGAAAAACAAAGATGATATGTACAGCTGGACCATCTCTTGATCGTGACGATGAAGTGATGAAACAAATGATGTTAAACGGAATGAACTGCATGAGAACAAACTTCTCTCATGGAGATCACGAGGAGCACAAAGGTCGTATGGACAAGCTTAAGAAGCTTCGCGAAGAGACTGGCCTTAATATTCCTTTCCTTTTGGATACAAAGGGACCTGAAATTCGTTTAAAGACATTTGAAGATGGTTCTGTTACTTTGGAAAAGGGACAGACTTTTACATTTAAGGTTGGGGATATGCCAGGAAACAAGGACTTTGTTTGCCTTTCTTATGAAGGTTTAGCACATGATGTTAAGCCAGGAAATCTTATTTTGATTGATGATGGTAAAGTTGGATTAGATGTTGTTGAAATTAATGGAACAGATGTTGTATGTAAGGTACAGAATACAGCAAAGATTTCAGATAAGAAGAGTGTAAATGTTCCTAATGTATCAATTCGCTTACCATATTTAACAGAAAAAGATAAGAGCGATATCATCTTTGGTGTTTCTCAGGGAATTGACTTTGTTGCAGCTTCTTTCGTAAGAAAGCCAGAAGATGTAACAGCAATTCGTGAGATCTTAAATGCAAACGGCGGAGAAGACGTTATGATTATCTCTAAGATTGAAAATATGGAAGGTATTGAAAACTTAGATGAAATTATGGAATTATCTGATGGAATCATGGTTGCTCGTGGTGACCTTGGTGTTGAGGTTCCATATCATTTATTACCATCTTATCAGAAGATGATTATTGATAAGTGCTACAGAAGTGGTAAATTAGTTGTAACTGCAACTCAGATGTTAGAGACAATGACAAGCAATCCTCGTCCTACAAGAGCTGAGGTTTCTGACGTTGCAAATGCTATTTACGATAACACATGCTGTACAATGTTATCTGGAGAGACTGCAAATGGTGATTACTCTGCAACTGCTGTTAAGACTATGGCTGAAATCGCAGAGAGTACAGAAAAGTCAATTGATTACAAGGAATGGTTCCATCAGCATCAATTACAGTTAGGAAATGATACAACAAACGCAATCTGTAATGCTGCAATCGGAGCTGCTCATAGCTTAGATGCTAAGGCAATCGTTGTATTAACAAGATCTGGTAAGACAGCATGGAACTTATCAAGCTATCGTCCAAACTGCCCAATCATCGCTGCTACAGTTAGCGAGAGAGGTGCTAGACAGCTTAACTTAGCTTGGGGTGTTGTTCCAATTAAGTCTGAAGAAGTAGATTCTTCTGATAAATTATTCTCATATGCAGTAGAAAAAGCAGTTGAGACAGAAAAATTAGCAGAGGGTGACGTTATTGTTATCGTTGCTGGTGGTTCTTTACAGGAAGGTGCACCTGCTGATATGATTAAGATTAAAACAATTACAAAGGGTGACTTAAAATAATTCTTTGTAAAGAATAATAGAAGAATACGGGCATCATGCATACATGATGTCCGTATTTCTATGTCTAAAAGATAGACAATTGGTTTAAATAAGGATAGGAGGACACGACGTTGGCTGATATGAAACAGGAAATTGAAAAAAGACGAACATTTGCAATTATATCCCATCCCGATGCTGGTAAGACAACTTTAACAGAAAAATTTCTGTTATATGGAGGAGCAATTAATCTTGCAGGTTCGGTTAAAGGTCGAAAAACTGCAAAACATGCTGTTTCTGACTGGATGGAAATTGAGAAGGAGAGAGGAATTTCCGTAACTTCTTCCGTTTTGCAATTTAATTACGATGGATATTGTATTAACATATTGGATACACCTGGACATCAGGACTTTTCGGAGGATACGTATCGAACCTTAATGGCAGCAGATTCTGCGGTTATGGTTATTGATGGCTCAAAGGGTGTAGAGGCACAGACGATAAAACTGTTTAAAGTATGTGTGATGCGTGGGATTCCTATTTTTACTTTTATCAATAAAATGGACCGTGAGGCGAATGATCCTTTTGATTTGATTGATGAGATCGAGAATGTTCTTGGTATTCGTACATGCCCGATTAACTGGCCAATTGGTTCTGGTAAGAACTTTAAAGGGGTATATGACAGACAAACAAAGACTATTTCTCGATTTACAGCCGCTAATAATGGACAAAAAGAAGTGGAAACGGTGCAAGTTGCATTAGGAGATCCAGGAGTAGATGAATTAATTGGAGCTGTGAATCATGAGACTTTAGTAGAAGAGATTGAATTGTTGGACGGTGCTAGTGATGAGCTTGACATGGAAAAAGTAAGTCATGGAAAATTGTCACCAGTATTCTTTGGTTCAGCCCTTACCAACTTTGGTGTGCAGACATTTTTGGAACACTTTTTGAAAATGACAACTTCTCCATTGCCAAGAAAAGCTTTGGATGGAGAGGTAGATCCATTTAGTGAAGATTTTTCTGCATTTGTATTTAAAATTCAAGCTAATATGAATAAAGCACACAGAGACCGAATTGCATTTATGCGAATTTGTTCAGGAAAATTTGAAGCAGGTATGGAAGTGTATCATACGCAGGGAGGCAAAAAGATTCGGTTATCTCAGCCACAACAGATGATGGCACAGGAAAGAAAACATGTCGAGGAAGCATATGCGGGAGATATTATCGGTGTTTTTGATCCGGGAATTTTTTCAATAGGTGATACACTGTGTAAAACAGGTAAGAAAATTGAATATGAAGGTATTCCGACTTTTGCACCAGAACATTTTGCAAAGGTACGTCAGGTAGACACAATGAAACGAAAACAATTTATCAAAGGAATTGAGCAGATTGCCCAGGAGGGTGCGATTCAGATTTTCCAGGAGTTTAATACTGGTATGGAAGAAATTATTGTTGGCGTTGTTGGAGTACTGCAATTTGATGTTTTAAAATATCGTTTGGAAAATGAATATAATGTAGAAATTCGTATGGAACCTTTACCATATGAGCATATTCGTTGGATAAAAAATGAAGAAATTGATGTATCTTCCTTGAGTGTAACATCTGATACGAAGAAAATTAAGGATTTGAAAGGAAATCCATTGCTGATATTTACGCATCCATGGAGCGTTAATACAGTGTTGGACCGTAACCCAGATTTACAGTTGAGTGAATTTGGTAATATTTAGATGTTTTTTTGGTTATATATTCAATCTAATATAGAAGTTTTTGAAATGGGTACACATATGCGGCTAGTTTGGCAGTGTGTGCCCGTTTTTTATAAAGAGTTCTGTTAAAAGATAAATTGATGTATAAAGAAAGCTTCGAGAAAAGCATGTAGCAAAGCTCATCATCTGCTGTTGGTAGCATGTCATATAGTACCGTGTTGTTGCTAAATGGAAATTTATGAGACAGAAGTGAAGTTGTTAATTCTGTTATAAAAATGAATAAAAAAAGAACGCCCACACCCGACGTTCTTTTTTGGTAATGCAGCATAATTACCAAATAATATTTCGTTTATAATTAAGCAAGCTTATTTACAGCAAGTGTTAAACGAGAAATCTTTCTTGAAGCATTTTTCTTATGATAGATACCCTTGCTTGCAGCCTTATCAATCTCAGTAGTTGCTTCTTTAAGTGCAGCAGTTGCAGCAGCCTTATCCTTAGCGTCGATTGCAGCATATACCTTCTTAATAGCAGTCTTAACCTTAGATCTGATAGCTTTATTTCTTGCAGTCTTTGTTTCGATTACTTTAATTCTCTTTTTTGCAGATTTGATGTTAGCCAATTTCCTACACCTCCAAATATATTATCATTAATTTTGTCTTATGTTCTGTCAGTAGGCCGGACACGGACGACTACTGAAACAGACTATATTATTTTAGTATAAAATGTGAGCGATGTCAAGAAGATGTTGAATATTTCTAATTACTGTCACAATAATTGTGCGAACTCTTAAAAAATAGTAATAGAAAAAAGTATAAAGAGGATAAGGTAGGGCAACCTAAAAGAAAAAGGTTGGTGTGAAGAATGAAGAGAACAGATTTAGCAGTAGAAGCAAAAGAAGCAATTAAAGGAGAAAAAGAAATTAAAGGGGTTGCTTTAAAACGAGAAGAGAAAGATGGAGTGACAGTTGCTACCTTGGAAATACGAACGGATGAGGGGAGTAAAACCATGGGAAAAGAAAAGGGAACATATATAACTGTAGAGTTGGAGGAAGAAAATGAGGAAGCAGTCATAAGAGAATTAGTACAACAAATGAGGCAATTATCAGGAGGAAAAAATGACAGATGTTTTATATTAGGGCTTGGAAATCGGGAAATTACACCAGATGCATTAGGGCCGTTGACGATAGACAAGGTCTTGGTTACCAGACACTTGATTCGAGAGTTTGGAAGTGAAATGAAAAAAAAATATCATTTTTCAGAGGCACAGGCATTAGCACCCGGAGTGATGGCACAAACTGGTATGGAAATGCAGGAGATAGTAAAAGGAATTGTTGATAAAACTACACCGGATATTGTTTTTGTTGTGGATGCACTTGCTGCCAGAAGTATGCATAGACTTGGGAGAACAATACAATTGACAGATACCGGAATAAGCCCGGGAGCAGGAGTGGGAAATAACCGAAAGGAGTTAAATAGGCGTACATTAGGCGTGGATGTGATTGCTATTGGAGTGCCAACTGTTGTAGATGCAGAGACAATTGTAGAGGATTATATGGAAGCGGGACTGGAGAAAAGTGATTTGACAGCCAAGGAGAAAAAACAGTTTATGCATCATATTAAAAATGAAAAAATGAAGGGAATGTTTATGACCGGTCAAGATGTAGATCAAAAAGTAAGACGCATGAGCAGGATACTTTCAGATGCTTTGAATCAATTTACGGGAGCTGAGATTTTAAAATAAGAAATAAAAACAGTTATGCAGGTATATTTTAGATGGAAGAAAAATACAATAAAGAAAGGGGAGATAGGATGAAGAAAAAATATCATTATTTACTTTATATATTAATTCTTGTAATTATTCTTGGGACAAGTAGAGCCAAAGAGCTAAAAAAATATGCCTGCAATATGGGTGAGGAGATTAAAAAGACCATATGCAGAGAGGTCGTATATGAAAGTTTAGGGGAAAAAAAGTTATTATTAGGAGATTTGGAAAGCAGTCCAGCCTTTTCTTATCTTTTGTGTAGGGGGATGGGAGTGGACGAGTGGAAACAGAGACAGTTGGAAAAACGGGAGGAGGAAAAGGAAAAGAGTACCAGTACCATTGATTTAGTAGAGGAGGAAAATAGTAAAATGAGGGAACAGGAAGAAAAATTCTTAGAGGAGGTAAAAAGTGATTTAAATGAGAAACAAGAATTACCAGAAGAAAAGGATAAAAATGAAAAGTCGAATCAATTGGTAGAACAATTAAAAAAGAATAAAAATGCAAATTTTTTATTGAAAAAATTCTACATTGTAGATTCTACTACTAGTGTGGATAAAAGTGTATTTCAGGTAGAAAAAATGTTAAAAAAAGATTATTCCATAAAAAAAGCAAAGGAGCCTAAAATCCTGATTTTCCATACGCATGGTGGAACTGAATTTTTTGGGGAAGAAAAGAAAAAAAATTCTATTGTAGAAGTAGGAGTAGAATTAGAAGAACAATTAGAAAAAAAATATGGTTTCACTGTATTACATGATAAAACAAGATATGATTATATCAATGGTAGTATGGATAGGAATAAGGCATATACAAAAGCATTAGATGGAGTAAAGAAAACTTTGGAGGAAAATCCTTCGATAGAAGTTGTAATTGATTTACATCGAGATGCAGGAAATAATAAGACAAAGCGAGTGACACAAATTGATGGGAAAACTGTTGCACAATTTATGATATTTAATGGTTTAAGTAGAAATAAAAGAGGAGAGATTGCTTATTTACATAATGATAACTTACAGGATAATCTGGCATTTGGTTTACAAGTAAAATTGCGTGCGATGGAACGTTATCCTGACTTAACGATTAAGAATTATTTAAAAGGTTATCGGTATAATATGCATTTATGCAAACGTTTTTTATTGATAGAGCTTGGCAATCAAAATAATACGATTGAGGAAGCAAAAAACACTATGCCATATTTGGCACAAATTTTAAATGATGTTTTGACCAGATGATAGGCGTTACAGAACGGTTACAGAAAGTGATAATAGCTGTACAAAAAAAACGGCAAAAAAAATTTATGTAGTATATAACGGAAAAAAGGTGATTTACGACAAAGGAGTTGTGCATTTTTGCGTTTTTTGTGCTAAATGAAAAAAAATGGAGTGAAAAAATACAAAAATAGGAAGAAAATAGAAATGTTTTTGTGAGAATATTGAAAAAATAGGACTAATGTGCTATTCTATAGGGGAACAAAAAATAAGGGTATGATGAAAAAAAGGAGGAGAAATACAATGAAAACAGTATCGATTAAGGTTACAAAATCTCCAATGAAGATTTTAGCCTTTGTGCTTTCATTGGTTTTGTTAGTAACATCAATTAGCGGTGTTGGTTTAGCGTTAGCTACAGATAGTACCGCTCAGGCAGATGGTTCTGACAGCACAAAAAATCTATCTACAGTAGTAAATCCAGATACAAAGGAAGAAATGTTCGTAGTGAAATCTACGTTCTATGATTACTACTCAGACAGTCAGGTTGAAGGTGCAAAGGGAAGTACACCAGGATCAATTGATGATGGTGTATATGGCACAGACAATCGTGCGACAAACAATTCATTTGTAAAGTTTAACAATGTACTGCTTAATAAGTACAATTATGGAAATTCAGCAGTAAGTAATCGTTATCCATTATATTGCGGATTGTTTTTTGGAGATCAGAACAGTGATGTAAATGGCGGATTTTACTATAAAAATTCTGACAGTAGTAATATGGAAAAGAACTTTTGGTTAGGTGCCAATTCATCACAAAAGGGTGGCGGAAAGCTTGGATTACATGCACAGGTAAATGCCGCTACACAAGGTTTGGTAGATAGTACATTAAATGCGAATGGTGATGTAACACAGGCAAATGGCGCAGAAGTATTACCATATTTTAATAAGAGCTTTTTAACTGGTACGACACATGAAAATTCAAGCCTTGCTTTGGGTTCTGTCACAGAAAATGTTTCATTCCCATTCCGTACCGTTGAGAAAGATGGCGTAAAGACATATGAGTTTGACAGTAAATATGATACTGTACATATGAAGAGCAATGGTCAGCTTGAATATCTTGGATATAATAAAACATATAATAAAAATGTTCAGGTGTTAGACCAGAAGAGAGACGATGGAGATGGCTGCAAGCCAGGATTTTTCCCATATAATACAGCAGCCGATGGAGATTCTACAAGACTAAACTATGGTTTTGGTGTAAAATTGGAAATCCCATTTAATATGACCAGTGATGGAAAAATTAATGGGCAGGATATCGTCTTTAACTTCTCTGGTGATGATGATGTATGGGTATTTATTGATGGTTATTTAGCATTAGATATCGGTGGTGCACATGGAGAGGTTACAGGAAGTATCAACTTCAATGAACAGTATGCAACAGTAAGTGGTGTAAAAGATAATAGTGATGCTTTTGCAGAGAGAAATCATTGGTATGTAACAGATGACCATATCAAGACAAATGTAAAGGCTAATTTTTCTTCAGAATTGATTAAGTCTTTAAAAAATACATCTTCTTCTCATACTTTGACAATGTTCTATATGGAAAGAGGAAAGATTGAGTCAAATATGAAGGTTAATTTTAACCTTCCACAGCCAAATAGTTTAACATTGACAAATCAGATTGATATTAGTAATGTAAATGATGCTTTAAAACCAGCTACAAAAGAGCAGACAAAGAAAGATATCTTTAGTTACAATGTAAATGATAATGATATGGATAAGAAAGATACTCCATTATTAAAAGATGAGGAACAGACTACTTATACAGATCAGTTTACAACAGGAGATACGCTGGATATTACAGAAACCGGTCTTACAAATGACGGAAGAGTATTAAAAGATTTGTACACTACATCATGGGATTTAAATGATGAAAAGGAACAGATTAGTAATAGTGAAAACAGAGATGATTATGTGACATCGGATGATAGAAGCAAAAAGGATGGTACATTCTTATTCCAGAATCAGAGTGATGCACCTACAACAAATCTTACTGTAAACTATTACAACAAAGTTTTAGTTGGGGATTTGGTAATCGGAAAAGACCTCACAGATGATGCAAAATATGAAAATCAGGAATTTAATTTCCAGGTAACATTTAGCGATGTCTTTGGCGGTTCTTCTAAGGCAGAGGCTTATTCTGGTGATTATTATGTAACATATAAAGATGGTACTTCAGAAAAGAAGACAACAAAGAATGGAAACATTACATTAAAAGCACATGAAGTAGCAACTATTACAGGTGTTCCAGTTCAGACAAAGTATGAAGTAAAAGAGCTTGCAGATGCGTCTGGTAAGTACGTGTTATCTACAGTCAATAAATATAATGATACATATACAGATAAGGTTGCAGCAGGTACTATTTCACAGGATAGAGAGAAGAACTACTATACATTTGTGAATGCTAGAGTAGAGGAACCGACACCAGAGCCAACAAAAGAGCCAACGCCGGCGCCAACAACACCAGCAGCAGTTACAGCGGAGCCAACAAAGGAGCCAACGCCAGAACCAACTGCGAAGCCAACCGTAGAGCCTACAATGATACCAACCGTAGTACCAACGGTAGAGCCAACTGTGGAACCTACAGATACTCCAAAGCCAATTACTCCAGCGGATGTGAATACACCGGAGCCAATTGTGGACACACCGGAACCAACGGTAGAACCAACAGAGGAACCTCAGGTGATTGATGAGACACCAGAAGTTCCAAATGTTCCAGTAAAGACAACAAAACCTACGAAAGAACCAGTGGTAGAGGTGGAACCAGATATCCCATCTTCTACACCAAAAACAGGAGATCATACAAATCTGTTCTTCTGGTTAATGAGTGTTGTAGTTTCAGCAGGTGCTGTAATATTAACTGGAAAAGATATTTTCTTTAAGAAAAAAGAAAAATAAAGAAATAAAAACACATTAGTTTTGAAAAGGAAGCCTATTGCTTGTATGAGAGCTAGGCTTCTTTTTTCTATATTATTGGAGTGTATGACGGATGGAAATGTATGTATACATGTAACCCAAAATGCATTTATTTTTGGGAAATAGAAATTCTAGAACAAAGATAGAAGCAACACGTTTCGTGAAGAAAATGGGATGATACGTTATTTCTTGTAATATATTGCAGAATGATGTATAATATTAAATATATATGTGAAGAATTGTAGAGGGAAATTACTTTTTTGGACATTAATGTAATATTTTTAGAAAAAAGTACGATATAACAAATGATGGAATAGGGTGAATCTGCACGGACGCAGAAAAAAACAGGAAAGGGATGAGAGGAAAGATGGTAAGAGGGCTGTACACAGCATATACAGGCATGGTGAATGAACAGAAGAGATTGGACGTGATTTCAAATAACCTTGCGAATTCAGCAACAGTAGGGTACAAAACAGAGCGTGTAGCTAATCAGGCATTTGATGATGTATTGACTGTGAAAATTAGAGATAATTCTACAGGATATTGTAATCAGGCGATTGGTGATATGTCATTGGGCGTAAAAATTGGAGAGACATATACAGATTATAGCCAGGGGTCATTTGTAGAAACTGGGAACACTTTTGATTTGGCTATTGATGGACAGGGATTTTTTACGTTACGTTGTCCTACAAAAGATGGAAATAGTGTAACAAGATATACTAGAAATAGTTGTTTTAAAATGACACAGGATGGTTATGTAGTAGATGTAAATGGAAACCATTTGCAGGGTTCAAGCGGAGATATTCAGGTGCCAGTGGATGCAACAATCACAATTGACAGCGCAGGTGCTATTTATGCCAATGGTGAATATGTAGATACATTGGCTATGACGGATTTTGAAGATTATGATTACATTGAAAAATATGGAGACAATTTATATCAGGTGGTAGACGGTGCTACAGAAAAAGCTGCTACTTGCTATATCAATCAGGGGTATACTGAGCAGTCAAATGTAAATGTTGTATCTGAAATGGTAGATATGATTACAGTGACTCGTGCATATGAAGCTGGACAAAAGGTTATGCAAACAGTGGATGGTATGTTAGATGCATCCTGCAATTCAATTGGACGCATTTCCTAATTAGAGATGATCGGTAATTGATATAGAAAAGGAGGAAGAATATGTTACGTTCATTATGGACCGCTGCTTCAGGAATGAAAGCGCAACAGACAAATGTAGATACGATAGCAAATAACTTAGCAAATATAAATACAACAGGTTATAAAACAGAGAAGGTGGAGTTTCAATCTTTGCTTTATCAGACAATTCAGGGAACTACATATGATAGTGAAGGTGATGTTAAGCCAATTCCAGCACAGGTAGGACTTGGTGTAAAGAGCGGAGCGATTACATCACAGTTTACACAAGGTATTTTATCTGCTACAGAAGGAACGTTTGATTTTGCCATTGAAGGAAATGGATTTTTCCAGGTTCAGCTTCCAGATGGTAGTGTGGGATACACAAGAGGTGGTGCACTACAGATGGCAATTGATACAGATGGAATTACATTAGCAACTGCGGAAGGATATCCGATTTTAGATATAAATGGACAAAAGGTTAATATACCAGCTACTTATAATAGTGCATTGATTTCTGTGGATACGGCAGGTAATCTTTATTATCCAGATGCAAGTAATAATTTACAGCCGATTGGCGTACAGATTGGATTGGTACAATTTAACAACCCGGCAGGTTTAACAAAAGCCTCCAATAGTATTTTTAAAGAATCAGAAGCATCTGGAACACCAAGACTTGAGGTTACAGATGGAAATTTAAAAAAGAGTTTGATTCATCAGAAATATTTAGAAGGCTCTAATGTATCCGCGGCAGATGAGATGGTAAATCTAATTGTTGCGCAGAGAGCATATGAGATGAATTCTAAGGCAATTACAGCTTCAGATGAGATGTTGCAGCAGGCAAACAATCTTCGGAGATAATAGAGGAGGAAACTAAATGAGTGCAATTTCAGGATTGAGTGGATATGATTATGGCTCTATTTATGGAACAGACTCTAGCCAGATTTCTGGCAGTACATCTGCAAATGCATTGAAGTCTACATTAACAGATTCAGATTTAAAAAATGCAACAGATGAAGAATTGATGGATGTCTGCAAAAGTTTTGAATCATATTTTATTGAGCAAATCATGAAGGAAGCGAAAAAAACAGTAAAATCTGATGAGGATGAGGAAAATTCATATATTCAGTATTTTGGGGATACTTTGATACAAGAATATGCAGAAATTGTAAGTGATCAGAGCAATTTAGGTATTGCGCAGTCATTATACGACTCGATGAAAAGAAACGGTATATAGGAAGAGACAAAAGGGGAACTGCTTTAGGCAAGATAGTAAAGAAGTTCCCCTTTTTATTTATGTGAGTAATGAGCCAAAATCCACGTTTGCGCGAAACTTGGCGACTACTGCTAAATGTCGAAACTCGCAAAACATACATATTATAGGTTAAATGGGAAGCAATTATGTTTGTGGAAAATAGTGAGGAAGGATAACGTTATCTTTTCCTACTTACTTGCAAAGCATGTAGTATCGTGGTACTATAAAAACAATAAAGAAAAGAGTTTGGAATTATAGTATGTAAAATGTGCATAGGATAGAGGAAAGAGAGGATATTTTGAGCGAACAGATAGAAACTGTGGAAGGCTATGTAGAAAAAATTGTGTTTCGCAATGCAGAAAATGGATACACAGTATTAAGTCTATCCAGCGAGGATGAAGAAGAATTAACTTGTGTGGGTATATTTTCTTTTATCAACGAAGGCGAATATGTCAGATTAAAGGGAACTATGACTGCACATAATGTATATGGAGAGCAATTGAGAGTGGAGTCCTATGAGGTAAAAGAACCTACGGATTTAGTATCTATGGAGCGTTATTTAGGTTCTGGGGCAATCAAAGGTGTTGGTCCTGCATTGGCAGCTAGGATGGTACGTCACTTTAAAGAAGATACATTTCGTATCATAGAAGATGAGCCAGAGAGACTGACTGAGGTAAAAGGAATTAGTGAAAGGATTTCCCGAGAGATTGCAATTCAGTTTGAAGAAAAAAGAGAATTGCGAAGTGCTATGTTATTTTTACAGCAGTATGGAATATCGTTGAATTTAGCTGTAAAAATTTATAAACAATACGGAAGCCGAATGTATGAAGTTATGCGTCAGAATCCATATAAGTTGGCAGAAGATATTAATGGTGTTGGTTTTCGCATTGCAGATGAGATTGCAAAAAAGGTAGGCATCGGCTCAGATTCAGATTTTCGTATAAAGGCGGGAATGCTTCACATTTTACAGGATGCATCAAATCAAGGACATACATATTTGCCTGAGGAGGAACTTTATCGAAGAACTGCAGAGTTGTTAGTTATTGATAGCGAGAAGATTGAGCATCACCTTATGGATATGGTATTAGATAAACAAATTGTTATCAAAAAGATGCCGGATCAAAATTGTGTATATAGTTCTTACTATTATTATGCAGAGTTGAATTGTGCAAAAATGTTGATGGATTTAAATTTAACTTGTGAGTATACGGACACGCAATTTGCACATAGAATGGTACAATTGGAACAGGAAATGAATATGGAATTGGATTCGTTGCAAAAACAGGCAATACTAGAAGCTGCAAGACATGGGCTTCTTATCATTACAGGTGGTCCTGGAACAGGAAAGACCACAACCATCAATGCCATTATTCGATTTTTTGAACAAGAGGAACAGACAATCCTTTTGGCAGCGCCTACAGGTCGAGCAGCAAAAAGAATGTCTGAAACGACAGGATATGAGGCACAGACTATACATCGATTATTGGAACTTAGTGGAAATGTAGATGACGAACAGCATCAACATGTTCAATTTCAGAGAAATGAAGAAAATCCTCTGGAAGCAGATGTAGTAATTGTGGATGAGGTTTCTATGTTGGATATTCATTTATTGCATTCTTTATTGAAAGCGATTGTGGTAGGTACAAGGCTTATTTTAGTAGGGGATGTTAATCAGCTTCCATCCGTAGGACCTGGAAATGTATTAAAGGATTTAATAAGATCAGAATGTTTTCAGGTAACGAAACTTACAAAGATTTTTAGACAGGCCGCAGAAAGTGACATTATCATAAATGCACATAAAATCAATGCTGGGGAGCATTTGAATATAGACAATAAAAGTAGAGATTTTTTCTTACTTCCAAGAGACAATGCCAATGTAATTATCAGTGTAATTATACAGCTTGTAAGAGACAAGATGCCTAAATATGTAAATGCTTCTATGTATGATATTCAGGTTCTTACACCTATGAGAAAGGGAGAATTAGGGGTAGAACGTCTTAATCAGATTTTGCAGCAATACTTAAATCCAAGGGAAAGTGGAAAAAAAGAAAAAGAGTATCAGAAACACATTTTCCGTGAGGGAGATAAAGTAATGCAGATTAAGAATAATTATCAGTTAAATTGGGAAATAAAAAGTAAATATGGGATTGTGCAGGATAGCGGAGCTGGTGTGTTTAATGGGGATTGTGGAATTATAAGAGAAATCAATACATTTGCAGAGATTATGACTGTTGAGTTTGAAGAAGGAAAGTTGGTAGACTATCCATTTTCCGAACTAGATGAGTTAGAATTAGCATATGCCATAACGATTCATAAAGCACAGGGAAGCGAATATCCTGCTGTAGTTATGCCGATATTAAACGGACCCAAAATGCTTTTTAATAGAAATTTATTATATACTGCAGTAACAAGAGCAAAAAAGTGCGTGACGATTGTTGGTAGTAATCATATGGTGCAAAATATGATTGCCAATGTAAATGAACAAAAAAGATGTTCATCATTGGATGTACGTTTAAAAGAGTTAGCAGAGATAGGGACACTTTTATGACTAGAAAGTTGGAATAGTTTGTCTCAGAAAGCATAGTTATACAATTTATACATATATATTGGAAAATTTTGGAGAAATATGTGCAAAAAGGTGGAAATTGAAAAAAATAGTGCAAAAAAAAGGAATAAATGTTATAATAAGTAGTAAAACATAAAGGAGGATAAAGAAATGATTAAAACAACATTGGTAGTGATGGCGGCGGGGCTTGGTAGTCGATTTGGTGGTATCAAGCAATTAGAACCTGTGGGACCAAGCGGCGAAATTATCATGGACTATTCCGTTTATGATGCAATTAAGGCTGGATTTAGTAAAGTTGTTTTTATTATTCGCAAAGATATTGAACAGGACTTTAAAGAAATAATTGGAAATCGTATTTCTAAGATTATAGATACACAGTATGTAATACAGGATGTTCATAATTTGCCAGATGGGTTTTCTTTACCGGAAGGAAGAGAAAAACCATGGGGAACAGGACATGCAGTTCTTAGTTGCAAGGGTATAGTAGATGGACCTTTTGTAGTTGTTAATGCGGATGATTATTATGGCAAGGAAGCTTTTGTAAAGGTACACAATTATCTGATTAATCCGGAAAAAACAAACAAAAAATATAATTTTTGTATGGCAGGTTTCCGATTAGGCAATACATTGAGTGAAAATGGAACGGTTACAAGAGGAATTTGTGATGTGGATGACAATAATATTCTTTTAGACGTAAATGAAACTTTTGAAATTGAGAGAGATGGGGATGAAGCAAAGGCAATAAGAGATGGACAATCGTTGCGCATTTCATTGAATCAGCCTGCATCAATGAATATGTGGGGATTTACTGCAGATTTTATTGATGAACTGGATAAAAGATTTGTAAAATTTTTGGATGGTATTTCAGGCAATGAGTTGAAGGCAGAGTATTTACTACCAAGTATAGTAGATGATTTAATAAAAGAAGGAAGTGCACAAGTAAAAGTTCTTGATACAAAGGACAAGTGGTTTGGTGTGACTTATAAGGAAGATAAGTATACAGTACAATCTTCTTTGAAAAAATTAGTTGAACAAGGTGTATATCCAGCATCATTATATTAATATGGGCAAAGGTCAGCTGTAAATACGGCTGACTTTCGTTTATGGATATGGAAACAGGGAGCCCAAGTTTATACATATAAAGTACAATTATAAACTGGCAGGATAGGAGGATGTAATTAGTTTAATAGAATATGGATTAAATTTGATATATCCAAGAAGATGTCCTTTGTGTGGAGAAATTGTAAAAAACAAAGGAAGTCTTGCATGTAAGGAGTGTTATGAAAAAGCTCCATTTATAAAAGAACCAAGATGTAAATGTTGTGGCAAATCTATCTTAAGATGGGAACAAGAGTATTGTGAAGACTGTATAAGAAAACAGCACCATTTTTCTTATGGATTTTCATTGTGGAATTACAATGAACAGATGAAACATTCCATTGCAGATTTTAAGTATCATCATCGACGTGAGTATGGAAAGTTTTACGGAAAAGAATTTGTGAAACATTATGGAAAAAATATAAAGGAATTGGAGATTGATGCATTGATTCCAGTACCAATTCATTGGACCAGATATATTCAGCGAGGTTACAATCAGGCCCAGGTAATTGCGCAGGTGATTGGAAAAGAATTGGATATACCGGTAGTGGAGGATATGTTAATTCGCAACAGGAAAACAGTTGCTCAGAAGCAATTGGGTTCTAGACAACGTGTTAAGAATTTAGAAAATGCATTTAAAATTTCGCAAAAATGGATTAATAAGCATGAGGGACTAAAGAAAATTCTTCTTGTTGACGATATATATACTACGGGTAGCACTCTTGATGCGTGTGCAAAGGTTTTAAAACAGACAGATGTTGCCGAGGTGTATTTTGGAGTGTTATGTGTTGGAATAGGCTTCTAAATATACGATAATGAGGGAGGGGATTTATTATGGAAGTAAGAAACTGTAAAGAATGTGGAAAGATATTTAATTATGTAGAAGGAGCACCTCTTTGTCCAGCGTGTGCAAAGAAGATGGAAGGGAAGTTTGAAGAAGTAAAGGAGTACATCTATGATAATCCGAATGCTTCTATCAATCAGGTTGCAGAGGATAATGAAGTGTCTGTTCAACAGATTAAACGTTGGATTAGAGAAGAACGTTTATCCTTTTCTGATAGTTCAGAGATTGGTATAGAGTGTGAAAAATGTGGTGCTATGATTAAAACAGGGCGTTTTTGTAAGGCATGCAAAAGAAGGTTGGAAAATACATTTGGAAATATGTATCAGACACCAAAAGCAACGGTTCAGAAAAAGAAAACGGGAAGTGCGGAGGCTAGAATGCGTTTTCTAGATCGTTAGGCAGCAGAAGGGCGGTGCAACCGTAATGAAGGTACAATTGGATGTGCTTCAGACATTTGTTGATAGCCTGATATCTGCGACGGAGGAAATTGTAAGTTTTCCGTTGAAACATAGCAAAGAGAACATTACTGTGGTTGATGCGGAGGAGATTCGGATACAGTCCAAGGGTGCGTTTCGTTCATGGATGTATTTTCAGTTGGAACGTTCATTAGAAGAAGTAATTATACGAAAAATGTTAGATGGAAAAGAACCAAATCCTGATTTGCGTAAATTGTATTTAGGAGAATATATTAACATTCTTTCGGGGCATGCCTTGACTCGAATTAACAATATAGTGGGACAGTCCTCTCGTTTGACAGTTCCTATAGTGGGAGCGAGGCCTGAAATTAAGGAAAAAACATGTGAGCAAAGTTGCCTAATAGCCTTTACATCAGAATATGGGAATATGCTTCTTCAGATAAATTACGAATTGTGGGAGTAAGCATGAAAACAAAGGGGAGGAGAGAGTATGAAGCAGACTATATTGGTAGTTGATGATTCGCCGTTTGTATACCACCAGTTAAAAGATATGGTTGAAGATAGTGAGTATGAAGTGATAGGAAGTGCAAAGTCTGGTGAGGAAGGATTGGAAATGTTTCGTCAGCTAAAACCGGATATTGTGATTTTAGATATTATTATGCCAGGTATTGATGGTTTGGAGACAGCAGGAATTTTAATGAAAGAAGATGCGGATGCTAGGATTGTCATGCTGAGTTCTTTGTTTGATGCAAATCTTTTAGCAGAAGTCAAAAAGATGGGATTAAAATTCTTATTGCCAAAACCATTAGAGAAAGATGTACTTTTTGCAACACTAGCTATGTTGGAGCATTGATTTACAAATAGTAAAAAATATCGCATAGATGAAAGTAATTTCGTCTATGCGATATTTTTTATTTATGCGGGCATGAGCCAGAGTTCATGCTTGTGTGAGAAATTGGCGATTGCCGTTAAATAATTGCAACTTATAAATTGCGTTTTTCATAGGTTTAACATGATTAGAACTGTTAAAAATTAAGAACGCTTTAAGTAAATGCCGTCCTTTTCAATGCGAATTTTTCCTTCTTTCATTAAACGTCCAATCGCACGTTTGAATGCATTTTTACTGAGATGAAATTCTCGTTTGATTATTTCGGCATCTGTTTTATCATGAAATGGCAACATACCTTTGTGCGAAGAAGTAAGTCGTTCATAAATGAATTGAGAATCAGCATCCATTTGAACAAAAGATTTTTCACGAATGCTCAAAGTAAGTTTCCCATCCTCACGAACAGAGCGTACACGGGCACAAATAGAATCACCAGGTTTGAAGGTGTCATAGACTTCCTGTTTTGGAAGTAATGCAGAATAGTGGTCATCTACAGCTATAAATACACCAAAGTTATCACTTAATTCATAGACATGCCCATAAACAGTATCATCTTTTTGATAAGGAGAATCTGTAGCTAAAAAATCATAGATTTTCATAGTAGCACATAGGCGGTTGCTTTTGTCTGTATAGAGACCAACAAGAATTTTATCGCCTTCCTTTAATGGGCGGGTTTGTTCCTTGAATGGAAGAAATAAATCTTTTGCAAGCCCCCAGTCCAGAAAAGCACCAATGTTTGTTGTTTGAACTACAGGAAGTAAAGAGACTTCCCCTAGAGTTAGAGCAGGTGTGGTAGTAGTAGCAATTAAACGATCTTCCGAATCTTTATAAATAAATACAGAGATTTCATCTCCTATGGACATATTAGCAGGAACTTGTCCTTTGGGAAGAAGTACCTGATCTTCTCTTGAACTATTTGCATCATAGAGATACATACCGAAATCAGATTTTCTGGCAGCAGTAAGTGTTTGTTGTTTTCCTAATTTTATCATAATGAAATAACCTTTCTTTTTAAATGTTACCGTT
Organism: Lachnospiraceae bacterium; assembly: GCA_050875145.1. Classification (GTDB taxonomy): domain Bacteria; phylum Bacillota; class Clostridia; order Lachnospirales; family Lachnospiraceae; genus CAG-411. Next base: position 43,451 of record JBNMLH010000013.1, read on the forward strand.
TCGGAACAGTTGTATAGCAGTAAACGAACATACCTGTTTTGCAGGTAGGACCACAAAGTATATTTTATAAATCCCTTTGTTAAATATTTTGCTTCATTGCTGAAAAGATATCAACATGTAAAAATATATCATATTGGTCAAATTTTTTCAATCTTAAAGAAAAGTCAAAAAATAATGCTGAAATAGTAGGATTTTTATAATATGCAAAATCCTTCTGCCTTGACAGTATAGATAAATTATATTAAAATTGTGTTGATTGTCTGGGGAAGAGTGGTATTGTCCCTATTTCTCCAAAATAGAAACTATGTTGGAATGTGAGTCAATTTACAGAAAAGAGGAAAGTAAACATGAACAAGAAACCATTTGTAACAAAAGAACAGGTTGAGGAAATTGTAAAGAAATATCCAACCCCTTTTCATATTTATGATGAAAAAGGGATTCGTGAAAATGCAAGAAAATTAAAAAAGGCATTTGCTTGGAATAAAGGTTTTAAGGAATTTTTCGCTGTAAAGGCGACTCCAAATCCATTTTTATTAAAAATTTTACAGGAAGAAGGCTGTGGTACAGATTGTTCTTCCATGACAGAATTGATGTTATCAGAAGCTTTAGGTTTCAAAGAGGGAGATATTATGTTTTCTTCTAATGTAACACCTGCTGAGGAATATAAAAAGGCAAAAGAAGTAAAGGCGTATATCAATTTAGATGACTATACACATATTGATTTTCTTGAAAAAACAGCAGGAATTCCGGAGACAATTTTCTGTCGTTATAATCCGGGTGGAACATTTACTTTGGGAACAGATATTATGGATAACCCAGGAGATGCGAAATATGGTCTTACAAAAGAGCAGATGATAGATGCATTTAAGAGATTACAGAAGATGGGTGCTAAGTATTTTGGTATTCATTCTTTCTTAGCAAGTAATACAGTAAGTAATGAATATTATCCAACTCTTGCAAAGATTTTATTTGAATTAGCAGTAGAATTAAAAGAAAAAACAGGAGCAGATATTAAGTATATCAATCTTTCTGGTGGTGTTGGTATTCCTTATACACCAGATAAAGAGCCAAATGATATTATGGTAATTGGAGAAGGCGTTCACAAGGCATTTGATGAAGTACTAGTACCAGCAGGTATGGGTGATGTGGCAATTTTTACAGAACTTGGACGTTTTATGCTTGCACCTTATGGACATTTAGTAACACAGGCAATTCATGAAAAGCATATTTATAAAGAGTATATTGGAGTAGATGCATGTGCAGTAAACTTGATGCGTCCAGCTATGTATGGAGCATATCATCATATTACGGTACTGGGAAAAGAGGATGCACCATGTGATCATAAATATGATGTGACAGGTTCACTTTGCGAAAATAATGATAAGTTTGCGGTAGACCGTATGCTTCCAAAGATTGATATGGGGGATTATCTTGTGATTCATGATACAGGAGCACATGGATTTGCGATGGGATATAATTATAATGGAAAATTAAAATCGGCAGAACTGTTATTAAAAGAAGATGGTAGCGTGCAGATGATTCGTCGTGCAGAGACACCAAAAGATTACTTTGCTACCTTTGATTTCTGCGATATTTTAAAAGATATGAAATATTAGTCAATTGTATTGATGCAGAGAATATTGAATAGAAGAATATTACTGAATGCTTTCAAAAGGTTTAGAATTAATTGTTAGTAAGAAATACAAAAAAGGACACAGAGAGAAAATTATTTTCATCTCTGTGTCCTTTTTGATATATGAAGTCGTATTTTATAGAGTAAAAATGTTTTGTAAGAATGTATGCTTGCACGTAAGTAAATAAGTTGTCAGATGACTGTGGTTGGTATGAAAAGTAGTTCTATATGAAATTAGAGAGTGGATGTAGAGTTATCGTTTTTGTCCGTTTGTGCATGCGCCTTTAGGTTTTGAATAACATCTTCATATTGTTGGTTTATATGTTCTCGTATAATACGTTTTGATCCGGCAGCATCTTTTTTTTCTAAACAAGTTAGAATGGTTTGATGTTCTTTTACAAGTAATTCGTGGGTGGATAAATCCTTTAGATATTCCAAACGATAACGATACATTTGTTCCCGAAGATTGTTTAATAGTTGAATTAGTCGTTTATTTTCAGTAGACTGAATAATAATATCGTGAAACTCTACATCACATTCCGCTAAAGCATTTACATCGCCGATAGGTACCAGTTCTTTAAATTTATCTAAAACTCTGTGCAGTTGTTGCAATTCATTCTTAGAGATGGATTTGCATGCCAGTTCTACAGAAAGTTCTTCTAATGCACATCGAACCTCTAGTACATCATGCAAATCTTTAGGTGTAATTTCAGCCACTTCAGCTCCTTTTCTAGGAACCGTTTTCACTAAACCTTCCAGTTCTAACATACGGATGGCTTCTCTTACAGGAGTACGACTGACACCAAGTTGTTTGGCTAATTGAATTTCCATTAATCTAAGACCGGGAGGAAGCAGACCACGCAGAATCCCTTGGCGGAGTGTGTTAAAAACTACGTCGCGTAGAGGAAGATAATCATCCATGGATAAGGTTAGCTGACTCCAGTCAATTTCTGTTTTTTTCTCCATATTTTTTCACCACCTTTATTTATTTTTAATTTCTTCGCGGGAAATAAATCGTGTCCATTCTACCTGGTAATCAGGATAAAGTTCTTTGCAAATAGAATATGCTTTTTCGCCTACTGCCTGCTCAGGAAATAAACCAAATACGGTAGGACCACTACCACTCATCATAGCATTGATTGCACCAAGGGAGAGCAGTTTCTCTTTGATGGAGGCAATAATTGGGTACGCAGGAATTGTAACCGTTTCCAGTACATTTTCCATAGCGGCAGATATATCCAATAAAGAGTGAGATTGAAGTGAGGAAAGCATTTGTGGAGTATCAGGATGACTGGTAAGTTCATTCCAACGTAACGTCTGATATACCCATTTAGTAGAAATATCAATATTTGGTTTCACAAGAAGCACATGGCAATCCGGTACTGGTGAGATGGGGGTTAAAACTTCGCCGATTCCTTCAGATAAGACGGTCCCCCCCATAATACAGTAAGGGATGTCTGCCCCCATAGTAACAGCCCGTTTTTGCAAATCCTGTTCGGTAAGTTTTAAATCAAACAGTGTGTTGATACCTAGTAAGGTAGCTGCACAGTCAGCACTGCCACCTGCCATACCTGCAGCGACTGGAATCTGTTTTTTTAGATGAATGGAGACTCCTTTTTTAATCTGAAATTCATCCAAAAGTAATTTCGCAGCTTTATAGATTAAATTATCTTCGTTTGTAGGAAGATCAGCTCTGTTTGTCGTAAGCTGGATACCTGGTTCGTCTGTTTTTTGAATCGTTAGTTCATCATATAAATTAACCGTTTGCATAACCATACATACAAGATGATAGCCATCTTCGCGTTTGCCAACAATATCCAAAGATAAATTTAGTTTACCATAGGCCCTTTTTATAATTGTATTCATCGAATAACCTCCTAGTGTACATTGTATACAATTTGTAAATAATTATACCACAATAAGAAATAGTATAAAAGTGGTAAAAGAGGGAAGATTTATCTATATAAAATAAAAAAGGGGAGAAGTAAAATGAGCATTATTGGAAAGGTAAGGGTAATTGTTATTGTATTGTTTTTAGGGGTGATTTTTGTTTTGAATGTTGGAAAAGAAGAAAAAAAGGTTGATGAATTGCAACAGGGAATTGCAGAACAGGTTATTCGATTTCATGTGCTGGCAAATAGCGATAAAGCACAGGATCAAGAATTAAAATTAAAAGTGAGAGATGCAGTGGTAGAAGAAATGCAGGGAGAATTAAAAGATATTTATACAAAGAAAGAAGCAGAACAGGTCATAAAAGAGAATCTTCAGAATATTACTAAAGTTGCGGAGGATACGTTACAAGAGCAGGGGTGCAGTGAACCGGTAACTGCATATCTTACTATAAATGAGTTCCCTGTTAAAAAGTATGGAGATACAGTTTTTCCGGCAGGAAAATACGAAACCTTACAGATTGAAATCGGAGAGGCAAGGGGGCATAACTGGTGGTGTGTTATGTATCCGAGTTTATGCATGGTAGAGGAGGGAATGGCGGTAGTGCCAAAAGAATCAAAAGATAAATTAAAAGAACAACTGAGTCAGGATGAATTTGCCTGTATAGATGATAAGAATGTTACAGTAGAATATCGATTAAAAATAGTAGAATTATGGAAATCTATATTCAAATGATGCTATAAAAGGTGGTTTCCTAATTACTTTGTTGACTATTTATTCTAATAAGGTTACAATGTAATCTAGTGAAAACAAGGTGAGAAAGGAAAGAAGAATATGAGTAAAAAAACAATTGCAGTTGTGTTTGGGGGACAATCTTCAGAACATGAGGTATCTTGCATTTCAGCCACAACTATTATAAAGAATATAAATACAGAAAAATATGAAATTCTGATGATTGGAATTACAAAAGATGGAAGATGGTTAAAAGTAAATTCAGTTACAGATATTGAAAATGGTACATGGAGAGAGAGTAAAGTGACTGCGGTTATTTCACCGGATACAGCACAGAAAGGCATCCTTTATATAGAGGGAGATAAATTGACACAGAAAAAGGTTGATGTGATATTTCCAGCCCTTCATGGATTATATGGAGAGGATGGAACAATTCAGGGAATATTCGAATTGTCAAAGATTCCATATGTAGGATGTGGAGTATTAGCATCGGCTGTGTCGATGGATAAACTGTATACGAAAATTATTGTGGATACTTTACATATTCGTCAGGCTGCGTATGTTCCTGTATTGAAGAGAGACTTAGAAGATATGGAGAACGTGCTGTCAAAAGTGGAAGCAAAACTTTCTTATCCCGTATTTGTAAAGCCATCCAATGCAGGGTCTTCACAGGGAGTATCTAAGGCACATGATCGCAAAGAATTGAAAGAAGCATTGGAACTTGCAGTACAGCATGATAGAAAGATATTGGTGGAAGAGACCATTGTTGGAAGAGAGATAGAATGTGCTGTTTTAGGTGGAAAAGAAGTGAAAGCATCAGGAGTGGGAGAAATTTTAGCAGCAGCAGATTTTTATGATTATGAAGCAAAATATAATAATCCGGAATCTAGAACGGTTATTTCACCAGAGCTTCCAGAAGGTGTAGAAGAGAAAGTCAGAGATGCGGCGAAGGCAATATTTATAGCTGTAGATGGAGCAGGTTTATCAAGAGTAGATTTCTTTGTGGAGCAGGAAACAAATGAGGTTGTATTTAATGAAATCAATACGCTTCCTGGTTTTACAAGTATTAGTATGTATCCTATGCTTTGGTCAGCAGCGGGTATAGATACCAAAGAGTTGGTGGATACGTTGATTGAAACTGCATATATGCGATAATCCATAAGGAGGAGAATCATGGGTGAGAATCATATGCGTGAGAATCCCATAGGGGTATTTGATTCTGGTGTAGGTGGATTGACAGTAGCAAGAGAGATTATTAACCAGTTGCCTAATGAAAATATTGTTTACTTTGGTGATACGGCTCGTGTGCCATATGGAAGTAAATCAAAGGAAACTATTATCGGTTATTCTAGGCAAATTGCTCAGTTTCTGCGTACAAAGGAGGTAAAAGCCATTGTAATTGCTTGTAATACAGCAAGTGCATTAGCCCTAGAGACATTAAAGCAGGAAAATGATATTCCAGTGTTGGGAGTTGTGGAACCAGGGGCAAGAGCAGCAGCAAAAGCAACGAAAAATAACAAGATTGGTGTAATTGGAACAGTAGCAACTGTAAATAGTGGAATATATAGCCAATGTCTTCGTAAGATAAAACCAGAAGCACAAGTGTATTCCAGAGCTTGTCCGCTGTTTGTACCCCTAGTGGAAGAAAACTGGTTATATGACTCGGTTACTATCGAGATTGCAGAACGGTATTTAAGTGAATTGAAGGGATATGGAGTAGATTCGCTTGTGTTGGGGTGTACGCATTATCCTTTGCTTCGACATACCATACAAAAAGTTATGGGGGAAGAGGTAGAGTTGGTAAATCCTGCTTATGAAACGGCGTTGAAATTAAAGGCCGTTTTGGAAGAAAAACAAATGAACCGTTTGGAATGGGAGCCAACAGAGCATAGATTTTATGTAAGTGATGGTGCAGAAAAGTTTAAGGCGTTTGCCAACACGATTCTACCATGTGATGTAATGGAGGCAAATGTTGTAAATATAGAGCAATACTAAGACAGAAAGAGGAGGTACGCATGACAAAAGAGGTCATTGTATCACTACAGGGATTACAAAATGTAGAACAAGAAAAAGGAGAGCCGATAGAAACTATTTCTTCTGGTACTTATGTTTGTGAAGATGGAAGGCATTTGGTACAGTACGAAGAGGTGGATGAAGAAGACCAGGAAATTACGAATGTGACGTTGGTTTTTGAAGAGAATCATGTGGAAATTATTAAGCAGGGAATGAGTAATGTGCAGATGGTTTTCGATACGATGCAAAAAACAACGAGTTGTTATAAGACACCATACGGAGATTTAATGGTAGGAATTGACACAACAGATATATTTATTAAAGAAGTAGAAGATGTAATTGATGTAGTATTAAAATATACGTTAGATATGAATTATAATCATGTTGCAGATTGTAAAGTTGCCATTAAAATTGCAGCTAAATAATTGGGAAAATAGAAGCGAGGAAAAAATATGAGAATAATTTTGGTGGGGGTATTTTTAGTCTTATTTGCGATTATCAGTTTACCATTATATTTGGTAACCTGGCTTTTAGGAAAGAAGGATGAGAGATTACAGGTTGCATTTTCGCAAAGGATAGTGAAAGTTGCATTTCGTATTATATTTATACTGGCAGGAGCTAAAATTGAGTGCAAAGGTCTGGAAAATATACCAAAAGATGAAGCAGTGCTATATATTGCAAACCACAGAAGTTATTGCGATATATTAGCAGGATATATTACGACTCCTACTTTGACAGGTTTTGTTTCAAAAGATGATTTAAAGAAGGTGCCTTGTGTCAGTCGATGGATGCGATTTTTGAAATGTCTTTTCCTGAATCGTGAAAATCCAAGAGAAGGAATGCAGACAATTCTTACAGGAATTGAACAGATTAAACAGGGATATTCGATTTTTATCATGCCGGAGGGTACAAGAAATCGACAGAAAGAGCTATTGCCATTATTACCTTTTCATGATGGAAGCTTTAAATTATCTACAAAGACTGGATGTGCAATTGTGCCAGTAGCTATGAAAAATACAGAAAAGGTAATTGGTCATCATTTTGCATGGCTATCACCAACTAAAGTATCTGTTGTATATGGCAAACCTATTTATCCGAAAGACCTAAGCACAGAAGAAAAAAGACATATGGGTGTCTATATGCAGAAAAAGGTAGAAGAAATGCTTGAAAATATAGACTAAGATATGATATAGTTTTAATTATGTGAGTCGAGGAGATTATGATAGATAGTTAAAAAGTAGCTATAAGAATAAAAATGAAAAATGTAGGAGGTAATTACATATGAAATGGCTGATTATTTTATTGGTTGTTGTAGTAATTTTAGTAGTTGCCTGTGTCTTACTTTATCGAAAAGGAAAACAGATGCAGGAACAGGCAGAGTCTTCGCAGGAGCAGATGCGTGCGGGATCGCAGGTACAGTCTTTGCTTGTGATTGATAAAAAGAAGATGAAATTACAGGATGCCAATTTACCTAAAATTGTGATGGAACAGTCAAAATGGTATATGAAAAGAGCAAAAGTACCAGTGGTAAAAGTAAAAATTGGTCCTAAGATTGTTACAATGCTTTGTGATGAAAAAGTATATGATTTGATTCCAGTAAAGAAAGAAGTAAAAGCAGTTGTAAGTGGAATTTATATTATGGACATAAAAGGTGCGCGTGGCGGAGTAGAACAAAAGGAAGAAAAGAAAGGCTTTTTTGCCAGATTTAAAAAGAAATAAAGATATTTTATAGAAAGTGTTATATGCAAGCGAGAGAGTTTGTATTTGGCACTTTCTTTTTGCTTATTCGGGTAACGAGTCAAAGTTCATGCTTATGTGAGCATCCAGTCAAAGTTCTGCACTTTGTATACAAATTTTGGTGACAATTGTAATAACTTGAGAAAAAATAGAGAAAAACAACAATAACTACACAAAATAAAAAGTAAAAGTAAAAAGTTCAGAAAAATAGAAAAAACTATTGCAAAAACAGGAGGAATGTGTCATAATATTCGTGTAAGGAAAAGAACTTAGTTGACAGTATCGAACAAAACAGGTCAAAAGGGAGTATGACATGTAATGCATAACAATCTGTTCAGCGAGTCTCAGAGCTTTTTCGGTAGCGGAAAGGGTAATGAGGATAAACTTACACTGAGAGATATCATAGAGACGGAAAACCTTGGGGAAGGTATTAGGTTGTAGGGAAGGTATTAAAAGGCAAATGCTTTTTAGATGCAAAGGGAGTGTTCGGAAGTTTCGGTTACAATATTCCATATCTATGACAGAAGGCTCAGGAAAATGGTCAGACTCAGATGTATTGAGATACAGTGTGTGACACTGAAATGGGGAGATGATTTCAATACAGCAGAGAATGCCAACAAGGAGTTATATTATGATGCGAACAAAAAGGAAGGGCTTGCATCTCTAAAAAAGATCGTGTTATTTAAGCAGTAAAATGGAAGAAGAATGAAAAGACAATTTCTGGGGAGAAGATTGTCAGGAAAAAGAAGCAGACCATAATGGGGATATGGTTATGCTTCTTTTTTTTTGTTGCAAATTTGTCGGTTTTGAAGAATTTAATTCTGGTGTATGAGGAACGCACTGGATAGTTATGCTAATGTTTTAAAATAGAGTAGCCGAAATGTAACATAGAATATAGGAAAGGTGAGTGGGAAATCGATGGAGATTGCAGGTAGTGTAAAATCAACAAATGCATGTAAAATCAGCATGTCCAGAGAAGGAAAATCCGGGATGGATTATACAAAGCTTGGCATGAAGGGCCAGATTATTGTAGGAACGATTGCTGGAGTATCCGAGAAGATTTCCATTGACTTTAATGGTACGCAGGTGCAGGTACCAAAAGGTGCAGTACACAATGCCAGGGAGGGCGAACAGAGAAGTTTTGAAATAAGGGATGTATCAAAGAATAGTATTGTATTAAAGGAAGTGGAAAATGGTATAGACTCTGATAGTGAAGCTAGGGGAATGATTTGCACTATAGTGGATAACGATCAGATGAATTTTGCAGATTACATGGAAATGAGTAATGGCACAGAGAAAGAACAGGAAACGGGCAGTTTGGATTCTGTGAGTGAACGTATGACTGGAGAAGATTGCAATGACATAGAACAAGAGGGTATGTCCATTGAAAAATATGAACTGGAACGTCTGGAACGAGCATTAGAGCGTATCAAACAACAAAGGCAGGCAAAGCAGGAAGGTATTGACCAGTGTGTAGAACATAGAGAAGATTATCAGAAAGAAATTGAAAAAGTAAGGATAAAAAATCAGGTGCAAAATATTGCTGGAAGTCCATTGGCAGAGCAGATTGCAAATGCTTTGACACAGGCAGATTTACCTGTGACGGAGGCAAATATAAAGAAAGTTTCCGGGGTTATGTACAGGGCAGCAGTTACACCGAATTTGTCTGAGTCTGCGATGAATTATATGTTGGAAAATGCACTGGAGCCTACGATAGAGAATGTATATCATGCACAATATGCAGGAAGTAGCAGTAAGTTTAGCAATTATAAGGTGGGGCAGGGAGTGTCTTATCAATCGCAGGTCGTATCTTATGAAAGTGATGCACAAAATGCACAGGCTTTTGATTTGACAGATACTTGGCAGGAAATAGCACCGCAGGCAGAGAAGATGTTGACGGAAGATGGTATTGAGGTAACGGATGAAGTAATGGAGCAGGCAAAATGGCTGTTTGAACATGATTTACCTATTACAGGGGAAATGATAGAAAATCTTACTACGATGCAGGATATAAAAGAACAGTATGATCCAGAGGTGGTATTAGAACAGGTGACAGAAGGAATGGCACGAGGTGAAAATCCAGAAGAGGTTTCTTTGCTGACACCGACTATGTCTTCTGTACAGCAGGCGGTTGATACATTTTTAACAAAGGTAAATGAGCAGCTTCAAGACTTATCAGAAAACGATTTTGATATTTCTGTTGTTACAAAACGCAGACAACTGGAGGAAGTACGATTAAAAATGACTGCGGATAGTGCCAGCCGATTACAGGAAAAAGGAATTGACTTAAATTTGGAACATATAGAAGAAATAATTGATGGGTTGCGAGACATAGAGGATGCATATTATCAAGGACTATTACAGGAGAGTGGCGTTGTGGATAGTCAGGAAAATATTGCTATGTTGCGTGACACGCAGCAGTGTGTACAATCCTTAAAAGATGCTCCAAATGTTATTTTGGGTACTACACTTGTAAAAAGGGCAGAAATTACGCTAGAAGAATTGCAGGGAGAAGGAGCAAAGCAGAGGCAAAAATTTGAGCAGGCAGAAACTGCTTATGAGACTCTTATGACAAAACCAGACCGTCAATTAGGCGATAGTATACAAAAGGCGTTTCGTAATGTAGATGCCATATTAGAAGATTTAGGTATGCAATCTACAGAGGAAAATCAGCGTGCGGTGAGAATTCTTGCACACAATACTATGCCAATTACAGAAGAAAATATATACAAAATAAAAGAGTATGATAGTCAGGTCAATAAGGTGATAAACGACTTGCATCCAGCAGTGACCGTAGAACTTATCAGGAGAAATATCAATCCATTGCAGTCAAATCTAGATGAATTGGATACAGTGATTAATGGCATAAAAGAAGAACTTGGTATATCGGAGGATGAAAAATATAGTAAATATCTTTACCAATTAGAACAGAGAAATAGTATTAGTCAGGAAGACAGACAGACATTTATCAATATTTATCGATTGTTAAATAATGTACAGAAGATGGATGGTGCTGCAGTAGGTTATGTGGTACAGACAGATAGAGAACTGACGCTGGAAAATTTGTACACTGCTATTCGTACCTTGAAAAATGGAGGCGTAGAAATGCAGGCCGCAGATAGTACGGATATGCAGGATATTAAATATAGCAGAGGAACATTATTATCTCAAATGCAGGAAACCTTTTCTAATACGGAAGAGGGTGATATGGATATAAAGGCAAAATATTATCAGAATATAGTAGAAGAACTGACAGAGGAGATTTCACCATCTGGGTTGGAAAAAATGTTGACTGGAGAAACAGGACAACAAAAATTTGCAGATTTGATGAAGGAAAATGTGGAAGAATTACTTTGGAAACTTAAAGAAGCAAACAGACAGGTGGAACAGGAAGAGGGAAAAGATACTTCATACGAGAAGGAAAAGATAAAGATTTTACAACAAGTATCCGATAATAGTGATGCGGTTCTCTCTTATTTAAGAGCAGAAGGAATACCTGTTACAGTAGAAAATGTAATTGCAGCCAGTCAATTTGGAGAGATATATAAGCAGCTTCAAGACAAAGCAAGAAAATTGCCAAAAGAGCAACAAGAAGAGATAAACGATACAATAGATGGAATGGCAGATGCTTTGGAAGATGCGGATACGATGCAATTACAGTATGAAAGATTGGAAAAGCAGGTAGAAAATATTCTACAGAATGGGTTTGCAGACAGACAGATTCATTCTATGGGATTACAGGAATTGCGGGTTATGGCAAATAGTGTTGGATTAGCCAGAAGACTGGCGGGACGACAGGATTATCAGATACCAGTTCAGACAGGTGAAAATATTACAACTATGCATGTGACAATTTTAAATGGCACCGAAGAACAGGGCAAGGTTACCATATCAACAGACATAGAAGGCTTTGGAGAAATTAGAGCAGAGTTTATGGTAAATGGAGATACGGTAGAAGGGACACTTCTTACCGATTCAAAGAAAGCATCGGAAAGTCTTCGTGACAGAGAAGGTGCGTTTGAAGATCGTCTGAAAGGACAAGGGATGGAACTTGGACGAGTGATTTACGGATTACATACAAGGAGCATGGAGGCTCATAATGTAACAGACATGGACAATAAAAAAAATGCTGCAAAATTATATGCGGTAGCAAAAACATTTGTGAAACATATAGCGGCGTGTGTAGAGTAACAAGGAGCATGGAGAGCCTTCATGAGGCGGAAGGGAGTTAATTATGAAAATCAATCATAATATTTCAGCGATTAAATCAAACATTAAATTACAAAGAACAAATGAAGCAATGGAGAAAAGTGTAGAACGTTTATCTTCTGGTTATCGTATTAATCGTGCAGCGGATGATGCAGCAGGAATGGCAATTTCACAAAAGATGAAAACACAGATTCGTGGTTTGGATCAGGCATCTAGAAATGCCTCTGATGGTATTTCAGTTATTCAGACAGCAGAGGGTGCTTTAAATGAGGTAGAATCTATGTTACAAAGAATGCGTGAACTTTCTGTACAGGCAGTAAATGAAACAAATACAGCAGAGGATAGAGAAGCAATCCAATTAGAGATTGATAATCTAAGTGCGGAAATTGATCGTATATCAGAAGATACAGAGTTTAATACCAAGAAACTATTGAATGGAGATTCTGATCGAAAGACATATTCAAGTAGCACTAAGGTGAATATTGTTTCAACATCAGATGCAGTTACGGCAAAAAGTTATAAGATTTCAGTAACAAAAGTAGGAGAAAAAGCAAAAGTGACATCCCCTGCAGCGATTGCGGAGACAGCCGCACCTGCATCTGGTAAGATTACGATTAATGGGGAAACAGTAGAAATCGAAAAAGGAGCATCCTTGGCAGATGTGTATACACAATTAAGAGATTTGGGAAGCAGTGTAAATGTGGATGTGTATACAACGACAGATGCAGCAGGAAAGACGCAGGGGGCTGTAGAAAAAGGTGCATATCTGAATTTTGAATCCAAAGAGGCAGGAGCAGCACGAAAGGTAGAAGTATACTGCGATAACAAAGACTTAGCAGATTTTCTTGGAATTGATACAAATTCAAACAATATGAAAGCGGTAGGAAAAGACGCAGAAATAGAACTTACTACTACAGCAAATAAAGCGGCAGATGGTTCAGAAGATGCAAAGACATTTTCTTTGGCTGCCACTGCGGCAGCAGATGGAAATAAAGTTACGATTTCAGATAAAGATGGATTTGAAATGGTTGTCATGTTAGAGGAAGATGCCTTAACTGATGCAGGTGGTAATGCAATTGCAAATCTGGATGTAGAGCTTACTGTTTTAGATGCAGGACCTATGACACTTCAGATTGGAGCCAATGAAGAACAGACCGTTAGTATCAGTATTCCAAAGGTAAATTCTGAAACTCTTGGAATTGAAAATGTAAATGTAGGAAATACAAATGCTGCGGGAGAAGCGATTACTTTATACGATAAGGCTATCAATAAAGTATCTTCTGTTCGTGCAAAGCTTGGAGCTTATGAAAATCGTTTGGAACATGCCATCAGTAATCTGGATACATCAAATGAAAATTTAACAGAAGCACTTTCACGTATTGAAGATTTGGATATGGCAGAGGAAATGTCAAACTATACGCAGCTAAATGTACTATCACAGGCAGGCACTTCTATGTTGGCACAAGCAAATCAACTGCCACAAAATATTTTGTCTTTATTACAATAATAGATGCAATAGAAATAAAAAAGAGACTTCGCATATCATTGTTTGCGAAGTCTTTTTTTGCTATGCTTAACAAGTCAAAGATTAGAACCCCTTCTTATAGTTGTTACCTTTTTTTGGGGAATACTATAAGGTAGTAAAAAAATAAGCCGATATATAAAACGAGAGATGAGGAAAGAAAACGCAATACGCATAGGAGGCGGCATTATGGAAAGAGAAAAAAGGCAGGAGTTTTCTGCAAGGATAACGCAGGCGAATCGTACAGAGCTTCTAGTGATTGTGTATGAAATTGTGCAGGAAGAACTGAGAGAGGCATTGGAAGAGTTTGAAAAGCAGGAACTTCAAAATTTTGACATTTCACTTCAGAATGCCCAAAAATTTCTAAATGAGTTGATGGGAACTTTGAATTATGAGTATAAGATTTCCTATCAATTGTTATCTATTTACAAATTTGTAAATAAGATTATTATTGAGGCTCGTATGAAGCAGAAAGATAAAGACATAGAGGCGTGTATTCGTTTGCTTGATAAGTTACGATATGCATATGCAGAGGTTGCTTCTAAAGATCATGCAGGACCAATGATGTCGAATGTACAGAAGTTATATTCTGGTTTGACGTATGGAAAGGGTGCGTTGTCTGAGGTCTCTGTTGATGCAAATGGAGGTCATAGAGGTTTGTATGCATAGGCATAGGCAATATGCATGAAAGCCAGAAAAAGAAATAGGAAAGAATTGACATAATTCACAAAAAGCGAAAAAATTTCAAAAGTCTATAACGTTTTATGAAAATGGGCCGATATAAAAAGTACAAAGAAAAAAGGTGGTGATTATCATGAGAATAGATGCGTATAATGCGGTGAATCAGGTATATCAGACAACAAAGCAGACTCAAAAAGTTAATACAGAGAAAAAGATAGCAAAAGGTGATAAGTTTGAAATATCTCAGGCTGGAAAAGATTTAGCTGTTGCAAAGAAGGCACTTTCAGAAACTTCAGATATTAGGGAAGAAAGAGTTGCAGCAATTAAAAAACAGATGGAAGAAGGAACATACAAAGTATCTACAGAGGATGTGGCAGAGAAGATTTTAAATAGTATGACAGACTCCATTTTCTAAGACAAAAGACGAATATAAGGAGGGGGCTTCCTTTTGGCAAGTGTAATACAAGAGCTGATTTCCATACTTACGGAGGAACAGCAATTATATGAGAAAATTATTCCGATAGCATCGGAAAAGAAAAATGTGATTATAAAAAATAACCTCGAATCTCTTCAAGAAATCACAGAACAGGAACAGTTGGCAATAGACCAGGTAACTGTTTTGGAAAAAAGGAGATCCGAGGTTATTGTTAATATAGGAATATTATTAAACCGTAAGCCAGAGGAGCTTACATTAGAAGAGATAATTAAGCTGTTAGAGAAACAACCAAAAGAACAAAAACAGCTTTCACAAATACATGATCAATTAAAACAAACCGTTCAGGAATTAAAAAATATCAATATTCAAAACAAATCGTTAATAGTACAATCCCTAGAAATGATAGAATTCAATATGAATTTGATTCAAAGCACAAGGATGTCGCCAGGGAACAACTATACGAAAGGTGCAATTACAGAAGATGCACCGGCTTTGCAAGCAGGGACGTTTGATGCAAAGCAATAAGCATAGTAAACCAGTATAGAAAGGAAAAGGTGATATCATGAGCTTGATGACAAGTCTGTCTACTGGTGTTAGTGGACTAAAGGCAGCACAGACGGCTGTAAATACGACTGCTCACAACCTTGCCAATGTAAATACAAAAGGCTATTCCAGACAGGATATAATAAATGCAGACAAGATTTATAATACAATAGGTAGTAGCCATATTAGTTATTCGCAAGTTGGTTTAGGAAGTGAAGTAGCAGCTATAAAACAAAGCAGAAATGTTTTTTATGATAAGGCATATCGTTTGGAAGTAGGAAGACAGAAATTTTATGAAGTACAAAGTGAAGCTGTTTCAGAAATAGAAAATCTTATGGGTGAGATGAACGGAGTACAGTTTCAGAATACAGTGGCAGATGTGTGGAATGCTGTACAGGAATTGGCAAAGGAGCCAGATAGTATAGTAAAGCGTACGGCATTTATAAGTACAGCAAATACATTTTTGCTTCGTGCACAAGATATATATAGTCAGTTGGAATCTTATCAGGTGAATTTGAATACACAGATACAAGCGTCAGTAGACCGTATTAATCAAATTGGAGAACAGATTGATACATTAAATGCACAGATTGTCCGATATGAAAGTGGTTCAGAAAATGCAAATGATTATCGAGATCAAAGAAACCTTTTATTGGATGAACTAGGAGAGTATGCAAGCATAAGTTATTATGAAGATGTGGATGGCAGGGTGTTGGTTAATATTGAGGGAACACAGTTTGTTAGCCAGGATCATGTATATAAAATACATACAGAACCTTTAAATGAGACCACAACGATGCTAAATGCTGTATGGGGAACTGGAAATCCGGTATTTAACTTAGATCAGGGATTTTCTTCAGAAAAAAATACAGATGTAGGTAAGTTGAAGAGTTTATTGATGGCGAGAGGGGATGCGGCAGGCAAATATACAGATATTCCTTCTAAAACAGATGAAAAGTATAATAAAAATGGAACCTTCGATCAAGAAGTATATGACCAAGATGTAATTGATTACAATAAAACCGTGGGTTCTTATATTATTATGAACAATCAGGCTAGTTTTGATAAGTTGATTCATGCAGTAGCCACAGTCATTAATGATGTACTTTGTCCAAATAGTGACATGGATTCTGTGCTTGGAAATTTGGGATTAACTACAACAGAAACAGAGGTTACTTATACAGACTATAGAGGAAAAACAGTTACAAAGAATTTAAGTGATGTAAAAATATGGGATGAGTACAATGCGGCGGTAGGCATGGATGAAGATGCCACTCCTAGAGAAGAGTTATTTTCTCGTCAAGCAGTAGAACGATATACAGAAGTGGAAATTGAAGTTGCTGATAAAGATGGAAATACATCAAAGAAAAAGATTTGGATTTACAATGAAGAAGATCCAAAGGATGAGTATACATTGTATACGACCAAACAGATGATTATGAATGAAAATCTGCTGGACAATCCATCTAAACTCCCATTATCAGCCAATAACTATCTTGGTGGTGTGGATGGATATGATGAGGGAACCTGTGAAAAATTAAAAGAAATTTGGAATGTAGAGTTTGATACAATTAATCCGAATGTACTAACAAAACATACATTTACGGATTACTATCAGGCGTTAATTGGAAATCTGGCAACAGTAGGAAGAGAATATAAAAGTATGGCAAGTGACCAGGAGGGGCTGGCAGAAGGTATAGATAGCAATCGACAAGCTGTTTCAGGTGTTTCTTCAGATGAACAATTGACGTATTTGATACAATTTCAATATGCCTATACAGCAAATTCAAGATATATTACAACGATAGATGAGATGTTGGCAGATTTACTAAATAAATTATCATAAGGGGGAATAAAGTATGCCATCAACATTTTTTGGTTTGAGTATTGGAAAGACGGGATTAAATGCGGCACAGATAGGATTGAATACAACTGTGCATAATTCTGCAAATGCCAATACAACAGGATATTCAAGACAGGTAGCAAGCTTTGAAGCAGGAACACCAATTTCTGTTTATTCAAGAGCAGGTATGGCTGGTACTGGTGTAACATTGATTAGCGTAGAGCGTCAAAGAAATATCTATTATGATGAAAAATACAGAATTAGTAATACTGCTTATGGAAATTATAGTACCAAGGAATATTACATGTCCTCTGTACAGAACTATTTCAAAGAGACAGATAAAGATTCCCAAGGACTGACAGCGTATCTTACAAATTTTTATAACGCATTGGAAGATGTACAAAAAAATGCAGCGGATTCTACTACAAGGACGGCAGCAATTGAATCCGCAGATAATTTGGCAGATTTTATTAATTATTTAGGAAATAGTTTGCAGAGTGTACAAAAGGAAGCAAATACGGACATTAAGACAACAGCAGAGCGTATTAACTCTATTGCGGCTCAGGTTGCAACGTTGAATAAACAGATCAATACCTTAGAGTTACAGGGCGGAACGGCAAATGATCTAAGAGATCAACGTGATAAGTTGGTAGATGAATTATCGGAGTATGCCAATATATCTGTTACAGAAACCAATCGAGGAGATGACAAAACGATTCTTCATGATTTTGTTATAAAATTAGATAATAAAACTTTAGTAGATACATATAAATATAATCAACTGGTAATTTCCTCTGCGGATGGAAAAGTAAATCAAAATGATATAGACGGTTTATATACACTATCTTGGAAAGATGGGCAGGAATTTGACAGTTCTAGTCCGAACTTGGGTGGAAAATTACAGGCATTGTTTGAAGTAAGAGATGGAAATAATAAAACAAATTTTACTGGTACATCAGATGCAAATACAAAAGTTGGTGATACCAGTATTAAAGTAAAAGCTACGAATTGTAATGATTTAAATAAATTAAATATACCAGCCGAGAATGGAACGATTATGATTGGTTCAAAGCAATATTACTATAGTAGTTTTTCTGTAGACATAGATGCTACAACTGGAGAGTATACATATACTTTTGAAGGAATTTATGATGATGCGGGAAATAAACAAATTACAAAGGATGCTGCAGGAAAACAGGTATCAATAGGTTCTAGCATTGATTATAAGGGAGTTCCATATTATCAGGCACAATTAAATGAATTTGTGCGTACCTATGCAACTTCGTTCAATACGATTCACAATGCAGCGGAAGACTTAAATGGTGATAAGGGATTGGATTTTTTCAATGGAACATCAGCAGCTACTGGCAAAAATTATGAACTATATGAAAAAGTAAACAGCTTTTCATCCAATGGAACAGCAAGTTACACAGATGAACAGGGTGTGACAAAGAATGCGGGAACTTCATATTACAACGTTACAGCTTTAAATTTCTGTGTAACAGAAGATGTGAAAGACAATGTAATGCGTTTTGCTTTGGCATCAGATATTGGTAAGGGTATAGATTGTGTAGATATGCTGGATCAGATTATTGCAACGAAAAGTGATAAGGGTATGTTCAAGCAAGGAACACCGCTAGAATATTTGTCCACATTTACAGCCAATATAGGTATTGACACAAAACAGGCAAGTTTGTTTGCAGAAAGTCAGTCAAATATTTCTGAGGCAATTGATGAGCAACGTATGTCTATTTCAAGTGTAGATTCAGACGAAGAAGCAATAAATTTAGTAAAATTCCAGAATGCTTATGAGTTATCTGCAAAAGTGATTTCTACTATGTCGCAATTATATGAAGTATTATTGAGTATGTAATGAATGATAAAAGAGAGGTGTAGAAAGATGAGAGTAACAAACTTAATGATAACACGCGGGATGTTAGGCAATATTATGACCAATAAAGCAGATATGAATAAAAAATATGAGCAGTATGCTACACAGCAAAAGATACAAAATCCTTCAGATGATCCTGTTGTTGCTATTCGAGCATTAAAATATCGTTCCAATTTATCTGAATTAGAGCAATACAGAACAAAAAATGTGGAGGATGCGGCATCTTGGATGGATGCAACAGAAAGTGCATTGACCAATATGAATGATCTTTTAACAGAACTGTACGATAAATGTGTGGCTGGTGCTTCAGATACTTATGAAACGATAGATCGAGACAGTATGGAGCAATCTCTTTTAAATTCAAAAGAAGAAATTTATAGGAGTATGAATGCAGATAATGCAGGAAGATATTTATTTTCCGGATATCGTACCAATACATCTGTGTGCTATACAAAGGATGATAGTTCTAAAAAGTATACGATTACAGAACCATTAACGTTTCAGAATCTTTATGAAAAGACATATGTAAAAGGAGGTGCTGAGTATGATCCATCCAAAAATGCAGAGGATTATAAAAAAGAAGCACCAACAACAGACAGGGCATATGTACTTGATTTGGGATACAAAGATTTGGCATCATTGAACAAATTGACTGTGACAGATAAAAATGGGGCGGAAGTAACTTTTACGATTGCAACGAAAAATAGTACAGATGCAGATTGCTATACGGCTGGTACCAATACAGTGAATTTTATTGCTGATACAGGACAAATTGTTATTTCGGATGATCTGTATGAGACATTCCGTACGGCAAAGAGCGTTGTTGCGGAGTATGATAAGACAAGTTTCAAAACTGGAGATGTTAGACCTGAGATGTATTATGATTGTACATCTGTTGAATTGGATCAGGCTGGAAATCCTAAGGCGGATACAAGCAAAATATATACGAAGCCGGAAGAACAGGATATTAAGTATGATGTAAACTTTGGACAGCAATTAAAAGTAAATGTATTGGCAAATGAGACAATCAATTCATCCTATGCCAGAGCAATCGATAATATTTTAGATGCTTTAAATGA
This sequence comes from Lachnospiraceae bacterium, assembly GCA_050875145.1. Lineage (GTDB taxonomy): Bacteria > Bacillota > Clostridia > Lachnospirales > Lachnospiraceae > CAG-411. The sequence goes on from JBNMLH010000013.1 coordinate 63,660, forward strand.
TGCTTATAGTACACAGTCTGAGATTGAAAATGTCAATCTGCTTATGTCGGACAGTAATAAAACACCAGATGAGATTTCTGCACTTAATACGCTGAAGGAACAGTTAGAAACAGAACTAACATTGAAAAAATCAATTTTGCGAGAGAGTTTTGCTTCTGCACAAACGGCGACAAAGAGTGCACAAAATGGTACAAAGGTTCCTTATGTAAATGAAAAGGGAGAAACAGAGGTAAAAAAAATTAGTGTCAGCATAGCAACGACCAGTATTGGTAGTCGGTCAGCAAGACTAAAACTGATTCAGACCAGACTGGAAGATTTAAAGATCAATTTTACGGATCTTCGTGATAATAATGAAGTGGTTGATTTAGAAGAAGCTGTGGTAAACTATACAGCAGCACAGACTGCTTACAACGCGGCGTTAAATGCAGCAGGCAAAATGGTACAAAATTCATTATTAGACTTTTTATAAGAAATAAAAAAAGAGGAGATACAGGGTTGTATCTCTTCTTTTTTTGTCGATATAATTAAAAGAAATGGAGTTTAATAAGTAAATTATTATAAAAGATGCAGGGATGCGAAAAGACGTAGGAGGAATGGAATATGTTGGTACAGACAAAATATTTTGGAGAGATTGATTTAACAGAGGATAAGATTCTTACCTTTGAAAATGGAATCATGGGATTTGAGCATCTTACCAAATACACAATATTATTTGATACGGAAAAAGAGAAAGAAGGTAGTATCATGTGGTTCCAAAGCGTGGAGGAACCTGCTTTTGCATTGCCTGTCATCAATCCGTTGGTAGTAAAGCCGGATTATAATCCTGAAGTAAATGAGGAATTGTTACAGCCATTAGGCGAGTTAAATGAGGATAATATATGTATACTGTTAACATTGACCGTACCTAGCGATTTGACAAAGCTTACGGCAAATTTAAAGGCACCATTGATTATCAATGCAGATACAAGAAAAGGTTGTCAGATTGTAGTTGAAAATGCAGATTACCAAGTAAAATATAATGTGTATGATGCACTTCAGCAAATAAAACAGGAAAAGGAGGAGGCGTAATGTTAGCATTATCAAGAAAACAGGGTGAATCTATCATGATTGGAAATGATATCGAAATCACCATTCTGGATATTCGGAATGATCAGGTGAAAATTGGAATTAGCGCACCAAAACAGGTTGGAATTTATCGAAAGGAAATTTATTTACAGATACAGGAAGAAAATAAACAGGCGGTAACAGAGGATGTTAGTCAGAATATGACCGCTTTAGAAAAACTTTTTTCAAAAGATAAGTAATATACAATTACAAAAATTCCCAAAACAGTCTATTAAGTTTTCTAAAAGTAGGTCGATAAATAAGATATAGTATAGGTAGGTGTATTAAGGGATTGACTTAAATGATAAGAAAACATGGAGGTGGGATTATGTTGAGTCAGGTGAATGGAACTGCAAACACGGAAGTAAAGGCAGAAAATATAAGTACGGCAGTAAGTAAGCAGCAGAAAACAACGGATAAAAAGGAAAAATATGTGGAAGCGGATAAAGAAACAAAAACGGAAAGTACAGAAAAGTCCTTATCCAAAATGCAGCTAAAGCAATTGAAGCAGGCAATTGAGGAAGCCAATCGGAAAGCGAGACTTACAAATACTGCACGCGAATATTCATATGATGAGGTAACGAACCGTGTTTGTGTCAAAATAACAGATAAAGATACAGAGAAAGTGATTCGAGAAGTACCAACAGAAGAAGCATTAAAGAGAATTACCAGAATGCTTGAAACAGCAGGACTGGTTGTAGATGAAAAAATGTAAGGAGGAGATAGTATGGCAATTCGTATGACGGGGCTGACTTCAGGGTTAGACACAGAATCGATTGTGGCAGCTTTGGTTAGTGCTCAGAAAATGAAGGGTACTAAAGTGCAGAATAAACTGACAAAATCAGAGTGGACGGAAGAAATCTGGAAAGGATTAAATACGAAATTATATTCATTTTATACAAAAGAACTTACTAAATTTAAGACACAGGGTAACTATATTACAAAGAAGGCGACTTCATCCAAGGAATCAGTGGTAACTGCTACAGCATCTAATAGTGCAGCGAATGGATCACATTCATTGGAGGTACGTTCGCTGGCATCTTCCCAAAATGTGACAGGAGGAAAGATTGATGCCACATCTACTGTGAAGAGTCTGACTGATTTAGGTATGTCAGAGGGAACGGTAATCCAATTATCAACAGCAGACGGTAAGAAGAGTACACAGTTAGAAGTAACTGGTAGCACTACGATTGCAGATTTTGTTTCAAGTTGTAAGTCAATAGGACTGAATGCAAACTTTGATACAAAACAGCAACGCTTTTTTATTAGTTCAGCATCCAGTGGTGCGGAACAAGGATTTAGTATTACTACAGGTACATCTACCAGAGCAGATGCAGATAAGCAAATTAAAAAACTTATTTCCAATGCAACAGGAACAGATGATTATCTTTATGACAATTATGTTTCGGCAGCGGACATGATTAAGGAAAAATTAAAAGCTACAGTAGATGCAAGTACTGATGAAAATGACACCATGACCAATGCTGCGATTGATATTTTAAATTGTGTCAGAGGTTATTATACAAGTGATATAACGATACAGGAAAAATTAGATAAGTATGGAATTACAACGGATGAATATAATACATTTAAGGATGCATTCAATGCAGTAAAAGCAGTGGATGATGCAGATCCAAATAACAGTCAGAGTACAGGAACATTAAATGATTCTATGTCTGACTATTTGGCTGATGTAGCCACTGTATCAGAGTTAAAGCAAACCTTTGATACTTATGCGGCATCCAATGATTCGCTTTTATTCAAATCAGAGTTAAACTCCGCGTATGACAAATTAAAAGATTTAAGCAGTGACCAGTTTACTACATTAAAAACATTGGCAGCAGATGACACGATTACTGAGGATGATATTACAGCAGCAGGTCTAACCAAGGAACAGGTAGACAGTTATAAATTATTAACGCAGCACGTTGATAAAACTGAGTTTGATCAACAAATGGAAATTTATGCCAAAAATGAAGTGACTGGTGCTACGAAATTACCAGATGGAAAATCACAACTTACTGTATTGGGGTTAGATGAGATAGATGCAACAGGTAAGACAGAAAGTGATAATATCAGTAGTTCTGGATTGAGTATAAAATGGGCCAATGATGCTGTAATTAAGTTGGATGGTGCAGAATTAACTGGTTCCAGCAATACCTTTACCGTCAATGGTTTGACTTTAAATTTGACAGGAACAACGTTGGATAAAACAACAGGGGATTATGAAGAAATTCAGTTAAATGTAACCAATGATACAGATACGGCATACAAGATGGTAAAAGAATTTGTTACGAAATATAACGAATTATTGGAGGAAATGAATAAGCTTTATAGTGCAGATTCTGCAAGGGGATATGATCCGTTGACAGATGAGCAGAAGGAAGCTATGACAGACGATGAAATTGAAAAATGGGAAACGAAGATTAAAGATTCCCTGCTTCGTCGAGACGATACATTAAATGGAATTATCACAGTTATGCGATCCTCCTTACAAACAACAACAGAAGTAGATGGAAAGAAATATTCATTGGCAAGTTTTGGTATTTGTACTTCCAGTGATTATACAGAAAAGGGAAAACTTCACATTTATGGAGATGAAGACGATGACACGTATTCGTCTCAGACCAATAAACTAAAAGAAGCACTTGAGAATAACCCGGAAGCTGTTATGAAAACGTTGGCAGATGTAGGTCAGTCTTTATATGATGCTATGACGAAGAAAATGGCAAAGACAAGCCTTAGTAGTGCGTTGACTTTCTATAATGACAAAAAGATGGATGATGATCAAAAGGCGTATAAGAAGCAGATATCTACATTAGAGGATAAGTTGAATGATTTGGAAGATCGATATTATAAACAATTTACCGCAATGGAGAAAGCAATGACAAAGATGCAGAATAGTGCCAGTGTATTTTCTACCTATTATGGTTCTGGCTCATAATTCTTTTTGCTAATAAGTGAAAAAGATGGCGAATATCCTTGACTACAATAGAGAAAAATATGTTAATATTTTTCTCTATTGTATTATTAAAGAATAAAAAGTGACCGATATAGAAAATATAGAAGATAGCTTCATTATTTGTTTAAGAGGTTATAGAGTTTGACAAAGGAGGAATGCGACATGGCATTTTCGGGGGCAGCAGCAAATGCATATCAGGGAACACGCATCAATACAGCATCACCAGCGGAATTGACACTGATGTTATATGATGGTGCAATAAAATTTTGTAATATAGGAAAGGTTGCTTTAGAAAAAGGAGACTACGAAAAAGCGAACTTGAATATTCAAAAAGCGAAAAAGATTATTGTTCAGTTTAGAAACGATTTAGATTTTAACTATCCGGTAGCACAGGATTTTGATCGGGTATATGAGTACATTTATTATACTTTAGTGGATGCCAATGTAAAGAAGGACATAGAGTTATTAGATGAAGCATTAGGACGTATTAGAGAGATGCGTGATACTTGGAAGCAGGTTATGGATAAAGTAAAGAACGGAAATTCGTGATAAAATTAAGAGAGAAGAAAGCCGTACCAGAAATGGACGGCTTCTTTTCGTGAAAGGAAGAGGAAATATGGGAGTGAAGGATAATACAGATGCATATGTGGATATTCTGGCAACATCATTACGGAAAAAAGTGATATTACTAGAAAAAATAGAGAAGGTAATTACAGAACAGGAGAAGGAATTAAAGCTACCAAATCCAGATATTGATCGATTAGATGAAATACAAAAACAGATAGAAGAATTGATTATAGAGGTAGAACGGGCAGAAGATGGATTTGAAAATATATATAATCGGGTAAAGGAGTCGATGGATACCAATAAATATAAGTACAAGAGCCAAATTCAAGAAATGCAGGGATATATTCGTACAATTACGGATAAGACAGTTAAAATAAAGGCACAGGAAGTTAGAAATCAGCAATATATGAAATTCTTTTTTGAAAATAAAAAGAGAGAAATTAAGCAGTTTCGTTCGGGAAACCGTAGTGTAGCACAGTATAGTCAACATACAGCAAATTCTATGATGGGGCAATCGTATTTTTTAAATAGTAAGAAGTAGAAAAATATATAAGCAGGAGTATATTTTTGAGTGCTTTTAATGGTTACAAAAATGTTACACAGAAAAAATAGAATTTAACCAAAACTTAACAAAAAAAGGGTTAAGTTTCCAGTAACCTCTCCGATATATATAACAAGTAAAGAAAATACATTTACTTAATCGGATAAGTATCTAACTGGTGCGTACGGCCAGAGGGGGTACAGGAACTTTTAAAATTTAAAGGGCAGTAGCAAGGACGCTACTGGATATTCAAGGAGGAATTTATTATGGGTATGACAGTACAACACAATATGACAGCGATGAACGCTAACAGACAGTTAGGAATTTCAAACAGCAATTTAGCAAAATCTACAGAAAAGTTATCTTCTGGTTATAAGATTAACCGTGCAGGAGACAACGCAGCAGGACTTGCTATTTCTGAAAAGATGCGTGGACAGATTAGAGGTTTGGATCAGGCTTCTTCAAATGCAGAAGATGGTATTTCTTTAATCCAGACTGCTGAAGGTAACTTACAGGAGTCACAGAATATCATTCAGAGAATGCGTGAATTAGCAGTACAGGCATCATCTGATACAAATACAGATGACGATAGAACACAGATCCAGCAGGAAATTCAGCAGTTAACAGAAGAAGTTGACCGTATTGCAAATACAACTGAATTCAACACAAAGAAATTATTAGATGGTTCTTGTGCAGGATCTTCTTCTTACAAGGCTGGACAGTCTAGCGTAGAAGGAACATTTGCAAATGGTGTAGTTAAGGTAAACCAAGTAGATACATCTACAGCAAATCTTGTTGGTAAAGATGATGTTATCCGTATTGAGTTTACAAAAGATGCAGAACTTGGCGGTGTTAAGAGCACTGGTGCAACATCAAATGGAGCTGTTGCAACTTCTTTACATGGAACAAAGGTTAAGGTAGCAGATATGAGTACTGCAACTGGTACTATTACAATCTCTGGTGCATCATTTGATAAGCTTTCTACTGCAAAGGCTGAAACTACTTATAGTGCAGTAAAAACAGATGTTACATTTAAAATCAGTAATGCAAAGAATATTAAGGCTGGTGATGTAATCACAATCAATCTTCAGAAATGTGATTTGAACAAGGCTAAGAATACTGGCGAGGATGCATTAAGACTTCAGGTAGGAGCTAACGGTGGACAGGAAGTTCAGGTTCAGATTAAGAGCATGAAAGCAAAAGATCTTGGTATTACACAGACTTCTGTTTCAGTCGTAGATGGAAAGAGTACAGCTGGTACCATTGGATCTGCATTGGATGTAACTTCACAGGCAGGAGCATCTCTTGCAATTGAAGCATATGATAATGCATTACAGAATGTATCTACTGAAAGAGCTAAGATGGGTGCTATGCAGAACAGATTAGAGCACACAATCAACAACTTGGATACATCTGCAGAGAACTTACAGTCTGCTGAGTCAAATATCCGTGATACTGATATGGCAGACGAAATGACCAAGTACAGCAAGAACAATATCTTGATGCAGGCAGGTCAGTCTATGTTAGCACAGGCAAATCAGTCAAATCAGGGTGTATTAAGTTTATTACAGTAATTGGTAAAAATAAATTGCAAAAGAGAGCAGTGCGTTCTGCTCTCTTTTTGTATGTCATTAAATATATGAATAAACAAAAGGGATAGGAAAAGAAGAGTAGAAAGCATTAGGAAAAGAAAAAGAGTTGCCGATATATAAAAAGTAACGGTTGAATTTTTGGAGAAGAGCGAGGAAAAAACATGGCAAATCATTTTAAAACAAATGCAGAATTGCTGAAGAAAACTGTATTGGGACAGGCAATTTTGAATTATTTAGATACTGTACCAGAAAATCGGGACAAAGTAAAGAAAATAGAAGGAGAAGAATATTTTGAGGAAAATGGACAGTATTACCTTCTTCATAGTATAGAGGAGAGAAAAGAAGCGGAACGCTTGGTGAAAGAGATAGATCCAAATAGAGATTATTTGTTGTATATATATGGAATGGGAAACTTACAGTTGCTGGAAAAACTTATTGCGACAACATCTGAAAATACAAAGATACTGGTTGTGGAAGAAAATATGCATATTTTCCGTTATATGATGTATTTTAAGAGACTAGATACTTTGTTGAAAAGCAAAAAGGTATGCTTTACAGTGGGAGAACAGCAGTGTTATGATTTGATGGTACGAATTTGTATCCAAAATGAGTGGAGCAATCTTGTGCATAATATGAAAGTGATTACAACACCGGCTTATCAAGTGTACCGTACACAGCTACAACAAAAAACAAAACAGTTTATGCAAGAGTTAGCTACCAGTATTCATATATTGGGAAATAGCACCGAAGATCAGATGAATGGTGTTACAAACAACTACAAAAATGTGGATGCCTGTCTTTCTGCCAATAGTATTGCGGAAATACGAGGAAAATATAAAGGGATACCTGGAATTGTAGTGGCATCTGGACCATCCTTGGAAAAAAATATTGATTTGTTAAAAGAGGCACAAGGAAAAGCAGTAATTATAAGTTGTGATGCATCTTATCAGGAATGTATCAAACATGGAGTGAAACCGGATGCCATTGCGTCTATTGAGAGGGATCGCCCCACATACGATTATTTTTATAAAGATAAAACCTTTGATAAAGATTTAGTATTTGCTGGTCCTGGTCTGGTTTGGCCGGATATTTTGAATGAATTTCCAGGGAAGAAGATTTTGATGGCAAAAACACCCGATGGTGCCGATGGATGGTGGATGGATCAGTTTGAAAATATGGAGTTTGTGGTGATGGGAATGTCTTGTGCCAATGTGGCACATGCCGTTTTGAAAGAAGCAGGCTGTAATCCAATTATACTAATAGGACAGGATTTGGCGTATACGGATGATAAAAAGCATAGTAGCCAGGTGCATGATTTGTTTGAGGATGACAATCAAGTTGCTGCTAGTGAGCAAACGTTATGGACAGAGGACATTTACGGAAAACCGGTACGAACAACAGTTGTATTTAATTTATTTCGGGAATATTTTGAAAGACAGGTAGAAAATGGAAATAGTATTTTAGTTGATGCTACAGAAGGCGGAGCGAAAATTAAAGGCAGTAAAATTATGACATTTCGTGAGGCAATCGATACATATTGTACAGGTGTGAAAGAAAAAGCAATGTATGCTTATTTAAAAGATATTCCATGGGATGACAAGAAAGCTATTGAAAAATACGAAGAGATTATTGAGTCTGCAAAACAATTGATTAAAGTAACCGATAATTTAAAATTGCAAATGCAGGCACATGTAAGAAAGTTAAAGAAATACGATGGGTATGATTTTACAAAGGCAACGAGAGAACAACTGGTGGAGTGTGTGCTTGCTATGCAGGAGGGAAATCAGTTATTGAATTATGTAACAGAAGATCATAGAGAACTGGCAACCTTTTTTGGACATTTATATAAGAGTGCTATTATGCAAGTAAAAAAGCTGGGAAATGATGTAACACCAGAAACAATTGCGGAAAATTGGAGAATACAGGTAAAATTGATTTATTTAATGCAGATTGTTTGTCAGCAAGTTGAGGATAAATTTCAGGAGATGATTGATTTTATGGAACAAAAGAAAAAAGACATACAGGGGTGAGAAGATGGTAGAAAATGTTTTAAAAAGTATTGAAACACTGGTAGATTCTATTTATGACATTGATCAGGTTGACTTGCAGGAAAAATACTTAAAATTTATTGAAAGTATTGGTGATTTTATTGAAAAAATGGCAGTTGCAGGTTATGAAGTGAACATGAATGGGGACCTTCAGAATATAGCAAATGCAATGGAGAAGAAGGACTATACGAAGGTTGCAGATATATTGTTGTATACAGTAAAACCAGATTTTGAGCAGTTGAATATAGAACTGTAAAAAAATAGGAATAAAGAGGCTGATAAGTTTGCGATTCTATTGCAAATTATTAGCTTCTTTTTAGATAAGTGTTAAAAAAGTGCATACTTTTTCCGATAAAAGAAAAGAGAGAGTTGAAAAAGTATATAAAAACTAGGAGTTTAGAGTACTTTTTACGAAATATAAATTCATGGAGGAAATAGAGAAATGTTAAATGACAAAACAGTTTTAATTACGGGAGGAACAGGTTCTTTTGGTAAAAAGTGCCTGAAGATGATTTTTGAGAGATATAATCCAAAAAAGGTGATTATTTATTCAAGAGATGAATTTAAGCAATATAACATGAAAGCAGAGATGGCAGATCAGGTTGATATGAGCAGGGTACGTTTCTTTATTGGTGATGTTAGAGACAAAGAACGTTTGATGCGAGCTTTTCATGGCGTGGATTATGTAATTCATGCAGCAGCTATGAAGCAGGTGCCGACTTGTGAGTATAATCCTATGGAGGCAATTAAGACGAATGTGCATGGAGCACAAAATGTTATTGATGCCGCATTAGATAGAGGAGTAAAAAAAGTAGTGGCCTTATCTACAGATAAGGCTGTAAATCCAATTAACTTGTATGGTGGTACAAAATTGGTTTCTGATAAATTATTTATTGCAGCTAATGCATATACAGGATTGAATGGAACCGTTTTTTCTGTTGTTCGTTATGGAAATGTTGCGGGAAGTCGTGGTTCTATTGTTCCATTATTTCGTAGGTTAGCAGAAGAGGGAAAAAAAGAATTGCCAATTACGGATACTAGAATGACACGCTTTTGGATTACATTAGAACAGGGAGTAGAATTGGTATTTAAAGCGTTGGAAGAAGCAAAAGGTGGAGAAACATATATTTCAAAAATACCATCCTTCCATATTACCGATTTGGCAGAGGCAATTTTGCCAGGCTGTGGCATAAAAGAGATTGGTATTCGTGAAGGTGAAAAACTTCACGAGGTTATGGTTACAAAAGACGATTCTAGAAGTACATTTGAATATGATAAGCATTATATTGTATATCCCAATTTTGATTGGGTAGATTTGAATGAGGCTGTATTGCCAGGAGGAAAATGCGTTGCGGATGGATTTGAATATAATTCAGGAACCAATGCAGAATGGCTGAATGTAGAACAGTTGCGAGGGGCTTTAAAAAATGTATAGAATAAAATAGAGCATAATGCTTAGAGGGGGAATACAAATGGGAACAATAGCAATTATTACAGCGAGAGGTGGCAGCAAAAGAATTCCACGAAAAAATATAAAAGAGTTTTTGGGAAAGCCAATTTTAGTATACTCTATTGAGGCGGCATTAAATTCAGGAGTATTTGATGAGGTTATGGTTTCTACAGAGGATGAGGAAATTGCTGAGATTGCAAGAAAAGCAGGTGCAAAAGTACCGTTCATGAGAAGTGAAGAAATGTCGAATGATTTTGCAACAACATATGACGTAGTAAGAGAAGTATTAGACGAATATAAAAAGCAAGGGAAAAATTTTACCTCCGCATGTTGCATTTATCCTACAGCACCTTTTATAACTTCCGAGAGATTGCAGGAGGCAATGAAATTATTACAGGATAAGCAAGCAGATACCGTATTACCAGTAGTTCGCTTTAGTTTTCCACCACAAAGAGCAGTGGTAAAAAAAGAGGATGGATGTATGAAATTTCAATGGCCTGAATACGCATTGTCTCGTTCACAAGATTTGGAACCATATTATCATGACGTAGGACAATTTTATGGATTAAATGTTTCAAGTTTTTATGAACAGGGAAAACTTATTATGGATAAAACCGTTCCTATTGAACTGGATGAAATGGAAGTACAGGATATTGATAATTTAGAAGACTGGAAAATTGCAGAAGTAAAATATGCGGTTCGACATGGAATTGACTTAACAAAAAATGAATAAGTAAAAGGGTCGCATTATGAAGTTCATGATGCGACTTTTTTATGATAGAAATGAGGAAATAAGATGTTTAAAATAGAGGACAGATATATAGGAAAAGGGCATCCTACTTATATTATTGCGGAGATGTCGGCAAATCATGCAGGGAGCCTTGAAAATGCCAAAAAGATTATTCGAGCAGCTAAGGATGCAGGAGCAGATTGCATAAAATTGCAAACATATACAGCCGATACTCTTACGATTGATTGTGATAACGAATATTTTCATATTGAAAAGGGAACTTGGTCAGGAGAAAAGCTATATGATTTATACAAACGTGCCTATACACCATGGGAGTGGCATCAAGAGTTAAAAGAAGAAGCGAATGCGGTAGGGATTGATTTTTTCTCTACGCCATTTGATAAAACCGCAGTTGATTTTTTGGAACAATTAAATGTAGGATTTTATAAGGTGGCGTCCTTTGAAATGGTGGATATTCCATTACTAAAATGCATTGCAAGAACAGGAAAACCGATTATAATGTCAACGGGAATGTCCACATTAGAGGAAATTGAAGATGCAGTAAATGCAATTCGAGAGGAAGGAAACAATCAGATTGCACTTTTAAAATGCTCTAGTGCATATCCAGCCATACCAAAAGACATGAATTTAGCTACAATACCAGATATGCAAAAAAGATTTGCAGTGCCAGTAGGGTTGTCTGATCATTCTATGGGAAGTTTGGGAGCTGTTGCGGCGGTTGCTATGGGAGCGAATATTATAGAAAAGCATTTTTGTTTAAATCGGGAAATTGATTCCGCAGATGCATCTTTTTCTATGACAGCAGACGAATTTGCTGAAATGGTGCAAAGTATAAGAACGGTAGAGAGAGCTATGGGAAAGGTTTGTTATGAACCCTCTGAAACAGAAAAGGCAAGTATGATTTTTAGACGTTCTCTTTTTGCTGTTGAAACAATAGAAAAAGGACAAACCATAACAGAAGAAAATGTGAGGAGTATTCGACCAGGGTATGGTATAAAACCTAAGTTCTATGCTAATATTCAGGGAATGACAGCAAAGGAAACAATTGAGAGAGGAACACCAATTCAATTTGGAAAATTGGAGAAGATAAAATATATTTTCCTTACCAATAATAATAACACGCAGTCAATGTTTGAGTGGTTAAGGGAGAAAGAGGGAAAAAGTTCCGTTTTGAAATATTCAGATGCCTTGACGGTTTCCTTTTTGAAAGAGGTAAAACCTGATTATATTATTTCGTATAATTATAGGCACATCATACCGAAAGAAGTTATTGAATATATGCAGGGGCATATTATTAATTTGCATATTTCCCTATTACCATTTAATCGAGGAAGTTCACCAAACTTTTTCAGCTTTATATGCAATACACCAAAGGGAGTAACCATTCATAAGGTAGATGAAAAACTGGATAATGGTGACATTTATTGTAAGCAGGAAATTATGTTTGAGGAACAGCAGGAAACTTTTGAAAGTTCATATCAAAAATTGCAAGAGGCAATGATGGAGTTGTTTGCAAAGAATTGGGACGATATTAAGAATGGAAAGTTGGTTGGAAAGAAACAGGAAGGGCAGAGCAGTTATCACAATTCAAAAGAATTAGAAGCACTTCGTTTATTATGTGATTTCGACTGGAAAGATAATATTGCAGGGTATAAGAAAAAATTAAAAGCGAGATTATGCGAGTATGAAAAAGGAGAATAATGTGGAAAAAACAGTTTTATTTCTAGCACATGGGGGAAAGTCCGTTGGAATGGGACATGTGATTCGATGTTGTTCTCTGGCTGATACATTTCGCTCAGCAGGATGGAAGGTTTCCTTTTACAGTAAATTGAAAATTGGACAAATATATATAAAGAAACAGAAATTTTCAGTTTTTTCATCTATTGTACAAATAGAAGATAACGCAAAAGATTTTTCTTACGGGACTGAGGAAGAATTAAAAAAGGATTGTGTAACAATTAAAAAACTTTGTTTTCAGCTTCATCCAGATGTAATCATAGCAGACAGTTACAATGTTACAGATTGGTATTTTAAAGAATTGAGAAAGCAGACAAAATGCCTTATTTATATTGATGATGTGATGGCATTTCCCTATGATGTAGATGTTGTAATCAATCAAAATATATTTGCCCAAAAAGAGGATTATACAGCTTTGAATTCCCAGCAAAGATTTTTAATGGGAACGCAATATAGTTTGATTCGGGATGAATTTTGCCATTTGCCTAAGCGGATAATTGATGAAAGAATAAGGAATGTTATGATTACCACAGGTGCAGCAGATCCCCATAATGTAACATTGGATATTTTAAAATTGTGTAAAATGTTAGAAGATGAAATAAGTTTTCATGTGGTGGTGGGAAACGCTTTTACACATAGAGAAGTTTTGTTAGCATATGCAGAAAAGCATAAGGAGGTGGTGTTATATGAACAGCCATCTAAAATGTCTTCTATAATGTTAAAATGTGACGTAGCAATTTCGGCAGGAGGTAGTACCCTGTATGAACTTGCAGCTTGTGGAACTCCAGCAATGGCATTTTTCTATGCAGAAAACCAACGTCCGATTGTAGAAGAACTGGAACGATTGGGAAATATTTTAAATTTAGGTTCTTATGAGAAGCTGGAAGAAAATTTTATGAGAAAATGGGAAGAAATAAAAGTATATGCCAGACGAAAAGAAATGAGTTGCCAGATGCAGAAGTTGATAGATGGAAAAGGAAAACTGCGGATTATAGAGGAGATTGAAACTTTTTTACAGGGGTAAAATGCCAATCAAAGGAAAGAATAGAATTATAGTAAAGTCGAATAAATATTTTTTTATTTTATATATTATGAAGGAAGAAAGCCTTGCAGTTATAAGGTGGGAGTGATATACTAAACATGTAAATGCCGTAAAAAAATTACGGAAGCGATGCTTCTGGATTGCTATTATGTTATAAAAGTCAAAGAGTATTCACTGCCTGAAGGGTAGCGGAGACTCTTGAACAAGGTACGGGGTCACATCCTGCATCTCGTAAGGCACGCAGTGCCACTTTTATAGGAGCAAGTAGCGTAGCGGATTGTGAATATCATTGACTTATAGAGAGGAAATAAAAATGCTAAAAAGGTTCAGTGTGACGAATTATAAGAATTTTGAAAAAACAGTTATACTAGATTTAGGAAAAGTGGGCGGTTATAAGTTTAATGTTGAGTGTATTCAAAATAGTATTATTACGAAATGTATTGTATATGGTAGAAATGCTACTGGAAAGACAAATTTTGGAGAAGCATTGACGGATATTTGGAATAATATTTTTTCAAGACCTCTCAGAATTAGAAATAATAAAATTTTAAATGCAAATTCTAGTGAAAAAACTGCTACATTTTCATACGAGTTTATATTTGGGAATGATGAAGTTAATTATGAATATCAAAGAAATGTGAAACAGGATTTGGTTACGGAAAGATTAACTATAAATGGTGACGTTGTATTTGATTTAAATTTTGAAAAAGGTGTTTTTTCAGATATTAATTTGGCATTAGTTGATGCAGATACCATTCAGATTGAGAAATATCTAGAAACTGTAAAGCATATGTTGGTTGAGATGGAAGATGAAGAGCATACACAAGTACCTTTTTTGAGATACATTTTAAATAATGTTCCAATAATGCCACGTTCTATTTTGAATAAGTTGGAAGATTATGTAAAGAGGATGAGAATAAGTATTGTAAGTAATTCTATAAGGCAAAGAAGCCTAGTGAATATATCATTTAATGAGTATTTGGCGCAGGCAGATAATTTGAAAAAGTTTCAAGATTTTTTAAATGGTATGGGAATTGAATGTAATTTAGAAGTTATGAAAACGGTGGATGGGCAATATGAGCTTTTCTTTAAGCATAAGTCACGTATTCCGTTTTATGAAAATGCGTCAAGTGGAACATTAACACTTACGACTTTTTATAGAAGAGTATTAGCAGTAGATCGGAAGCCGTCTTTATTTTATATGGATGAATTTGATGCTTTTTACAATTATGAGATATCAGAGAAAATAGTTCGATATTTGAAAAAAAATTTTCCTGAGAGTCAATTTATTTTAACAACACATAATACCAATTTAATGACAAATCAGTTAATGAGACCGGATTGCTTGTTTATTTTATCGAAGGCAGGAAAGATTACTCCTTTATGTGATGCTACAGAGAGAGAACTAAGGGAAGGTCATAATTTGGAAAAGTTGTATATTGGTGGGGAGTTTGAACAGTATGAATAATGCTATTAAAATAGACGGTATGCCACGAAATCAAACATTAATTGTTGTTGAAGGAAAACTGGAGAAAAATAATATTTTAAAAAGTTTATTTAGATGTTTTCCGGAAATTCCTATTCGTATTGAAAATGTACATGTATATGAAAGTGATATTTATGATTTGTACCATGCAATTGAGGAAGAGTATGGAGCGTTATGGTTTGAGGAGAATATGGAGGTTGATATTCCTTATTTAGTAAGCAAAAGGTTTGATATAGTGCCATCTCTTGAGAAGCGGAACTTTACAAATATTATTTTAATGTTTGACTATGAGCATCATGATAATTTTTATTCGGATGAAAAAATAATGAAAATGCAGAAACATTTTTCTAGCGTGGAGGATGAGGGGCTTTTATATATTAATTATCCGATGATTGAATCTTTGTATCATTATAAATCTTTTCCAGATAATGAATATTTGTTTAGGAGTATTCCAGTTACATGCAAGCCCGGAAGTGCATATAAGAATGAAGTGCAGGAAGAATCCTGTATTTTGGAATATATGAATTTGTATAGTAAGTTAGTTGATATGTTAAAAGCTAAGATTAATTTATCAGATCAAATAATAGAAGAAGGTGCATCTGCGTTACTATCAGCAGGGACTGACGAGGGGTTAGAAAAAGAAATAGAAAAATTTACAAACCAAACGCACCTCTCTGAGAAAAATAAAAATAATTTGAAATTTTCTATACGGAATCTGTTGTCTAGACAGAAGTATATAGAACAAGGCATTTCTTATTGGGAGGATATTAGAACTTATATTGGACAGATTGTTCAAGATAATATTATAAAAGCGGATAGCATTCAGAAGGAAACCGAAGATAACGAAACTACAGTGAAAGAGAAATATTATGCTATAGACTGGGCAAGTGTATTAGAAAAACAAAATAAATTAAGCACAGATAGTGTGAACGGCATTATTATGGTTTTATGCACATGTATTACTTTTTTAGGTGAATATAAGTTTTACTGGAAATTAAGCAGTGATAGGTGAGTTGCTAAAATATATGAGATATGAATGGTCATAAATGTACGAAAATGAGATAGAACTGCAATGAAAGACAGAAAGAGAGGAACAACTATGGAACAATTAGCAATTAATGGAGGAAATCCAGTAAGAAAGTCAAAACTTTTTTATGGACATCAATATATTGATGATGCAGATGTACAGGCAGTGGTAGAAGTTTTAAAAAGTGATTATCTGACCTGTGGACCAAAGATTACAGAGTTAGAAAAAAAGTTGTGTGAAATAACGGGAGCAAAATATGCGGTAGTATGTAGCAATGGAACAGCGGCATTACATATAGCCTGTCAGGCAGCAGGAGTAGGAGAGCAGGACGAAGTGATTACCACTCCAATTACATTTGCAGCTTCGGCGAATTGCGCTCTTTATTGCGGAGCAAAGCCGGTTTTTGCAGATATTGATCCAAATACTTATAATATTTCGCCCAAATCAGTAGAAGAGAAAATAGGAGAGAGAACAAAAGCTGTGGTAGCCGTTGATTTTACTGGACAGGCAGTTGAATTGGAGCAATTACAGAACCTTTGTAAAAAGAATAAGCTGGTTTTGATTGAGGATGGTGCGCACTCCATTGGTACAAAATACAATGGAAAAGCAGTTGGTTCCATTGCAGATATGACAACTTTTAGTTTTCACCCGGTTAAGACCGTTACTGGAGGCGAAGGCGGGGCAGTATTGACGAATAATGAGCAATACTATAAAAAGTTATTATTATATCGTGCCCATGGAATTACCAGAGACCCGGAGCTTTTAGAAAGAGAAAGTCATGGAAGCTGGTATTATGAGCAGATTGATTTGGGAATGAATTATCGTATGACGGACATACAGGCTGCTTTGATTGTAAGTCAGTTGGATAAGCTTTCTGCATTTTCAAAGCGTAGAAAAGAAATTGTGGAGAGATATAATGAGGCATTTTCTGAAATACCAGAATTATTTGTACAACAGGAGATACCAGAATCAGATACAACCAGACATTTGTATATATTGCGTTTAAAAACGGAAACTTTAACCTGTAGTCGTAGAGAATTTTTTGAAGCAATGGCTGCAGAAGGAATTTGCTGTAATGTACATTATATTCCGGTATATTATCATCCTTATTATGAAAAACTTGGGTATCAAAAAGGATTGTGTCCACAGGCAGAAAAATTGTATGATGAAATCATGAGTCTACCATTGTATTATGCAATGAAAGATGAGGATGTGGAAGATGTGATTCATGCAGTGAAAAAGGTTGTGGAATATTATAAAAAGGCTTAAAGTTAAATAGAACTTCGTTGTAGGAAATTAAATTTAGGGTAAGAAGGATTTCATTTAGAAAATCAAACGCAAAGATGTTTTGGGTGATAACCTAAAAGTGTAAGCGTTATAACGTTAAAATGACAGGCTGTTCTCTTAGGAATACAAAAGAAAACGGTCTGTCATTTTTCATTTTGGTTATCATCCATAGGAGTAACATTCCTATTTATTTCATTTTGAAATTAAACAGAAACGTCAATATTACTTCCTATATTAGGATTTACGGATTGTTCCATTATTTTTGTAATGGCATCTCCAGCATTTTCAGCAACTTCCATACTTTTGGCAAGCATAGAATATCCTACATCCATTTGTAGATTAGTCAAAGACATAGAAGTAGAAAGTGAACTAATATCCATAAGTAATCGACTCCTTTCTAGTTGATATAAAATATATATCGGATAAAGTTATAATATAAATAAGAGAGAGGAGCAGCGAGGATTTTTCTGATAGAAGATAATCTATTTATAAATAGAAGAGGGAGTTGTTATAAAAGAGTGGAGGAAACGGACAGGCGGTTTGTTAGGCTGTGTTAAGCATTGACAAATAGGCGAGGGATTTATACAATAGTATACAAATACAATATGCATCTGCGTACCGAAGGAAAAGGAGAATTAAGAGATGATAGAAGAAATCAAGCGTTTGAAGGAAGAAAAAGACGTGGTAATTATGGCACATTATTATGTGGATGGAGCTGTACAGGAATTGGCAGATTTTGTTGGAGATTCCTACTTCCTTGCAAAGAAGGCAACAGAAGTAACTCAGAAGAATATTTTATTTTGTGGTGTTTCTTTTATGGGGGAAAGTGCCAAAATTTTAAATCCTGAAAAACGTGTTATTATGGCAGACGAATATGCAGACTGTCCGATGGCTCATATGGTAGACATTGACCGTATTCATCAAGTGCGTGAAGAATATCCGGATGTGGCAGTTGTCTGTTATGTAAATTCAACTGCGGAGATTAAGGCAGAGTCTGATGTTTGTGTAACATCATCGAATGCGATTCGTGTAGTTGAAAAACTTCCTAATAAGCATATTTTCTTTATTCCTGATAATAATCTGGCACGTTATGTGGCACAACAGATGCCGGAAAAAGAGTTTATTTTTAATGATGGTTTCTGTCATGTGCACAAAAGTATTCATATAGAAGATGTAAAGAAGGCAAAAGAGTTACATCCAGATGCGCTTATTTTGACGCATCCAGAATGTACAGAGGATGTAGTTGCTGCTTCTGATTTTGTAGGAAGTACATCGGAGATTATTGACTTTGCAACAAAGAGTGATGCAAAGAAATTTATTATATGTACAGAGATGGGCGTATTTTATGAATTAGAGCAGAAGAATCCAGAAAAGAAATTTTTCTCTGTAGGTCATAGACAATTTTGTCCAAATATGAAAAAAATCAGTGTAGAAAAGGTGAAAGCTGCACTAGAGAGTTTATCTCCAGAAGTCACCATGGAGGAAGAGATGCGTATCAAGGCAAATGCACCGTTAGTGCGTATGTTAGAGTTGGCAAAATAGTGTAAAATAATGTTTTGTGGGAGATTAGACATAGTTTTTTTGAGGTGCTTGTTTTGTAATACATACCGAAAAGGAAAAGTAAGAATATATTTGTTTGCTTTGCTTCGGTTTATGAAAGAGGAGGACATGCCATGGAGATGCGACCATTGTTGGAGCAACTGGAACAGGATAGCGTGCTACCAGAAGAAGCATTTGTAGAATTGTTGTCGAATCGAACCGATGAAGATGAAAGATATGCCGCAGAACGGGCAAGAAAGATTGCAGATGCGATTTATGGAAAGAAGATATATATTCGTGGTTTGATTGAATTTACAAACTATTGTAAAAATAATTGCTATTATTGTGGTATTCAGAGGGAGAATCGCAATGCACAGCGTTATCGATTAAGTGAGGAAGATATACTTGCTTGTTGTAAAGAAGGGTATGCATTAGGCTTTCGCACCTTTGTATTACAGGGGGGCGAGGACCCTTATTATACAGATGAAAAGATTGTACAAATAGTAAAGAAAATCAAAACCTCTTTTCCGGATTGTGCGATTACGCTTTCCATTGGAGAAAAGTCGTATGAGAGTTATCGGGCATTTTATGAGGCAGGAGTAGAGCGTTATCTGTTGCGTCATGAGACCGCAGATACGAACCATTATAGAAAATTGCATCCGACAGAAATGTCATTAGAAAATCGTAAGAATTGTTTGAGACAGTTAAAGGAAATTGGTTATCAGACCGGTTGTGGTTTTATGGTAGGAAGTCCATATCAGACGAATAAAGAGATTGCCAAAGATTTGTGCTTTATTCATGAACTTCATCCGGAAATGGTAGGAATTGGTCCTTTTATTCCACACAAAGATACGCCATTTGCTGAAAAGAAACAAGGAACATTGAAGCAGACATTGTTTTTGTTAAGTTTGATACGCATTATGGAAAAGAATGTCTTGTTACCAGCAACTACAGCACTTGCGACAATTGATCCAAGGGGAAGAGAAAAAGGAATATTAGCAGGTGCAAATGTGGTTATGCCGAATCTTTCACCAAAGGCAGTACGAGAAAAATATGCATTGTATGATGGAAAAGTTTGTACTGGTGAAGAAGCGGCAGAATGCAGGTATTGTCTGGAGAATAGAATAGCTTCTGTTGGGTATGAGATTGCTGTAGATAGAGGCGATTACAAAATAGTTTAAATTGAGAAAAGGTTGTATTGGAGATGCGATACAACCTTTTTTTGCTAGGAAAATGTCAAATCTAATGATAATAGGTGGTTGAACCGATAATTAAAGATAGAGGGATTATGAATTTGGGGGCGTAAATATGGAGAGTAAAGAACGGGCATATTTATTGGATAATTTGAATGTGTTGCTAGAGGGGCATACAGATAAAAATTTATTGATATTGAAGCATAATGGAAGCCTTAAAGTGACACAAGATGATGTGGAAGATATGGAATTGGAGCAACGAGGCTTTAAAGTAGTGTATCACCAGTTTTATCAAGATACCTTGCGAACAGCATATGAGCCATATTTAGCCATTATTTCGGAATATATAGAGCAACAACAAAAGAAAGATAAGAACTTTTTAGAGGGTTTTTTAGATAGAAATCAGGTATATTCTTTGCATCGGGACATCTTTCGTGCTTATTTCGGTGGAAGAGTGCCAACCAGAAAGGAAGACTTACTGATTGGAGAGTATGCCTTTGAAAGAAAAAGGATTTGCGATGCCGTGGTATCTATGTTATTGGAAATTGCACAGGAGCAACCGATGGTGTTCCTTTTAAATGATGCGAATTATGCAGGAATTTCTATGTGGCGGGTAGCAAAGTGTCTGAAAAAATTGGGGATAAGCAGTCAGATAAAGATATTTATTGTGTATAACGAATTGGCTACTGGACTGGAAAGTGCCAGAAAATATCAGCATAAGTTTATAAAAGAATGCGAGGATGAGGAACTCGTTTTTGAATGGCTGTTAGAAACCCAAAATAGGAAAATACTTCCAGATACTATGTTTAAATACCAGATAAAAGAAATTTCGGTATATTTGGAGACTATGTTTGATTTATCTTATTTCTTGGAATACGAAACCGTCAACGAATATTTAGGCAGTTTTGTTACAGAACATAGATTAGGGCATCCACAGATACCGATGGAACAAAAGGAACACATATTAAAGTGCTTTTTCTGGAGTAGCTTAGGGGTAAAGGCTTATGCAGATGCATTGTTAGTGTGTAACCTGTTAAATCAGCTCCCAGTGGAAGAAAATCATAGATTAGCAAGAGCGTATGATGTTGCTTATTTTAAAGCATTAGTTTACATCTATTCCAGAACAGAGGTTGAGCTACAGGAAAATTTAGCGGAGTGTAATCGATTGGCAAGGAAACTGGGAGATGAAAAACGAATATTTGAAGTAAAGTTGCTTTCCAATATGGCATATTATTTAGGCTGGGACGATTTATGGGTATCAGAAAAAGATTATCCAGTTACGGAACAATTTTTACAGCAATGTGAGATGTATGAAAAGTATAATCATTTAGCACATATTTTAGTGTATAGCTTTAACAGTGATTATAAAAAGTTTCAAAAGGTAGAAGGCATTGAGAAAAGGATACCGGAATTTATGGCTGGTATTCAATTGGGAAGGCAATTGGGAAATCAGCAGTTTTTAATTGAGGCATATCGAAAGAATATTATGCTGGCTTCTATTCATGGCTATTATTCAGTTGCCATCTGTTTTTATCAAGAATCACTTAAAGTAATTCAGGGAGATGAAAATAGAATTATTGAGGCTGGAATTTATAATGGTCTTGGATATAGTAATTGCGGGGTAGGCCATTATATTTCCGCGCACAAATACTATAATCAGGCATTAAATATTTACTACCAAGAAGAAATGGTAGATGAATTAATAGAGACCTTATATAATTTGGGAATCAATGCTTTTTTAGCAGATGATTATGAAAATTCTAGCAAATATTTATTGACAGCAGCGAATACATTAAACCAATTGAAAATTGGTACGCTTCGGACCTGTAACATCGCAAAATTATTTGGTCTGACAGCCGTTGCGTGTTTTAAACAGGAGATTTATCATGAGGCATATCTGTATCTAAATAAAACAAAACAATTTTTGGCTCATATCATCGACCTGCAAAATGAGAAGGACGAGAATTTGTTTGTGGATGATAGTGTATTTTTGTATTACCTTGTTAGTGGAATGGTATTGCGAAAAGAGGGAGATATAGAGTGTGCGTATAAGCAGATAAAAAAATCAGAGTTCTATATGAGACGTTCCACAGGATCCCGATTTTTTAATTATCCCTTATATGTGCAGGAGTTTTATTTAATATGTAAGGAGAGCGGAAGAAAGCAAGAAGGGGAAGAAACCGTAAAGCAAGGTATTGCGTATTGCAAAGAACAAGGGTATACACATATTCAACAAAAATTGCAAAGCTATCTGGATGGAAAGGAAAAGGCAGAGAAAAGTTACCAAACGGAAAAGCTAGAGTTAGAAGGGATTACCATCGAACAGATTGGAGATTGGGTGGAGCGAATCTCTGTAGAAAAAACAAATCAGGAGCTTGGAAACAGCATCCATTTTTTAAGAGTGTTACAGCAGTTTACTTGCAATTTAAAAGAAGATACCAGTGAAAAATTGGCAGAATTGGTGCAAGTTTTTAAAAATAGTTTTTCTATTGACAAGGCATATGCGGTTACCTGTGATGGAGTGGAAAATAGAATTTTATACTCTGATTTAGGATTTGAAGTATCCAAACAGGATATAGAAGAAATTAAAATGTTTTTACAGGAGAATCCAAAAGGGATTGTATACTCGAAAAATGGACAAGAGTACGAGGAATATAATCGGGTATTTCAGGCATTTTCAAAAGATCGGGTATCCTCTTTTGTGGCAGTCCCTATCTTTTCTCAACATGATATTGTAGGATTTTTTATCGTTTATATTCAAATGATGGATAGCTGGAGCGGTCTAAAAAGAAAATCTATATTGGATGAAGAAGACCTGGAGCTATTTTCCTATATTTTTAGAGAAATATATGATGCACTGGAACGTGTTGCGGTGAAAAAGAAATTGGTGGGAGCAAACCAACAATTAAAACAGCAAATGGAACAATTGCTTATTTTAAAAGAGGAAGCAGAGTCTGCAAATGTTGCAAAATCCAGCTTTTTAGCTAATATGAGTCATGAGATTCGCACACCGATGAATGCGATTATAGGTATGACAGAGATTGCCCTTCGGGATGAGACGGACCGAAAGCAACGAGAGTATTTAGAGCAGATCTGGTCTGCGGGAAAGAGTCTTCTTTCTATTATTAATGATATTTTAGATTTTTCTAAGATTGAGTCAGGAAAGATGGAGATACGAGAAGCGGATTATGAGATAAAGGAAGTAATAACGGATATAAAAAATATTTTATCTGCAAGAATTGGAGAAAAGAATCTCAGATTAAAGATTATGGTGAATGAGGATATTCCAGCTTGTTTGTACGGAGATGATATGCGACTTCGCCAGATTATTATTAATTTAGGAAATAATGCAATTAAATTTACAGAATCAGGTTCCGTGACAATTCTGGTTGATTATGAGCCGAAAGGGGAAGATATTGTACTACATGTGTCTGTAAAAGATACAGGAATCGGTATCCGATCAGAGGATCAGAAAAAACTATTTTCCGCTTTTCAACAGGTAGACGGAAAGAGAAATCATAAGTTGGAAGGAACTGGGCTGGGCCTATCAATCTGTAAAGCCTTTGTGCAGCTTATGGGAGGAAGTATTTCTGTTGCGAGTGAATATGGAAAGGGAAGTGAATTTTATTTTCAGGTACCGCAAAAAATTAGTCACAATTTAAAGGCATTGGAAAAGACACCGAAAGGTAGAAATGCAGGACTGTTTTTGGCACCAGAAGCAAGAATATTGGTCGTGGATGATAATCTTGTAAATCTTAAAGTCTTAGAGGGATTATTGGAACCGATGAAGATGAAATTGATAATGGTAACCAGCGGAAAGGATGCCATTACCCAGTTAGAGACAGGAGAAAAATTTGATTTAATTTTTATGGATCATATGATGCCAGAGATGGATGGAATTGAGGCAACAAAGCATATTCGATCTTTAGAAGGAACATATTATAAAGAGATTCCTATCATTGCACTTACTGCCAATGCCATAAGTGGAGTGGAAGAACTGTTTCTAGAAAATGGAATGCAGGATTTTATAGGCAAACCGATTGATATGAAGGAAATGATTTCGGTGTTACGAAAATGGCTGCCAAAAGAAAAGCTTACGGAGGCAAAAGAAAGAACAGAAGTGAATCAGTCTCAGGCGGTTGATGAAATTTCTGGTATTGACATAGAAAAAGCGTTACAAGTATCGGGAAATATGGATATTGTAAAAAAACTTTGGCATATTTTCTACAGTACAGCAGATAAAAAAATTCTTTCTATTAAGGAATTGTTTGAACGTGTAGATTTAAAAAACTATATGATTGAGGTACATGCACTGAAAAGTTCTGCAAGACTAATCGGAGCTATGGAACTTTCTAAAATGGCAGAATACATGGAACAATGTGCAAAACGTGATAACGTACTGGAGATAGAACGATATACACCCGTTATGTTAGAAGAGTACGAAAAAATAAAGAAGAGTCTTGAGAAGTGTATAGACGATGAACATAGAAGAGGATAGACCATACAAGGTTTATCCTTTTCTTATCTTTAAGTTTACATTTATTTTACTTTAGGGTGGTTCTGGATTTTACATAGGAGTGTTAAACTTAGAATTGTTCAGAGGTTAGAACTGTCTGGAAGGTTGAAATGTAAATGCCATGGCAGTATCTATGTATATTTTTTCTAAAACAGGAGGAAAATTATGGTTAAGACAAGTAAGAAAGTAAGAAAAGCAGTTGGATTGGCACTCAGTGCCCTGTTAGTAGTTGGAATGGTTGGATGCGGAAATAGTGCAAATAGTGCAAATGGCGGAAGTAAGAATGGCGATACAGCAATTTCCGTTGTTTCAAGAGAAGATGGTTCTGGAACACGAAGCGCATTTGTAGAATTGACTGGTGTAGAAGAAAAAGATAAAGATGGAAATAAAATAGATAACACGACAGACGAGGCAATTATTTCTAACAGTACAGAAATTGTAATGACAACAGTTGCAGGAAATAAGAACGCAGTAGGATACATTTCATTAGGTTCCTTAAATGATACAGTAAAAGGAGTAAACATTGATGGAGTAGAGCCAACGGCTGACAATATTGTAAATGGAAAGTATAGTTTATCAAGACCATTTAATATTGTAACAAAAGATGGTTTGAGTGATGTAGCACAGGACTTTATTTCATTTATTATGAGTGAAGATGGACAAAAAATCATTTCCGAGAATGGATATGTAGAAGTAGACAATACAGGTGCATTTAAGAGTAATAATGCAAAAGGAAAGATTGTTATAGCAGGTTCTTCTTCTGTAACACCAGTTATGGAAAAATTACAGGAAGCTTACAAGAAAATCAATGGAAATGCAGAAATTGAATTACAGGAAAGTGATTCTACAACAGGAGTAAATGCAGCAGCAGATGGAACTTGTGATATTGGTATGGCATCCAGAGCATTGTCGGATGAAGAGAGTAATAAAGGATTAAAGACAACATCGATTGCAATGGACGGTATTGTTGTAATCGTAAACACTGAAAACGATATTACAGATTTAACAACAGCACAGGTAAATGATATATTCCGTGGAAATGTTACTACATGGGATGATGTAAAATAAAGGGAGAACTCTTATGGCTAAGGTAAAAGAAAAAGGAATGGAAATGGTATTCTTATTGGCAGCATGTGTTTCTATTTTGGCGGTAGCACTAATTTGTATCTTTTTGTTTGCAAAGGGATTACCAGCTATTGGAAAAATTGGAGTTGCAAAATTTCTGACAGGTACGGACTGGAAACCTACAAATGGCATCTTTGGTATCTTATCTATGATTGTAGGAAGTCTTTATGTAACTGCGGGAGCATTATTGATAGGTGTACCGATTGGAATTTTATCCGCAACTTTTCTGGCAAAGTTTTGTCCATCTTGGTTGTATAAACCATTAAAAGCGGGGGTAAATCTTATGGCGGGAATTCCCTCCGTTGTATATGGTTTCTTTGGAATGTGCGTATTAGTACCATTATGTAGATCGCTGTTTGGAGGTACTGGAAACAGTATTCTTACAGCATCAGCATTGTTAGGAATGATGATTTTACCAACGATTATCGGGGTATCAGAATCAGCAATTCGTGCAGTACCCGATTATTATTATAAAGGTGCATTGGCGTTGGGAGCAACTCATGAGCGTAGTGTATTTTTAACGGTATTGCCTGCGGCAAAATCAGGAATATTGGCAGGAGTGATCCTTGGCGTAGGTAGAGCAATTGGTGAAACAATGGCAGTTATTATGGTTGCAGGTAATCAGGCAAGAATTCCTTCGTCTGTAACGGATGGAGTACGAACGATGACAGCGAATATTGTAATGGAAATGGGTTATGCAACAGGTATTCATCGAGAAGCATTGATTGCCACTGGTGTAGTGTTGTTTGTATTTATCCTATTGATTAACTTGTTGTTTTCTGTATTAAAGAGAAGGACGGTGGAGTAAAATGGAGCAGGTTTTAGTGAAGAAAAAAGCACCAGAGGTGGAAGACATAGTGGGAATTAATCAAGTTAGTTTTAAAGAGAGAATTGCTTCTTACAAAAAGCATCCAGGTTCTTTTGTGTTGCTACTATGTGTGTGCCTTGCTATGTTACTTACCATTGCATCTCTTGGATATTTAATATTGTATATCGTTATAAAAGGTGTACCTTATTTAACTCCATCTTTGTTTGCATGGGAATATACTTCAGACAACGTATCTATGTTACCATCGTTGATCAATACCGTTTTAATGACCTTATTATCGTTACTGATTGCAGTACCAATAGGTATCTTTTCTGCCATTTATCTGGTAGAGTATGCTAAAAAAGGAAACAAGATTGTGGGTATTGTGAGAGTGACAGCGGAAACATTGACAGGTATTCCATCTATTGTATATGGTTTATTCGGAATGTTGTTTTTCGTGACAGCATGTAAATGGCGCTTATCTTTATTATCAGGAGCATTTACCTTAGCAATTATGGTACTTCCTGTTATTATGCGAACGACAGAAGAAGCCTTAATGTCTGTTCCAGATTCATACAGACAGGGAAGTTTAGGACTGGGAGCAGGAAAACTTCGTACAGTATTTCGAGTTGTTCTTCCAAGTGCCATTCCGGGTATATTATCAGGTGTTGTATTAGCGATTGGTAGAATTGTAGGAGAAACAGCAGCATTGATTTATACAGCAGGTAGTGTTGCAAAAATACCACAATTCTCAAATGGAGCAAAATTTTTGTTTGACTCCACACGTACCTTGTCCGTACATATGTATAATTTGTCCAAGGAAGGACTACATACAAACCAGGCATACGCCACAGCCGTAGTATTGATGATTGTAGTAATGTGCATGAATTTCCTTTCTGATTTGTTGGCAAATAAACTTGCGAAAAAAAGTGGTGGTGAAAAATAAACAGCTTTTATTCTTAGTGCATAAGAAAAATAATAAGTGCAGCGAAAATTTTTTTTCGTCTGCACTTTTCTATTATGGAGGAGTAGTTACAGTTCCAGATAGTGGAGAAAAAGTATTTTAAGTGGAATACTAGTGAAAAAAAGGAAATAGTATAAAGAAGCTGTTTTTGTAAAAAAATGGCGGATAAAAAGTGAATACTTGGTAGCTAAAAATGTCTGTTTATATTATACTGTATAGGAAACGTGTATATTCAACAATTAAAACACGAAAGCTGAAGCGAAAGGTAAATGAAAATATTGGAAAGTAGTATAAAAAAAGGCATTGGGGAAAAGATTAAAAGAAGATTAAAAATGAAGCGAAACAGGTGACATTTGTTGAAATTGTAGGTATGATATAGCTACAGAGAAACAATTGGTGTTCGTTTGATTGCAGATTTGAAGGTGAACAGAAGTGTTTAAGCGAAAAACAATAAAGGAGTTGGATGATTTTTTTGTCCCGTTGAGTCAGAGGGAAGAAAAGGGCATCTATTTTTATAGGATAGCAGGTTATAATGATACAATTGGAAAATTCTTGAAACAGTATTATGAAACTGCTAGACAGCAGGGAGTAATTATAGAAGGAAGAATTGCAAATCCAGATGAAAATAATTTATCCTATTATTATGAAATAATGGGTATGGAATTTCAGAACAGTATGGAATTTATAATGACGCATTTGAAAAAATGGATGCCAAGAATGAGTGACTTTGCAGTAGATACGGTGGCAACGGCTATGTACGATACCCTTTGCAGGTTGCAAGAAAAAGGGAAAAATGAAAATATGTTAAAGAATGCATATGTAAAATTTATGTGCTGGCTATATTACAAATTTGAGCGAATTGCCAATCAACTGGGAGCAGAGCAAATCCCTAAGATTTTATACGAGGGAGAGGTTAGCAAGTATGAATTACTGTTTTTGTCTCTGCTATGCAGTGCAGGTTGTGATGTGGTACTTCTGGAGATAACAGGAGATTCTGCATACCAGCAATTGGATCAAACTTCTGAATTTTCAGATTTGTTGCAAGTGCCAGATATGGGAGCCTTTTCTGCTTCCTATGGGATTAAAACGATTGTAAGGGATATGCAAGAGGAGATCGAGAGGCAAAGACTTTATGGAACGATGCCACAATTGATAAATTGTACAAATGCATGGATAGAAGGAAAAGGATTGGATGATATTCAGAAACCGCCAGTCCTTCGTGGAGAGGATGAGAAGTTATTTTATAATTGTTTTTGCCGTATCAATGGAGTAGAGGATAAATTGACTTATGCCAATACGTTGTTTCAGTTTCAATTAGAGCTAAAAAATAGCGGTAGAAAAGTTGTGATTGTGGATGGTGAAATAGCATTGCCTTCGGTAGAAGAAATCGCGGAAATCAAACGCAGGCAATATACAAAGCAAAATCAGATGTTACTGGATTTAGCCAATAATATCCAATCTGGTTTGGACACAGAGTTGCAATGTTTAATGCGAAAAGCTTTTTTGGATGTTATGTTGGCAGAGGGAAAAAAATCGGATGAAAATGTAAACAAGCTGATGAATAAAGCTGTATATCTACTTTGCTGGTTAAAACGTTATCAAACCCTATTATTTACTGATTGGAAACAACCCGACATTGGATGTTTTATTCATTTTGGAGGATGTAAGAACGAAAATGAAGCCTTATTTTTAAAAATGTTAGCAAGGCTTCCTGTGGATGTATTGATCTTAAAACCAAATTTGAATGAAACTTGTTGTTTAGAGGACGAATTGTTATACGAAATCAATGATATGGAAACATTGTCTATACAGGCATATCCGCAGGAAAATGCTGATTTACATATTGGCACAGTTGCATATCATGCGGAACGGGATTTAGATACGCTACTGTATGAGGACACAGGAATGTATCGGAATCAACAGTATAGTAAAGCGAATGCAATTACATTAAAAACGATGTACGAAGAAATCAATTTGCTTTGGAGAGAGCCGTTGTCGTATCGACCAAATTTTAGTACGGTGGGTGATACCGTAAATATGCCGGTTATTTTTTCTAAAGTATCGGGAGTGAAACAGGGTGACGTCAAGCAATATTGGAGAGACATAAAGACATTGTTGACGGAGGACACTTTTTTTATAACGGAAGCACCATATCTTCAATCAACGGATCCAAATCCAATCAAGGCGTATGTGGTGGGATTTTATAAAAATGGAAGATTAAATCGAACCAAAATAAAAGAACATCCCTCGTATCCTTATGGATTTTTAAGAGAAGAGATACAGGACTATATTTTGGATAAGTTGGAGCTTTTAATAGAGCAAAGGTTTATCAAGGGAACCTTTGAAAATGGAACAGAATATACCATTATTGCTACTGTTCTGAATTTGCCAAAAGACATTGTAAGGATGCTTCAAAAGTTTGACTTTACAAAAGAAAATCCAAAGCTTGTATACGTTAATACAAAAGAAGAAATGATTTCTCTTGAGGATACCATATTAGTGACATTTCTTAACTTAATTGGATTTGATGTTGTATTTTTTGTACCAACCGGTTATCAAACTGTTGAAAAATATTTTAATGGTAAGTCAATAGAGGAACATCAGATTGGTGAGTATATGTATGATTTACGTGTGCCTAATATGGCGATGGTTTCCTTATCAGGAAAAGCAAAATGGAGAGACAAAATTTTTAAGAGAGGAGTTTAAAAAATGGGATTAGATTTTACAAAGACATCTTCAGGAAATCGACCGATTATAGGAGGAACACCAGAGACAAAGAATGAAATTGATGTAGTAGAAAGTTATGATATTGTTGCAGACAGGGAGCAGATGAACAGTACCTTGGTAAATTCGCCAGAGGTAGATGCTATTGTAAGCACGATTGAGGTCAATAATTTAGAAACAATCGTAACCTTTGGTGCAGAAGTTGCAGAGGAGATTTCCAAGGCATCGGATATTGTATTAAATAGTATGAACATGTCGCAATTGGATGATTCTAGTGAGATGTTGAATACGTTGGCAAAGATTATGGATAAATTTGATGTAGAAGAATTAAAGGAGAATCCGGGACTATTTGGAAAGCTTTTTGGCAACTTGAGGAAACAGCTTGATAAAATCCTTGCAAAATACCATACTATGGGAGATGAGGTTGACAAGATTTATGTACAGTTAAAACAGTACGAATCGGAAATAAAGCAGTCGAATCGAAAATTAGAGCAAATGTTTGAGGCAAATGTAAATTATTATCATGAATTGGTAAAATACATTTTAGCAGGGGAACAGGGCTGTAGAGAATTAGAGGCGTATATCGCACAGAGACAGCAGAATATGGAAACCACTGGTGACAGCTCCATTCAATTCGAAATTACTTCATTAAATCAGGCACTAATGATGCTGGAGCAAAGAACACAGGACCTTCGTACAGCAGAAAGTGTGGCAATGCAGTCTATTCCTATGATTAAGACGATGGAGTTCACCAATATGAATCTGGTTCGTAAGATTAATTCAGCCTTTATTATTACATTACCAGTATTTAAGCAGGCATTGGCACAGGCACTTATGTTAAAGAGACAAAAAGTTCAGGCTGATGCCATGTCAGCCTTAGATGAAAAAACAAATGAGATGCTTATTAAGAACGCCAGAAATACGGTAGAGCAGTCAAAAGCAACAGCTCGAATGGCTTCTGGAAGTTCTATTAAGATAGAAACATTAGAGACTACATGGAAAACAATTGTAAATGGTATTGATGAAACGAAACAAATTCAGGAAAATGCCAGAAAACAACGTGTAGAGGACCAAAAAAGATTAGAAACAATAAAACAAGAGTTTAGCAAAATGTATCATATGCCAGACAAAAAATAAGAGGAGGTTGTTAATATGCCAATTAATTTAACAAAAGGACAGAAAGTAGATTTAACAAAGGGAAATCCAAGTTTGAAAAATATTATGGTAGGCCTGGGTTGGGATGTAAATGCATTTGATTCAGGTGCAGATTTTGATTTGGATGCGACCGTTTTTATGGTTGGGGCAAATGGAAAATGTCCGACAGAGAAAGAATTTATATTTTACGGAAATCTGACGCATGACAGTGAAGCCGTACAGCATATGGGAGATAATCTTACTGGAGAAGGGGATGGAGATGATGAACAGATTAAGGTGGATCTCACAAAAATCCCTTCTAACATTGATAAGATTGCCTTTACAGTAACGATTTATGATTCAGATGTTCGAAAACAGAATTTTGGACAGGTTTCCAATGCCTATATTCGTATTGTAGACGAAACAACAGGAACAGAAATCATTCGCTATGATTTAGGTGAAGACTTTTCGATTGAAACGGCTGTTGTGGTGGGTGAGTTATATCGTCACAATGGAGATTGGAAGTTTAATGCAATTGGAAGTGGCTTTCAGGGAGGACTTGCAGCACTTTGTGGGCATTATGGAATTGATGCAGAATAAGGAGAGATTCTATGGCAGTTAGATTACAAAAAGGACAGAAGGTAAGTCTTACAAAGGAAAATCCAGGATTATCCACTATTTTGGTAGGTCTTGGTTGGGATGAGGTAAAACAATCTAAGTTGTTTTTCTTGAAAAAGGCAGAGGCAATCGATTGCGATGCTTCTGCAATCCTATTAAAAGATGGAAAATTTGTTATGAAAAGTGATCTTGTATATTTTGGAAATTTAAGTCATTTATCCGATTCCGTTACACATATGGGAGATAATCTGACAGGCGCAGGCGATGGTGATGATGAACAGATTCTTATCAATCTGACACAGGTGCCTGCTGACTATGATCGTATCGTAATTGTGGTAAATATTTACGATGCTGTTCAAAGAAAACAACATTTTGACATGATTAAAAATGCGTTTATCCGTATTGTAGACGGAAGGACAAATCGGGAAATGTGTCGATATGATCTTTCTGAAAATTATGCAGGGATGACAGCTATGATTTTTGGAGAATTATATCGAGAAGGAAGCGAATGGAAATTCAAAGCCATTGGACAGGGGACAACAGATACTTCTGTTGCGAAAACAGTGGAAAGATATAGGTAATTTTGTTATTATGTTAATTATAGACTAAAAAAATAAAATCAGGTAACATGTTTTTAGTGAAGCTGAAAAAAACAGGAGGGAAAGAATGAAATTTAATGGTCTAAATGATAGGGAAGTGGAAGAGTCAAGAAAAAAATACGGCTCTAATATAATTCCTGAATCAGAACCAACTACGTTCTGGCAGGAGTTTAAAGAAACATTTGGAGATCCGATGATTAAAGTTCTTTTGGCAATTGCAGCACTTATGATTGTCATGTTCTTTTTAGGATATGCAGAAATTTATGAACCATTGGGAACCATTGTGGCAGTGCTTATTGTAGCTTTCGTATCTGCAAAAACAGGTGTGGCAAGTGATACAAAGTATAGAGAATTGAAGGATAGCACGAAAAAGGATCAGTGCAAGGTACATCGTAATGGCTTGGTAACAGTAATTGATGTAGATGATGTAGTAGTAGGAGATAAGGTGCTATTGCAGTCTGGAGACAAAGTACCAGCGGATGGTGTATTAGTGGATGGTTCTTTAAAAATTGACAACTCTGCATTAAATGGTGAGGCAGAGGAATGTCCGAAAAATGCAGTAGATATAACTACTCCATTCCCAGAAGATGTTACTGGAGATACGTTCGTAGATCAATCCTCTCTTTTTAAGGGTGCCGTAATTTTTGACGGAGAAGGTATTTTGGATGTCCGAAAAGTCGGTACGAAAACGATGATGGGCAAGATGGCAGAAGAAATGCAGGAAGATGAGCCGGACTCTCCATTAAAAGTAAAACTTGCGAAACTTGCAAAACAGATTTCGACCTTTGGTTATATTGGAGCTATTATTATTGCAGTACTTTATCTTGCACATTCCATTATTTTGGAAGGTGGTTTTGGAGGTTTCTTCGGACAGCCGATTGAAGTGATTATAAAAAGTATTGTAGAAGCGGTTTCTTTGGCAGTTGTTATTATTGTTTGTGCTGTACCAGAGGGATTACCATTGATGATTTCGCTTGTACTCATGCAAAATACCAGCAAGATGCTTGATCATAATGTATTGGTTCGTAAGGCAGAAGGTATTGAGACAGCAGGTTCCCTTAACATTTTATTTAGTGATAAGACAGGTACAATTACAAAAGGTATGTTAGAAGTCGTAGATTTCTTTACTGCGGACGGACAATCCATTGCCATTGATGAACTTAGTAAGCATAGTAAAGTAAAAGGTTTTGTAGATTTATCCATTGGTAAAAATACGCGTTCTATGTTTGACGATACCCATGCTGTAATTGGAGGAAATGCTACCGATCAGGCACTTATGAAGTTTTTAGGGGAAAATACCTATAATACATTAATCAATGATACTGAATGCATTGTAACCGAACAACAGGGATTTAATTCTGCTAATAAGTTCAGTCAGGCAAGAATTGAAAATTTGGGAAAAACATTTTATAAGGGTGCACCTGAAGTATTGCTTGCAAACGCAAAGAAATTTATAGATGCACAGGGAAATGAACAGCCATTAGATAAGGCAGTATTGGATAAGAAGATTGACGGATTGGCTGCAAAGGCAATGCGTGTGTTAGCATTTGGATATTCAGAAAAAGGTCTTGTGATGGACCAAGTAAATGATGATATTGTAATTACTGGTCTGGTTGGTATTCGTGATGATGTTCGTGCAGAAGCGAAGGATGCGATTAAGGAAGTACAGGATGCGGGTATTCAGGTTGTTATGATTACAGGTGACCGATTAGAAACAGCAGTTGCCATTGCAAGAGACGCGGGATTGTTAAAGACAGAGGCAGACAAAGCAATTACTTCAAAGCAGTTAAATGAAATGTCAGATGAGGAAGTAAAAAAGATTATTCCACATATTCGAGTGATTGCTCGTGCATTGCCAACAGATAAATCCAGAATGGTTCGTCTATGTCAGGAAATGAACTTAGTAGTTGGTATGACAGGTGATGGTGTAAATGATTCTCCTGCACTAAAGAGAGCAGATGTAGGTTTTGCTATGGGTAGCGGAACGGAAGCTGCAAAAGAAGCAGGTAAGATTGTTATTTTGGACGATAACTTTAAATCGATTAAAGATGCAATCTGGTATGGAAGAACGATTTACCATAATATTTTGAAGTTCTGTAAGTTCCAGCTTGTGATTAACGTAACAGCAGTAATTGTAAGTGCCGTTGCACCATTCTTTGGTGTGGATGAGCCGCTGAAAGTAACACATTTGCTATTTGTAAATTTGGTTATGGATGGTCTGGGTGCTATTATGCTCGGTAATGAGCCAGCATTGAAAGAATATATGCATGAAAAACCAAGAAGAAGAGACGAGAGCATTATTAGTAAAAAGATGATGGCTCAGATTGGAATTATGGGTGCATGGCTTACGATTGTCAGTTTCTTATATTTGAAATTGCCAGTATTTAAGAATATTTTTACCGTAGATGGGAAGTACATGGAAGCAGAACATTTAACAGGATATTTTGTTTTGTTTATTGTAGCCGCATTATTTAATGGATTTAATGTGCGTGATGAAGGCGCTGCAATCTTTAAAGGATTAAATGAGAATACAGGCTTCTTAAAAGTATTTTTTGGTATTATTGCTATTCAGGCATTAATCGTAAATGCAGCATTAGTTCCATTGGCTCCATTTAAGTGGATTGGAGAAATGTTTAGCTGTGAACCATTTGGAATCACTGGATGGATTGTTGTAATTCTTTTAGCATTTACAATGATACCAGTGGATTTAATTCGCAAATTCATAGTAAATCGAATGAAGTAATGTAAAAAAAGTCGCAAACTCCAAAAAGGAGTAGCGACTTTTTTTGTTAGTTATCTTCCTCTAGTAAGGTTAATTCACTATCTGTTTTGGCTTTCAATTCGTCTAATAATAGACAGATTGGTTTCTGGAAAACTGGATGCAACAGATAAGGGTTAAGTTCACAAAGTGGAACTAATACAAAATCACGTTTCCAGATTTCAGGATGTGGGATTGTTAAATGTTTTTCACTAAGTAAAATGGTATCGTAGAATAAAATATCAATGTCAATCGTTCTTGGTCCCCAATGAATTTCACGTACTCTTTTTAGTTCTTTCTCAATGGTTCCAATTAATTCTAGGACTTCATCTGGTGACAATAATGTTTTCACAAGGAAAGCACCATTTAAGAAATCATCCTGTTCTTTTACACCATAGGGTTTTGTGGTATAAAGGGAGGAAACTTGTTCTACTTTACAGAGTGGATGTTCGGAAAAGCAGGTGATTGCACGAGAAATATTTTCTTTTTTATCTCCTAAGTTAGAACCGATTCCTAAATAAACCGTATGCCAACTACGAGTAATATCCACGGCAACCGTCTCTAGGGACAACATAATAGGAGCCCAAGGTTTTTTTATAATAACCCGCACTTGATTTACAAGAGAATACGTTAGTAAAATCTCTTCTGCTAGACGCTCGGCTACGGCCTCAATTAATTGAAAAGTATGCTTTCTCATAAATTGAAATACAGTATTACAAACATCTGCATAATTAACGGACTGGGTTAGATCATCCTCCTTCCCAGCAGAACGAGTGTCTACGGAAAGCTCAAGGGAGATTAGAAATTTTTGTCCCAGTTGTTGTTCCTGTTCTAAGACACCGTGGTAGGAAAAGCACTCTAAGTCTTGTATTGTAATTTTATCTTGCATAATTTATAGCATGCCTATGTAAACGTCATAGAAACTAGGCATGTATGACTCCTTTCTAAAAAGTCTATTTCTTCATATAGTTATTTTTTGGCATTTAAAATAATATCCGTCATTTTTAAGGCGCGTACATTGCCGCGTACATTGTGTACACGGAAAATATGGCAGCCATACATACGACCGATTACATTTAGTGCAATTGTTGCTTCTTCCCGTTCATTCATATCTAAAGAAAGAGATTTTCCGATAATTGATTTACGAGAAATACCAAGAAGGATTGGCAGATTAAATTTCTTTAAACGTTCAATATAAGCAACACCGTTGATATTCATATCTAAATCTTTCGCAAATCCAATACCTGGGTCAAGGATTAATTGCTCTCTTTTGATACCAGCCTGTAATGCAATATCAATGGACTCCTGCAATTCCATCTCTAATAGGGAAAGGTATTCTTCTAATGGATATGGTTTATCTCCAGGAAGGAGAGGAATCTCTTTTCGATTATGCATAAGGCAAACAGGTTTGTTATGTTTTGCAACAATACCAGAAATGTTATCATCGTATTTTAATCCCCAAATATCATTTAATAAATCTGCACCAGCAGAAAGTGCGGCATCTGCTACTGCACTTTTGTAAGTATCAACAGATAAAGGAATATCAAAACGTTTTTTCAGTGCCTCAATTACGGGAACTACACGAGCGATTTCTTCTTCGTCTGAGATTTGGGTATATCCTGGTCTTGTGGATTCACCGCCAACATCAATAATAGAAGCACCGTCTGCAATCATTTCAGCCGCATGGTCGATCGCCTTATCTAAGGTGTTGAATTTACTTCCATCTGAAAAAGAATCAGGTGTTACATTTAAAATTCCCATTACATAGGATGTGCCGTTATTCCAGTCAAATTCTGTATTTCCGATTTTCATTTATAAGTCCTCCTGTTTTAAAGTGTAAGCGTGTGATTTTTCCTTGTTTCATCCCAATAGCATTCTTTAGTCATTGCACAGGCAAAGCAATTTCTTGATAAATCATCTGCCCGATACAAGTAGGATGCCAGTGTATGTTCTGGTTCTTCTTTCTTTCGGTGGGAACCAATTGCATCTATAATAAGTTGTATTTCATCTGCTTTGTATCCAATATCTGTTAAAATTATTTTTGCCATATCCTGGCTTGCTTTATCATGTGGAGTACCATCCTTATATTCTATTACTCTGCCAATATCGTGAAGTAATGCGGTGGCATAGATTACATCCTGCTCTAAATCGCTTTGTTCTTTCAAGGCAAGAATATACATAATTCTGGCTACATCACAAAAATGCTCCAATGTATGGCAACAAAATTTACGATCTTTTTCATATATATTTATTTTTTGCAGTGCTTCTCGATACAAAGCATGTTCTAAAATCTGTTGGTAACGTTCCAATGCTATTCTCCTCTTATCGGCATTGTTTTCAATGCTGTATTTGTGTTTCCTATCTAGTATAGCATTATTTTTACATAGCGTAAAGCGTACATTGGTATTCCATAGGGCTGTGTACAACTGTTTGTCATACTATGAAGGGGGCATGTAAAGAGATAAGGGATTGAACCATACGAAAACTTTTCATAAATTTTACATTTGCATGATAATGTACTTTACATAGAAACGGTATACTTTAGTTGTAACTACTTATTGTATTGAAAAAGTTATGGTTTAAAGGAACGCTATTTTCCAGTTAATTCCTTTGTAAATAACAGGTGGATTTGATGAAAAGCGATGGAATTTAAACAGTAACCAGATAAAGGAGCAAGACTATGGCAGACAAGATAACGGTTGAAAATCTGCAATTATTTTATGATCAGTTTCATGCATTAAAAGATATTAATATGAATATACCAGAACGCCAGATTACAGCATTTATTGGACCATCTGGATGTGGAAAATCAACATTTTTAAAATCTTTAAATCGCATGAATGATTTGGTGGAAGGCTGTAAAATAACAGGAAATGTTCGATTAGATGGAGAAGATATTTACGGAAAAATGGATGTAAATACTTTGAGAAAGAGAGTTGGAATGGTATTTCAAAATCCGAATCCATTTCCAATGAGTGTGTATGACAATATTGCATATGGTCCAAGAACACATGGAATCAAAAAAAGAGAGCAGTTAGATGCGATTGTGGAAAAGTCATTGAAGCAGGCAGCTATTTGGGATGAATTAAAAGACCGATTAAAAAAGTCTGCATTAGGTTTATCTGGTGGACAACAGCAGCGTTTATGTATTGCCAGAGCCCTTGCTGTGGAACCAGAAGTCATTTTGATGGATGAGCCGACTTCTGCATTGGACCCAATTTCGACTTCAAAAATTGAGGATCTGACTTTGGAACTAAAAAAAGATTTTACAATTATAATGGTAACGCATAATATGCAGCAGGCAACAAGAATTTCAGATAACACAGCATTTTTCTTATTGGGACAGGTTGTGGAATATGATAGAACCGATAAATTGTTTTCTATGCCATCAGACAAGCGTACTGAAGATTATATTACTGGTCGTTTTGGTTGATAATGGAGGTGCAAGGTAGTGAGAAACCGATTTGATAGACAATTAAAAGAATTGAATAATGAAATGATAG
The DNA here is from genome assembly GCA_050875145.1 of Lachnospiraceae bacterium. Taxonomy (GTDB): domain Bacteria; phylum Bacillota; class Clostridia; order Lachnospirales; family Lachnospiraceae; genus CAG-411. The sequence continues at coordinate 102,735 of JBNMLH010000013.1, forward strand.
AGATGGGGGCAATGATTGAAGCCGCTATTGAAAAAGCAGTATCCGCTTTAGTAAATCAGGATGTAGAAAAGGCAAAAGAGGCTGTTAAGGGAGATGATGTAATCAATCATCAGGAAAAGAACATTGAAAATTTATGTTTGAAACTTTTGTTACAACAACAGCCGGTGGCAAGAGATTTGCGTCAGATTTCAGCTGCATTAAAAATGGTTACCGATATGGAACGAATAGGAGACCATGCGGCAGATATTTCAGAAATTACGATTGCATTGGCATCACAGCCTTATGTGAAGAAATTAGAGCATATTCAGGAAATGGCAAAAGAAACGATGCAAATGATTGTGAAAGCGGTAGATGCATTTGTGGAAAAAGATAAGGAGAAGGCAATCGCTGTTATGCAGCAGGATGATGTGGTAGATGACTTGTTTGATACCGTAAAAAAAGAATTGATCGGACTGATACATGAGAATCCGGAAAATGGAGAACAGGCAGCAGACTTATTGATGGTAGCAAAATATTTTGAACGAATAGGAGATCATGCTACCAATATATCAGAGTGGGTAGTATTTTCTATTACAGGTATCCACAAAGAATTAAATGAGGAAATAGAAGAATAAGAAATAAGGAAAATTAAAGAAATACATAAAAAGTTACACGATTTACAAATATTGGATTTTGGGGATTTTAAAGTTTTTGTAAAAAAGTTTTGTGTATTTTCACTTCATGATATATAATGAGAAATGTACGGATTTTTTAGAGAAAATCGAAATATGATAGTCAGGAGTGGAAATATGGATATTTTTAATGTGTTATCATTATTAGGCGGACTAGCTATGTTCCTGTATGGTATGAATGTTATGGGAGACAGTTTGGCAAAAACCGCAGGAAGTAAATTGGAACGTATTTTAGAAAAACTTACCTCCACACCTATAAAAGGTGTTTTATTAGGAGCTGCGGTAACGGCAGTGATTCAGTCGTCTTCCGCCACCACTGTTATGGTAGTAGGCTTTGTAAACTCTGGTATTATGAAACTGTCACAAGCAGTAGGAATTATCATGGGTGCCAATATTGGTACGACGATTACATCCTGGATTTTAAGTTTGTCAGGAATTGAAGGCGGAAACTTTTTTACACAAATGCTAAAACCATCTTCCTTTTCTCCTATTTTGGCGGTCATTGGTATAGCCATGATTATGTACACCAAAAATGAGAGAAAGCATGACATTGGTAATATTCTATTAGGATTTACTGTTTTGATGTTTGGTATGGAGACTATGAGTGATTCTGTTAGCGGACTGGCAGATGTTCCTGCATTTACTCATATTTTGACTATGTTTTCCAATCCGATCCTTGGTATGATTGCGGGAACTGTTCTTACCGCAATTATTCAGAGTTCATCTGCTTCTGTAGGAATTTTACAGTCCCTTTGTGGTACAGGTCTTACCTATAGTGCAGCATTGCCAATTATTATGGGACAAAATATTGGTACTTGTGTTACGGCAATTATTTCATCTATGGGTGCAAAGAAAAATGCAAAGAGAGCAGCTTGTGTGCATTTGTATTTTAATGTAATTGGTACTGTACTATTTATGGTTGTATTTTATAGTTTGAACATGTTTGTTCATTTTCCGTTTTTACAGGCAGATGCCAGTAAAGCAGGGATAGCTGTTATTCACAGTGTATTTAATATAGTAGCAACCCTTTGCTTGTTGCCATTGGCTGGTTTATTAGAAAAATTAGCAGTGCTTACGATCAAAGATACAGAAGGAAAGGGACAGGCTGCACCAATTCGTATTTTGGACCCTCGTTTTTTAGAGAAGCCTTCTTTTGCTGTTGCACAGTGTGTAGAAGCATCTAAGAAGATGGCTGATTTATCTAAGGAAGCCTTGTTTATGTCTATTGATTTGTTTGAGGAATACGATGACGAACGGGCGAAAAAGGTAATTGAGATTGAAGAGGAAGTTGACCTTTATGATGATGAATTAGGCAGTTATTTAGTTAAATTAAGCAGCAGTCCGTTATCTCATGAAGATAACCAGACAATTTGTTCTATTTTACATTGTATTGGTGATTTTGAACGAATATCTGACCATTCCATTAATATTATGGAAGTTGCTCAGAAGATGCATGTACAGAAAGAAAGCTTTTCTAAGAGTGCTATGGCAGAATTACAAAATTATGGAAATGCATTAAAGGAGATTATGACGCTTGCGATTGCTTCTTACAAGACGGGAAGTTATGAGATTGCTACGAAAGTAGAGCCGTTAGAGGAAGTGATTGACTGCTTGCATTCAGAAGTAAAGAGCAATCATATTCGTAGATTACAAAAAGGGAAATGTACGATTGATGTTGGTTTGGACTTAGAAGATTTGATTACAAATTATGAAAGAACAGCGGATCATTGTTCAAATATTGCAGTAAGCTTAATTCAGATAAAGGATGATGGCTTTGAGACTCATGAATATCTAGAATCGATCAAGAGAAATGAAGATAGTGGTTTTAGAGAAATGTTTGAAGAGTATAAGCAGAAATATATGGCACATTAAAATAAAAATCCTATTACAAAGATGTAACTGTAATAGGATTTTGTTTTACCTTGCGAATAACAGGTAGAATTGTATGGGAAAGAGGAGCATAAGATGGAACTTTTGATTTATGTAGTAGAGGATGATACAAATATTTGTGAGATTGAATCGTATGCGTTAAAAAATAGTGGATATCAGGTGCAGGAATTTTCAAATGCAGCCGATTTTTATAAACGTATGCAGGTAAAGAAACCAGATTTGATTTTGTTGGATATTATGTTACCTGATGAAGATGGGTTAAGTATTGTAAAAAAGCTAAGAGAAAAAGTGGAAACAAGAGAAATTCCAATTATTTTAGTGACAGCTAAAACATCGGAAATTGATAAAGTGAAAGGTCTTGATATGGGCGCAGATGATTACCTTACCAAACCTTTTGGTGTCATGGAACTTATATCCAGAGTAAAAGCATTGCTTAGACGCAGCAATCGAATACAGTCCGATAAAATATTGGAGCATGGGCGAATTGCTATGAATACAGAGCAGCATATGTTGTATGTAGATGGTGTGGATGTTGAACTTACTTATAAAGAATACGAATTATGTAAATTATTTTTACAGAATGTCGGTGTCGTTCTTCCGAGATTAACGATTATGAATCGAGTCTGGGGAACGGACTATGAGGGAGAATCTAGAACATTGGATATGCATATAAAGACTTTGAGAAGAAAACTCGGAGAGGATGGAAAATGCATAAAGACAGTAAGGAACGTAGGATATAGAATGGAGTAATAAGTAGAGCTACTTACATAAGCGTTGAAAATAGATAAGACAAAGGTAGGATGATATGATAAGAAAAAGTATGAAAAAGAAAATAAACAGTCAGTTCGTGCGTATTACAGTGTTGTGCATTATTGGGATATTATTATTGTTTACACTTTTATTTTATCAGTTGTTTCAAAAAGAAGTCATGGATGATTTGAGGGTATGTGCGTTACAATTAAAAAGTTTAGGAGTAGGGGAGCAATATAAGAATATAAAGAAAACTTCTACAGAAGGGCTTCGTATTACAATTGTGGGACAAGATGGAACTGTAAAATTTGATAATTTTATGGATGCATCAGAAATGTCGAATCATAGCAAAAGACCAGAGATAAAAGAGGCATTAAGAAAAGGTGAGGGGCAGGATATTCGTACATCGGAAACACTGAATAGAAGTACCTTTTATTATGCTGTATTATTGAAAAATGGGGATGTACTTCGTATATCCAAAGAAGCGGGAAATGTTTGGAATATTGTTTTTTATGCCATGCCTTTTATTATGGGAATGTCAGTGGTTATTCTAATTATAACAGTCGTGATTTCTCACTATTTGACAAAGAGTATTGTGAAACCGATTGAGCAGGCAGCGCAGGATTTGGAACATTTGGAAAGAATACAGACCTATGAGGAGATTGAGCCATTTATTGAAATGATACAGGCACAGCATAGAGATATTGTACAAAATGTGCAGGTTAGGCAGGAATTTACTGCCAATGTATCCCATGAATTAAAGACGCCATTAACAGCTATTTCCGGCTATGCAGAGTTGATTGAAAATGGAATGGCATCGGAAACGGATATAACCCGTTTTGCCAAGGAAATTCATCGAAATTCCAATCGATTATTAACTTTAATTAATGACATTATTCGGCTATCAGAATTAGATGTGGTAGAAAATGAATTGGAAAAGGAAGCGGTTGATATTTGTCAGGTAGGGCAATGCATGGTAGATATGTTGCAATTTACTGCGGAAAAGCATCAGGTTACAGTACATTATGAAGGTGAACCAGTAGTGGTTGAGGCAAATCGTACCATGATTGAAGAATTGATCTATAATCTTACAGATAATGCCATTCGATACAACAAGCCTAATGGGGAAGTTTTTGTAACTATAAAGAAAGAGGAGAAAGGTGCCAGTATCACAGTAAAAGATACGGGGATAGGAATTACAAAGGAAAATCAGGAACGTATCTTTGAACGTTTCTTTAGAGTAGATAAAAGTCATTCTCGTGAAACAGGAGGAACTGGATTGGGGCTTGCTATTGTAAAGCACATTATCGTACAACATAAAGCAAAACTGGAAATGGATAGTGAACCAGGTGTGGGAACAACGATTACGGTATATATTCAATAGTGATAGTGAGCATGCGAGTGAGACAGTTGCAGAAACAGTAATGTTATAGTATTGTTATGCAACTGTTTTTTGGATTAGTTAAGTATTCTCATATATCTAAGTCATAGAGAAGAACTTTATTGACGGAAAGAAAGAATAGTGTTAGAATCACATGGATAGAAATTGTAACAGAATTGTCACTAAAAAAATTACTTTTACATTTTCAGGGAAAGGAATTGTAGGATATGAGTCAACAGACAAAGGATTTAACACTTTTAGGAAATCAAAATGTAGCTTATGCACAGGATTATGCACCTGAAGTATTAGAGACATTTGAAAATAAACATCAGGATAATGATTATTTTGTGAAATTTAACTGTCCGGAATTTACCAGTTTATGTCCGATTACGGGACAACCGGATTTTGCGACTATTTATATTTCTTATGTTCCAGATGTAAAAATGGTAGAGAGCAAGTCCCTTAAACTTTATTTATTTAGTTTCCGTAATCATGGGGATTTTCATGAAGATTGTGTCAATATTATTATGAAAGATTTGATTAAATTGATGAATCCGAAATATATTGAAGTTTGGGGAAAGTTTTTACCTAGAGGTGGTATTTCTATTGACCCATATTGTAATTATGGACGTCCTGGTACCAAATGGGAACAGGTAGCTTGGGAACGGTTATCCAAGCATGATTTATCACCAGAGATGATTAACAACCGATAGGAGGAACGGCGGATGAAAGCATTAGTATTATCCAGTGGAGGCGTTGACAGTACCACTTGTCTTGGAATGGCAGTGGAAAAGTATGGAGCTGAAAATGTATTGTCATTATCAATTGCATATGGACAAAAGCACGACAAAGAAATTCTTGCTTCTGATAAGGTTGCAAAATATTATAAAGTAGAACATATTCATATGGATTTGGAGAAGATTTTTACCTATAGTGATTGTTCTTTGCTAAAACATTCCGATAAAGAAATCTTAAAAGAAAGTTATGATGAACAATTGAAGCATACAGATGGAAACCCGGTAGATACTTATGTTCCGTTCCGAAACGGTTTATTCTTATCAACAGCGGCAAGTATCGCACTTTCGAAAGGATGTAGTGTGATTTATTATGGCGCCCATAGAGATGATGCGGCAGGAAATGCATATCCAGACTGTAGCAAGGAATTTGAAGATGCAATGAATGAAGCCATTTATCAGGGAAGTGGAAAACAGTTGCATTTGGAGGCTCCATTTATTGGTTGGACAAAAGCAGAAATTGTAAAAAAAGGATTGGAATTGAAAGTCCCATATGAGCTTACTTGGAGTTGTTATGAAGGTGGAGAAAAGCCTTGTGGTAAATGTGGAACTTGTCAGGATAGAGCCAAAGCCTTTGCTTTGAATGGAGTAGAGGACCCAGCATTATAGAAAGTCATATGTTACTGTTTATGGTAACAATAATATAATAGGTGATAGCGAAAAGTAATTTATAAAAGGACTAGAAAAAAAATTACCTTTAAAACTTTGGCGATTATCTAATAATAGTAGGAGGTCAGCTCGTGAAAAAATGGAGTTTGTAAAAAGCAAACTGTGTTGAAAAACGGGAGGGCTTCCTTTTGTATGTTAGTTGCTGATCAGTGAATGATTATTGGCATTACAACTTGTGAAACAAGAGTATGGGATTAAGTAAGTGACATTGTATGTGTTCCGTTAAATTAAGAAAATTATGTGGAAAATTTTATTCAGATTAGATAAAAAGGAGAAAAAATGGAATTACGGAAAAGGGAAATACAAAGTAAAAAAAAGAAGTATGTTAAGTCGCAAGATAAGAAAAATAAAACAGTAGTGAAAAACTCGAAACAGGGAGATTTCAAAGGAAAATCAAATACAAGAAAAAATAATGCAAAAAATACTTTTGCAAAAAATCAAAAAATGTTCCATGGGAGAGAAAAAGAACAAGGAAAAGAAAAAAATGTGGCAGGGTGCAAACTTGCGAAAAAGTGTGGTGCTTGTACTTATCAGGGAATGCATTATGAAAAGCAGTTGAAGGAAAAACAAAAACAGGTGGAAAAACTTCTTGGCAAATTTGGAAAGGTACAACCGATTGTAGGTATGAAAGAGCCATATCATTATCGAAATAAAGTACATGCTGTATTTGACCGTGAACGAAACGGTGCAATTATTTCGGGAATCTATCAAGCAGAGAGTCATAAGGTAGTTCGGGTCGATTCCTGTGAGATTGAAGATCAGAAAGCAGATGAAATTATTGTATCCATTCGAAATTTATTAAAATCATTCAAAATCAAAACATACGATGAGGATACGGGTTATGGCTTGTTACGTCATGTATTAGTTCGAGTCGGAAAACATAGTGGTGAGATTATGGTAGTATTGGTATTAGGTTCGCCAATCTTACCATCAAAAAACAATTTTGTAAAGGCATTGCGAAAACTACATCCAGAGATTACAACTATTGTTTTAAATGTCAATAATCAGAAAACCAGTATGGTGCTGGGAGAAAAAGAAACCGTACTTTACGGAAAGGGATATATAGAAGATACCCTTTGTGATTCTATTTTCCGCATATCCTCTAAATCTTTTTATCAAATTAATGTGGAGCAGACGGAACGTTTATATAAAAAAGCCATTGCATTGGCGGCACTTACTGGAAAAGAACGGGTAATTGATGCCTACTGTGGCATTGGAACAATTGGCATGATTGCCAGCGCTCATGCAAAAGAAGTCATAGGAGTAGAATTAAATAAAGATGCAGTAAAAGATGCAATCTATAACGCAAAGCGAAATCAGGTGAAAAACATCCGCTTTTATCAAAATGATGCAGGAAAATTTATGGTAGAAATGGCGCAACAGGGAGAAAAGGCAGATGTGGTGCTAATGGATCCACCAAGAGCAGGAAGCACCGAAGAATTTATAGACTCCGTGGCTACACTAAATCCAAGTCGAGTGGTTTATATTTCCTGCAATCCTGAAACACAGGCAAGAGACTTAAAATATTTTAAAACAAAAGGGTATGCAGTAAAAGAAATCTGTCCATTTGACTTATTCCCTTGGACTGGACATGTGGAGACGGTTGTTCTTTTGTCCCAACTGAAACAAAAGCCGGCATGAAGGTTTCCAATCTGTATATCTCACAGGTAAAGAGAAAATGCGGAATTGAGGTTGGAAAGAATTTGCGCGTTGCAACGAGGAGAATGGACTGCTTGCAGGGCAATTCGCCGACTGCCGCGACAGACTTGGAACTTGTTCCAAGTCCTAATTTACCTAAAAATGAAGACAGTAGGCAGCCACAGTGTCCAGAAGATAAAGAGAGCGCAATTGTGGAGGCATTGAAGCATTTTAAGATGATTCAGAAGAACTAAAAAGAGTCTGATAAATCGGAATTGACAGAGGTAATGAAATGTTTGAAGAATTAGGAATTAGTTTTGGCACAGCACTAATCGTCTTACTTGCAT
>JBNMLH010000020.1:0-54241 GCA_050875145.1 Lachnospiraceae bacterium
CTGAGATATCCCTGCATCATTTCACGCATTGCTGCTTTTTGTGGTGAATCGTTTTTTCTTCTTGCCATAATAAAAACCTCCAAACTGAATAATGTTATCTTACATCAGTTTGAAGGTTTACACAAACTTTGGGACACTCTCAGGATTAGCAGTTTAATCAGTCTAAAAATCACCTGTATTTTCAGTTTGACAGTACAGTTTGTGTTGCATTTTGATTTTGTAAAAATACCAGAGAGGGGTTCCATGTTTACATGGAACCCCTCTCTGGTATTTCTATACTTGCCATAGTTGTAAAGCGAGTACGAATGATTAGATTTAATAAGTATCCTGTGATTTTTACTTTAATGCTGCTTTTAAATTTTCTAATACAGAATAAGGAATTTTTAAATTGCCTTTACCGCTTCCCATCGAAATGTGTGGTTTATTTGCTCCGTGGAAATCAGAACCACCAGTCATGATTAAATGATACTTGTTTGCATATCTGCGTACAATTCCTTCGTCAAAACCTGTATTTGAGGAATAAAATACTTCCAACCCTTCTAATCCTGCATCTTTTAAACGGGCAATTAAAGCGTCTAATTCTTCTTCAGGCAAATGATATACCAATGGATGTGCCAAGACAGGGATACCACCAGCTTGTTTAATCAGTTTTATGGCATTTTCAGGGGAAATGTATTCTCTTGGGACATAGTAAGGGCCATCCGCATTTAGATAATGCTCAAATGCTTCGTTCATGGATTTTATTTGTTTTGTTTCCAATAAAAATTTGGCAAAATGTGCTCTTGTAAGTACGGTACCAGGCGGAAAAGCGGCTGTCAGTCGTTCGATATCAATATCCAGCCCGCCTGCTGCAAGATTTTGTGCCATTTTGGCATTTCGCTGATCTCTTTCAAGTAATGCGGCATCTAAAGAACGTTTTAAAGGTTCGTAGTTAGGATCAATAAGCAAGCCTAAGATATGAATATCTTTTTTCTTGTAGGCAGCAGAAATTTCCACACCAGGAATGACCTCCACTCCACTACCTTCAGAGGCTTTTTTTGCTTCCTCGAAGCCTCGGACTGTATCATGATCGGTTAATGCAAAAGCAGAAAGATTACATCGTTTGGCTTCTGCTACCAATTCCGTTGGCGTAAAAGTACCATCAGAGACAGTAGAATGTACATGCAAATCAATATATTTCATGGTAAATCACCTTCCTAATTTAATAAATAAACGATAAGTGGAACGAATTATGATTGTTACAATAAGAACTGATACTATTTTACTATGAATGTGTTTTCAAAACAAGCGTATTCTTGTGGTTATAAAGGTAAGAATACTTATGGGAGAGGGATATAGTTACAGGTATTTTGGTATATTTTGAAAAAAACAGGGGATAGTTATAAATGATTTGTATGAAAATAAATCATTTATGTACAAATATAGGGTATTTAGAATGAACATAGGTCAATTAGGGAAAGAGTAATAGGTTTGATAGCAGGAGTTTTGCGATTGGCTAATGTGACTATAATAATAGAAAGGAAAAATGGAAATGTATCGTATATACATTTTCCAATATTAGGTATCTGACGGATATTTAATAAATTGGTGAAAAAAATGTTTAGAATCCCCCGACATATTGGAATTATTCCGGATGGTAATAGAAGATGGGCAAAAGAAAATGGATTAAGGAAACAAGATGGTTACAGCTATGGTCTATTACCTGGATTAAAATTGTTACGCTTGGCAAAAAGATATGGAATAGAAGAGTTGACGTATTATGGATTTACAGTAGATAACTGCAAAAGACCCAAAGAGCAGGTAAAGGCATTTTCGGAAGCCTGTGTGAAAGCGATAGAAAAGATAAAGGGAGAGGATGTAGAAATACGAGTAATTGGAAATACAAAGTCGTCTTGTTTTCCTAAGGAATTGTTACCTTATACCGATAAGGAACAGGAGAAAAAAGATACAACGGGAAAAATGAAAGTTAATTTCTTGATTAACTATGGTTGGGAATGGGATATGAAAAATCATTGGGCATCCAAAAGTGTTTCAAGAATAGACATGATTATACGTTGGGGTGGAATGTGTCGATTATCTGGTTTCCTTCCAATGCAATCGGTGTATTCTGATTTTTATGTAGTAAAAGAATTATGGCCTGATTTTAAAGAAATACAATTTGAACAGGCGTTGCAATGGTATCAAAAACAGGATGTAACACTTGGAGGGTAATTGGTATAGTTTGCATGATAAATGCATATAGTTTACTAATTCAGATAAAAAGTGGAGTGGCTTATGGAGAACCAAAAACAAAATGGAATGCTGGGAGCATATTTTAAGAATTTGCTTTTAGCAGCCATTATTTCGGTGTTGATGTTGTTATTATGTGCATTTTTATTGTATAAAACAAATTTATCTCCTACGGGATTAGGTGTAATGCTTGTAATTACATATATTCTGTCAAATTTGATTGGAGGATATCGAATGGGGAAAAAGGCAGAAAAACGACAATTTCTATGGGGTTTTTTTGTCGGATTGGGATATTTTGCAATTTTATTGCTTGTATCATTTCTTGGAAATAATTTTTATCTGGGAGACATAGGAAAAACAATTTTAGTTTTTTCCCTTTGCAGTTTTAGTGGAATGTTTGGAGGAATGCTAAGTTAGAAAAAACTCTTTTCAATATAAGATAAATATGTTATACTAAATCATATTAGGCCCTTGTGCCATAAAGAATAGAAGGAGGAATTTATAATGAAGCACATTAAGTCTTTAACAACAAAGAATTTGCAGAATACTGTAAAGAAGGGTGGATGTGGAGAATGTCAGACATCTTGCCAGTCTGCGTGCAAAACATCTTGTACAGTAGGTAACCAGAGCTGCGAACATAAATAAGCAATGATTTGCGTATGAATTAGCGGGGAGACTTCTCCCCGCTATTAGTGCGTTTAGATTTCTGTTTGAAAGGAGACACAAATGATACACCAGTATAAAAGCAATGGACATAACATTGTATTAGATGTGAATAGTGGTAGTGTACATGTGGTGGATGATTTGGTTTACGACATTCTTGCTTTGTATGAGACGGAAACAAAGGAAGCAATTGTAACAAAGATGTTGGAAAAATACCAGCAGCCAATTTATGCAGGACTGTATGAGGAGCCAATTTCAGAAGCATATATAAATGAGGCATTTGATGAGATTGAAGAGCTCAAGGCAGAAGGAACATTGTTCACTGAGGACGTTTATCGAGACTATATATTCGACTTCAAAAGTAGAAAAACAGTAGTAAAAGCTTTATGTTTACACATTGCACATGATTGTAATCTTGGATGTAAATATTGTTTTGCAGAAGAAGGAGAGTACAAGGGACGAAGAGCCTTGATGAGCTTTGAAGTAGGAAAGAAGGCACTGGATTTTCTTATTGCCAATTCAGGAACGAGAAGAAATTTGGAAGTAGATTTCTTTGGTGGAGAGCCAACTATGAATTTTGAAGTAGTGAAACAGTTGGTTGCCTACGGAAGAGAACAGGAAAAGATTCATGACAAGAATTTTCGTTTTACATTGACAACAAATGGACTTTTATTAAATGATGAAATAATGGAATTTGCAAATAAAGAAATGTCAAACGTGGTTTTAAGTCTGGATGGTAGAAAAGAAGTAAATGATAAGATGCGTCCTACCAGAAATGGGAAGGGAAGTTATGATATTATCGTTCCTAAATTTCAAAAATTTGCTGATAGTCGAAATCAAACGAATTATTATGTGAGAGGTACTTTTACTCATTACAATACAGACTTTTCTGAGGATGTATTGCATATGGCTGACTTGGGATTTGAACAGATTTCTGTAGAGCCGGTTGTTGCACCTCCGGAGGAAGGATATGCACTTACAGAAGAAGATGTGGCAGTTGTCTGTTCCCAGTATGACAAATTGGCACAGGAGATGATAAACAGAAAGAAGAAGGATGGAAAGTGCTTCAATTTCTTCCATTTTATGATAGATTTGACAGGAGGACCATGTGTGGCAAAACGTTTGTCGGGTTGTGGTTCGGGAACAGAATATTTAGCAGTGACACCTTGGGGAGATCTTTATCCATGTCATCAGTTTGTTGGAAATGAGGATTTCCTTTTGGGAAATGTAGACGAGGGTATTACCAATACTGAGGTGCAGAATAAGTTTAAACTTTGTAATGTTTATGCAAAGGAAAGTTGTAAAGATTGCTTCGCCAGATTTTACTGTAGCGGTGGATGTGCTGCAAATGCATTTAATTTTACAGGTGACATAAACGGAGCATATGAGATTGGTTGTGAATTGCAAAAGAAACGAATCGAGTGTGCTATTATGTTGAAAGTAGAAGAAGCCATGCAAGATGGTGAACTACAGGCATAAAATGAATGCAAACAATTCAGTAAATGGCTGAGTCATTATAACGATTGGAAAAAAAGATAAAGGAGAAGAGGACATGAAGAATGTAAAAAGAGGTGTTTTACATATCCTACTTGTTGTGCTTGCAATAGCAGCATTAGGATATATCGCCATTGTGGGAATTGGCAACCAACACAAGGGAACCGCGGAACATATTCGTCTTGGTTTGGACCTTGCTGGTGGTGTAAGTGTAACATATCAAACTGAAAAAGCGAATCCAACAGCAAGGGAAATGGATGATACCATTTACAAATTGCAGTTGCGTGTGGAAGGATTAGGCGAGGAACCGGTTGTATATAAGGAAGGAAGCGACAGAATCAATGTTGATATTCCAGGTGCTAAAGATGCAGATGCGGTACTGGAAAAACTTGGAAAGTCCGGCAATGTGCTTTTTGTAGATTCAGAAAAATTAGCAGATTACTTAAAAAATCCAGATGCAGGTGTACGAGAAGGTGCGAAGTTGGCTGTTTCAGAACAGAAGCTTTATGACGCAGATATGGTAATCTGTGATGGTTCTGATGTTGATAAAGCAACAGCAGAAACACAAACAGGAGGAACTTCTACAGACTATGTAGTAGCCTTGGAGTTCAATAGTCAGGGAGCTAAAAAGTTTGCTGAAGGTACAGAAAAAGTACATGCTAAAAACGGTAGTATTGCTGTAATCTATGATGGTGAAGTAAGATCAAATGCTACGGTAGATGAAGCTATTACTGGTGGACAGGCAGTAATTAAGGGACAAAAGAGTTTTGATGAGGCGAATGAATTGGCGTCTACAATTCGTATTGGTGCACTTCCTATTTCATTAAAAGAAATTCGTTCACAGGTTGTAGGTGCAAAGCTTGGAGATTCTGCAATTCAGTCTAGCTTGCTTGCAGGTGTAATCGGATTGATCATTATTATAGCTTTCATGATTGCTTTTTATCGTATCCCTGGATTGGCAGCAAGTATTGCATTAATTTTCTATGTAGGTGCGATTAGCTTCACGCTAAATTGTTTTAATGTTACATTAACATTACCTGGTATTGCAGGTATTTTGCTTTCCATCGGTATGGCAGTAGATGCGAACGTTATTATATTTACCCGTATCAAGGAAGAACTTGCAGAAGGCAACAGTTTAGAGACTTCCATGAAAAATGGTTTTGATAAGGCATTATCAGCTATCGTGGATGGTAATATTACAACAATTATTGCTTCTGTTATTTTGCTGTTACTTGGTTCAGGTACAGTGGCAAGTTTTGCGAAAACATTGTTAATTGGTGTTTTATTATCTATGTTTACAGCATTATTTGTAACAAGACTTACTTTGAATGCATTGATTTCGTTAGGTACTACAGATGTTAAGTTCTTTGGAAAAGCCAAAAAGACCAAAAAATTTGCATTTGTTAAGAACTTCCCTAAATTTGCAGCCATTGCATTAGTGTTTATTGTAATCTGTGTGGGATCTTTGATTTATAATAAAGCAAATACGGGAACAATATTAAATTACGGATTAGATTTCAAAGGTGGAACATCTACCAGTGTTACATTTAATAAAGATGTTGTAGCTGACAATGTCAAAAATGAAATGGAAAAATTGGTGAAAGATACACTTTTTGTTAATCCTGAAATTTCGGAAGTAAAAGGAAAGAATACATTAACAATTAAGACTACTGTTTTAGATAAAAACCAAAGAGAAAAGCTTTCAAAGGCAATCTCAGAAAAATATAATGTGAAGGAAGATACAATTGAATCAGAAACGATTAGTGCATCGGTAAGTAATGAAATGAAGCGTGATGCAGTAATGGCAATTACGGTTGCTGTAATATTGATGTTGCTTTATATAGCAGTTCGTTTCAAGGATATTACCTTTGGTGCCAGTGCGATTTTAGCATTGATTCATGATGTGCTTATCGTTTTGATGGCATATGGTATTGGTTCTGCATTAGGTATTATTACAGTAGGAAATACATTTATTGCTTGTATGCTTACAATTTTAGGATATTCAATCAACAGTACTATTGTAACATTTGACCGTATCCGAGAGAACAGAAAAGCAATGGGTACAAAAGCAGATTTAGAGGATATTGTAAATATCAGTGTAAGTCAGACAATCACACGTAATATCAATACAACATTAACCACATTTATTATGATTTTTATGTTATTACTACTTGGAGTCAGCTCACTTAGAGAATTTACAATCCCATTGATCGCTGGTTTGATTGCCGGAGCATTCTCTTCAATTTGTTTGACAAGTGCAATGTGGTATCATGTAAAAAGATTATTTTCTTCAAAGAAGAAATAAGCAAAAGTAAAATAAACGGGTATGTCTGTGATGGACATTATGAGGAAGGAGACACTGTCCTGCGATTGCAGGAGAGTGTCTTTTTACTTCCATACAAAGGAGTTAAAAAATGGAAAAATGGATGTTACATACCAAAAAAGGAAATTTTAGAAAAACTGCGGCTGAATATGGTATCAGTCCTGTGTTAGCCAGAATCATGGTGAATCGAGGCGTAAAAGAGGAAGAACAAATACGAAAATTTTTAAAGGGGACCATGGAAGATCTATATGATCCTATCTTGTTGCTGGATATGGAGAAGGCGGTGAATTTATTACAGAAAGCAATTGATGCAGGAGAAACGATCGCAATAGCCAGTGATTTTGATGTGGATGGTATATTTTCCAGTATGGTTTTGCATACTGCATTTCGAAGGGTGGGAGCAAAATGTTTTGTAGAAACACCGAATCGAGTCACAGAAGGATATGGACTAAATCGCAGAATTGTGGATGATGCCTTGCAGAAAGAAGCAAAATTGTTGATAACTTGTGACAATGGAATTGCAGCATTGGATGCAGTGCAATATGCAAAAAATAAGGGATTGACAGTGATTGTGACGGATCACCATGAGGTGCCTTTTGAGGAACAGGAAGATGGAAGTCGTAATTTTGTAAAACCAGTTGCAGATGCTATCGTAAATCCAAAACAAAAAGAGTGTCAGTATCCATTCCCGAAGCTTTGCGGAGCAGGAGTTGCATTTAAGTTGGCACAGGTGTTGTATCAACGATACGGAGTAGCGGTGCAGGAACAGAGGCAGTTAATTGAGTATACAGCCATTGCTACGGTTGCAGATGTGATGGATTTAGAGGATGAAAATCGTATTATTGTAAAAACAGGGTTAAAACTTTTAGAACATACGAATAATAAGGGGTTACAGGCAATCTTAAAGGTGAATCAGTTGGACGGGAAAACGATTTCTGCTTATCACATCGGATTTATTATTGGTCCTTGTTTTAATGCAGCAGGAAGGTTGGAAACGGTAAAAATTGCATTGGACTTATTAATGTGTGAAGATGAGAGAGAGGCATTGGTGATAGCAGAACAGCTTAAATCACTTAACGAAAGCAGAAAAGAAATGACTGTGAAAGGAGTAGAACAAGCCATTGAAAAAATTGAGCATTCTACCTTAATGCAGGATAAAGTGTTGGTTGTAAAATTGGAAGACTGTCATGAATCATTAGTTGGAATTATAGCAGGTAGAATTCGAGAACGTTATCATAAGCCAGTGCTTGTATTTACCGATGTGGAAGATGGAATTAAGGGATCTGGCCGTTCCATTGAGGCGTATAATATGTTTGAGGAACTGAATAAATGCAAGAAGCTGCTGACTAGATTTGGAGGACATCCTATGGCTGCAGGAGTGTCTATGGAAACGGAAAAATTAGAGGAGCTCAGAAGAAGCTTAAATGAAAATACAGTGCTTACGGAAGAAGATTTATGCCCGGTAGTCTGGATCGATGTACCTATGCCGATTGGTTATATTTCGGAAGAATTTGTAGAACAGTTGGAATTATTAGAACCTTTTGGAAAGGGAAACACAAAACCCATTTTTGCAGAACAGCATTTTCGCTTTTTGAGTGGGGCAGTGATTGGAAAAAATAAGAACGTATTTAAATGTAAATTGATAAATGATGCTGGAGATCGAATAGAAGGCATTTATTTTGGAGATGTAGAAACCTTTCGAATGTATATCATTGAGCATTTTGGCGAGACAGAGTACAATAAAATGCTTGACGGAGAAAAAAATGCAATTGATTTGGGACTAACCTATTATCCAACTGTAAATGAGTTTCGTGACCAAAGAACATTGCAGATTGTGATACAGAATTATTGCGCAATTGCTAGGAAAAAAGACGATAAACAGATTCCTAGCACAAGATAGTTTCGCAGGAAAGCAAGTGGACATAGTTAGGGCATATTACTAAACCTAGAATCCCATGGCGTCAGCATTGCTATTTGTGGAATTCAATGGTATAATATGCTATTATAATAGAAAAAAATGGGCAAAATTTTCAATGGCTAAAAGGGGATATCTGGTTATATATGCCGATATTTTGGGAATACCTAGGATTGGAGGAATACGATGAACAAAAAATTAGAAGATTATGTACGCAGTATACCGGATTTTCCGGAGAAAGGAATTATTTTCCGGGATATTACTACTGTGTTGCAGGATAAAGATGGGTTTCAGCTTGCAATCAATAAAATGCAGCAGGAGTTAGAAGGGGTTGCATTTGATACAATATTGGGCGCAGAATCAAGAGGTTTTATTTTTGGAGCACCATTGGCATACAATTTAAAAAAAGCATTTGTTCCAGTCCGAAAAAAGGGTAAACTTCCTTGTGAGACAGTGTCTATGGAATATGAACTGGAATATGGTAAGGCGACTTTAGAATTGCACAAGGATGCGATTAAACCGGGAGACAAGGTAGTAATTGTAGATGACTTGATTGCAACGGGAGGAACAATTGAAGCCATAACAAAATTAGTAGAGATGCTTGGTGGAGAAGTTGTAAAGATTGTATTTTTATTAGAGTTGGAAGGGTTAAAGGGCAGAGAAAAACTTCAAGATTATGAAGTAGCATCTGTAATAAAATATGCAGGAAAATAAGTATCAGATAGGGTGTAAAAAAATTCATCAGATTAGTAACATTCGTGGAAGATAGTGCAGATTGTTACTAAAATGGTATCATACAGGTGGTGTTCAGATGAAAAAAACAGGAATTGAAGATATTAGAGAAAATGAAGTGGGACATGCTTCTAATGATATATCCGCACCGGCACATTTTACAGATCCGGACATATTATATAAACAGTTGATGGACACTGTGAAAAATTATCATCCGTCCAGTAATCTGTCAGAGATTGAACGTGCATATCAAGTGGCATATGAGGCACACAAAGATCAAAAAAGAAAATCAGGAGAGCCATATATTATTCATCCTATTTGTGTGGGGATTATTTTGGCTGAATTAGAGCTGGATAAAGAGACTATTATTGCTGGACTGCTTCATGACGTAGTAGAGGACACAGAAGTAACTTCTCAGGAGATTTCTGATATGTTTAGTCCGGAAGTTGCGTTGCTGGTAGATGGTGTTACAAAGCTTACACAGTTAAACTATTCAGGGGATAAGATTGAATTGCAGGCAGAGAATCTTCGAAAGATGTTTCTTGCCATGGCGAAAGATATTCGTGTTATTCTTATAAAACTTGCAGACCGTTTGCATAATATGCGTACATTGGAATACATGAAGCCGGAAAAACAGAAGATTAAAGCGAGAGAGACGATGGATATTTACTCGCCTATCGCACAAAGGCTTGGTATTTCTAAAATAAAGATTGAACTAGATGATTTATCTTTGCGGTATTTGGAGCCAGAAGCGTACAAAGATTTGACTGTAAAGATCAATGCGAAAAAGCAGGATAGAGATGCGTTTATTAAAGATATTATTTCCAGAGTGTCCAAACAGATTCGAGATGCGGGAATTGACGCAAAGATAGATGGTCGTGTAAAACATTTCTTTAGTATTTATCGAAAAATGAAGACACAGAATAAGACGTTAGATCAGATTTATGATTTGTTCGCTGTCAGAATTATTGTAGACAGTGTCAAAGACTGTTATGCAGCATTGGGTGTGATTCATGAAATGTATACCCCTATACCGGGACGTTTTAAGGATTATATCGCTATGCCAAAGCCAAATATGTATCAGTCTCTTCACACTACTTTGATTGGACCTACTGGAACACCCTTCGAAATACAGATACGAACAGTAGAAATGCATCGTACGGCCGAATATGGTATTGCTGCGCATTGGAAATATAAAGAAGGTATTGACGGAAGTACGGAAAAAGTCAGTGAAGAAGAAAAACTTTCCTGGTTACGCCAGATTTTGGAGTGGCAAAGGGATATGTCGGATAACCATGAGTTTTTGAGCTTGCTAAAAAGTGACTTGAATTTATTTTCTGATAATGTGTACTGCTTTACTCCTTCTGGAGATGTAAAGAATTTACCGGCAGGTTCTACACCGATTGATTTTGCCTATTCCATTCATAGTGCGGTAGGAAATAAGATGGTAGGTGCCAGAGTCAATGGAAAGCTTGTAACGATTGATTATCAGATTAAAAATGGAGACCGAATCGAAATTATTACTTCGCAAAACTCCAAAGGACCAAGTAGAGATTGGTTAAAACTGGCAAAGAGTACACAGGCAAAAAATAAAATTAATCAATGGTTTAAGACGGAATTTAAAGAAGAAAACATTACCAAAGGAAAAGATCTGCTTGCTTCTTATTGCAAGGCACATGGCATTGTGCAGAGTGATCTGATGAAACAAGAATATGTGGAAGCAGCCGTCAGAAGATTTGGTTTTAGAGACTGGGATTCGGTATGTGCTGCCATTGGACATGGTGGATTGAAAGAAGGGCAGGTTGTTTCGAGATTACAGGAAGAGGAAAGAAAGAAACAAAAAGCTCTTATTACAGATGAACTTGTAAAAGAACAGGTTACCGCAGAAAAAGTTGATCGCAATTCAGCAGTTTTAAAATCAAAAAGTGGAATTATCGTGCAGGGCTTAAGTGATGTGGCAGTACGCTTTTCAAAATGTTGTAGTCCAGTTCCAGGGGATGAAATCGTAGGATTTGTTACAAGAGGTAGAGGTGTATCTATCCACCGAACAGATTGTGTCAATGTAATGAATCTGCCGGAAGAAGATCGTGCCAGAATGATTCGAGCAGAATGGAACGGAATGACACCAAAGGATGAGCTATACAGTACGGAGATTGTTGTGTATGCAAATAATCGTACCGGAGTGTTGACAGACATTTCCCGTATTTTTACGGAAAATAAAATTGATATAAAATCTATGAATGTAAGAACGAGTAAAAAGGATACAGCAACAATTTCGATTGGATTTGAAACGCATGGTATAGAACAATTAGATTTGCTGGTTAAGAAACTTCGTATGGTAGAGAGCGTACTTGACATTACAAGAACATCAAATTAAAAAGATAGGTGGCAGAATATGAGAATGTGCAGATTAGCGGTAGGACCGCTGTCTACGAATTGTTACATTATAATTGAAGAAAATAAGAAAAAAGCATTGATTGTAGATCCGGGTGGAAATGCAGAGCAGATTATGGAAAAAGTAGAGGAATTACAAGTATCAGTGGAGGCAATTTTGCTTACGCATGGACATTTCGACCATATGATGGCAGTGGATGAAATTCGCGAAAAATATCAGGTGAAAGTATACTTAGGAAAAGATGACAGCGAGTTGATTAAAAATCCGATGGAAAATGTGTCTGGCATGTTTGGAAAGCCTATGTCTACGCAGGCAGATGAATTAGTGCAGGATGGACAGATATTGTCTTTAGCTGGATTTGAAATAAAAGTGTTAGCAACGCCTGGACATACAAAAGGTGGTGTTTGCTATTACTTTGAAAAAGAAGGTGCAGCCTTTAGTGGAGATACGATTTTTCAGACATCGGTAGGAAGAACGGATTTTCCGACAGGAAGTGGGGCGGCTCTGGCAAACTCCATTCGTGAAAAGATTTTTACATTACCAGACGATACGCAACTTTTTCCAGGACATGGAGACAGCACTGTTGTTTCTTATGAAAAAAAGTACAACATGTTTGTATAGAGAGGAACGGAAACTATGATAAGTATTCAGTTATCCAAAGAGGATTTCGTTTATGATATACAAGGGTTGTGCAAGTCCTTTTATCCTGCGGAACAAATTTTAATTCAAACCCCAAAAAATAATGGTGAAGAAATAGAATGCTTGTTTCGGATTGAAATAGTGATGGAAGACAGATTCATTACGCTGCTTTTTCAGGATAAAGAAAGAAGCAAACAATATCAGGGAATTGTAAAAGACGGAGAACGACGTACCTATAAAAATGTATTGAAAAAGTTATTGTATCAGCTTTTGACAGAACAAACAGGAAAGAGACTTCCCTGGGGAACGTTGACAGGTGTTCGCCCAACCAAGCTTGCTATGGAACGGCTGGAGTTGGGAGAGAATAAAGAACAGGTTACGGCATTTATGAAAGAGCATTATTTCTGTTCTGAAGAAAAAATTGCACTTGCCTATGAAATTTCAAAGAGAGAACTTGATATTCTGGAAGCAATTGATTATAAAAATGGTTATAGTTTGTATGTAGGGATTCCATTTTGCCCTACCAGATGCTCTTATTGCTCATTTCCTTCCTATCCGATGGAGCAGTTTGGAAATTTGATGGAACAGTATTTGCAGGCACTTTATAAGGAATTGACATATGTAGCAACTAAATTCTGGAATAAACGATTATCGACCATTTATATAGGGGGCGGAACACCTACTACCTTGTCAGCAGAGCAGTTGCGTCAACTAATACAAAAGATAAAATCTGTATTTCCTGTAGAGGAAGTAGCAGAATTTACAGTAGAAGCCGGGCGACCGGACAGCATTACGGAAGAAAAACTTAAAGTTTTAAAAGAAGAAGGAGTTACCAGAATATCCATTAATCCACAGACGATGAATCAGAAAACGTTGGAACAGATAGGACGGGAACATACCGTAGAACAGGTAGAGCGAATGTTCCATCGGGCAAGGAAACTGGGACATGATAATATAAATATGGATTTGATTATTGGATTGCCCGAAGAGAGTCCAGAGGATGTGAAACGGACTTTAGATAGAATCGCTCCTTTGAATCCAGAAAATCTGACTGTACATTCCCTTGTGTTAAAACGTGCTGCCAGGTTAAATACACAGTATCAGGAAGAAACAAATGGAGAGGAAGATTATGCTCTCGAAGGACAGTCGGTTGCAATGGCAAAAGAAACAGTGGAGTTTGCCAAAAGTCATGGATATGAGCCATATTATATGTATCGACAAAAAAATGCAACAGGCGCAGATAGCGACAGCAGGGAAAATATCGGTTATGCAAAACCGGGAAAAGAATGTATTTATAATATATTAATTATGGAAGAAAAACAGTCGATTCTTGCAGTTGGTGCAGGGGCTTCTTCTAAGTTTTTACTTCCACAGGAAAAGAAAAAAATTCAACGAGTAGAAAATGTAAAAAGTATAACAGATTATATTGAAAGAATAGATGAAATGATAGAGAGAAAAGAATGTTTTTGGCAAGAACATAAAAACGCCTTTTCTAGTCATGAACCAGAGATGAGATAAATGCTGTTCTTTGGCAGGAAGCGTCTGCAAGATACAGCGGGAACTTCGAAGTCTTTGGAAGAAAGGATGAGAGAAATGGTAGATTTTGATTTTCAGGAATACAGCAAACTGGAGACATTAGAAGATTCTATTAAGTCAGAACTTGTGGATGTAATCTGCCATGGCATTGTGGTTAGTAATCTTGCAGTTTTGCTGTCAAGACAACTTGGTGAAAATGATGATTTTTGCAATGAAATAGCGATTGCAGGGTTGTTGCATGACATCGGAAAGATTAAAATGAATCGTTATTTATATGGAAAAGATGCTCTTGCAGTAGAGGAAATGAAGTATTTCCGGATGCATTCGGTGTATAGTTATGATGTGTTACATAAGTTAAACTATTCGAGGTTTATACAAGAAGCTGTGTATCATCATCATGAAAATTATGATGGAAGTGGTTATCCGGATAATTTAGCAGGAAAAAACATACCTTATGGAGCTCGTATTTTGCATGTGTGTGATGTGTTCGCGGCATTAACTTCAGATCGGAGTTATCGGGCAGCGTTTGACCAGGAAGGTGCAGTAGAGGTTATGTTAGAGGAAACTAAAAATTTTGATATAGAAATTTTAGTTGCATTTCAAAGAGTGTTACATTCGGATGAGTTTCAGGCTGTTTTTGATTTGGAAGAGATAGAGAAGATGTCAGAAAAATTTATGGAGTATATGTGTCAATCTGATTTGTTAGAAGAGACATTACAAAATTAAAATAAAAAGACAGTTGCTTATCTGCGTAGAAACAGGTAAGTTAGAATAGAGTGAATCAGCAAAAGGAGGAAAATACATTGATTACACAGAGACCAAAAGGAACACAGGATTGGTATGGAGAAAGTATGCAGAAACGAACCGTACTGGAGAAGATGGCACGAGATTTATGTAAAGTATATAACATAAAAGAAGTGATTACACCAGTATTTGAGCATACAGAATTATTTCAACGTGGTGTTGGAGAGACTACAGACGTAGTGCAAAAAGAAATGTATACTTTTACCGACAAGGGAGATAGAAGTATTTCCTTGAAACCAGAAGGTACTGCGGGTGCTATTCGTGCTTATTTGGAAAACAGTATGTATGCAGAAAGCCAGCCAACAAAATTGTTTTATGTTACACCAGCATTTCGTTATGAAAAACCACAGAGTGGACGTATGAGACAGCATCATCAGTTTGGTGTAGAGTTTATTGGTTCCAAAAGTCCTTTAGCTGAAGTAGAATTGATTACGTTGGTTACCACCTTTATCCGAAAGTTAGGATTAAAGGATGCAAAGCTTCATATTAACAGCATTGGTTGTGCAAATTGTAGAAAAAAATATAATGATGCGCTATTGGCATATTTGCATAAACATGAAGAAAAGCTTTGTCCAACTTGTAAAGAGAGAATGCAGAAAAACCCTCTTCGTGTCATTGACTGTAAAGTGCCAGAATGTAAAGAGATTGTTGCTGATGCACCTAGAACAATTGATTATTTGGATGAGGAATGTAAGGAACATTTTGAAGAATTACAGGCTCTTTTGACAGAACTGAATATTCCATTTGAGATAGACACAGGAATTGTACGTGGATTGGATTATTACACAAAGACAGTTTTTGAATTTGTCAACGAAGATGGCTTTACACTTTGTGGTGGTGGACGTTACGACAATCTGATACATGAGATTGATGGAAAGCAGGATATTCCATCTGTAGGTTTTGGAATGGGAATCGAACGTATCCTTTATTTCTTGGAAAAAGAAGGAGTAGAATTGGAAAAGGCACCTACACCTGAATTATATGTAGGTATTCTTGGAAAAGAAGCCAGAGCAAAAGCATATCAGCTTGTGAATGGGCTTCGTTTGGCAGGTGTTGTGGTAGAGACGGATTACATGGACAGAAGTGTAAAAGCCCAGATGAAATATGCAAACAAAATCGGAGCTAAAAATACAGTAGTATTGGGAAGTGACGAGCTAGAAAAGAGAGTTGCTGTGGTGAAAAATATGGATACCCATGAGCAAACAGAAGTTGCATTAGATGAAATAGCAGGATTATTTAAGTAAGAAACTGGAGGAGTAAATAAAAATGGCAGAATCAATGAGTGGATTGCACAGAAGTTGTCGCTGTGCAGAATTATCAAAAGCAGATGCAGGTAAAGAAGTTACTGTTATGGGATGGGTGCAAAAACAGAGAAACAAAGGTGGAATTATTTTTGTTGATTTGCGTGACCGTTCTGGATTGTTACAGATTATTTTCGAAGAAAGCGAATGTGGAGCAGAAAGCTTTGCAAAAGCAGAAAAACTTAGAAGTGAATTTGTAATTGCGGTAACAGGTAAAGTGTGTGAACGTGAGGGTGGTATCAATAAAAATCTTGCAACAGGAGAGATTGAAGTAAGAGCGTTGCGTATTCGCATTTTATCAGAATCAGAGACGCCTCCATTCCCAATTGAGGAAGATAGCAAGACAAAAGAAGAACTTCGTTTAAAATACAGATATTTAGACCTTAGAAGACCGGACTTACAGAGAAATCTTATGCTTCGTAGTAAAGTTTCAACCATTACTCGTCAGTTTATGGCAGAGGAAGGATTTTTAGAGATTGAAACACCAATCCTTAATAAGAGTACACCAGAAGGAGCAAGAGATTATCTGGTTCCTAGTCGTGTGCATCCAGGAAACTTTTATGCACTGCCACAGTCTCCGCAGATTTTTAAGCAGTTATTGATGTGTTCTGGTTATGACCGTTATTTCCAGATTGCAAGATGTTTCCGTGATGAGGATTTACGAGCAGACAGACAGCCGGAATTTACACAGATGGATATGGAATTGTCTTTTGTAGATGTAGATGACGTAATCGACGTAAATGAAAGACTGTTACAAAAGCTATTTAAAGAAACAATTGGTGTGGATGTTCCACTTCCAATCCAGCGAATGACTTGGCAGGAAGCAATGGATCGTTTTGGTTCTGATAAGCCGGATATCCGTTTTGGTATGGAACTTACTAATGTGACAGAAGTTGTAAAAGATTGTGAATTTGGAGTATTCAAAGGTGCAATTGAAAATGGCGGAACGGTTCGAGGTATCAATGCCAAAGGACAGGGAAATATGCCAAGAAAGAAAATTGATGCCTTAGTTGATTTTGCAAAGGGATATGGTGCAAAGGGACTTGCTTATATTGCAATTCATGAAGATGGTACAATAAAATCTTCTTTCGCTAAATTTATGAAAGAAGAGGAAATGAAAGCATTGATTCAGGCAATGGACGGAGAAAATGGCGATTTACTTCTATTTGCAGCAGATAAAAATAAAGTAGTCTGGGATGTACTTGGAGCACTTCGTTTAGAGCTTGCAAACCAGATGGGATTGTTGCATAAGGATGAATACAAATTCTTATGGGTTACAGAATTTCCACTTCTTGAGTGGTCTGAGGAGGAAAATCGTTATACAGCAATGCATCATCCATTTACTATGCCAATGGAAGAAGATTTACAGTATCTTGAAACTGAGCCTGGAAGAGTTCGTGCAAAGGCGTATGATATTGTGTTAAATGGTACAGAAATTGGTGGTGGTTCTGTGCGTATTCATCAAAACGATGTACAGGAGCGTATGTTTGAAGCTCTTGGATTTACAAAAGAACAGGCATACAATCAGTTCGGTTTCTTATTAAATGCATTTAAGTATGGAGTACCACCACATGCAGGTTTGGCATATGGATTAGACCGTCTGGTTATGCTTATGGCACAGATGGATAGTATTCGTGACGTAATTGCTTTCCCTAAGGTAAAAGATGCTTCTTGTATTATGTCAGAAGCACCAAATATTGTAGATGAAAAGCAGTTAGAAGAATTAGGCATCGCCGTAATCGCATCTTCAGAAAAGAAAGAGGATGAGGAATAGAATAAAATGGATATTCAATGGAAAGTTTTAATTGTATATCTAATTCTGGTAAACATTGCAGGTTTTTTGTCTATGGGAATGGATAAGCAGAAGGCAAAAAAAGGACAGTGGAGGATACCAGAAAAAACATTATTTCTTATAGCTGCAATAGGTGGCAGTATAGGTTCAATGTATGGGATGCATTTATTTCGGCATAAGACGAAGCATAAAAGTTTTGTGTATGGAATGCCAACGATTTTAAGCATACAGTTATTACTTGTGATGGTTGTTCTGTTTAAAAAATGGGGCATTGTTTAAATGGAGAAAAGGTTTTAGTGTTTTTTTATACTAAAACCTTTTCTTTTTTTCAAAGATAAGGCTTCAACATATATGGAAAATTTGGTATTTACCGCAATAAACTAAGGAGGTTGAAAGGAATGTTTTTCATAATTAGTTTGATTTGAAAAATATATTTTGTATGAAAAAAAGGACACAAAATATTAGAAGAATAGTTAATTAAAAGTAAGAGTATGTCGATATAGAGGATAAACTTATATCAAGTTATGCTATTAAAAACAGGGGGTAGAAGACATGGCTAAGAAGAAAGTTATGCGGGCATTTGCCTTTGGTGTTGCGGCAGCAGTGGGAATTACCAGCATAGTGGGATACCACGGACTGAAGCTGAACAATCAGGCAAAAGCGGAACAAAAGACAAAAGGTGAAAAGGTTGTTTTTGCACAAGGACAGGGAATGAAAACAGATTTTTCAAAAGATTCTTGGAATTTTTCCGGTCAGGGACGTGATACAAACAATAAAGCTTATTCACTTAGCTCAACAAATTATGCACCGGCAATCGTTAATGATTCATTAGACGGACAGTATCTTGGTAAAAAGGGAGACAATGAAGTCATCCGTCTGATTCGTGGTGTAAAAGAGGATAAAAATAAAGTTGGTTATGAAGCTACAGATAGTTTTAAGGACTATCGTAGTGGTGCTGCTTTTGTGAAGGATGCAGTACGCTTGGATGAGGATGCAGCATTTTCAGTATCCTTTACATTTTCTATGCCAGAGGCGGTCGTGAATGATAAACAAGCTGGGGGAGATGCGTATGCAAGAGAAGTAGGTGGAGATGGAATTGCTTTTGTTATGACTTCAAAACAAACTTCTGCATTAGATGCTGGTAGTGGTATGGGATACCAGGGAATGGAAGACAGTTTGGCAATTGAATTGGATTCTTTCTACAATGGTGCATATTGCTATACTGATCAAACAAATAATGTATATGATTTACAGAACTGGGGATTTGATAACCAATTGTATTTCCATTCCGATGGAAATGATGGAAATCCAAATTATGCAGATGCAAATCCATATAAGGGTGGATATATTTCAAATTATGCAAATCCAGAGCATAATGAACGTTTTGACCATATTGGAATTACATTGGATGGTAATGTAAAGAAACATGAAGGTATTTATTATATTAATAATATAGATCCGACGGAACGTACTAGCAAACTCTATGATAATTTGAATGGTACAATTAAACGTGATGACAAAGCATCTTATGTGCCATATGGTTCTGCTGGTTCAGATGCCAATAAGGCAAGTACATCAAGTTCATGTACTACAAGATTTGCAGATAAAGGTGTAGATGATCGTTTATTTACAGCATGGGTTGATTATGATGGAACAACGATGAAAGTTTATTATGCAAATGGTGCATTGGCAGACAATGTTGCCAAGCCAACACAGCCGGTTATCACACAGAAAATTGATTTAAGTCAGTTCAAAGGAAAAGATGTATATGTTGGATTTACTTCTGCAGTAGGTTCATCAAAAGCAAACCATACCATTCATTCATT
Organism: Lachnospiraceae bacterium; assembly: GCA_050875145.1. Taxonomy (GTDB): domain Bacteria; phylum Bacillota; class Clostridia; order Lachnospirales; family Lachnospiraceae; genus CAG-411. Next base: position 19,650 of record JBNMLH010000020.1, read on the forward strand.
TAAGATGAGTATTCCGGCAGAAACAGCATCTTACGCTTTGAACTATTATATTAAAGATTCCCAGACTGGTGAATATGTTTTAGTTGAGACAACACCTGTAGAAGAAGATGAAGTAGGAACTACAGTGACCGCAGAGAAGGTAGACGGAACATATGCAACAAAATATAACCAGTTTAACGGAAAGTTGTATGAATATAGTGCAACAGCAAAACAGGAGACATCCGTTTCTTTGGAAGAAGCTGGTAAGACCTACTATATGAATGTGTATTATGATCCGGTAGATAGTGAATTAGCAGGTTACAAATTGAACTATTACAAATATGATGTAAATACAAAAGAATATGTATTAGTAGAAAGTACCAAACCGGTTTATGATGAGGTTGGTAAAGCGGTAACAGTGACAGATGTAGATGCAGCATATAAGGACAAGTTTGCGAAAGACAATTACAAAGTAAATGAGAGTAAAAATCAAACATACAATGCAACTTTAAAAGAAGCGAACAAGATATATGACATGGATGTATATTATGATCCGGTTATCACTACATATAAGACAGAATATTATCTGAAACAGGAAGATGGTACCTACAAGAAGGTCGATACAGTACAGGGAGAACAAACGTATGCAGGTACTCATGTAACTGCACCGGAAAAGACATATGATGGCTATACGCATGTGACAATTTCTGATTCTTTAGAGCAGACTGAAGTGGCAGCCGATGGTTCCACTACGATGAAGGTATACTATGACCCTGTGAAACCAGAGCAGGCAGGTTATAAGTTAAATTATCATAAGCTAAACCCAGATACAGAGCAGTACGAGTATGTAGAAAGTACAAATGTAGCTTATGATGAAGTAGGAACTTCTGTAACAGTAACGGATGCAGATGCCAATTATACAGGTAAGTATAAGAGTGAAGGTTATGAAGTAAATCCATCTAAAAATCAGACATACAATGCAACCTTAGAGCAGGAAGGCAAAGTGTATGAGATGGATGTATACTATGATCCGGTTAAGACTACATATAAGACAGAATATTACTTAAAACAGGAAGACGGTACTTATAAGAAAGTAGATACGGTACAGGGAGAACAGACTTATGCAGGTAAGCATGTAACTGCGCCAGAAAAGACATATGATGGTTATACCCATGTAACAACATCTGAATCGAATGAGGCAGATGTGGTAGCAGCCGATGGATCTACTACAATGAAGGTATATTATGATCCTATTTCACAGCCGGTTTATGCGGTGGAATATTATGTGGAGCAAAAGGATGGCACATATCGACTTTATACAGAAATTAGAAATATTACTTCTACAACAGGTGAAAAGGTAGCTGCTGAGATTATTGATATTACTGGATACAAGCATACAACAACAAAGGATACAAATGAATCTGATATTGTTAAGAGTGATAATTCAACTGTATTAAAAGTATATTATAATTTAAAGGATAGCGGAGTACCAACTACACAGGAACCGGATATCGATGATCCAGAACCAACCGCAACACCAAAAGCGGTAATCGAAGAAACGGAGGAACCAGAGGAGACAGAAGCTCCAGAAGAAACGGAAGAACCAGAGGAACCGGAAGAGACAGAGGCTCCGGCTGCACCAGATACACCAGCTACTGGTGATTATACGGCTAATGTAGGAACACTTGTAGTTTTGATGCTTCTATCATTTGGTGCGGCAGTAGATATGTTAATTCGAGTAAAAAAGACAAAATAATAGAAGTAGAAGTTAATAAAAAGGGATTAGTAAGTAGTTATATATATCATTCCGTCAATTGACTTACAGCAAAAAAAATGATACAATAGATATATGTGCTTGCACATGGAATTTATTTTATGGAGGAACAACTCATGAACAAAGGTACAGTAAAATGGTTTAATAACCAAAAGGGATTCGGCTTTATTACAGATGAAGAGGGAAAAGATGTATTCGTTCACTTTTCTGGATTGAACATGGAAGGATACAAGACTCTTGAAGAAGGACAACAGGTCGAATACGAAGTAATCGAAGGAGCAAAGGGACCACAAGCTACTAACGTTACAACACTATAATCAAATTTTTCTTTCGATGTACCTTACTTTTTATTGACAGAAGGCGTAAGCTATAGTAATAGAGAATAAAGTACCAAAGTATGAATTGATTAAAAGGGGCTGTCGTTTTACGGTAGAGATCGTAAAACGGCAGCATTTTTTTATTATAGGGAAAGAGTATGCTTTGCAAACTGCTAAAATCCCTTTACTTGCCTAAGATGTTAGAGTTTGTTATAATAGAAATTATGAGAAATATATAAGAGCGGTTAAAGTATTTTGTTTAGGGATTTTATGAATGGCACTGTTCTACAAAGATATGCTAGGGGCTATTAGCAAGGGAGTTATAAAAATGATGTGGGAACAAATAGAATAATGTGGGGGGATAATTTATGAGAAGCAGCGTAAAAAAACAATTGATAGAGATGGTAGAGTACATTGATTTTCCTATGGGAGTATATGTATATGAGACAGGAAAGGTGATTGCTGCCAATCGATTAGCCAAAGCAGTATTAAATGGTACCTCTTGTCAGAATGCAAATTTGCTTTGGCCAGATCGAAAGAAATTTAAATTGTCAACTGAATTATTGAGCGGTGGAAGTCAGTTGTTTTTTGAACAAAAAGTAATGGCAGGAGAAGAATTGCGAGCGTTGGATTTTGAGTTAAATGTTCTCCCATTACCAAACGAGCATATTATTGTTGCTTTTTTTGATGAGAGTATCAAGCAGCCTTTTCGGATGGATGTTTCCAAATTGTTGCCTGGACTGATTTGGAAAGATGCCAACAAAGAAAATGTATCAGTCAGTATCGGATTGAAATTTGGTATGTCTCATTATGCATATATGTTGGAGCATCCAGAGCAGGCAACAGAGACTGAATTGGAAATGATGAAAGAAATAGAACGACAGCAAAATGCTATATATGAGAAAAAACAACCTGTATTTTGTCAGGTAGAACAGGTTGATTTTACGGAAGAAAATACTGGTCTGGTTACTATGAACAAGTTGCCTATTATTGGAAAAGGGGAAGAACTTCTTGGAGTGTTAATGGTATGCAAGCCGGTGCTTTCAGAGAAGGACTACATACAGTTGTACGCCAGTCAGAGTATGGAAAATACACTGTTGCGTGAATGTGTGATGTCGGAACGAAAAATGATTCTCTGTGTTGGTAAGCACGAGAAAATGAACATTCGCTATGCTACTTCTAATTTTGGTTTGTTAGGTTATCCGATGGAGGATGTGATTCAAAGAAAAGTAAATTGGACAGATGTAATCGATCCGGAGGACAGGGAACGTGTAAAAGAAGAAATTAGAGAGGCATTTGAAAGAAAGGAGCGTTTCTTTTATCAAAAGTATCGCATTGTAGATGCAAAAGGAGAAAAACACTGGATCAATACGATGAATACCGGAAAGGGATTTCAATCGGGGGAAGAATATATGCGTATTGTAATTGAAATAGATTCGATTGCATCGGAAAATATGTTATATGATTCAGTTATGACAAAAAAAGAGACATATTTGGACTTTTTGACCGGGTTGCCTAATCGTTTAAAATACGAAAACGATGCAGCAAAATTGATTGAGGCAGCGATAGAAAGTAGGAAAAAAGGATACATATTTGCATTAGATTTGGATGATTTCAGACATATTAATGAAGGGTTGGGGCCAGAATATGGAGACATTTTATTAAACAAGATTTCCAAGGCATTGAATGATATTCCTGAAATTGAAAACTATTGTTATCGTGTGGATGGAGACGAATTTTTGATTTTTATTCGTAGTGAATACGAAAAAAAGGTAGAGGAGATTATTCAAAAGTGCTTAGTGCTATTTCAGAGTAGTTGGAAACTACAGGATAAAGAATGTTTTTGTACGGTTAGTATTGGTATAGCGGAATATCCAAAGGATAGTGCGCATCCGAGAGAATTATTAAAATACGCAGATGCGGCTGTGTATGAAGCAAAACGAAAAGGAAAGAACCGAATCCAGCATTATAAACGTGCTGTGTTGCAGCCATCTATGGATAGGGTAAATTATGAAAAATATTTGAGAAAAGCAATTGCTAAGGGATGTGTAGAATTTGAGATGTTCTTCCAGCCTATTGTACGTGCACAGACAAAAGAGTATGTATCTGCGGAAGCTTTAGTGCGTTGGTATAGTCCTGAATTGGGATTTATTTCTCCAATTAATTTTATATCGTTGTCTGAGTATCTGGGGTTAATTGTACCTCTTGGGGAATATGTTTTGCGACAAACGTTTGCAACCTGTAAACGGTGGAACGATACATACAATCCAGACTTTAAAGTAAGTGTAAATTTGTCAGTTATTCAGTTAGTACAACCTAATATTGTGGAACGTATCCTTGAGATTGCAAGAGCAACAGGAGTAAATAAAGAAAATATTATATTAGAGGTAACAGAAAGTCTGGCAATAGAAGATATGAGTTTAATGAAAACTGTATTGACAGAATTACGGTCCTATGGATTTAGCATAGCATTGGATGATTTTGGAACAGGGTATTCCTCATTGAATCATATTATGGAGATGCCATTAAATTATGTGAAGATTGATAAGAGTTTTGTGTCAACATATGGTACAAAGGATTTTAATCCGAGTTTACTTAGTGCTATTGCAGAACTGGCACATAGTGTAAATATGGAAATTATAGTAGAAGGTGTGGAAACGAAGCAGCAAATGGAATTTTTAATGTTTTTAAATACGGATAAAATTCAGGGTTACTTATATGGAAAACCTATGCCTGCAACAGAGTTTGAAAAAAGATTTTTTAAATAGACAGATGGAGGAAATTCATGAGCAATGATATGGTTTTTAATGCAGAAGGCATGAAGGTAATGGTAGTAGATGATAATGAGGTAAATTCCATGGTTGTAGCCAGTATGTTAGAGCAATTTGCTATACAGGTTACAGAAGTATATTCTGGAAAAGATGCAGTGGAAAAAGCAAAATATGAGGATTTTGATGTTATTTTTATGGACTATCTAATGCCGGAAATGAATGGAATAGAGACAACAGAAGAAATCAGAAAACTTGGAAAAGTAAAAAGACCGGTAATTATTGGTTTATCTGCGGATGTAACACAAGAATTGAAATTAAAATTTAACAGATCAGGTGCAGACAATGTATTGGCAAAGCCTTTAACATTAGAGGCTCTACAACAATTATTGGAAGAATGGGTTCCTAAAGAACAGGTGGCAAGTTTAGATTCTAAAAAGCAGGCCGGTGATGATGCAAGGCAAATTATAGAAATTTTTTCACAGGTAAATGGGTTAAATGTGGAAGAGGGACTTAGTCATCTGGGAAATACCGTAGAAAATTATATAAAGGTATTAGAAACAGCGGTTGATAATATTCGGCAACAGCAAAAACATTTATATGTATATAGTGAATCATTGATACAACCATCTTCTATGAAAATCTCTTTTCATAGTTTAAAGGGTATCTTTCTAAATCTGGGAGCACATAAATTATCAGAACAATCGCAGTTGTTTGAATTGGCATGCACAAATTCTTCAGTAGATTTGCTTTCCAATGATTTAGAACAATATCTAAAAGATTTGGATATATTTGTTGGAAGTCTGGAACATGGACTTGCACAGTATGATGGAGATTACAAGAAAAAACAGGCAGAACAATATCACCCACTAGATGAAGAAAATTTTACAAAATATTATGATAAACTTGTGAATGACTTGCAAAAATATGAATATAATGATTTGCGGGAGCTTACAAATACATTGATGTATGCATCAAAAGGTGAAAAAAGAGTGTTGTTTGAGAATGTATTAAAAGAAATTCAAAATTTTCAATATGAAGCGGCGTTAGAATTATTGGGAAAGGTGCAAGAATAAAGCTCTATAAAAGAGGAGTGCCTGGCAGGTAGGGGAGCTATCCGCCAGGCCGAAAGTATATAAAAAAATCGAACTGCCTTAATATTATTTATGTTTAAATTATAATATGAAAAAATGAGAATTGTATGAATGATTTGTGAATAAAAGGTAAAAAATAGATGTAAATTCTAGGACGTCAGGATGAGGAGGGGTGATATGATTAATGCTTTTGAAGGGCTTCTGAGGAAGGAACTGGGAAATAGTAAATATGTAGATTATTTAAGAAAATATCAGAAGATGGAGCAGCTTCGCAGAACAAAGGGCGAAAGGATAAAGATTGCGGATGTGTCGGAAGAAATTTATGAAGGACTGAAGGAAAAAGATATTAGCGTTCTTTTGCAAATGCAGAGCCGATTAAAAGATACTATTATGTTGGTGTTAAAACTGAGCAAACATTATATATTTATTGTTATCACTTATTTTTTGGCATTGGTTTTCATCTTTTCGCTCGGAGAAGTTGCATATATCAATATGGTAACATCTGTAATACTAACGATTGCTTTTTTTTATAAGACATATGAGTTTTTGATTAATAAATATTCTTATTTAGATGCCTATATTGTTATAGCTTATAAGACGGCATTGGAAAAGCGATTACAGGAATTAAAACCATAATATAGGCAAAATGGTTATGAAGCTGTCAGAGGAATGAAAGAGGACAAAAGATGATTAGTATTAGTTTATGTATGATTGTAAAGAATGAAGAAAGGGTATTGGAACGGTGTTTGCATTCTTTACAAGGACTGATGGATGAGATTATTATTGTAGATACAGGCTCCACAGATCGGACAAAGGAAATTGCAAAAAAGTATACGGATAAAATATATGACTTTCAATGGATTGATGATTTTTCGGCTGCGAGAAATTTTTCCTTCTCAAAGGCTACCAAGGAATATATTTATGTGGCAGATGCGGACGAGGTGCTGGATCAGGATAACTATGAGAAATTTAAACAATTAAAGCAGGTGTTGTTGCCAGAAATTGATATTGTGCAGATGTATTACAGTAATCAATTAGAATACAATACTACTTATAATTACGATAAAGAATACCGACCTAAACTTTATAAACGAGTTCGTCAGTTTATCTGGAACAATCCTATCCATGAATGTGTACAGATTGAAACAATTATTTATGATAGTGAGATTGCCATTTTGCATAAACCGGAAAATAATCATGGTGCCAGAGATTTTGCAGCATTTCAACGCATGATTGCAAGAGGAGAGCAGATGACAAAGCATTTGCACAATATGTATGCAAGGGAGCTTTTTATTACAGGAGGACAGGCGGACTTTTTAAAAGCAGAAGCTTTCTTTTTAAAGAGTGCAAGTGAGCAGCGTACAGTAGAGGAGTTAAAGGAGGCATTTCTTGTATTGGCACATTGTGCAAGGTTAAAAAAAGATACCATATCTTTTTTTAAATATATAATGAAGGATATAGCAGAAAATCCGTGCAGTGAGGCTTGTTGTGAGTTGGGGGCATTCTATATGGAGCGGGAAGATTTTGAAGAGGCAAGCAATTGGTATTATAATGCAATGGAGAATGTTACTTCGATTTTAAATATTCGCTGTCAAAAGGAAATTCCAAAAGAAGGTTTGAAACAATGTTATGAAAAACTAGAAGCATTGGCGAAACAAAAGGGAAATGAGGCACTTGCACAGGAATATCATGTGGCAAGAGTAGAATTAGATGCGTGTGAATCATAAAGAGTTACAAAGAAAATTAATAGGACGAATGTTGCAATTGTTGGAAAAGTTGGTATCACAGGGAGGAAAACATAGTGTTTAGTATGGTAATGGGATTGTTTGGTTTGGATCGTTATATAAAGAACTGGATTGAAAAACAACCAAAGAAGATCATAAAGACCAAAGGGAAATGTACCATAAAAAAGTGTCATAACAAAGGGGCCATGTATTCATTGGGAGAGCAGGACCCGGAAACAATAAAAAATGTATCTTTTATCATGCTTCTTTTTGTATTTTTTAATTGGATGAAAAACAAAAAGAAACGGGGACATTGTCTGGAAAAAGTGTCCTGGTCTTTATTTTTGGCAGGTTCTTTGGGAAATGTATGGGACCGTTTGAAAAAAGGGTATGTGGTAGATTATATGCATATTGATTGTAAGATATTGCGAAATATTGTATTTAACTTTGCAGATGTTTGTATTGCGATTGGTGGGGCAATGCTGATGATAGCAGAATGTTTTAAGAAAAAATAAAAACAAAAAGCAAGCAGCACTATAAGCCGAGTTCTGTATTAGATGATCATCTATCTGGTCCTGATGTTACCACCAGGCTCAAGCGACCTACCCAAAAGCACGACGGGCCGCCGCAATGCTTTTCTATTCGGTCTTGCTTCGGATGGGGTTTACATAGCCAGTCTTGTTACCAAGACTGCGGGGAGCTCTTACCTCGCCTTTCCACCCTTACACGATAAACGTGCGGTTTATTTCTGTTGCACTAGCCTTGGAGTCGCCTCCACCGGACGTTATCCGGCATCCTGCCCTGTGAAGCTCGGACTTTCCTCACCTAAAGCCTTTCAGCATTAATAGGCGCGATCATCTGTGCTACTTGTTTTTCGTCAATGTTTAGATTTTAGCACTTTCTATGCAAAAAGTAAAGGAGAAAAATAATATGAAATATAAAAATAGAGATGGTGAAATAGTCAAGGAAGAAACAAGAGGAGAAAAGGTTGCTTCCTTTTTATATGGGACAAAATTGGGACGACTTATGATAAAACCCTTAATTTCTCCTGGATTACAAAGATTTTTAGGTGCCATATTGGATAGTCGTATTTCTGTGGGACTGGCAATTCCTTATAAAAATATACATCACATTGATATGGACTTATATAAACCCAAGTTTTATTCTTCCTTTAATTCCTTTTTTACAAGAGAGATAAAACCAGAAATGCGTCCGATTGACGCAGAGGTGGCAAGTATAGTTGCACCTTGTGATGGTAAGGCTTCTGTTTACACGATTACCGAGGATTTATGTTTACAAATAAAAAATAGCACCTATTCCATAGAGCGATTATTAAAAAGTAAAGATCTGGCAGAGACGTATCGGAATGGAGTAGCACTGGTTGTACGTCTTACAGGTGCGGATTACCATCACTATTGCTATGTGGCAGATGGAAAAAAAGGAAAAAATCATTATTTGCATGGTGTGTTTCATGCACTTTTTCCGGTGGTTCGTGGACAGGTGCCCGTATATCAGGAAAATGCAAGAGAATTTTGTAGAATCCGCACCTATTATTTTGACGAGATTATCCAAATGGAAGTGGGCGCCATGCTAGTTGGAAAAATTAACAATATAGAGGAAGGTGTAAAAGAAGTACAAAAAGGACAGGAAAAAGGATACTTTTCCTATGGAGGTTCTACAGTCATTGTGCTGTTTAAAGAGGGAGCAGTAGATTTAGACAGAGATTTAATACAGAATACAGAAGAGGGCATCGAAACAGTTATAAAAATGGGCGAGCGAATCGGATATCGAAAAATGTTGGATGAATCAAAACGATTTTTTTCTTTATAAAAGGAAAAAACAAAGTATCTTAAAGTATAACCTACAGTCCTTGGAGAGGGACTATAAAAACTACTACTATAGAAATATGAGGAAGATAAAAATATGAAAACCGCAGCAGAATTAAAGCGAAAATTACAGGAAATAGATCATAAGAGTTATTCTTTATATAAAAGTATAGCAGGAGAATATCAGTTTACAAACTTTGTGTTAGCTATTGATAAAGTGCAGGGAGACCCTTTTGCATCACCATCCAGAGTAAGGGTGATTGTTCCTCAAAAAATCAATGGTTTTCCACTTTCTCTTTACGAGGAAAAGTGTAGAAGACTGGCATTGGAGGATGCGATACTTCGGAAATGGAATCGATTTATTGGAAAACAGAATCAGAAAGCAGGCTCAGGAAACAGTGGAAGATTAGGTGTTTGTGGTTGTGGACAGGAAGTGTTGGAACGTCAGGCTGTTATAATAAACGAAAAAGAAATACAAGGATATTTCTTAATAGGATTTCCTGCAAAGGGTAGAAGTATTTTGGCAGGAGAATTGATTAAAATTTTATTTACTTTGTTACCGAAAATGGTAGAAGAAGTTTTTGAATGTAAAAGTTATTCTATGGACAAACTAAAGGAGAATATGGAATTGGCGATAAATCAGGAGTTTATCAGAAAAGAATTAGAAAGATTGCAATTGGTTTCCTTTTTAGCAAACGGTTCTATATTGCCCAGAGAAAGTGGAATTTCACAAAAACCGTTAAAGGGTGCAGTTCCATTTACCTCACCTGTGAGTATGGAAATTTCTATAAATTTACCATTTGGAGGAACGATTCGGGGGATGGGAATTCCCAAAGGAGTTACGGTTATTGTTGGTGGAGGTTATCATGGTAAATCTACTTTATTGGAGGCTATTCAACTTGGTGTATACAATCATATAAAAGGAGATGGAAGGGAATATGTGATTACAGATGCTACTGCGATGAAGATTCGGGCAGAGGATGGTAGAAGCATCTGCAATACAGATATACAGATGTTTATCAATCATTTGCCAAATAATAAAGATACAAAAGCATTTTCTACAGAAAATGCCAGCGGCAGTACCTCACAGGCAGCAAATATGGTAGAAGCAATGGAAGCAGGAGTAAAAACTTTTTTGATTGATGAAGATACATCTGCTACCAACTTTATGGTTCGTGATGGAATTATGCAGCAGATTGTAACAAGGGACAAAGAGCCAATTACGCCATTTATTAGCTATGTACAGGCATTGTATCAGGAAAAAGGAATATCTACCGTTATTGTAGTGGGAAGCTCTGCGGCATACTTAGAGGTGGCAGATTATATTTTACAGCTTGATTTTTATGAAGTAAAAGATATCAAAGAAGAGGCAAAAAAGATATTAACTCAATATCCATCTATGTGTACAGAGAAAAAGACGCAGGTACCATTGATCTCCTTTGACCGGGCAGTGAAAAAAATTGATCTATCCTATAAAGGCAGGGATATGAAGGTAAAAACGACGGCAACAGATTCCATTTGCTTTAATAAAGAGCTTGTGGATGTGCGATATTTAGAACAATTGGTAGATTATGGACAGACAGTAGGGATTGCGTATCTAATGAAATATGCTATGGAGAGAATTGTAGATGGGAAAAAGACGATGCAGCAGGTGGTAGAGGAAATATATAGTCAAGTGGAGAAAAAAGGATTTTCTGCCTTGCTTCCAAAAGGATATTCAGCGGGATTTCCTGTATTGCCTAGACAGCAGGAAGTGTTTGCGGCATGGAATCGTTTTAGAAAGTTAGAAATACAAAAAGAAAAATAGTATGATAGTAGTATCAAAAATACTTTTTTAAAAAAGTGTTAATGATTGCTGGGCATAAACTTCTTTGGGAGAATGCTTGTTTACGAAGGGATAATTTGCTATACTTAGTAAAGATTATTTCGAATATACAAAAGAAAGGATTTGACAAAATGAGTACAGTTACGATTTCAGATTCAATTAAGTATATAGGATGCGATGATCATGAGATTGATTTGTTTGAGAGTCAATATGAAGTACCAAATGGAGTATCATACAATTCCTATTTAATATTAGATAAAAAAATTGCTATTATGGATACCGTAGATAGTCGTGCAACGGAGCCATGGTTTGAAAATCTTGAAAGAGAGTTAGCAGGAAGAAAACCGGATTATTTAGTAGTTTCTCATATGGAGCCGGATCATGCATCCAATATTCAAAAGGTTTGCGAAGCATATCCAGAGATGCAGGTTGTTGCAAATGCAAAAACCTTTGCCATGATTCCACAGTTCTTTTCTATTGACTTAACGAACCGAAAAGTAACGGTTAAAGAGGGAGATACGTTGGAGTTGGGAGAACATGTGCTTACCTTTGTTATGGCACCAATGGTACATTGGCCGGAAGTAATGGTAGAGTATGAAAGTACAGAAAAGATTTTATTCTCTGCGGATGGATTTGGAAAGTTTGGAACATTGGATACGGATGAGCCATGGGATTGCGAGGCGCGTAGATATTATATAAATATCGTAGGAAAGTACGGAACTTCCGTACAGGCACTTTTGAAGAAAGCGGCAACCCTGGATATTAAAACGATTTGTCCACTGCATGGACCAATTTTGACAGAGGATTTAGGACATTATTTAGAAAAATATGATATTTGGTCTAGTTACCGTCCAGAAAATGAAGGTGTGACCATCGCTTATGCCTCTATTCATGGAAATACGGCAGCAGCCGCTAAAAAGATGGGAGAAATTTTAGAAGCAAAGGGTCAGAAAGTATCTATGTTTGATCTATCACGAGATGATATGGCAGAGGCAATTGAAGATTCGTTCCGTTATGACAAATTGATACTTGCTGCACCAACTTACGATGCTGCATTATTCCCTTGCATGGAGGATTTCTTATATCACTTGAAGATTAAAAACTATCAGAAAAGAACCATTGGAATCATAGAAAACGGAACATGGGCACCGATGGCAGGAAAACTCATGAAAGCGTATGTAGAACAATTTAAAGATTGTACACTGGTAGAACCTATAGTGACGATCAAATCTACAATGAATGAAGACACAGTGAAGGTAATGGAAGAGTTGGCGGATACAATGTTACAATCAAAATAAGTAAAACCATAAGACCTATGCTGTTTGGTGTAGGTCTTTTCCATTATGCGGGAAACAAGTCAAAGTTTCCTGCGAGCATAGAAAGCAGGAATATTGCTGCGATAACCAGAGAAACTTCCAATGTGTGTTTCTCATCGTTTATGCAGGTAGAAAGGTGGAAAGAAAATGTATGATCCAAAATCATTAAAGGCAGAGGAATTTATTTCTGATAAAGAGGTTAGAGAAACGATTGCTTATGCAGAGCAAAATAAAGACAATATAGAGTTGATCGATCAGATTATTGAAAAAGCAAAATTGAAAAAGGGATTGACCCATAGAGAGGCTTCTGTGTTACTTGCTTGTGAAATACCAGAAAAAATTGAGCAGGTATATGATTTGGCAGAGCAGATCAAGAAGGATTTTTATGGAAATCGTATTGTAATGTTTGCGCCACTGTATCTGTCAAACTATTGTGTTAATAAATGTGTATATTGCCCCTATCATCAACAAAATAAAACAATTCCTAGAAAAAAACTCACTCAGGAGGAAGTAAAGGCAGAGGTAATTGCATTACAGGATATGGGACACAAGCGACTAGCCATTGAAGCGGGAGAGGACCCTCTAAACAATCCGATTGAGTATATATTGGATTGCATTCATACCATTTATAGCATCAAACACAAAAATGGTGCGATTCGCAGGGTAAATGTTAATATTGCAGCGACTACAGTAGAAAATTACAGAAAGCTTAGTGAAGCGGGAATTGGAACATACATTTTATTTCAGGAAACTTATCACAAAGAAACTTATGAAAAGTTGCATCCGGCAGGACCAAAACACAACTATGCATATCATACCGAGGCGATGGATCGTGCGATGGAAGGTGGAATTGATGATGTAGGGCTTGGTGTTTTATTTGGACTGGATCTTTATAAATATGAATTTGCAGCCTTGTTGATGCATGCAGAACATTTAGAAGCAGTACATGGTGTGGGACCACATACGATTTCTGTACCTCGTGTAAAAAAAGCAGATGACATTGATCCTACACAATTTGATAATGGAATTAGTGATGATATTTTTTGTAAGATTACAGCATGTATTCGTGTGGCAGTTCCGTATACAGGAATGATTATATCTACAAGAGAATCTGCTGAATTAAGAGAAAATATTATTCGTTTGGGTGTATCGCAGATTTCAGGAGGTTCCAGGACCAGTGTCGGTGGATATCAGGAAGAAGAACGACCACATGACACAGAGCAGTTTGATGTATCGGATCAACGTACCTTAGATGAGGTGGTGAACTGGCTTATGAGCGCAGGATATATTCCTAGTTTTTGTACTGCCTGCTATCGAGAGGGAAGAACTGGGGATCGATTTATGTCTTTATGTAAGTCTGGACAAATTTTAAACTGTTGTCATCCGAATGCATTAATGACATTAAAAGAGTATTTGGAAGATTATGCTTCAGAGGATACGAAGAAAAAGGGAGAAGCACTGATAAAGAAAGAGATGGAAAAAGTAACAAATCCAAAAGTAAAAGAGATTGCGACACAACGTTTGCATCTGATTGAGCAGGGAATTCGTGATTTTCGCTTTTAATTTTCTTAAATTATATTTTTGTGTAGCTTTTTACAAGGGAGATTTGTATTACTTTTGAAGGAGAGTAACATGAGTTGTGAAATCAATGAATTAGAGCAAAGCTTTAATAGAGCCATTGAAAAGTACGGTGACATGGTTTATAAAATTGCCATGAATCAGATGAAAAATCGTAGTGATGCAGATGATATTTTTCAGGAAGTTTTTATAAAATGGATGCAGCATAGAGAAGACTTTTCCAATGATACCCATGAAAAAGCTTGGTTAATACGAGTTACGATCAACCAATGTAAGAATATACTGACCAGTTCTTGGAACAAAAAAACAGATGCATTGGGAGAGGAGATACAAAATACACTCGTATACGAACAGGAAATGGAGGAAGAAAGTCCATTAGTGCAGGTGCTTGATAAGTTGCCACAAAAACATCGGGCAGTGATACATTTGTTTTATTATGAGGAATTATCAATCGCAGAAATTAGTCAGGTATTAGATGAGAAAGAATCAACTATTCGTACGCGGCTTACCAGAGCCAGACGAAAATTGAAAAGTTTGCTGAAAGGAGTGGATTTATGATGTTTAAAGACGAATACAAAAAACATTTCGATGAGATTCATCCTAGTTCGCAATTAATCGAGCAAACGAAAAAGCGTATGTTGGAGGAGTATCAGCATATATCTGACAGTGAGGATGAAAAAGACGAGAAAGTGTGTGACCTGAAAGATAAGACATTTTCACAAGCTGCTGTAGATAATAAAAAGATAAGAATTAGAAGACGTTGGATTACTGTGGGTGGTACGATTGCAGCAGGTTTGGCGATTGTAACTACGGGAATTTATATGTCTCATTCTTTAAAGTTGGATTCTGATGTGTCATCTGGACAGGTTGTGTTAATAAACACAGAAGAACCTGTAGATAATGAAAACGTGGAAAACAACGTAAAGGTAGAGAAAGAAACAACGCAGAGTAAAGAAAAAGTGGCGGACAGTAAAAAAGTAGAAATCAATCAAAGTCAAGCAGAATTAAAAAGGATTGCCAATATGAGCAGAGCTAATGGGGTTACATTAGATTATGCGTCAAATGACAGGGTAATCTTACATGGTGAATTTGGTGTAATTATCTATAATTTGTCTGCAAGGACTATAGCAACATGTATTCCAGCATCGGAAATTTATACGAATCAAGCGACTGAAAATAGTACTGTAAAAGTAAATAGCGAAGGAAGTAAAATCTTTTTATGGAGTGCATCTGCTTCCGAAAATGAAGGTGGTGAGGTAAAAGAGTATAATATTGGCACTGGAGAAATGACGGTATGGATGCAATTTGATGAAAAAGAGGAATATTTTGGAAACATTTTAGCGGTAAATGGTAGTGAGGCGGATGTTTATATAGATGCTGCTTCCACTGGACAAATGGTGATGCTTGGAGATGGACGGTATGTTCAACTTATGTATCAGGTACCAGAGTTGGACAAACAGGCATCGCTTACAATCTCTATTGTGGATGTGAGCAATAAGACAGAACAGCTTATCAGTGTGTTTGGAGCATTAGGAAAAGAAATATGTCAGGAAAATGGCTATGATTTTGAAGGCTATCATAATGAAAATGGAAAACAGTTGTTTGAAAAGAAAGAAACAAACGAGGACAAGCCAAAAGAAGATTCAGAACCAGCAGAAGAGACGATAGTGACAGAAGAACCAAAGGTGACGGAAGAACCACAAATTACAGAAGAACCAAAGCCTACAGAAGTTCTGGAAACAGAAGAGCCGACAGTGGATAACTAATGTCAAAAATAGTCTCTCAGTGTTTAAATAACCGATGGTAATTCTTTCTTACCATCGGTTATTGATTAATTGATAATGAAATTTAAATTGGTAATAATAAGTGATACCTAAATAGCAAAGCAAATTTTCTATTAACAAGAATAGAGGAATATGATTTGCAAGCCAATTGGCTGAGGAAGAGAAGCTGAGACGAAAATACCATGAAAATAATAAAATATTGCAAAGCCAGAATGTAACAGAGAGACTTACATGACGAAGCTTGTTGTAATGGTATTGTTCACGTAAAACGGGAAGCAATACAGTAGCACTGTGTAATCCCTTTTTTTGACTCAGTTCAATCAGTGTTGGTGTAATTAGAGATAGGGCGAAGGGATAAAAGCAGTAAAGTCCATAACGGTGTGCAAGGTAATAAAGCATACAGAGCATGCAAGTGCATAATAAGAGACATCGGGAATAAATCAGACCTTGCAATTTTGCAATGTTACGAATTTCCTGGTGCATGGATAGTGCTTCACTTTTCATATTTCATAGTTTCCTCATTTCTTACTTTGTAATCATGATTCTAACGCGTAGTTTTGCGCTACAATCGGGTTTTTAATAAAGTATAGCCGTAAAAGAAAAAAATGGCAAGGGATGTTTTTGAAATAAATTTTTCATTTCTAGTAATAATAGGCAAAAAACGGTCAAAAAAAGTCGAAAAATTGTATATTACAAAGAAAAAGAAAATTTTTATAAAATACCTTTGAAAAATAAAGGGAATATGTATATAATGGTATACAGTGTATAAATGGGCTTCTAGGTAGACAATTTAGAACCAATTAAGAGAAAAAGACAAGATGATTGATGATATAGAAAAAATAGAGAGGAGTAATCAGAAAATGATTGGAAGCGATATCGGAATTGATTTAGGAACAGCAAGTGTACTGGTTTATATAAAAGGAAAAGGTGTTGTTTTAAAAGAGCCATCTGTAGTGGCATTTGATAGAGATACAAATAAGATTAAGGCAATTGGGGAAGAAGCCAGATTGATGCTTGGTAGAACACCGGGAAATATTGTTGCAATCCGTCCTTTGAGACAGGGAGTAATTTCTGATTACACATATACAGAAAAGATGATTCGCTACTTTATCGATAAGGCAGTAGGAAAACAGCCACGTTTCCGTAAGCCAAGAATTAGTGTATGTGTTCCTAGTCAGGTTACAGAAGTAGAAAGAAGAGCAGTAGAAGATGCTACGATTCGTGCAGGTGCAAGAGAAGTAGCTATCATTGAAGAACCAATTGCAGCAGCGATTGGTGCAGGAATTGATATTTCAAGACCATGCGGTAACATGATCGTAGATATTGGTGGTGGAACAACAGATATTGCTGTTATTTCTCTTGGAGGTACTGTTGTTAGTACATCTATTAAAATTGCCGGAGACAATTTTGATGAGGCAATTGTTCGTTATATGAGAAAGAAACACAATCTGTTGATTGGAGAGAGAACAGCAGAAGATATTAAGATTAAGATTGGTACTGCATTCAAACGTGATGAAGTGGAGAGTATTGATGTAAGAGGTCGTAATCTGGTAACTGGTCTTCCAAAGACGATTACTGTTACTTCTGAAGAGACAGAAGAAGCATTACATGAAGCAACTTCTCAGATTGTGGAAGCAGTACACACAGTATTGGAAAAGACTCCACCTGAATTATCTGCGGATATTGCAGACAGAGGTATTGTCTTAACTGGTGGTGGAGCATTGCTTCGTGGATTGGAAGAGTTAATAGAGACAAGAACTGGTATTACAACTATGACAGCAGAAGATCCAATGACAGTAGTAGCTATCGGTACAGGTAAATATGTAGAATTTTTGAGTGGAAGAAGAGACGTTCAAGAATAAGAGTTGTTTTAGGTCCTGCAGGAAACTGCAGGACTTTTTACATCTTATTAAGAGTATTTTATTGAAAAAAACATATACTAAATTATTGACAGGACAAGAGGAGAGGTGTAATTATGAATGAAATATATAAGCAATTAATGCCTTATTTAGAAAAAGGCATGGCGTATCAGACAGCATTAACTTTATTAGAATGGGATCAGGAAACGTTAGCACCAATACAGGCTGAGGAATACACATCCAATATTGTAGGCGAATTGTCCGATTCCTATATGCAAATTCTGGTAAATGAGGATGTAAAAAAGAAGTTAGAAAAACTATTTCGAGAAAAGGAATGGGAAACGCTTTCTGAAAAAGAGCAGGCAAATATCACTGAATGGAAGAAATTGTTTGAGCAGTTGGAGGCCATTCCGCAAAAAGAGTATAAAACTTATTCTACATTAGTAGCCAGAGCCGGGAATATCTGGTCAAAGGCGAAAGAAAAGAATGACTTTAACAGTTTTGCCCCAACCTTACAGGAGATTATTTCTTATAAACAAAAGTTCGCAGATTATCGAAGGAAAAGTCAGAAAGAAAATAAAAAGAAAGAGCGATATGATATATTATTGGATGATTATGAACCAGGTTTTAATATGGAAATACTGGACGCATTTTTTGCAAAATTAAAAGAAGAACTTGTTCCTTTTTTGAAAGAAATTACTGAAAAGTGTAAGGCAGTAGATAAATCCTATAATGAAAAAGCATATGACGTCCAAAAGCAGAGAGAATTTTGCAAATGGCTCTCAGGATATGTAGGGTTTGACTTTACAAAGGGAGTCGTTGGAGAAAGTGCACATCCTTTTACAACAAATTTGCATAATCATGATGTTCGTATCTCAAATCATTTTTATGAGAATAATCTGGAGAGTGCCATATTTTCTGCTATCCATGAAACCGGACATGCTATGTATGAAATGGGAATTGAAGATGAGATAACTCTTACCTTGATTGGAACGGGAACTTCAATGGGCATGCATGAGTCACAATCCAGATTTTGGGAAAATGTAATCGGAAGAAGTGAAGCGTTTTGGAAGCCAATCTATCCTAAATTGCAGGATACTTTTCCAGAGCAGTTAGGGGAGGTATCATTAAAACAATTTATAAAAGGATGCAATAAAATAGAGCCGGGGCTTATCCGTACGGATGCGGATGAATTATCCTATTGCTTGCATATTATGGTTCGTTACGAGTTGGAAAAGAAGCTGATAAGTGGCAAATGTAAAGTAAAACAATTAGAAGAATTGTGGGCGGATCAGTATGAGGAATTATTAGGGGTGAGACCACAAAATGCTGCTGAAGGAGTCCTTCAAGATATACATTGGGCAGGAGGAGACCTGGGATATTTCCCATCTTATGCCATTGGAACCGCAGTGGCAGCACAGATTTATTATCATTTAAAAGAAGTCATGCCATTGGAACAATATTTAGAGGAAGGAAATTTGACTCCGATCAGAGATTATTTAAAAGAGCATATTTATCAATATGGAAAGCGAAAGTCTACGAATGAGATGTTAAAAGAAATGACAGGGGAAGAATTTACAGCAGATTACTATATAAAGTATTTGAAAGACAAGTATACAAAATTATATTGCTAAGATTGAGAATCGTATATTTGTAGAGGTGTTTGGAAATTAGGAATAGCATAGATTGGAGTGTGAGAGATGTTTTTTTGATCGCAAGAATTAGGCGAGAAACAATCTTTTCGCACTCCAATGTATACGGATAAAAAAGTATAATATTGCAGAGAAAGAAACTATCCCAGACAGCGTAGGATAGTAGATAAATCTTCTACTGCTAGTTGACCGGGAGCAGATGTTTGTCCCATGGCACCAAAGGTGATAGCAGAGCCAAACGTAGAACCACTGATACGAGAGATGGCACCTAATTTTCCCATAGACATGGTTACGATAGGAACGGATGCTTTTTCTGCCATTTCGCAAGTGGCGCTCAGCAAAGTAAGCACATCGGTTGTAGTATTTGGCATAACTGCAATTTTTGCAATATCTCCGCCAATTTCCTGCATCCCGTTAAGGCGATGCAGGATTTCTTCTTTGGGTGGTGTTTTGTGAAAATCATGGTTGGACAGAAGTACCGTAGTATGTGTTTCTTTAATTTTTTCGATAACAGAGGAAAGTCTTTTGGTATCTTCTGTGCAGAAAAATTCTAAGTCAATAATGTCTGTATAACCACTTTTAGCAAGTTCCAGATTTAAGTTAAGATAATCCGCAAGTGGAAGCGATTGTTCACCGCCTTCCTGTTTTGTACGAAAAGTTGCCAGTAATGGTTTTTCAGGTAAAGCCTGTTGAATCAATCGGGCAGTTTCAATCATTGCGGAAATATCATTTGCCTGTTCCATATAATCCATACGCCATTCGATTAAGTCAATATCAGGACGGTTAAAGTTCGTTATTTTTTTCATAATGGCATCTGCGGATGTTTCTACAATAGGAACGCAGATTTTTGGTAAGCCGGTTCCAATTACGATATTTTTTATTTTAATTTCTTTCATAGAAAAATCCTCCTTTTGCCACAAGTATAGCAAAAGCCAAAAGGAAAAGCAATAAACCTCTTGACGGGAGAAAGGGAAAAAAGTAAAATTATTATAAAAAAGAACTGGGGGAGTGTGTATATGCAGGAAAAAAGAAGAACAAAAAGGTTTCCAGCAAAATTAGAGCTGGAGATTTCACAATTATTTAAGCAAAATAATGTTATGGCAGATGTAAGTGCACCAATTGAAGTGATAGATGTATCAAAACTTGGAATCGGTTTTAAATCGAAGAGTGTATTGCCGCTTGATTACTATTTCAATGCGAAGTTGGAATTAGGTGGACCAGACAAATGTATATTTTGTGTTGTAAAAATTATTCGTATCGATTCAGATGGAGAACAAAATATTTATGGGTGCGAATTTGTTGGAATGGCACCAGTCTTTTCTTACATATTTGATGAATATGCAAAGGGGTTTGAAGAATAGTAAGTGAAGCAAAGATAAAGAAAGATAGAGAAAGATAGAAGAAGCATAGTGGTTATGTTATCTTCTATTTTTTTATAGTAAAATGTAAAAAGGCAACAAGCTATTTAATCCGGACTAAGGTGTGTTGCAATTCTAATCCTTATGTTTGTAGGTGTAAAAGGATGCAATCACATCTGATACACAAAGTGAAATGAGTTTTCTCAGGAGTAAGGGAAGGGCATTGTGGTGGATTAGTGTAATTTATTTCATATAGTAAAAAAAGAAAAGTTTAGAAAATGAAAGAAAAATAGAGAAAACAAGAGATTTAAACCAAAAATAAACAAAAATACAAAAAAATGCAAGTTGATTTTGCATAAGGAATTGACTAATATAAATATTAGATTTAGCACTCGAATGAAATGAGTGCTAATAATGTAGAAAAAAGTCGTAAGTGATTAAAGGAGGATACCATTATGAAATTAGTACCATTGGGAGATAAAGTTGTATTAAAGCAGCTTGAAGCAGAGGAAACAACAAAATCAGGTATCGTATTACCAGGTCAGGCACAGGAAAAGCCACAGCAGGCTGAAGTTATTGCAGTAGGTCCTGGCGGAGTAGTAGACGGAAAAGAAGTTACGATGCAGGTAAAAGTTGGAGATAAAGTTATATATTCAAAATATGCAGGAACAGATGTAAAACTTGGAGACGAAGAATTTATCGTTGTAAAGCAGAATGACATTGTAGCAATTGTAGAAGAGTAAATATATGGCGGGAATAACCAGATTATCGAACGGATTTTAAAATAGTTGAAGGAGGATGTTATTTATGGCAAAGGAAATTAAATTTGGCGCAGACGCAAGAACCGCATTGGAAGCTGGAGTAAACCAGTTAGCAAATACAGTAAAGGTAACATTAGGACCAAAAGGAAGAAATGTTGTATTAGATAAGTCTTTCGGTGCACCACTTATTACAAATGATGGTGTTACAATTGCAAAAGAAGTGGAATTAGAAGACGCTTTTGAAAATATGGGTGCACAGCTTGTAAAAGAGGTAGCAACAAAGACAAATGATGTAGCAGGTGATGGTACAACTACAGCTACTGTATTAGCACAGGCTATGATCAACGAAGGTATGAAGAACTTAGCAGCAGGTGCAAATCCAATCGTACTTAGAAAAGGTATGAAGAAAGCTACGGATTGTGCAGTTGAAGCAATCAAAGGTATGAGTGCAAAAGTAAACGGAAAAGAGCAGATTGCAAAGGTTGCAGCAATTTCCGCAGCAGATGAAGAAGTTGGACAGATGGTAGCAGATGCTATGGAAAAAGTTTCTAACGATGGCGTCATTACAATTGAAGAGTCTAAGACAATGAAAACAGAGTTAGACTTAGTAGAAGGTATGCAGTTTGACCGTGGTTACATTTCAGCATACATGGCTACAGATATGGATAAGATGGAAGCAAATCTTGAAAATCCATACATCTTAATTACAGACAAGAAGATTTCCAATATTCAGGAAATTTTACCATTGTTAGAGCAGATTGTACAATCTGGTTCTAAGCTATTGATTATTGCGGAAGATGTAGAAGGTGAAGCATTATCTACATTAGTTATCAACAAGTTGCGTGGAACATTCTCTGTAGTAGCAGTGAAGGCACCTGGATATGGTGATAGAAGAAAAGCAATGTTGGAAGATATTGCAATTTTAACAGGTGGTCAGGTTATTTCAGACGAATTAGGATTAGACTTAAAAGAAACTACAATTGACCAGTTAGGTCGCGCAAAATCTGTTAAAGTTCAGAAAGAAAATACAATTATCGTAGATGGTGAAGGCGATAAAGATGCAATCGAAGCAAGAGTAGCACAGATTAAGAAACAGATTGAAGAGACAACATCTGACTTCGATAAAGAAAAATTACAGGAAAGACTTGCTAAGCTTGCAGGTGGTGTTGCAGTTATTCGTGTAGGAGCAGCTACAGAAACAGAAATGCAGGAAGCAAAACTTCGTATGGAAGATGCACTTGCAGCTACAAAAGCAGCAGTAGAAGAAGGAATTATCGCAGGTGGTGGTTCTGCTTACATCCATGCATCTAAGGAAGTTGCAAAATTAGCAGCTACATTAGAAGGGGATGAAAAGACCGGAGCTAACATTATCTTAAAAGCATTAGAAGCACCATTATCAACAATTGCAGCAAATGCAGGATTAGAAGGAGCAGTAATCATTAACCAGGTTAGAGAAGCTAAGCCAGGTGAAGGATTTGATGCATACAATGAAAAATATGTAAATATGGTAGAAGCAGGAATTTTGGATCCGGTTAAGGTAACAAGAAGTGCATTACAGAATGCCAATTCCGTTGCATCTACATTACTTACAACAGAATCTGTTGTAGCACAAATTAAGGAAGATGCACCAGCCATGCCAGCAGGAAATCCAGGTATGGGAATGATGTAAGAATTTTAAGGTGTCGCATGGGCGGCACCTTGTTTTTTACTCTATAGGAAAGTGCGTTCTATAGAGTAAAAACGTTTTGTTCGATTCATATTATATTTTTCTGGATATTTTTGCATAGAGTTAAGGATGTGTAGTTAAAAGTAAACCAAATTGCTACAAAATTTATAAAAGTTTATAAAAATTTTCTTTTTTTTTGTAAGAAACCATTGTATAATGGAAATCGAGTTGTTTATGTTTACTTTTTTATTAGGAGGAATAATATGGATTCGTTATATGCGGAAGTTGTAGTAAAGCCAAAACAGCCGGTTGTAAGAAATGTCGTGGTGGGATTGGTTTATCTATTTGCGGTAGCAGTGTTTTTGACTGCATGTAGACAGTCAATTGCTAATTCAACAATAGCAATTTTAATGTGTAGTGTACCATTTCTTGCTGTGGTTGTGGCATTAAATACATATTTCTATAGAAGAGGGAAGATTGAATACGAGTATTTATATTGCGATGATGTGATGATTGTAGCAAAAATTATCAATAAGAGTAAGCGTAAAAATATGGCAAAGATCGAAACAGATAATATAGAATTATTTGCACCTGTGGAAGCAGGAGAATTACATGCATATAAAGACTTACCAAAGCGTGATTTTGCATCTATGAAGAAGCAAAATCCAGTATATGCTATGGTAACGGTATTGCAAGGAAAGAAAGTGCGTATTTTGTTAGAGCCATCTGAAAAAATGCTGGATTGTCTGAAAATTAAGCTTGGAACCAGAATGATACAGAAAAATGGCGTTACAAAATAGTTGACAAAAACAAAATTTTTCGTTATACTTGAAAAAATCAAATAAATAAGAAACCTGTTTCAACAGGTTTCTTATTTTTCCGTTTATTTAACTGTTCAAAAGTTACAGACTTTTATGCTAAGAGTTGTTTAGTGACATCTCTAAGGTTAAAAAGTAAATCTACTGGTATCGTTTGACAGTTATCAATGTAAATCTTTATATATCAACTATTACAACAAAAGAAAGTGAGGAATTTAAAATGGGAACAATTATCGGTGAAGGAATCACATTTGATGATGTCTTATTGGTACCTGCTTATTCAGAAGTAATACCAAATCAGATTGATTTGTCTACAAACCTTACAAAGACAATCAAGTTGAATATTCCAATGATGAGTGCAGGAATGGATACAGTTACCGAGCATCGTATGGCGATTGCTATGGCGAGACAGGGTGGTATCGGTGTGATTCATAAGAATATGTCCATTGAAGCACAGGCAGAAGAAGTTGACCGCGTAAAGCGTTCAGAGAACGGAGTTATCACTGACCCATTTTATTTAACACCAGAACATACTTTAGAAGATGCGAATGATTTAATGGCTAAGTATCGTATTTCCGGTGTACCTATTACAGAAGGTAAGAAGCTGGTTGGTATTATTACAAATCGTGACCTTAAATTTGAGACAGACTTTACCAAAAAGATTAAAGATTCTATGACAACAGAAAATTTAATTACTGCACAGGAAGGAATTACATTGGATGAGGCAAAAGAAATTTTAGCAAAAGCCAGAAAAGAAAAACTTCCAATTGTTGACAGTGAAGGAAACTTAAAAGGTCTTATTACAATTAAAGATATTGAAAAACAGATTAAGTACCCATTGGCAGCTAAGGACGCACAGGGAAGATTATTATGTGCAGCAGCAGTTGGTATCACAGCAAATGTTTTAGATCGTGTAAAAGCATTGGTAGATGCAAAAGTAGATGCAATCGTTTTAGATAGTGCACATGGACATTCTGCAAACGTAATTCGTTGTGTAAAAATGATTCGTGAAAATTATCCTGATTTGCAGATTATTGCTGGTAATGTAGCAACAGGAGCAGCCGTAAAGGACTTAATTGAGGCTGGAGCTAGTGCTGTAAAGGTTGGTATTGGACCAGGTTCTATCTGTACAACTCGTGTAGTTGCAGGTATTGGTGTACCTCAGGTGTCTGCTATTATGGATTGTTACAAAGTGGCAAAAGAATATGGAGTACCAATTATTGCAGACGGTGGTATTAAATATTCAGGAGATATGACGAAGGCAATTGCAGCCGGTGCCAATGTTTGTATGATGGGTAGTATGTTTGCTGGATGTGATGAAAGTCCTGGAACATTTGAATTATTCCAGGGTAGAAAATATAAAGTATATCGTGGTATGGGTTCCATTGCAGCAATGGAAAATGGTAGTAAAGATCGTTATTTCCAGGAAAATGCAAAGAAATTAGTTCCAGAAGGTGTGGAAGGACGTGTAGCTTATAAGGGAACAGTAGAGGATACTGTATTCCAGTTAATTGGAGGTATTCGTTCAGGTATGGGTTATTGTGGAACTCCAAATATTGAATCATTAAAGGAAAATGGAAGATTTGTAAAAATTTCCTCAGCATCCTTAAAAGAAAGCCATCCACATGACATTCATATTACAAAAGAAGCACCAAACTATAGTATTGATCAATAAAACAAAAGGGTGTTGCTTAAAAAGCAATACCCTTTTTCAATTTTAGGGGTATGGATAATGGATGAACAAAAGAAAACGCAAAAAAATGCTGAAAGCAATACTGAAAAAGTATTAGGACATCTTATTTTGATTGTGTTTGTGTCCGCTGCTGTATTACTGGGAATTAGTGGATTGATTAAATATATGGATGCACAGACAAGAACGCAGAAGGTAGTTGCAACAGAGAAGGTGGGGAAACCGGAGATAAAGCAGATGCTTCTTACTCCAAATAAATATTCAAGACCAGAGAAAGCTTTAAACAGTGTGAAAGGAATCGTAATACATTACACCGCAAATCCAGGCAGTACAGCAGAAGAAAATCGAAATTACTTTGAAAATTTAAGAAAAAAGAAAACTACATATGCAAGTAGTCATTTTGTAGTGGGAATTGATGGTGAAATTGTACAGTGTGTGCCATTGGACGAGATTGCGTATGCGTCAAATGATAGAAATAAAGATACGATTTCCATTGAATGTTGTCATCCGGGGAAAGATGGAAAATTTACAAAAAAAACATATGCTTCCTTGCTTCAGCTTGTGTCTTGGTTATGTGGAAAATATGATTTAAAGAAAGATGCAATTATAAGACATTATGATGTGACAGGAAAGTTGTGTCCAAAGTATTATGTAGAGCATGAAGATGCATGGAAAAAGTTTAAGAATGATGTGTTTGTGTATATTTCGGAAAAATCATGAATAAATCGCTAAATTATAAAAATGAACAACTATTATGTAACGAGTGAAAATCGCAGAATGCGTTTTCACTCGTTTACAATTTGGTCGTTTTTATAAATGTAGAGTAACATCTTTATTGATGAAAGTGTAGGGACGATATAAGATACCTGCACTTTTCATCATTTTTTTTGCGGCGATTACGCTGGCTGTGGTAGCGTATTTGTCAGAAATATAAATCACTTCTTTAATACCAGACTGAATGAGGGCTTTTGTGCATTCATTACAGGGAAATAATGTTGTGTATATTTTGGCCCCTTTTATATGTGAACCTGTATAATTTAAAATGGCATTTAATTCAGCATGGCAAACATAAAGATATTTGGTATCAAGTTCTTCCCCGTCTCGTTCCCAGGGATATTCATCATCTGAGCAGCCTTGAGGCATTCCATTGTAGCCTAAAGATAAGATGCGATTATCCTGTCCAACAATACAAGCACCTACACATGTGCTGGGATCTTTACTGCGTTTTGCAGAAAGCATGGCAATTCCCATGAAATAGGCATCCCAATCAATATAATCGGATCGTTTCATTTGGCGTAACTCCTTTCGTTTTTTCTTTTTTCAGTGTACCATTTTTTTTAAAAGAATGCAATGAATCGTTATTTTAGAACTTGTAATGAGGTTTTTAATACTATATAATATAGACTAGAGGTGATAATGATATGAGTAAGACAAATGCGGAATACGTTCGTCAAATTATAGATAGTTTACAAAAGCTGGATTTTATTCAACCAGATGAAATCCCGAATATAGATTTATATATGGATCAGGTCACTACCTTTATGGATGAGCACTTGTCTCAGGAAAAGCGTTATGAGGATGATAAGATTCTTACGAAAACAATGATTAATAACTACACCAAAAATCATTTGTTACCGCCTCCAAAGAAAAAGAAATATTCCAAGGAGCATATGCTTCTTTTGATTTTTATTTATTACTTTAAAAATATTTTATCAATTAACGATATCCGAAGTGTATTTACACCACTTTCTGAATTGTTTGCTGAAAATGGGGAATACAAAGATGGACAGATAAATTTAGAAGCAATTTATGAAGAAGTTTTCACCTATGAAAAAGAGCAGGTAGATGTATTGGCAAAGGATGTAGTTCGTAAGTTTAAAAAAGCTGAGAATGCATTTGATGGGAAGGTAGAAAAAGAAGAAGACAAAGAATTTTTGGTATGTTTTACCTTTATATGTATTCTTTCGTTTGATGTATATATCAAGAAGAAAATGATAGAAAAAATGATAGATCAGCATATTATGCCACGTTTTGGTACGACACAAAAGGCAGATAAAAAGAAGGATAAGAACGAAGTTTAATTTTCGTTCTTATCCTTCTTTTTTAGACGGTTTAAGACTAGATCATATCCATCGGCACCGTAATCTAATGTTCGTTTTACCCGACTTATAGTTGCAGTGGAAGCTCCGGTTTCTTTGGTGATTTCTGTATATACTTTATTTTCACGTAACATTTTTGCTACTTGGAAGCGCTGCACAAAAGATTGCATTTCATTAATCGTACAAATATCTTCAAAAAAACGATAGCATTCCTCTGTCGATTGTAGCGTGCTGATTGCCTGAAATAACATATCAGCTTCAGGAGTGTGCAATTTATCTTTCATAAGGGTATTCCTCCTTTGTTTTATTGCCTGTTAATATAGTAAAAGTGTATTTCTTGAGAATTTTGCTTAGGTTTATTATAATATTTGTAGAATGGAAACGCAATGAGTACATAAATACTACAAAAATATTTGTTAGGCTGTTGTAAAACAGAAAAAAGTGTAATGTTGTTAAAAATCATTCTCTATATATTTTAAGAGGAGAGGAACATTGACAAAAATGAGAAAAAACAGAAAGAAAAATATTGGAAGCTTGGGATTGTGTATACTGCTTTTGTGCAGTTGTATTAGTTATAACGGAGAGGAAAATTATATAAGAGCTAAGAGTGTAAATAATCTTTTTGTGGCAAGGGCAGAAAATTATGGCAGGCATACAGATAAAAGATATCCGTTTGATAAAAGTAATGAAAATATGATTATTACTGCAGGGGCAGTGAATGGAGACGTTACGAAAGAAGAAAGTGACGCGTTGGAACAGGTGGCAACGGGTGCTATGGTTACAGCACTCCCATCAGACAGGTTACTAAACTATCCGAATGGAACAAGTATCCCAGAGATAACAGCTACAGCAGAGTTGACAGCTACTCCGGAGATAACGGCTGCAGCAGAGTTGACAGCTACTCCAGAGATAATGACTACACCGGATGTGACAATTTTACCAGCACCAACTGAATATCCTGAGCCGACGAAGCCCGATGCTACCAGCATTCCAGTAATTAGTAGTAAGCCACAAGTTACGCCAACAATTCCTGATGATGTGTTACATAGTACGCATATAAATTATGTATTAAATGGAGGAGTAAATAACAAAAAAAATCCCTATTATCTTAGAAAAGGAAAACAAAGTAAGTTGTATGGAGCTACTAAAAAAGGATATTATTTTGCAGGCTGGTATACAAGACCAGATTTTCAAACGAGGGTCAAATCTATAAAAGCAAATGGACAAAAAACAATAACACTTTACGCCCGATGGAAGAAGGTTTCTGTAAAAAAGACGAAAATTATATCTGCAAAGTTAATAAAAAATAAAAAGATTCGTGTGAAAGTTAAAGTGCAAAATGGAGTGAAAGGTTATGAATATATATATTCTACAACTCCTTCCTTTGCCAGAAAAAGTATAGTGAGAAGTAAAAGAAATCCAAAGGATTTATCAAGATTAAAAAGAAAAAAATATTATATAAAGGTACGTTCCTATAAAATAGATTCCTGTGGAAATAAAGTGTATGGACCTTACAGTTCTATCGTGTATTGTAAGTGTTCATAGCTCATAAAGGGGGAGTTTAAAGTAGGAACCACATGAAAAAAAGAAAGAGATTGGTGAAAATGTATGGTTCGATTGTTAATCGTGGAAGATGAAAAAAAGTTACGGGTTTTGATGAGTGATTTTTTTAAAATGAAAGGATATGAGGTAAGTGAGGCAGAGAATGGGATAGATGCCAGCAGAATATTGCAGCAACAGGAATTTGATATGATTTTTTTAGATATTATGATGCCTGGTATGGATGGAATGGAAGTATGTAGAAAAGTGCGTACACAGACAGAAGTGCCAATCTTATTTCTTACCGCATTGTATGACGAGGAAACAAAATTAAAAGGATATGCCAGTGGGGCGGATGATTTTGTGACAAAGCCATTTTCTCTGGAAGTATTATATGCAAAAGCAGAAGCCATTAGAAAAAGATATGAAAAACAGAGTGAGAGGGAAAGAGAAGGAATTTTAAATAGTAAAAATCTATTGTTAGATACCAAGAAGCAGGTAGTGATATTGAACAATAAAGAGTGTAAACTGGCAAAAAAGGAATATGAAATTTTGAAATTTTTTTTGGAAAATAAGGGTCAGATTATTAGTAGAGATCAAATTTTAGACCGTGTGTGGGGAGAAGAATATTATGGGTATGATCGAACTGTAGACACGCATATAAAGAAACTTAGAAAAATGATTGGAGATGCGGCAAAACCACTTCAAACGATTTATAAGGCAGGATATATATGGAAGGAGTAGGACCATATGAAGAATGGGATACCATATAAAGGACGCTTATATGCACTGATTGGAGTGATATTAAGCCTATGTTTTTCATTAAGTATTATCGGAGTAACGGTACTTAATGGAAAAGCAATTCAACAGGATATGCAGGTTCGTTTAACAAAGCTGGAAAAAAGCACTAAAAAAAAGCTGGATACGATTGCTTCGTCTTATTTGACGGAGGAAGAGAGTACATATTTAGCTGCATTAGAATTGTCGCAGCTTTATGATACAGTGGAACAAAATGATATCGGGTTATATTATGAATGTCAGGAAGAACAAAAATCAGTTTTAAAAAGAGGAAGTACCGTATTTTTTCATTATTATGACAGTTTTCAGGATGAAGATGGAGATACGATTTATGAGGAAATGCAACAGGAAATCTTATTATTAGATTCTTATTTAACGGAAAAAGAAATTACTACAATAAGAAAAGTCTATGAAGAAAATGAAGATGCTGTAATTATAGCAAGTGGAACGGTGGATGGTCTTTTTCTGATACCTGAACAAATTAAGGTAATAGTACCGGCATCAAATGCAAAAGGAAAGAAGTGGGAGAGTAAAGAAAAAAATAAAGTTTTAAATGATCAGGGAATAGAGAAATATGTGCAGTTATATGAAAAGACTCTGAATCCGCCAAAGCAGGGAACAGAGAAAAGCCCTGCAGGTGTTACCATTTCGTCGGAAGCATATTTTACAGATCAGCAGGCATCTGTATTCGATAAAAAGAAAGGAAAAGATCGGAATTTCTTTCATGTGGCATATGCAGGAATGGTTAAGACAGGAAAGTCAACAGCCGTAAGTTATTACTTTTCTGGAAATCCGTTAAAAAAAGCAGTGCAACAATTATGGTTTATTTATCTTGTGTTGATTTTATTTTATGTTCTGGCGGCAAGTATTGTTTATGTAGTTATGCACCTGATTTTTGCAAAGCAGGAAAATTGGAACTGGAATCAGAAGATGTTGACCAGAGCGATTGCACATGAATTGAAGACACCAATCAGTATTATACAGGGGTATTGTGAGGGACTTCGTTATCAAGAGGATAAACAACGGCAGCAGGAATATTTAGAAACGATTACACAGGAAACAGCAGAGATGAATCAGCTTGTTCTGGATATGCTTGAGTTGTCAAGAATGGAGACAGAGGGGTATGAATTGGATAGAGAGGAAATCCAGTTAGTAGAATTTGTACAGGCCATTGCAAAACAGTATGAATCTTTTTACAATGAAAAAGATATTACATTAAAACTGGAAGGCATGGAGGTATGTTTTATCAATGGGGATTTAACTTGTATGCATAAGGTGATTTCCAATTTGCTTGGAAATGCGATAAAACATGCACCAGAACATGGTATAGTTAGGATAAACATACAGGAAGAAAAAGAAAAGATATATTTATCCTTCTATAATAACGGACCAGAGATCTCAGAAGTTTTACGAAAACATATATGGGATGGATACCAGAAGATACAAAGGGAGGATAAAAGTCGTATCCGAAGTACGGGATTAGGGCTTACCATTGTAAAATATATGTTAGATTTGCATGGGTTTAAATATGGATGTGAAAATAAAACTACAGGTGTAGAGTTTTGGATTTCTATGGATAGAACCCAATGTGAAAAAAATAAAATTTCTTGAGATAAAAAAGGAAGAAACAGATGAATTTCTGCAATGTGCCTGTCGCTTTACAGAACAGATTTCTGACAGTGGGGATGCATTGGAGAAGCAAAACATCAAGAAATGAAGCAGTTGGTGAAACAGTTACGAGCCACGAGTGATGTGATAGACAGAAATATTTTTCGGAGTGTACATGATGTGAACCTAAATACGTTGATTGGGTATCATCAAGGGGAAAAGCGATATAATTTTTTAGATGATTATGATAAATAAAAAAGATAAAGAGAGGACCTTTTTAATGCTATGCGATAAGCTTTAAAAAGGTCCTTATTGTTGATAAAATACGGTATTAAAAGTTTATATTTGATTCCTGTTAATGAAAGTAATAAAGTCTTTTAATGGAATTGGTTTTTCAAATAAATAGCCTTGATAGTGTCTACAACCTAATTCTAAAAGTTTTGTCTGTTGTTCTTTACTCTCTACATACTCTGCAATAACGTCTATATTGAGTTCTTTCCCCAGTTTTACAATAGAAGAAATAATTTTTTGGTTGGTATTGGAACTTAACATTTTTTTCACTAGCGAACCATCCAATTTTACTACATTAAAATAATTTGACT
Organism: Lachnospiraceae bacterium; assembly: GCA_050875145.1. Classification (GTDB taxonomy): domain Bacteria; phylum Bacillota; class Clostridia; order Lachnospirales; family Lachnospiraceae; genus CAG-411. The sequence goes on from JBNMLH010000020.1 coordinate 52,085, forward strand.
GTAAATAAATCAGGGAAGTATGTCCCATTCCGAAGTCATCAATTAGTAAGGTATGTCCTAAGGATTTGAGACGATTTAATTTATCAATGACCTGATTGGAATTGGAAATCACATCTTGTTCAGTGATTTCTAACCATAGTCTGTTGGCAGGAATTTTGTATTTCTCTAAACAATTGTGGATACAAGTTTCGATATCCCAAAGAAGAGACTTTGCAGTAATATTTACAGAAATCTTAAAATCGTTTTGATAGCAATTTTGTATTTGCTGAATAGCATCGCCAGCCATGTCAAAAAGTAAGGTTTCTAATTCTGGTAATATGCCACTGGACTTTGCTAGGTATATGATAAATGGTGGATATATAAAACCATATACAGGATGTTTCCAGCGAAGTAAAGCTTCTGCTCCAAGACAAATATTTTTCTCATTGACTTGTGGTTGGTAGAGGAGAAATAAATCTCTTTGTTTGATTGCAAGTTTTAAATCTTGAAGTAGCATACGTGATGTTACGCCAAGACGGTCAGAACGGCTTAGAAAATCTGGCTGTTCATTATCCTCTTCCATTTGTTGTAAGATCCTAATAATTTCTTGTAACTGCTCTTTTGCACAGATTTCCTGAAATCTTTTATGATAATGTAAAAATGGCAAGTAAATAAGAATACCAAGAGTAATACAGGTAAGCTGTATAATTGTTCCCTTAATAGAACCAGTAGCAGAGTAACCGCTGATTAATACTGGTGTGGTCCAGGTGACCTCATGTGTAACCGTTGGAAGAAAGCCAACAGCGGTAGCACTGTAAGAAATACAATAGCATAGGACTGGTGTTACTAAAAACGGAATAGCTAAAATAGGATTTAGCACAATAGGAAGACCAAAGTTTAACATTTCATTCACATTAAAAAGAACAGTAGGAAAGGCCAATTTGGCAATATTTCCTAGTCGATCTTTTCGGAAAAATAGAAGCAGAGCAAGTAATACACAAATCGTAGTACCGCATCCTCCCATTACAATAAATGTATCAAAGAAACTTTTACTGAAAATAGCCCCTGAATCACTCACTTGAAAATTGTTCAGAGCAACGGGTTCCATGATATGACTGCCATGAAAACCTAAAATCCAAAAAATATGTAAGGAAATGGTATAAAGCAAACCGGCAATAAAAGGTTGCTTTACATCATTAAAAAAGTTGCACAGCATGTTTGAAACCAATTGATTAATATTACTAACACCGAAAAAATGATGCAAAAGTAGTGTGAAAGCAGCAAAAAAGCAGACGATGATACCACCAGGTGCAATTCCTTGAATTGCATTTGTGCAAATTCCCTCCATAGCAGATGTCTGATTTGAAAAGTGAAATATGGATTTCTTTTTTAAAAAATCATACATATAGCAGGAAAGAATAGAAACAAGTAGTGCAGTAAAACAGCCAGTTACTCCTAAATCTGCAACTTTAAAATTAGAAGAAATAATGTTTAGCTGTACACCGTAGGAAATTAGTGCAATGATAATATAGTTTGCAGTTCTATCAGGTGTTTCGTTTTTTTCCATAGCAAAACTCAGACTGGTTGTAATGACAAGAGCCATGGAAAAAAGTCCGAATGTTCCTGCATAGGCAATGGATAGTAATGTACGTATCCAATGAAATTGTGCAGAAGATATAAAAGATTGATACTGTGGAATTGGAAGATTTAACAATGCATTGGCAGTACCACCAATTAAAATTAAAGGAATCAACATGACCAATCCATGTCGAACCACATTTAGAAAATATATTTTTTCAATTTTGAATATAATTGTTTTAAGTCGCTCCCTCATAAAAAAATCCCCCCGAATATTTTCTATTATTAATTAAAACATTAAAAGAAAGTTTGCACCAATCTGGTGCAAATGTAGCTTAAATATATCTGTAAAAAATTTACATTAAACAGAGACTTTTGCTATCCTGATTGTGTATACTATATATAAGGAAATTATAACAAAAAATTACAAAAAATACAAATAAGGTAAAGAATTTGCATACTGTGAATGAAAAAATCAATCCCCCCGCTAGGCGGGGGCGAGTAGAGTAATCTGTGGTGGGTATGGTGAAATTAAAAAGCCTCCTATGTTAAAATGATAATGGTGTCTCAAGCCATATCAAGAATAGGAGGCGGTACAAA
>JBNMLH010000022.1:0-45142 GCA_050875145.1 Lachnospiraceae bacterium
GATATCCCATAGCGTTAGGCTAGTAAGACCCCTTGAAGACGACAAGGTTGATAGGTTGGAGGTGGAAGTACGGTAACGTATGTAGCTGACCAATACTAATAGGTCGAGGTCTTGACCTAGTTATGAGCACTTAACGATAGTGTTTTTATCGTTTACGTGCGATACATGCACAAGCACTTAGCGAGGTAGTTTCGAGCTTAGTACTTGGGCTAGTTATGGATGGAATACAGTGTGTAGTTTTGAAGGTATATCCTTCAGATAATCCTCGATAGCTCAATGGTAGAGCACACGACTGTTAATCGTGGGGTTGTTGGTTCGAGCCCAACTCGGGGAGTTAAGAAATATGGCTCCTTGGTCAAGCGGTTAAGACATCGCCCTTTCACGGCGGTAACACGGGTTCGATTCCCGTAGGAGTCATTTCTGCGGGTGCAGATATTATACTTATAGTACGGACGCTAGTTCGGAGTAAACAAATTATGGACCTTTAGCTCAGTTGGTTAGAGCAATCGGCTCATAACCGATCGGTCCTGGGTTCGAGTCCCCGAAGGTCCATTCTTTTTTTGTATAGTAGTTATGTTATAATATGCCGATGTGGCTCAATTGGCAGAGCAGCTGATTTGTAATCAGCAGGTTATCGGTTCAAGTCCGATCATCGGCTTTTGGCCCAGTGGCTCAGTTGGTTAGAGCGCCGCCCTGTCACGGCGGAGGTCACGGGTTCGAGTCCCGTCTGGGTCGTTTCTTCGGGAACGAAGAATTGAATATTGTTTATGGGATCATAGCTCAGCTGGGAGAGCATCTGCCTTACAAGCAGAGGGTCATAGGTTCGAGTCCTATTGGTCCCATTGATGCCGGCGTGGCGGAACTGGCAGACGCCCAGGACTTAAAATCCTGTGGGTAGTAATACCCGTACCGGTTCGATTCCGGTCGCCGGCATTTAAAATAACACAATGTGTTATTTTATTTGCAGTTATACTATTTTATAATTTTATACTGTATGTGCGCGTAGCTCAGCTGGATAGAGCACTACACTACGGATGTAGGTGTCGGGAGTTCGAATCTTCTCGCGCACGTTTCTTTTAAAGATTGAGATTTTCTCAGTCTTTTTTTGGTTTTATAGAATAATGGAAATATATATAAGAAATTTAAACTATGATAATTTGCCTGTATAAATCAGAGTTTTGGTTTTCTATTGAGCAGTGTGGAAGTTGGCTTGGTATTTGTGGAAATAAAAAAAACCTTGCTGGGGGGGACCAGCAAGGTTATGAGGGGAGTATAAATAATTAATAAGGGGTTATATAGTGTGCGAATTAGAATTCTCTTTTGAAGGGGAACTCTATCGACAGTGAATATTATAATATAAAACTTCACAAAATGCAATCAAAAAAAATATGTAGAAAAAAAGGTAAAATTGTAAAAAAAGTCTATGGAATAAAAATCTAAAATATGAGCATAATAGTTTTGCACTAAAAAAATATATTTTGGAGGTATTATTATGGCAAAAAACTACAGTAATGAAGAAAAAAATGTAAACAATCAGGAAAAAAATTATTCAAACAACCAGGAGAAGAACACTACAAATAATCAGTCACAGAAGAATTCAACTCAGAACAAATTTAAAAATGAGCAAAATAAAACACAGAATGGACAGACAAGAAATGCAGAGGATTGTGACAGAAATCGATAATATCAAAATACTTAACTAAGAAAAGGGCATGTTGCCTTCTTGTTAAGTATCTGTATTCTTGATGCAATGATTAAGAAGATGTCGTATTAACAGTTGAAATATATTGTTAATACGACGTTTTTTATTTTCTAGTTATATTATGCTCTTTTTAAAACTTATTCTAAATACTTAGACCGTTTTATGAATATTGTTCTAGCTGCACCTTTTGATAAGTTAAGCATAAAATAAATAAAGGGGAAGGTGCAATTGGAGTGATAGTAGTGGAGGTACAAATTATAGCAGTATGGGATATTGAACAAAAACTGAAAGAAGGTTGTATATTAGTTGATTTAAGAGAATATGGGGAGTATGAGAAGGAGCATATACCAGGAGCTATTTGTATTACTTATGAAGAAGATACCTTTTTTGATAAAATAAAAATAGTGTTAGATGCTCCTGCATTAATTTTTTATTGCGAACGGGGAAATACAAGTTTATTAGCAGGTAGAAAACTGGCGGAGCAAGGGAAAAAGGTATATACTATCTCTGGAGGTTTTTATGCATATAAACGTGCGTATAGAAAACATTAGGTTTTTGTTGACGGAGTAAAAAAACTCATATAAGATAACAGAAGAGATAGATTTTAGCAAAACAGACAATTATAAAATTTATTGGTGGTACTTGTAATACAGGTGCCACCATAAGAAGGAGATACCGCATGGAACAGTTTGAATATATTGCTCCTTGTCATTTTGGACTTGAAGCAGTGTTAAAAAGAGAAATTTTGAATTTAGGTTACGAGATTGTACAAGTAGAGGACGGAAAAGTTACTTTTCGTGGTGATATTAGTGCGATTTGTCGGGCAAACATTTTTTTACGAACCACAGAAAGAATTTTGTTAAAAGTAGGAAAATTTAAGGCAACATCTTTTGAGGAGTTATTTGAAAAGACAAAACAACTTCCTTGGGAGAAATTCATTACAGAAGATGGGAAATTTTGGGTGGCAAAGGCTACTTCTATAAAAAGTAAATTATTTAGTCCGTCTGACATTCAGTCTATTATGAAAAAAGCAATGGTAGAACGCATGAAGCAAAAATACAAGAAAGATTGGTTTCCGGAGGACGGAGCGGAGTTTCCAGTGCGTGTGACTATTCTTAAAGATGAGGTTACAGTGGGATTAGATACTTCAGGAGCATCTCTACATAAACGAGGATATCGATTAAAGATGGGAAAAGCGCCAATTACAGAAACTTTGGCTGCGGCTCTTATTATGTTGACTCCATGGAATAAAGATAGAATTTTAGTGGATCCATTTTGTGGAAGTGGAACTATTCCAATTGAGGCAGCTATGATAGGGGCTAATATTGCACCAGGAATGAATCGCTCTTTTACAGCGGAAGAATGGACACATATTATTCCTAAAAAAGCATGGTATCAGGCAATTGAAGAAGCAAACGATAATATCAGGGAGGATGTGCAACTATCGATTCAGGGATATGATATGGATGGTGACATTATAAAGGTTGCAAGAGAGAATGCCAGAAATGCAGGGGTAGAGGAGTATATTCATTTTCAACAAAGACCTATGCAGGAATTACGTCATCCTAAAAAATATGGCTTTATTATTACAAATCCGCCTTATGGAGAACGTTTAGAGGAAAAGGCAGATATGCCAAAGCTTTATAAGGAAATTGGTGAGACGTTTGGCGCGTTGGATTCTTGGTCTTATTTTTTGATAACCGGGTACGAAGATGCACAGAAATATATTGGAAAGAAGGCCACGAAAAATCGAAAAATATATAACGGAATGATGAAAACTTATTTCTATCAGTATATGGGGCCAAAGCCTCCAAAGCGTGAAAAGGAGAAGAAAGAGGAAAGTTGAGAGAACAATCAGAAGAGAAGAAATTTTTAAGACAATTATTGCTTCACAGTGGAATTTTTTTTGTGCTTGGATGTTGTCTCATGTTTGTGTTATCTGAACTTGACATAAATATAAATGAAAATACAGGAAAAGAACAAAATATAAAAAATGAAATTTCTGCAAAGGAGAAAGTGGAACAGTCCCAGGGAACATATATAAAGCGTGAGAAGAGAGATGTGATTTTAAAAAAATTGGGTACTTGCTATATTCGTATCAAAAAGCCAGAAAAAGCTTCTTTTCCTGTGGAAGTAGAGGATTGCTATCAGCAGGGAAGAGTACGTTTATATATGTACCAGATGTTGGGCGAGAACATCGCATTTGAGGATTTGCAGCTTGTGTATACGGGGAAAAACAGGAAAAGGATTTTTGCGCAATTTAAAAAGGAGACAAGCATTTCTTATGAAGCGGAAAGTAATAATAAAAATACCGCTATTTTGAGCTTTCCTGTAGATAAGATTTATGGCTATTGTCTATATGAAGATGAACATTATATTTATATTGCTTGTAAGAAACCAAATGAGGTGTATGACAAAATTATAGTGCTAGATGCCGGACATGGAGGTAAGGATACCGGAACGGATGCGTTAAGTGGAAATTGGTCTGAGGCAGAGTATAATTTAGATTTTGTGAAGAAGATAGAGGAACAATGGTCTGAAGAAGATGCAAAGTTATATTTAACCAGATGGGATGATACAAAGATATCATTAAAGAAAAGGGTAGAATTTGCCAATCGTCTTTCTGCGGATTATTTTGTCAGTATACATTGCAATAGTTCTGATGAGACTGGTGGAAGCGGTTTAGAGGCATTGTATAAGACAAATCAGTATAAGACAAGTTCAAAACAAATGGCAAAACTCTGTTTGGAACAATTGTCATTTACTACAGGAATGCCAAATCGAGGTGCGTTAAACGGACAGAGTATTTATATTATAAGAAATGCAAAAATGCCTACGGTATTATTGGAAATGGGATTTTTAACAGATAAGGGAGACCTTGCGTATTTGAAGAAAGAGGATAACCGTACAAAAATGGCGGAAGCTGTTTGTAGTGCAATTAGGAAAGGAATGAAGCAATAAATGAAAATTGTATTTGCAACGGGAAACGAAGGAAAAATGAAAGAGGTCCGTATGATTATGGACGAATTGGGAATAGAAGTAGTATCTATGAAGGAAGCAGGAGTACAACTTGATATTGAAGAAAATGGTGCTACCTTTGAGGAAAATGCAATGATAAAAGCACAGGCAATTGCAGATGTGCTGGAGGATGTTATTGTATTGGCAGATGATTCGGGATTGGAAATAGATTATTTAAATAAAGAGCCAGGAGTACATTCTTCCAGATATATGGGGGAAAATACATCTTATGATATAAAGAATCAGCATATTCTTGATTTGCTAAAAGACGTAGAAGAAGAAAAAAGAACAGCACGTTTTGTATGCACAATTGCTGTGATTTTCCCTGATGGAGAAAAGCAGGTCGTTAGAGAGACAATTGAGGGGCAAATCGGTTATGAAAGTAAAGGAAATAATGGATTTGGTTATGATCCTATCTTTTATGTACCAAAGTATGGTTGCACGACTGCTGAACTTTCATTAGAGCAAAAGAATCAGATTAGCCATAGAGGAAAGGCATTAGAGCGCGTAAAGAAGATGATAAAGGGAAAAATAGAACAAGAGTAAGAAAGACGGCTTAGACATGCAAATAAAGCATTCTAAGCCGCTATGTGTAAGGAGAAGGTGAGAGCGAATGAAAATTTTAGTAATAAGTGATTCTCATGGAAATAACCTATATTTGAATAGAGCCATAGAACAGGCTGGGACTTTTGATTATTTCTTACATTTGGGAGATTTGGAAGGTTCTGAACATTTTATTGAAACTTTTGTAGATGTTCCTAAAGTGATGATTGCGGGGAATAATGATTATTATATAGATGTAGAACCAGAGGCAGAAATAGATTTAGACGGTCATCATATTTTTATGGCTCATGGTCATCAGTATCATGTGTATACAGGTGTAAAATATTTGCATGAGGAAGCACAGCGTCGTGGGGCGGATATTGTTCTCTATGGGCATACGCATGTGCCATATATGGAGCAGACAAAGGAGATGCTTATCTTAAATCCTGGAAGCATTAGTCTGCCAAGGCAAAAGGAACGCATTCCTACTTATGCAATCATAGAATTAAAAGAGGATGGTACCGTTAAGGCAGCTTTATATGAAGTAGAGTAAAAGGGTTGGTGAGAATATGAGAAATATGGCAATGTTAATGGACTTTTATGAATTGACTATGAGTAATGGGTATTTTCATAATGAGGATAAAGATACAAGAGTAGTATTTGATGTGTTTTTTCGCAAGAATCCAGATGGGGGTGGATTTTCTATTTTTGCGGGTTTGGAGCAGATTATAGAATATATCCATGATTTACATTTTACAGAAGAGGATATTAATTATTTAAGAGAGCAGGGTATTTTCGATGATGATTTTTTAGACTATTTACAGCAGTTTTCTTTTAAGGGAGATGTATATGCTTTTCGAGAAGGAACGATTATGTATCCAAATGAACCGGTCATTACTATAGTGGCACCCTTGATAGATGCACAGTTAATAGAGACCTATTTATTGACACAAGTTAATCATCAGTCCTTAGTTGCAACAAAGGCAAGAAGAATTAAAAGGGCAGCCCAAGGAAGGGGAGTATCTGATTTTGGAGCACGTAGAGCACATAATGTAGATGCTGCTGTATATGGGGCAAGAGCCTGTTATATCGGCGGTGTGGACTCAACAGCTACTGTTTTATCGGGGCAGAAATTTGGAATACAAGTAAGTGGAACAATGGCACACAGTTTTGTGATGTATTATAAAGATGAGTATCTTGCTTTTAAAAAGTATGCAAAAATGTATCCGGATGCTACTGTTTTATTAGTGGATACTTATGATGTACTAAAGTCAGGAGTACCGAATGCGATACGCATTGCAAAGGACGTATTGGAGCCTATGGGAAAACGATTAAAGGGTGTTCGCATTGACAGCGGTGATTTGGCGTATCTGTCAAAGAAGGTAAGAAAAATGCTGGATGAGGCAGGATTGGAAGACTGTAGCATCGTACTTTCGAATAGTCTGGATGAGTATACAATATCTTCTCTGATTTCACAGGGAGCTCAGGTGGATAGCTTTGGCGTGGGAGAACGAATGATAACGGCAAAATCAGAGCCTGTTTTTGGTGCGGTATATAAAATTGCGGCTGTGGAGGAAAATGGGCAATTTGAGCCTAGAATAAAGGTCTCAGAGAATGTAGAAAAAATAACAAACCCAGGAAGAAAAGAAGTGTATCGTGTTTATAATAGGGATGGAAAGGCGATTGCTGACTTGATAGCATTAAAAACAGAAAAGATTAATTTTTCAGATACATTTTCCTATATAGATCCGAAAGAACCTTGGCGTGAAAGAAAATTTGAAGATTGTACTGTAAAAAAATTACAAGAAAAATATATAGAAAATGGAAAAATAGTGCGACAGATGGATTCTTTGGAAGAAATCAGGACATATGTTTCAAAACAATTGCAAGATGAAATATGGGAAGAGGAACAGCGATTTGAAAATCCACATATCCATTATTTGGATATGACACCAGATTATTATCATATGAAATTAAAATTATTAGAAGAAGTATCGAAATAAAAGAATAAAAATTATTCAGAAAAAGTGAAAAGTTTTTTTGGAAAAAAGAATAAAAATCTATTTTTTTGTAAAAAAATTAAGCTCTGAAACCCTTGTAAAATCTAGGGTTTCAGAGAAAAGTAAAAAAAAATAAAAAAAATTTAAAAAAAGTGTTGACTTTACATGATTTATGGGATATAATCATTCTTGCGTTGAGGCGTTACCGAGAAATCGGAAAACAAATCGGGGTGTGGCTCAGCTTGGCTAGAGCGCTTGATTTGGGATCAAGAGGTCGCAGGTTCGAATCCTGTCACCCCGACTTAAATACTCATGCGGGTGTAGTTCAATGGTAGAACACTAGCCTTCCAAGCTAGATACGTGGGTTCGATTCCCATCACCCGCTTCAGCTATGTCGTTTAGATATGGCAGGTCAAGAGATTGATTGGTGCGTGTCAGTAGCTCAGTTGGATAGAGCACCGGCCTTCTAAGCCGGTTGTCGGGGGTTCGAATCCCTTCTGGCACATTTCATCGAGAAACTTCGGTGGAGTTATGGTGGGTATAGCGCAGTTGGTTAGCGCGCCAGATTGTGGCTCTGGAGGCCATGGGTTCGAATCCCATTATCCACCCTAGTATATACGATGTAGGACTATCGCCAAGCGGTAAGGCACAGGGTTTTGATCCCTGCATTCGCTGGTTCGAATCCAGCTAGTCCTGTTTATGGGATATTAGCTCAGTTGGTAGAGCACTTGACTTTTAATCAAGTTGTCCGGGGTTCGAATCCCCGATGTCTCATTTAAACCAATTATATATTTGGTTATAAGCGGATGTGGCGGAATTGGCAGACGCGCTAGACTTAGGATCTAGTGGGAGACCGTGGGGGTTCAAGTCCCTTCATCCGCACTGGTATAGCTTCAAGGCTTTATAAATAAGGCTTTGGGCTTTTTTTTTGCCCTTTTTAGAAGGTTGCGGAAATATGGTTTTATGATATAATAAAAAAAGTACAGGAACAGATAATTTTTGTATTGAAAGGATTCGTAATGGTTATGTATAGAGGGAATAACAAGGGTAGAAGAATAATAGCCGAAATGAAAAAGGGAATACTGGTAGGGTGTCTGCTTGTAGGATGCTTGATGCTGGTTTCCTGTTCGAATAAAAAAGAAAAAAAAGCAGAGAGTCCGACACAGGCTCCTACCGAAAAGGTAGAGCAGAGTGCAAAACCTGTTGTTTTTGAAGAAGATGGAGAGTCTTTTGAAAAAGTAGAGGAATATGTTTATACAACAACGAAACTTAATGTTCGTAAGGCATGTTCTACAGATTCAGAAGTTGTAAAAATGTTGCCAGAGCGAGCAAAGGTGTTGCGAATTGGTGTAGGTGAGACCTGGAGCAAAATTCGCATAGATGAGGGTGAATATTATGTGGCAACAGAATATTTGACACAAGCAGAGCCAGTGATTGATGGACATTTGATTGCCATTGATGCAGGACATCAGGAAACTGCAAATACGGAAGAGGAAGCAATTGGACCGGGAGCCAGCAAGAAAAAAGCAAAGGCTACTGTTGGTACAAGTGGAGTTTCTACAGGAAAGAAAGAGTATGAGCTGACCTTGGAAGTGGCTAAAAAATTAAAAGAAGAACTAACACAACGAGGATATTCTGTTTTTATGGTGCGCGAATCCAATGATGTTAATTTAAGTCCTCATGAACGTGCAGATATGGCAAAGGAAGCAGGGGCAGAAGTATTGGTACGTCTTCATGCGAATGGCTCTAAAATCAAAGAGACAAATGGAGCAATGACGATTTGTGGCACGAAGGATAGTCCTTATGTGGCTTCACTATATGATGATAGTTATCGACTTGCAAAAGATATATTGACGCATTTTGTTAAAGAGACAGGTGCGATGAATAAGGGTGTTTGGCAGACAGACTTAATGGCTGGTATTAACTGGAGTTCGATGCCTACTACAATTTTAGAGATGGGATTTATGAGTAATGCACAAGAGGATCAAAAACTTTCAAATGGCGATTATCAAAATAAAATGATAAAAGGGATTGCCGATGGGTTAGATGCCTATTTTGAATAAGGGGAATTGGCTTAATCCATTGTGATGCTAGAAAATTTAGGAGGGGTTATATGAATGAGCAGATAATAAAGGAGCGTATGCAAAACGTAAAAGAAAATATTGGGAAAGTAATTATAGGAAAAGACTCTGTAGTAGAGCTGGTACTTACGGTATTACTGTCAGGTGGAAATGTTTTATTGGAAGATGTGCCAGGTACAGGTAAGACTATGCTTGCGAAGTCTTTAGCAAAGTCGATAGAGGGAGATTTTTCAAGGATTCAGTTTACAGCAGATTTGTTGCCATCGGATGTGACAGGTCTGCATTTTTATAATCAAAAATCTGGTGAATTTACATTACAGAAAGGTCCGATTTTTACTAATATACTATTAGCAGATGAGATTAACAGGGCAACACCTAGAACCCAATCCAGCTTGTTGGAGTGTATGGAGGAAAAACAAGTGACCTTAGATGGAGAAACGTTAAAATTAGCGGTTCCATTTTTTGTGATTGCGACAGAAAATCCAATCGAAACCGCAGGAACCTTTCCATTGCCAGAAGCACAACTGGATCGTTTTATGATGAAAATTAGCATGGGAGTTCCTACGTTTGCGCAGGAATTAGAAATTATGGATAGATATATCAGTGAGAGTCCGTATGCAGCACTTTCAGCCGTTATGACGACACAAGAGCTTATAACGATGCAGGAATGGGTGAAAGGCGTACACATTGGACAGGAAGTGAGAGAATATCTTTTGCATATTGTGGAGGCAACCAGAAAGAATGCAAAATTGAAATTAGGAGTAAGTACCAGAGGAACTCTTGCTTTTATGAGGGCTTGTCAGTCATTTGCGGCTATTCGTGGAAGAAATTATGTGATACCTGAGGATATAAAATATCTTGCACCTTTTGTATTAGAGCATCGCCTGGTATTGGCAGGAGGTTATTTTGGGACAGCAGAACAAAAAACAATCATGGATTCTATTTTGTCGTCTGTTGAAGTACCGACAGAAAACTTTGTATCGTAATGGTAAAGATATAAGGAGGGGAGGTGCTGTTTATGCAGATTGTCATAGCAGGTATGCTGATTGGCATTTTTTATCTGTTGATTCAGTGGATATTTCGTGAAAAGTGGGACAAGCATCTTACTGTACGTGTGTATTGTGAACAGGAATATGCGTATGAGGGGGAAACTCTTACACTTATAGAAGAGGTTATCAATCAAAAAGCAATGTTGTTACCAGCCGTAAAGGTAAAATTTGCAACTTCAAAGGAATGGAAATTTGAGGAAGAGAAGTCTGGGGTTACCAGTGACCAATATTATCGAAATGACATTTTCTCTGTTGGAATGTATGAAAAAATCAAACGTTCTCTTCCGTTTGTTTGTCAGAAGCGAGGCTATTATGCGTTAGGGGATATGGATGTTTTTGCAAGCAGTTATTTTTATACCAGAGAGTACGTGATGAGAAAAAAACAGGAGCAATGGGTGTATGTATTTCCCAAAAGAGTACAAGCCCCACTGCTTTCTATGTATGTAAAGCAGATGATCGGACAGACTCTGGCAAAAAAGAGACTGTATGAGGACCCATTTACATTTCAGGGTATTAGAGATTATCAGAGTTATGATGGTATGCGTAAAATTAATTGGAAATCATCTGCTAAGACAGGCATATTAAAGGTAAATTGCTATGAGTATACAGCGGAGCAAGAGGTAAAGTTGATACTGTATTTTGATGAAAAAGATATGGGGCTGGATAATAGAATGGAAGAGTATACCATATCGCTTGCAGCTACATTGGCAGAACAATTTTTGGGGCAGCAGATTGTAGTATCTATGGTGACAAATGGATTAGATGCAGAACATGCTAGTTCTGTTTCCATTGGAGCTGGTGCAGGAAGCAATCATATGAGGCAGATAGACGAAGGGCTGGCAAGGATTGATTTGCATAAAAAAGAACCTTTGGAACGGGCAGAATCTTTTTTACAGAGAGAATTAAAGGGAGAAGGGTTACATGTTCTGATAACGGCAAGTCAATCTGCATCTACACAACAGGTTATGCTACAGCACAGAGAGTTGACAACGGAGTTAATATGGATGTTGCCTCATTATGAAATGGAGACAATGCGGATTGCCCCAGAATTGCAGGAGCAGGTTATGGAAATTGTGGCAGACGGGGAATTGAGGTGAGAAGCATGAAGGAGAAAAATAAGTTTTTTTCTGTAAATGGGTTGATACATTTCCTTAATTCTATCAAGTTATTTTTACTTGCATTTTTTATCGTGGCTACGATTTCTTACGGCATAGAGCCAAAGCGGGGAAATGTATGGTATGCCTTATTGTTGCTTATCGTGGCAATAGGGGGATTTTGTATTCGTCAGTGGGCAGAACGGCTTTGGACATTTTTTCTTGGACATGGAATATTGGTGTTGTACTGCTTTTTTATTGGAAGAAATGGCAAGGAAAAAATTATTTTTGTGTTGTATGCTATGGTAGACATAGGAATATCCTTTGCGATACGAAAAAATAATCGTGTAAAGCTTTGGCCTGAAAATTATAGCATTGCAATGCTTTTTTTAGGAATTCCTTGTCTGTTATATGCTGGTGCGACAAATACAACTTACATTTTTCAACTTTTTATGTGGATTGGTATTCCTTTCTTATGGCTTCATTTTTTTAACTTATATTTGGTGAAGCAAGAATGTTATTATATGAGTAATCGTCTTACAACCGGAACGATAAAGAGAAGTAGCTTATATAGAGAAGGTGGAGTGATACTTGGGATTTTTTCTATTTGCAGTGCAGGAATTTTATACTTTGCAACCCAGATTTCAACCCATGGAATAGGAGAACGCATTTTGCATATTTGTTACGCTCTATTAAAATGGTTACTTCATTTTGTGCATGGAGAGCGAGAGGAATATACAGAGCAGTTTTTGGAGCTTACGCCCACGCCTACAGAGCAGCCATTGGGTGATATGCAAAGCACAGGACCTTCCATTATACAGGAAATTGGAAAGATTATCATGAAATTGCTTATGTGCTTTTTAAAGTTTTTGTCAGTTATTTTTGTACTGGCTGTGTTGGCGTTATTCCTTTATACCATATGGAAAAGTTTTTATGAGAAGAAAGAAGATATACAGGAAGAAAAAGAACGAATATTTCCAGAAAAAAAGGAAAAGACAACATTTCAGAAGAAACAAAAAAGAAAGTGGATTATTTGGAATAAAAGTTATAGGGAAAAGATCAGAAGGCTATTTAAAAAGCGAGTGGAACAAAGTTGGAACAGGAATTATGGGGAAAAGAATGTGAAAACATCAGAGGAATTGAGTCAACATATGAGTTCAGATACTACAACAGAATTGCTTGCACTTTATCAGAAGGCAAGGTATAGCCAGGATACTATTACCAAGGAAGAATTTGATTGTTTAAAAGAAAAAATACGCTAAATAAGCGACAAAATGCACAAAAATATCTGTATATTATGAAAAAAATGCAAAAAGTAGACAAAAATATTGAAAAAAATCATAAAAGATGATAGTATGGTGGTAGTGGAATATGGAGTAGGGTATATGGATTAAACAAAATTTCACAAAGGGGGGACTGTGAATGGGTTTAGGAAAAAAAAGGTCGGATACAAAGGTAAAAAAGAGCAAAGAAACAAAAAAAAGTAAGGGGATGCTTTTTCGAAAAAAAGATGAACATAAGGCAAAAGTAGAAAAGCCTTTACAAACAGAGCAGAAACCAGAGGCACTGCAGGAGCATGTTGAGGCTGTTCCAGAAAACGAACAGAAGAACGGAAAAGTAGAAAAAAAGTTTATACATAGAAAAAAAGAAAAAAGGATAAAAGAGAAAATACCTAAGAAGGATGTTGAAAAAAAGGGAAATCTTTTGAAGATAGGAAAAAAGCGTAAGAAAAAGCAAAAGATTCAGAGACAGAAAGTAGTAATTCATTCACCAAAGGATATAATAAAACTGGTAAAAATCCGAATGGCTGAACGAGAGGCAAATACGGAATTTCAACGAGTTGATAAAGTAAAATGGTTTCATGGTATTCAGTTGAAGCTTTATAGCCTGATTGTAATTCCTATTCTGTTTTTAGTTATTTTGGGTATGGTTTCTTATTCAAAGGCATCTTCAGGTATTAAAAATACCTATGTAGAGTCTGTTTCCAGTTCCATTGAATTAACTACATCTTATTATGATTTTGTTTTTAGTACCATAAAGACAGACTATAATGCTTTATTTGTGGATAGTAAACTTAAAAATTATGTAAATGGTGGATATGCGGAACTTAGTACGGTAGAAGGCATGTCTTACTATAATGAAAAGTATAAAGAATTTAACTATGATGTAACAGATAATAAATTTTTGAATAATGTATATCTTTTAACAGATGCAGCAGCATCTATTACTACAACCAATTCTGGTGAAGATAATCTTTACTCTGATCTTCTTAAGACAGAACAGGGAAAATTAGCTTCGCAGGATAATACAAAGTATTATTATTTTGGAACAATTCCAGAGGTGGATGAGGCTTTGCATGCCAGTCAGGAGCAGTATGCAATCCGAATTATTCGGCAGGTACCGAAAGCAGAGGGCTGTTTGGTATTGGATTTGAGTCGCGCACAGATGCAGGAAATTCTTGGACAGTTAGAAGTTGGAGAAGGTTGTATTTCTGCATTTGTAACCAGAGATGGATATGAGGTGTATGGTGAAGGTATAGAAGAAAAAAAAGGGACTACTTATTTTGCCGGTCAAAAATATTTTGAAAAGGCGATGAAAAGTGAGGAAAAGTCTTTTCAAAAGGAAGTGCAGTATAAGGGAACTTCTTATTTATTCTTAATGTCTAAAGTTGGAGATACGGATGCAGCGGTATGTTGTCTTATTCCAATTGCAACGATAAATGAGCAGGCATCAGGAATTAGAAATGTGACGGTTGTATTATTAATTGTATCTATCATAATTTCCGCATTGCTAGGACTGGTTATTGCACAGGGAATGTCTCATACAATATCAAATATCATGAAACAGATTAAAAAGGTTTCAAATGGTGATTTGACAGTTAAGATATGTACAAGAAGAAAAGATGAATTTGCCGCTTTAGCAACGGGAATCAGTGATATGATTGCACATACAAAGCATTTGATACAGCAGGTGGAGGGTGTAACATCTGAATTGACAGGTATATCGGAAGATGTAATTCGCAATTCTCAAGAGTTTTTAAGTTCCTCTAAAAGTATTGAGCAATCGGTTGAGGAAATTGAGGTTGGAACAACAAACCAAGCAGAGAATTCTGTAGACTGTCTTGAAGAGATGGATACTTTGTCAAAGCGTATTCAGGTAGTAAATACAAATACGCATAAGATTAGTGATATAGCAGGTGATACAGAGACCTCTATTCGAACTGGTATGGAATCTATGACAGTTTTAAGTGAGAAGAGTCATTCTACTGCTGAAATTACTAATGTGGTAATTGAAAGTATTGAAAAGCTGGAGAAGCAGTCCAAATCTATTGGACAAATTGTTGGAGTAATCAATGAAATTGCTTCTGAGACGAACCTTTTGTCTTTAAATGCATCTATTGAGGCAGCAAGAGCTGGTGAGGCAGGAAGAGGATTTTCAGTTGTGGCAACTGAAATTAGAAAATTGGCAGATCAGTCTATGGAATCTGCTGAAGAGATTCAAAAGATTATTGAGGAAATTGTGAAAACTACCAAGAGTGCTGCTAATACAGCAAAAGAGGCAGACAATATCGTACATGAACAGCAAGAGGCAGTTGACCATACAACAGAGGCTTTTCGCTCAATGGAGAGTCAGGTCAATGTACTTATGAGCGAGTTAGAAAGTATTCTAGCTGGAGTACAGGAGATGGAAAAAACCAGATCAGCTACGTTGTCAGCGATTGAAGAAATTTCTGCTGTATCTGAACAAACAGCAGCATCTGTAACAGATGTAAATAGTATGATTGGAAAACAGCTACAAGGAGTAGAAGAACTTAGTCAAAATTCAGAAAGATTATCTACTTCAGCAGAAGAGTTAGGTAAGGCTGTAAATCAATTTACTATTCGATAGTTTATAACTTATTTTTGATAGACTCTATACTTTGTAAAGAAGAGAATCAGGATTTGATACCTCCTGGTTCTTTTCTTTTTTGCTCTGTATGAAGAAGTGTAACAATTATAAAAAAGCTCTTGTGTACAGTATAGAAAAGCAGGAAGTGCAAGATTAGTGATTTGATGTGTGGTTATTCAGAAACGGTTAGGATGGAATTGTTAGTCATAGAAATTTATTTGAATGTATATATAGTAAAAAAGGGCTGGAGCGATATATGATAGAAGTATGTTTTGCTGATCCAGAGGAGAGAATGGGCATAAAAAGGCGATTACTACAGTGGATTAATCAGAAACGAGGGATTTGTAGAGAATATGAAAAGGAGTATTTAGAGGAGGAACTAGCTGTAATGGAATTAGCCTGTACTTATGAACAGGGGGGGAAGCTTGGGACGGAATGGTTTGAAAAGTGTATCCGGAGGATACAGATGCAATATCCACGGCAGCTTATTTATTTTTCAGAAGATGTTTGTAGGAAATATGCCATGCCTGAATATCAAAAAAAATGGGTTTGTTGGTATAGTCTTTTCCCCGAAATATGGGAGCAAACAATGAGGCATTATCAGGTAGAGGAGAAAGCGTTGGATGTGGTACTTGTGGACACAGGAAATAATTTGGCTTTCTTTTTGTGCACAGAATTGGCAAAGCGTGTAAGACATTTGGAAATTGTGACAAAAAGAGGAAGTGCATGGAACAAAATATGTGAGGAAGTGGAGGAGGAGTGTGGGCTGCTTATTGAAATAAAAAGAAAAATTCCCGGCAATATAGAAGGAAAAATGCTAGTAGATGTACTTGGAATAAAGCTTAGTCAATATTCTTGGTTAGTGGAAAAAAATCAGGTATTTGCAATTGGAATAACCGAGAGACAAAAAGAGTATATGAAAAATCGGGTAAAAAACGGGAATCTCATATGTGGATTTACACAAAGTATTTATGGAGAGAGAATTAGTCCTCGTTTTGCCGCCATTTTTATGCAGAGTCAGAACTGGAAATTACGCAATTTGGCAGATTTTTTTGAAGAATGGGAAGGAAACGTAATAGAATTAGGAGAGGATGAATTAAAGAAAATAAAGGAACGTTATCAATGGAAGGTGGAGCAGTTAGAGATAAGATAAGAGGGGGAATTTCATTGACATTAGGGCTAGAATAGGCTATAATACAATGAAGTTATTATGCGATTTATTATAGGAAAGGTACTTTTGAAAAGTACTGATTTTGAATACTGATTAGAAACGTAACGGGCTCTGTATATTTGCAGATAGCCATGTTAGAGAAATTTTGATATGGAGGATGTAGTGTTATGGAAGCAAAGAAAAATATTTTAACTTACGAAGGTCTTAAGGCACTGGAAGATGAGTTACAGGATTTAAAGGTAGTTCGCAGAAAAGAAGTATCTCAGAAGATTAAGGAAGCCAGAGAACAGGGCGATTTATCAGAAAATGCGGAATACGATGCAGCGAAAGATGAGCAGCGTGACATTGAAGCAAGAATTGAAGAAATCGAAAAGATTTTAAAGAATGCAGAAGTTTTTGTAGAAGAAGAAGTAGACTTAGATAAAATCAATATCGGATGTAAGGTTCGTATTTTGGACGTAGAGGAAAATGAAGAGCTTGTATACAAGATGGTAGGTTCTACAGAGGCAAATAGTTTAAAAGGTAAGATTTCAAATGAGTCACCAGTTGGAAAAGCCTTGATTGGAGCAAAGAAGGGCGATACTGTTGAAGTAGAGACTCAGGTTGGTATTTTAAAATACAAGATTTTGGAGATTGAAAGATCAAACTAATCTATGCAGCATTATTAGAAATATACAATGATAGCAAGATTGTGGCAGGTCAAATACCGAAACAATCAAGGTATCTTTGCCCCAAATATCGCACGATTGTAAATGACAGAAGTACAAAGACTATCCGAATAGACGGGCTTCGTACTTCTGTGTTTTGATGTATAAAAGAAAGGATGAACTATTTTGGCAGAACAGAATCAGAAGCAGCAGAAGCCACAGCAGGATGTAAATCAGTTAATTAAGGTAAGACGTGAAAAACTTGCAGATTTGCAGGCAAATGACAAGGACCCATTTAAAATTACAAAATATGACCAGACTCATCATACAACGGAAGCAAAGGCCATTTATGAAGAACATGAGGCAAAATTGCTTGCAGGTAGACCAGAGGTAAATGTAGAAGGTTTGGACGAACAGCAGAAAAAAGATGCAATTAACGCAGATTATAACGAGAGAAGAGAAATTATGGATGCGAGTCCAATCCATGTATCTATCGCAGGACGTATGATGTTTAAGCGTGTTATGGGTAAGGCATCTTTCTGTAATATTCAGGACTTGAAGGGAAATATGCAGATTTATGTTGCAAGAGATTCGATTGGTCAGGATTCTTATGCTGACTTCAAGAAATCAGATATTGGTGATATTTTTGGTGTGAAAGGATATTTGTTCCGCACAAAGACTGGTGAAATTTCTATTCATGCAGAAGAAATGACTATGCTTAGCAAAAGTTTGCAGATTTTACCAGAAAAGTTCCATGGACTTACGGATACAGATACTAGATATCGTCAGAGATATGTAGATTTGATCATGAACAAGGAATCAAAGGAAACCTTTATCAAGCGTTCTCAGATTTTAAGTAGTATTCGTCGTTTCTTAGATGGACAGGGATTTATGGAAGTAGAGACACCTATGTTGGTATCCAATGCAGGTGGAGCAGCAGCAAGACCATTTGAGACCCATTACAATGCACTTTCTGAGGATGTAAAGCTTCGTATCTCTTTGGAATTATACTTAAAGAGATTGATCGTTGGTGGCTTGGAGCGTGTATATGAAATCGGACGTGTATTCCGTAATGAGGGTACCGATGCAAGACACAATCCGGAATTTACTTTGATGGAATTGTATCAGGCATATACTGATTACTATGGTATGATGGATTTGACCGAGAATATGTTCCGTACGGTTGCACAGGAAGTATGTGGTACTACTAACATTCCTTATGCAGAGGAAATGATTGACCTTGGTAAGCCATTTGAGCGTATTACTATGGTAGATGCAGTAAAGAAGTATGCAGGTGTAGACTTCAATGAGATTGCAGATACGGCAGCAGCGAAGAAACTTGCAGACGAGCATCATATTGAATATGAAGATAGACACGAAAAAGGGGATATCCTTAACTTATTTTTCGAAGAATTTGTAGAGGAAAAATTGATTCAGCCTACTTTTGTTATGGACCATCCGGTTGAAATCTCTCCACTTACTAAGAGAAAACCAGAAAATCCAGATTATGTAGAGCGTTTTGAATTGTTCATCTATGGACGTGAAATGGCAAATGCCTACTCTGAATTAAATGACCCAATCGACCAGCGTGAACGTTTCGCCGCACAGGAAGAAGCCTTTGCAGCAGGAGATGAGGAAGCAAACCATACAGACGAAGATTTCTTAAATGCATTGAGCATTGGTATGCCTCCAACAGGTGGTATCGGATACGGAATCGACCGTTTGGTTATGTTATTGACAAATTCACCTGCGATTAGGGATGTGTTGTTGTTCCCGACAATGAAGAGCTTGGATAAATAAATCCAGTAAAATCAAGGGTTTCAGCGCTTACAAGTTGTGATTTACTACAAATTTACTACGCATAATACGGAATAATACTTAATAATACGTTTTGTGCGATATTCAATTTTATATTTTGTACTTCAAGGACACTTTCCAAGTGAGAATTTGGGAGTGTCCTTTTTGCGTGTTGCAATGAGCCAAGCACAGATGAACCAAACTGGCTGATGGGAGGTTTGCTCACAATCAGACAGAATTGAGTTCAGATGTATTTGGCGAATGCCGCGACAACGAGCAGCTATGCTGCGAGTGTGGTTATGGTCAAAAATAAAGAATTGGAGGAATGGTTTGTCAATACTTTTTTAAAGTAATTTTCCCGATATTGCACAGGTGTTTGATACCTAAGAGAGGAATGTTTCGTTCTCTACAAATTCTGTTTTTATTGTTTTAAATGTTGCCTCTGCCACGGCATTGTCATAGGGACATCCTTTATGGTTTAAAGAGCGTTCCACATCAAATGTTTCTAACAATTCTTCCATTGTTCTGTTTTTTGAATTCATTTCCCCGGTCTGTGTGAAAAATATGGATATCTGACAGTTTTCCTTTTACTGTCGTAAATGCCTGTTTTATAAGTTCGGCAGTTTTATATTTTCCTGCACTATATCCGATGATTTCCATATTAAAGAGGTCGATAAGTACACATACTTATGTTTAAGTGGTAAAATTGCAATTGTAAAGGATAATATCTACTGAATCAAATAATGTAGGATGGAGGAAATACGAATGAATATACAGATTTTTGGAACAAAAAAGTGTGCGGATACGAGAAAGGCAGAACGATTTTTCAAAGAGAGGGGCATTAAGTATCAGTTTACCGATATGAAGGAAAAGGGTATGAGCAAAGGGGAATTTAATTCGGTGGCTCAGGTCAATGGTGGACTTGATAACATGATTAATTGGGATGGAAAGGACAAGGATATGTTAGCATTGATTAAGTATACTGCTACTGAGGATAAGCTAGAAAAAATTCTTGAAAATCCGCAGGTGATAAAGACACCAGTAGTTAGAAATGGAAAGAAATCAACATTGGGGTATCAACCAGATGTGTGGAAAGGCTGGGACTGATAAGCTTGTAGGTGGCATTTATGATGACCGGTTGCTTGTAAAACCAATAAAATCAGCAGTTTCCTTATGGAATTGGTGTTGAGTATGATGGGAGAAAAATTGACAATGACTTGGAGGTCGTAACTATTCCGACACATACCTATGCAGTATTTACAAGTAAGAGTAAAATGCCAAATGCCTTTATTGAAATTTATCATAGGATTGTTAAAGAAAGTAAACGTATCAGGAAACTAATCGGTAAAAAGCAATAAGATGCAGAAGAGGAGGCAACGTTTATTTGAATTAAAATAGCAGAAACTACAAGAAAGAGCGAGACTATGAAAAAAAGTCTGTAAATAAGATTCTTCTATGATAATGCAAGGCGAAAAGTTCATTTGTTGGGCTTTTCGCTCTTGTTTTATATATAACAGCTATAAATTTGCATGTCAAGAGCAGGCGGAAAATCCGCCTGTCTTGCAGTATTCAGAATCGCCTATTCTGGCAGGCGTCCTTCATACATAATGCTCAATTCGCCATATACCTGCGCCCAGTTACGGACCGTCGATGTCCATTTTTTCGTTGCCTCAAAGGTGGCAAGATACAGTGCTTTCAGAAGGGCTGTATCGCTTGGGAAAACGCTTCTTTGTCGGTTCAGTTTACGGTAAGTGGAATTCAGGGATTCAATGGCATTTGTCGTATAAATCACCTTTCTGACAGTTGCTGAAAACTTGAAAATAGGTGAGATAGCATCCCGGTTATCCTTCCAGCGTTTCATGGAATTCGGATATTTAGGTGTCCATTTTTCTGTTACTCTATCTAACGCAGCCAGGGCCTTCTTTTCATCGGCAGCCTGGTAAATCGTCTTCAGATCTGTGGCAAATCCTTTTCTGTCTTTATCTGGCACGTATTTTAAGGTGTTCCTTACCTGATGCACAATGCAACGCTGATACTCTGTTTTAGGGAAAGCGGCAGCGATTGCTTCTTTTATACCAGTAAGTCCATCTGCGCAAATGATCAAAACATCTTTTACGCCTCGGTTTTTCAATTCGTTCATAACTGAAAGCCAGTATTTCGCACTTTCATTATCGCCAACCGAAATGGTAAGAACTTCTTTTTTTCCTTCCATGTTGATACCGAGAATTACATAAGCAGCAAGTTTACGGATCACACCATTATCTCGTACAGAATAATGGATTGCATCAATGTAGAGAATAGGATACACATCATCTAACGGGCGATTTTGCCAGTCTTCGATCTGGGGCAGTATCTTGTCTGTCACATCTGAGATAAAACCCTCTGATGTTTCAAACCCATAAATATCCTCAATTGTTTCTGAAATCTGACGGGTAGTCATTCCTTTTGCATACATAGAAATGATTTTTTGATCAATATCAGAGATATCCTTCTGTCGTTTTTTTACAATCTGTGGTTCAAATGTGGATTTACGATCCTGAGGGACATCAATCTCCATTGCCCCATAACTGCTATTCACTCTTTTTCGTTTGTAACCATTTCTGTAGTCGTCATTATCTGAGCGTTCTGATTTTTCGTATCCGAGATGTTCGTCCATTTCGGCTTCCATCATTTCTTTAATTGTTCCTCCCAGAAGATCTTTCAATGCATTCTGAATGTCTTCTGCAGTTTGAATGTCATACTCTTCGAGAAGCTGGTGAATAATATTTCTTTTTCCTTCTGTCATTTGTACTCGATGTACAGGTTTCTTTTTTCTTGCCATAATAAAAGGCCCTCCTATGATTTTTTATTTTATCATAAAAGAACCTATATTTGCTAATTTACAGAAAAAGTTTCACACCCTCGAAAGAGCTAGTGGCAGGTCTGTCACTAGCTCTTTCTTATGCAATCCAACAATGAAAAAAACTATTGTCGATTATAATATGCAATTCCATCGTTTGGTTTAAAATAAGTTCGGATATAGCCATCGGTAGAAACAATTACAAATTCGTTTGTGTTTTTGAGATAATATACGTCATCGCCATCTTCCGCTTCTATTTTATTTATGTAACGCATCACGGTTTTCTACTACACTTCTAGCCGCCGCTTCATATGCACTTGCCGAGGAGAATCCCATTTCCACACCATGTTTTTGATAATGCTCATTTAATAACGTATCATTTCGAAAATGTAATTCATTTGAATCAGCATTATTGTAGGTGTTATTTGTGTAGTGATTTGCATTACCTGAAAGAGTGGAGTTGTCTGTATTGACTGAAAAATGTGACCAAACTCCGGCGACTGCTAACAACAAGATTCCTGCAAGAACTAGCAATCTTGTTAGGGTTGAAGTACTTGCTTTATTTGAGTAGTATGTTTTGTCATCATTGTGCGATGAAATATGTGGCTGTGATGGTATTATCGTTTTACTTGTACGTTTATTGGCATCTCGACAGTCCTTGCATCGTTTTGGAAGATTAAGATTTTTATCTTTATAAAAATTAATTTCTGATTGGGACAATTCAAAATCTTTCCCGCATTGTTTACATGTTTTTTTCATAATGTGTCCTTTCTATCAATTTTAATTTTGTGTGGTATCTTGTTGGCAATTCATTGCGTTATATGTTTATAATACTCCATTGTATCATGCAATCAGACTGTAATACAGCTTATGTTGTCTCCATTTTCTCGGATTTGTTATGATCTGTCTACATCCTGCCTGTAGAAATGCGTAATATTTAGTATTGCAATTTGTTTTGCCAATTTCCAGTAGAAATAATTTATGCATGTATATCATTTTACCCAGACAACAGAATTATACATAAATCTTTTGGGAAAATCAATGAATAGGAGCATGAGACTTATAATACTAATATCAAAAAGGGTGCAAAACAGAATGAGATGTTATATCGTGTTATTCTTATGATTGATAGAAAGAAGAATAGTTCTGTGGTATAGTTTAGTGGGGGAGAAGGAAAAAATATAATATTCTATGTCACATTGCGGATTTATGTAAAAAAATAAAAAAGTATCGCACATTTTATGCCCCTCACAGGTTCATATAGTGAAAGGCCTTTCAAAATATTACAGGTAAGGAGAAAAAGTGGTGAACAGAGAAGAATATGAACGCATTGTAGCTTTATATGCAGATGTTGTCTATCGTGTTGCATTAAGCTATGCAAAAACAAAAGAAGATGCGGAAGATGTGTTACAAAACGTGTTCTTGAAGCTGCTGACAAAGCGGGTGAATTTTGAAGATGAAGAACATATCAGAAAATGGTTGATTCGTGTGGCAGTAAATGAATGTAACAGCTTGTGGTCCTCATTTTGGAGAAAAAATGTGGAGTATATTGACCGAATGGAAGAGGAAATAACGTTTCAAAATGCGGATTACTTGGATTTATATGACGCAATCAAGGTTTTGCCAGCTAAGCTTAGAATTGTACTTCATCTTTTTTATTACGAAGGGTATCGCACCAAGGAAATTGCAGATTTGCTTCATATTCGAGAAGCAACGGTTCGCTCAAGACTTACGCGTGCAAGGAAACTGTTGAAAAGTCAATTAGGAGAATATGAATCGGAGTATAGTCCTTTTGGTTGTGTGAGCAATCATTAATAAAGAGGGACATTTCAAATATGCTTAAATGTAATGATATTTCTTGAGGAGTGATTAGAATGAAAGAACAGGAAAAATACAAACAGATGATGAATGAGATTCATGTATCCGAAACAACATTAAGAAAGGTTATGGATATGGATAGGAATAAAAAGATAGCAAACAAAAGAAAAATGATGAAAAGAGTTGGAACGATTGCAGCAGCATTGTTACTTTGCCTGGGAGCATCCAATGGAATTAGTTATGCAAAAACAGGTCATTCTCTTATGGCAAAAGTTATTTTTTACATCAACGGGGAAAAGGTTGAAAAGAATGTTGCATTTGACGAAGCGGAAAATGGAAATGGAAGTGTTAGTTTTGAAGTGAAGGAACCGACAAATGGTGAATGCTCAGTGGAAGTAGGTAACACCATAGATGAAAATGGAAATAGTATACCTTATGATGTGCCATCTGAAGAAAATGAGATGCTCAGTGGAACGGTTGTTTCTAAAAATGGAAAGAAATTCTTCAAATATGGAAAAGAAAAGGTAGATATCACAGAAGACTTGGCAGATGGAAAAGCATCTGGGACCATAGAGATTTCTGGTGAAAGGTATCACTATGAGGTTACTGGAAAAGATGGAAATTATAATGTCAGTGTAAGTTCAGAAAAATAAGTAGTAGCCTCCTTTTTATTTATGCTACATTAGGTTTTAATAGGAAAAGGAGGCTATTTGTATCTATGTATTGCAAAATTCCATGTTAATTCAAAAAATTTGTAGGAAGTTGTGTTATATCTTGGGAAGAAATAGTAGAAAAAGAAATTTGATAGAATTTTACAATAGTCTAGTTGAGCGATATGCGGTATTGTATTATAATAGATAGAAGTTGAAAACCAATATATTGTGTTGGTATATAGAGGGGTTTCGTTTTGATGTTATGATAATAAAAAGCAGGAGAGTGTTAAAGTGGGTACAAAGATTAGAAATATGAAAGAAAAAGATAAGAAAATTGTTACGGATATGATGCGTTCTTTTTATGCATCAAATGCGGTTCTCAGCAATGGCTCAGAGGAAATTTTTTCAAATAATATTGCATATTGCTTAAATGACAGTCCTTATTTATCTGGTTATATATTTGAGGAGGATAAGAATATACAAGGGTATGCTATGATTGCAAAGAGTTTTTCTACAGAGTTTGGTAAGCCTTGTATATGGATAGAGGATTTATATGTTAGAGAAGCATACAGAGGATTGGGAATTGGAGGCAGATTTCTTGCTTATATAAAAGAAAACTATCCAGAAGCATTGCTTCGATTAGAGGTAGAAAAAGAAAATGAAGGTGCAGTTCAGCTTTATCAAAGAAGCGGATTTCATGTGTTACCTTATATGGAAATGAAACAATAGACAAAATATAAAAGGAAAGCAACAGGTTGAGCATTTTGCGATATTGACCTGTTGCTTTTTTACTCTAGTGGAAACTATCAAAATATAGGTATTACTTTTGGTATTTTTCTAATTGCTGTACCAATGTCTGCATTTGTCCCAGTAATTCTTTGGCTTGTTCTGCTTCTGTTTGGTTTTGAAGGCTTCGTACTTCTACTTCCTGTGCACTTTCGGAAACAGATGCACTACTGTCTGACAACTGGTTGATATTTTCAATAATTGTATTATTGGAATAAACTAAATTAGCAATCTTTTCATTGATATTTTCTACACGCTGTGTCAATGTACTAATGTGATTTTGTACTTCGGTAAAGCCATCAGAGGCATTTGCAACTTTTTCGTTTTGTGTTTCCATTGCATGAATAGAACACTGTACAATGTCGGTTGCCATTTGTGCATTTGCATTTAATTCCTCAACAATGTTTGCAATCTGTTCTGTAGATTGTCTGGTTTCTTCTGCCAAATTTCGTATTTGATCTGCAACAACAGCAAATCCCTTTCCGGCTTCTCCGGCTCTTGCACTTTCAATAGATGCATTTAATGCAAGAAGATTTGTTTGGCTGGAAATGGAGAAAATAACTTCTGTAATCTGTTGTACTTCCTTTGCTTTTTTCTGCAAATCTTCCATAGATTCGGCTACACGACTATTCGTTTCGTTGATAGAATCGGCATCTTTTCGTATGGAATCGATGACGGTCATATTTTCTTCCAATAATTTTGATGACAGGGTGGCTGCCTCTACCATAATTTTTGCATTTTCAGAGGTATCTTCAATGTCATCATTGATGCGTTTTGTCATTTGGCTTTGCTCTCTTACACTATCTACATTATTCTGTGTTTGGTCAGAGATAGCTTCAATAGAATCGTGTACCATACTGGCATCGTTTTTTAAATGTTCGATTAGTGTATTTGTATTAGAAACAGCGAGTTGTACATCTTTAGAAATCTGTAAAACTTCGCTGAGCATATTTGCTTGTAATTTACGTTCATCTTCCGCCGTTCCAAGCATATCGTTGGAAAATATGTTTGAAAGTTTGGAAATTATATGTAGTACAATTATAATTTCGATATGCACAACGATACTAATTAGAGAAACACTGTCGCCGCCTAATAATTGTCCACTTATGGCCCATGCAATTGTTCGAATCAAAGTGACTGCCAATATTGTATAAAACAATAGAGTTTCATATTTCTTATCGTGGTACAGGATGGTCGCAATGATTAACGGATAAATATAAAAGCTTACTAAAATATTAGTTCCTAAAATCATTAAATATGCCCATCCAACAAAAAAGGTAAAAAACATATAATATTTTAGCATTTCACTTTGTTTATTGCGAATATAGCATCCAAAATTCAAAATAATTCCTGCGATTAAAACTATTATAGGGATAATGCCAAGTTGTCCAAAAGCAGTTTTATAAACAAATGTTTGTATAAATAATCCCAATATTAACACTAATTCAATAAATGTTAGGCTGACAATAGTAGTTCTATTTACTTTAGCAACTTGATTTTGTCTGTTATTGTATTTTCGTTGAACTTTTACTGGTCCATTGTTTGGTTCCATAATTAGTTTCCCCCCATACTACTAATATTTATTTACAGTTAATCGGTTAGCTAATCTATTAACTGTTTTCTGTTTGTACAGTTCTCTTTAAACTCCTTTCCCCTAAACTGTAGTATCTATTAAATTTTAGCTAACCCCTATTCTATTGTAACACAATTTTAGAAAAATTTCTATTGTAACCAGTTGGGAGACAGAGCTTGACCACAACAATAATACTTAATCACCATTAAAATTAATTATACTGTTTATTCTTAATCAGTAATTTTTGAAAGTAGGCCCCCTTCTTTTTAGGAATAGAAAAGGTACGCCCTTTCTTATTTGAAAAAAAGGCTTTTTGTCCGATTTTTTTAATTTTAGCACTTTTAAAGTAGACTAATTTTAGTTTTTTACAGTTTTGAAAAGTACCTTTTCCTATGGTAGATACATTTGCTGGAATGGTTACTTTAGTTATGTTTTTGCAATTATAAAAGGCATAATCACCAATATATGTTACTGTATCAGGAATGGAAATGGTACCTTTAAGGGTTTTACAATTTTTAAAAGCATTTTTACTGATAGAAGTTACTTGGAAACAATAGTCTTTTATAGTAATCTTCTTTTTCAGATTAGAAGCCTTTACATTGCTTTTATGTCCCACGATGGCTACGGTACCTGATTTACCTTTTATTGTTAGGAGTTTGTATTTAATATTATCAATGGTATAAGTTTGTCCTTTTTTTAGAGGGGTTGGTGTTTCGGGAACTGGTGATTGACCCGGAGTAGCAGTTGGTGTCGGTGAAGGTGTTGCATCGGTAAAGGCAACTACATGATTAAGGTTGTCTAATTCAATGATGATTTCTTCTTTTTTGGCATTATAGTTAGTGTAGGATAAAGAAAGAAGTTTTCGCGTTGCTGTTACGCTGTTTGTAGTAAGTGAAAAATCTTTTGCAATATCTGGTTCATCCGTGGTATTTCTCACTCTTCCGGAAGTATAGGATGCGGTAATACAAAAATCACTTATAAGATAATTCAGGGCAGTTTTAGAGCCTATGTAGTCAATATTTGTGATTTGTTTTATGGTGTCCTTTTGACCATAAATCGTCATAGGACCACAAGGAATACCTTGATAATATACTTCTATTTCATTTTTTTCATTGGCTTTGATGCGGTAATTACTGTCGAAAAGAATATCAAATTGTGTGGTAAAGACAGAAATCGTTTTATTTGTATGAACAACGGTTAGACAGATAACCGCGGAATTTGTTGCTACAGTCATACCATCATACAGAGTTGGACCAGCATAGTTTGCAGTTATCTGTTCGATATCATTTACAATTCCATTTATGATAATTGCATTGTCAATCGTACATCCCTTATAAGTTACCCCAATTACATTGGTATTTTTTGTAATTTCTACTCTATCGGTAGTTTTACCATCTACTATAAAGTGAAATCCATTTTTTACATAGTCCTCTTTTGTTTTTTGATTATCGTTATATACTACATTTTCCAGATGTACATTTTCTACTGAGAGATAAGTGCCAATATACATATTTCGATAGTCAGAAACAGCGGTATAACTTTCGGGAATGGAATCAGTATGTTCAATCGCATTTTTTACAATTTTCCCATTATAATTGGTTGCTGTGCTAAGGGTTGTAGTTGATTTGTTGATAAGGGAGGATTGTGATGCGGATAATTCAGCAGATGAGGTAGTGTTCTTGTTTGAGATGTTTGAGAATTGATTGGCATATACCGGTTCCATATTGAAATATGGTATTGTTATGGAAGCAAGTAAGGCTCCGCTTAAAAATAGACTAAGTAATTTCTTTTTCATTTTTTTTACCTTTTTGATGCTTTAATCCTTTCTACTACAATATATTTATGGTTAATATCCCTTACAGCCAGTAAGGAATTACCCATCTTAAAATAATTATGCTACTGGGGTAAAAGGTCCGAAAATACATGCGAGGATGTGGGTGAATCGAGAACCTCCATAAGATGAGTATAAAAGTGGCACATTACATTTTTAAAATGATACATTAAATATATCATAAAAATGGGGACTCCGCAATAAGAGTTGGGAGTCCCTGTGATCGTAAGGATTAGTTATATTGTTTGCCTTTTATAAGTAACTTTTGAAAGTAGGAACCTTTCTTTTTAGGAATAGAAAAGGTACGTCCTTTTTTATTTGAGAAAAATGCTTTTGCTCCGATTTTTTTAACTTTTGCACTTTTAAAATAAACTAATTTCAATTTTTTGCAGTTTTGAAATGCACTTTTCCCAATGGAGGTAACATTGCCTGGTATTGTAACTTTGGTTATGTTTTTACAGTTGTAAAAGGCATTATCTCCAATGGAAGTTATGGTATCGGGAAGCTGGATAGATCCCTTCAAGGTGTTACAATTTTTAAAAGCATTTTTGCTAATTGTTGTAACTTGGAAAGTATACTTACCTATGGAAGGTTTCTTTTTTATATCTGCGGTTTTTACATTTTTTTTATGACCAATCATCGCTACCGTTCTCTTTTTTCCTTTCAGGGACAAAACTTTGTACTGAATATTGTTAGCAGTGTAAGTTTGTCCTTTTTTTACGGTTACTGGCGGTTTCGTTGCTGGTTGAGATGGAGTAACCGTTGGCTCGGCTGAAAAGGTAGGTG
This sequence comes from Lachnospiraceae bacterium, assembly GCA_050875145.1. Classification (GTDB taxonomy): domain Bacteria; phylum Bacillota; class Clostridia; order Lachnospirales; family Lachnospiraceae; genus CAG-411. Next base: position 29,277 of record JBNMLH010000022.1, read on the forward strand.
TACTTGTATTATGCGGAGTATCAGTAGGTACAGCAGAAACGGATGGATTAGGTGTAGCAGTAGGAGGTTGTGGAATCTCCGTAGTATTATCTGGTGTCATGGTTGGAGCTGTAGTAGTAGATGTTACATTTTTAAAGGATACTACTGTGTTGGTATCATCCAGTTCTACCGTAGTTTGTGCAGATTTTTCCTCTGCGTTTGTATAAGCAATTGAAAGTATTTTTCGTGTTGTTGTTACATCGTTTGTAGTAAGTGAAAAATCTTTTGTAATATCTGGCTCACTTACGGTGTTTCTGGTTCTGCCTGAACTATAGAATGCAGTAATACAGAAGTCGGAAATGTCATAATTGAGAGCAGTTTTAGAACCTATGTAGCTGACATTTGTAATTTCCTTTACCTTATCTTTTTCACCATAGATTACCATAGATCCGCAAGGGATTCCCTGATAATATACTTCTATTTCATTTTTTTCATTTGCTCTGATATGATAGGTGGTATCAAAAATAACATCTAGTTGTGTTGTAGATACCGTAATGGATTTATCTGTATGAGTGGCAGTAATACGAATGATTGCAGAATTGGTTGCTACTGTCATTCCCTCATACATAGTAGGTCCTACATATTCCGCTGTAATTTTTTCAATATCATTCACAATTCCATTGATAATAATTGCATTATCTATTGTATGACCATTGTATGTTATTCCAATTATATTTGTTTCTTTTGTGATATCCACTTTATCTACTACTTTACCGTCTACTATAAAGTGGAATCCTTTTTCAACATAAGCTTCTTTTGTTTTTTGACTATCATTGTATACTACATTTTCCAAGTGTACATTTCCCACTGTAAGGCAGGTACCAATGTACATATTACGATAGTCGGAAATTACATTGTAACTTTCTGGTATGTATCCAGTGATGTGAATGGCATTTTCAACAATATGACCACCATACTCAATGGAGATAGAATTGTTTCCTGGTTGAATTTCGATGGTATCTGTTTTTGTGCCGTTTGCAATAAAAGAAAAACCATTATAAACATTTGCGGTAGCTGGATGATTTGGGTTGCTGTAGGTTACGTTTGTCAGTTTTACATCCTTTGTTGTTAATTTTGTGTATGCCCTCATTTCCGTTCGGTTATCTGTACAAGTAGCATTGTAGCCTGTTACTGTGTCCGTGTAACCTGTTACGGTTACTTCCTTTATAAGGGAAGTATTATTTTTTCGAGGAACAATTACTTCTACGGTATTATTTCCTTCTTTAGAAATCGTTGCATTTTCCAAGGAATACTCATCTTCGGTTAGCGTGTATAGGTTGTTATCGTTCGTATAGCGTACTTTAACGGAAATCTGTTCCTTGGTTAAAGTTGAGCCTATTAATTGAGAGGCTGCGCCATCTGAAAAGGTTACTTCTGCAATCTCTTCAATTTTGCAAGGATTTACTGTGATTGAATATTTTTTAAATATACCACCAACTTCAATATAATAGTTGTAAGTGCCACTTGGAAACGTACAGTTGTCCTGTTTGAGCAAAGAGTATTGGGTATTATCTGCTTCATAGACATATTCGTCCGAAGAAGTAACCGGATTGCAGGATACAGGCACATAAATTGCATATTTGTAGGCTGAATCGGCGGTATCCGTTGCTTTTTCTGTTGTTTGTTGTACCAATTGTTTTGTGTAAGTGCTTCCGTCAGCAGGCGATTCTGCATTGAGATAGGTGGCAGATACACCTAAATCTTTAAAGGAGCAGGTAGTAGAATTCTCACCTTTTTTGAGATTAACATTAGCTGGAAGTGTAGAAGCATCTACCTGTATATCTTTTATGTAATTGTTATAATTACCATATCCAACAACATAGTTTTCAAACATATCTTTTGATAACACTTTTTTCCCGCTGTTATTATAAGCAATTGCACCACCGTATCCATAAAACTGAATACTTTTTGAATCAATACCAGTAATGTTTTGCAAATTCAGGCTGGTGTAATTACAGTTTGGATTAGTAAAGTAGATAGAGCCAATTTGTAATTGTGCATCGCTGGATGATGCCAGTGATAGTGAACTCTTAGCGGAAATAGTGGAGTCATCTGCGGTGTAATCTAAGTATAAGTTATTGATGTTGACCTTTGTACAAAAACGTATATTATTTTCAAAATGAATGTATTTGGCAGGGTCTTTTTTGATGTATAGGTTATCAATCGTACAGTAATAAAATACATTTTTAGTGACTGAGGCATCATCAGAAGAAAAGGTTGTATCTGCATCAATTGTAATACTTGGAATATTCAAATCGTTTACTGAACGATAGGAAAGTCCAGAAGCAAGATTATTTATAAATTTTGTTCTTCCTTCGATAACTAAGGATCCACATGTATATCCAAAATTTGAATTTTTACCAGATATAATGTTACCCTCGCCTCGTAATGTAGTTGTGACATTTTTAGGAAAAGGTAGAGTGGCTACTACAGGTCCTTCAAAGACTAAATCAATTGGATTAGATAGTGTAGAAGATGATAAAGACACTTCGGTAATTTTAGGTGCATTTATAAGATACTTTGTAGCTGTTGAATTAACTGGGAAAAAATAATTGGTAATTTTAATTTCCTTTGTAAATTCAAATTTAATTATAGAAGCGGACGAAATCATAGACAACTGTTCCGTAGAAAAATTAGTAGATGAAAAGTAAGTATTATCTAAAATAATGGAAATGCTATCTTCAATTAGAACAGTAGAATTTGATTTTGTTACAGTAATGTTAGAGGTAGTATTTGTTTTTGATACTATAGCTTCATTTGGAATCTGGTTGATATGTATTGTTTGTGTTGTGAAAAATCCCAATGTTGTAAAAATTGCCAAAGAAGTGCCAAGTAACAGGTATAAGAAATTTTTTTTCATATTCATTTTTCCTTTGCAAAATAGTTGCATCCTTTCTTAGTTTTTATGCCTTTATATCTCTGTAAAAAACACATTATAAATAATAACATAGATAAACTAGCTACGCAAGAAAATTTAAAAGTTTATGGTATCACCGTGTGAAAAAATTTAAAATATGATATTTATTCTTTTTTTTATGAACAATCTATGTTATACTACCACATGTAATACTTTTGTAATATTTGTAGAAAGAAAAAAAGAATGGAGAATGTTTTATGAAAGCAAAAAGGAAAACTAATAGACTCATAATGGTAATTTTACTTATTTTTGTTGTATGCGTGAATAGTTTTAATTCCAAGATAAACATTTACGGTTATAATGTTGGCAAGTATTCATCATATGGCACACCAAATACATATTTCTTTAGTTTGAATAATATATGGTGGTATGCAAATAGTATACATGAATCTTATAATGTGAAATTATCTTTTTCGTCAGTGGAAAAAGGAAATACAGTTTTACAATTACCTACAAGAAAGGAAATAGTAGATTGTTTTGAAAATGCAAGCTATCCTGGTGATAATTTTTACTATTATTTAACGAAAAATAATGGAAAATTATTTTTTGTTCCTAGTAAAGCAGAGGATTTTAAAAATATAACATCACTTATTATTCCGCAGGATTATCCACAATTTCCGAATGGATATGATTTAGGTGATGATTATGACATGTTCCACAACAACTCCTCCATCAAGGACATAACTGTAAATACAGATGGAAAAAATGGTTTTGAAATTCGAGAAGCAACCTTTTATAACATGTCTGGGTTACAGAATGTTAGCATTGACGTAGGGGATCAGGCGATTACATTAGATGGTTCTGTATTTGCAAATTGTAAAAATTTGAAAACAGTGACCTTGAAGGGAAAAAATATTAATTTAGTAGGCAGTTACAATTTTGCTGGGTGCACAAATTTAAAATCAATTGTAATTGATGGTAATTTATCCATTAAAGGGTATCAAGATTTTGCAAAATGTAACAGTTTGAATAATGTACAGTGCAATGGAGATGCAGCCTTAACGGTATCTAATACATTCACAAAAGAAACGTTTTCAGAAGCGAAGGATCCACAAATTATATTTAATGGAACAGTAAGTATGTTACCGTCTGAACAGGCTAATGAGGAAAATCTCACTGGAGTCGCAACAACCTTAAAAAATGATAAAGTGGTTTCTACAGCGAAAAACGATGGCGTCTTTGTAGATTGTGGAAATATTGGTACGATTAGTTTAAAGGGAAATAAAAATGACTTGCTTACAAATTTTATCAACAGCTCAACAGTTGAAAATTTTAATATAGAGGGAAGCAGCACATTACATGCAGGAGCAATTTCTAATAGTTCTATAACTAATGTTTCTTTTAACCAGGAAACAAAAGTAGAAAATAATGCTTTTGTAAATGATAAAATTGGCACGATGTATTTTAATACATCAGAAGTGACTGGACAAATGGGGGCTGATACTTCTGTAAGTAAGATATATTATAATAATACGGATATAAATAAGAAAGAAGAAAAAGTAACAGAACTTACAAACCTGTCATTAGATGGAGTTACTTGCCAAGAAATGTATTTTCTTAGTCCTAATTTTAATTATATGAAAAATGTGTCTTATCAAAACAATAATACAACAGTGTTTGGATATGGCGGAAAAATTGCGAAGTATGAAGAGGATGCTACAAAAATTACTTCTAAAGATATGTTTGAAAAATGGGTTAAGAAGAATGGCGGTACCTATAAAAATATTGTTTCATTAGATGAAAGCAATCTACCAAAAGAGAAGAATCTTTATGTGGATAAGGAAGGGCAGAGTGCAAATTTGGACCTTAGTAGTTTGACGATTACAGCACATTATAATCCTGAGGTTGCCGATATGGATCAATTTCCAACTAGCGTGAAAAGTTTGATTCGTGATTCGGAATATACCTTACCTTATACAACAGATGCGGATGCAGATACTAATTTTTCCTATAAAATATTACAAGAAGTAAGTAGTGCCAGAGTAGATAACACTACACAGTATGTATATCAAGGGAAAAATGCAAAAAATGAAGATGCTACATATGTATGTTGTGAAGATAAAAATGTAAGTCTTCAACCAGGTAGCTATCGTTATTATGTACAGGCAGGTGGTATTACTTGGCCATTAGATGTAAATGTGAAAGTAAATGCGGTGGAGCGTATTGAAGTACAGCCTAAATCTGGAGATGTATTACATCTGACTGAGGGCGATAATTTAGATGCAAGTGAGGTAAAGGATCGATTAATAGTAACTGCTTATTTTGCAGATGGAGAAAAACAAGACGTATTGGATCAGAGCCAGTTTGAAATTAGAACACAGGATTACAAGACAGAGGTTTCCAAAACAGATACAAGCTTAATTGTTTCCTATAAATCGCAAGGGGAAGGAATCAAAGCAATCTGTAATTATAATAAATTTATTGTACATGAGAATAAGGTTGTTTCCTTTGAAGTGAATTCAGATAAAGATGTTATGGCAGATGGAAGTACATTGGAATTGAAAGACATTTCCATAAAAAATGTAAAATATGAAAATCCAGATCAGGCACCAACTGGAAATGTGGAAAAAGGATTTCATTTTGTACAAAATGGGGTGATTAAAGATACCTACCAGATTACTAAAGGAGAGAATAAAATCGCAGTTGTTTATGAAGATTGCACGATGAATGATGCATTGGAAATAACTGGTATAGACAATGCGGTAGCAGATTTCGAAGTTTTCTGCCCAATAGATGAGGTAGAACTTTATAAGAAAAATACATTAAACGTCAGCGAGGTTTCGCTCCGAAATGTAGAGTATAAAGATTCTAGATTAAAAGATGAGGAAATCATTGAAAAAGGATTTACATTTACAGTAAATGGAAAAGAAACAGATACAGTAGAGTTGCAAGAAGGAAGAAATGTAATTGGTGTAAAATATAATGGATTGGATAAATACAGTGCGATTACAATTGAAGGAATTCCAACCACGATAGACCGAATAGAGGCACAATACATAGGACCAGCAGTTTATGAGGGATGTGAAGTGTCGAAAGATACAAAAGTTTTAATGGTTACGGTATATCATAAACATCCGGATTCCATGGATTTATTACTCTCAAATTTTGATGTGAGTTATGGAACCTATCATATTGTACCAGGAGAGGACAATCAGATTTATGTCTATTATAAAGGAGTAAAATCAGCCAATGCAATTCATGTCCAGGGGCTTGCAGATAAGATTGTAGAGTTTAAAAAGGTTACATATAAAGGAAGCGGTAAGGCAGGAACTGTAGTAAATAAGAAGGACTTTTATGTAGAATTGGGATATGCATCGGGAAAAACCGTAAATTCTGAGCAAAATCCTGAAATTTTAAATCAGTTGTCTGTGGAAGAGAAGGCTTTAAAAAATGGCGAAAATGCAATACAGCTTACCTATGACGGAACGCTGACGGAAACGATTACGGTAAATGGAACACAGGATGGTTTGGTGACAGCTACGCCAGTAATGAGTGTAACGACACCGGCTATAACAAATCTGCCAGAGCAAACTCCGCCTGCAACAGATAATGTTGTAGCAACAAATGTACCAACAGGTACAAATGTGCCAATGGAAGTACCAACGGTGCCATCTTCACCAGGTTTAAAAGAGCCCGTGAAAGGAAGCTATTATACAGTACAAGGTGTAAAGTATAAGGTTACTGCTGTAAAAGGAAAAAGTGGAACGGTAGAAGCAGTAGGATATGATAAAAAAGCATCGAAAGTAAAAGTACAGACAAGCGTGAAGATAAATGGCTATTCTTTTGCTGTGAAAAAGATAGGCAAGAATGCGTTTAAAAATTGTGCTAAAATAGCTGGAACAATTAGCTTTACAAAAAATGTAAAAACGATAGAGGATAGTGCGTTTAGTGGATGCAAAAATATAAAGAAAGTAATTTTTGGCACTAATGTAACGCAGATAGGCAAGAATAGTTTTTATAAGTGCAAAAACTTGCAAACGATTCAATTCCAAAGTGGAAGTGTAAAAAAGATAGGAAAAGCTGCATTCAAGGGTATTGCGAAAAAATATACATTAAAATGCCCGAAAGCTTTAAAAAAGACTTACAAAAAACGTTTGAAAAAGGCTCTTTAAATAATTGTTAAATACAAGATTGGTTTTGTTTTTGGTCAATAGCAGAAATGTATAGAGCAGAGATAAAATCAATCTTGTTTTCGTATTAATTCAAATTGTTACAATTTTTATATGTGGGAGCAAATGCAAGAAAAATGAAATAACAGGATGGTAGGATATGAGTAAACTAGAGGTTTTTACCCTATCTAATATAGGAAAAAACAGAGAAATCAATCAGGATAATTTTTATTGCAATGGGGTATTTAAACCTATGCAGGATAAATGTTTTTTTTACAGACAGGTAGAGGATAGCCAGGGAGAAAAAATCTATGCAGTTTTAGATGGTATGGGTGGCTTACGTTACGGTGAACAGGCAGCTTATATTGGAGTTGAAACATTGCATTCCTATATTCAAAAAAGTAGAACAGACAAAGGCACTTTTTCTGGAAGACAGGCTGTTTATTATATGAATGAAGCTATATGTGCAGAAATCAAAAGCAAACATGCACAAATGGGAAGTACCGTAACGCTTCTTGAATATGATGATGATAATGTCAGGTTTTATAATTTAGGAGATAGTAAGGCATTCGTGTATCGGAAGGGAACGTTGCAACAGGTGACAGAAGATCATACAGAACAGGCGAGCTATATGCGATTGCAGAAGAATCTGGGAATAAAAAGTATTGCATATCAGGAAAATGCATTAACGCAATATCTGGGAATTGAGGCGGAAGAATTTGTAATAGAGCCATCGGTTTCCAGTAAAATAAAAATGATGGAAAAAGATTTATTCTTGCTGTGTACGGATGGCTTAACAGATATGGTACAAAAGGAGAGAATTTCTACCGTTCTCTCAGAAAACACTAGCTTAGAAGAAAAAGGAAGAAGATTAGAAAAGTTGGCAATGGATGCGGGAGGAAAAGATAATATTACAATTTTATTGTTAGAAAAACAATTTTGAAAGTAAAAAAATAAACAGGAGGAAAAAGATGAAATTGGATTTTATTGGAATTTTTATGTCAGATACCAATGTGATTGTATGTGAAGGTATCGCAGTTGCTTTATTATTGGGTTTATGTATTTTTCTTAACAGGAAACAAAAACAGAAAAAAAAGAAAATGGAACAAGAAGAAAGCAGAAAAGAATGGGAACAGTTACAACGTTCTTTAAAAAATGAGAAGGGAAGATAAAAAAATGGGATTTGTGATTTCAATCTATACAAAATTAGCATTTAAAGAATACATGATGCCATCTATACAAAATTCAGATTATACAATTACCTTGCGAAGCAATTATTTTCAATTGAAGGAAGATGTGCAAGTAGAATTAGAAGTATTAAAGGGAAAATGGCGTATTAAAAACAGTTTAAAATATACGGGAGTGGAAAAAGAAGGTCACTTGTTGGAAAATAATGCAGTGGTAACTTTATATACTAACAATGGAGAAGAAATATCAATTATAGCAAAGGAGACGGAATCAAATTTTCATGTATATAAAAAATATAGTTTAAGAGATGTTGCGGCTGTCTCCATAGGAAAGGAACATACGAATACAATCTGTTATGACTATTTAGGAATGGTATCCCGTAATCATGCAAGAATAGCCAGGACAGAGAAGGGATACAAGATTGAAAATCAAAGTGTCAATGGAGTATATGTAAATGCAATGAAAATTGAGCAGAGTACAGAATTAAACTTTGGAGACTTTATCAATATTCTTGGATTACATATTGTCTTTTTAGGGGATATTCTTGCGATAGATACAGCAGACAATGGAGTTATTGTGAGAAAAGAATTCCTTCATGAATATGAATTTGAAGAAGAACAAACTCGATTGTTGGCACCACAGAAGAGGATATCTACTGGTCCCATTTTGTATCATCGAGCACCTAGAAATTATGAAAAACTGGTAAGAAATCAAATAGAGATAGAAGAAGTGCCAGAAAAGAAATTTACAAAAAAACAATCTACTATACTTACGTTGGGTCCATCCTTAACGATGGTTTTTCCAATGCTTTTGGGATATGCATTTATGGGATATGCTAATAAGATTGAAGGAAATGGAAATGGCTCTAATCTTTACATGTATTCAGGATTGGTAATGATTGTAGGTTCTGCATTATTTGCGGTGTTGTGGGCTGTATTAAATTTGCGTGCACAGATAAAAGAAGAAAAGGAAGATGAAAAATTTCGATTTAAAGCATATAGTGAATACTTAATAGATAAGAAAAATGAAGTAGAAACAGTCTACAATGATACTATCCGAAAATTAGAGGAAACATATCCAAGTGCAAGTGCCTGTTTGAATTATAATGAAAATATGGGAATGCTTTGGAATCGAAATTATACCCATGATGATTTTTTGAGACATCGCTTGGGGGTTGGCGAATTACCATTTCAGTGTGAAATTGCGGTGCCTAAAAAACGTTTTAAATTACAAAAAGATAATTTGGCAGAACAGCCGGAGATGATTAAGGAAAACTTTCAAACACTTTATAATGTTCCGATTACATTGGATTTAATAACGAAAAAACTAATTGGAATTGTTGGAGGAAAAACAAAGAAGAACGCAATTGACATAGCCAGATTACTTAGTTTGCAGATTGGGGCAAACAATTGTTATACAGATGTAAAAATGGTATATATCTATGATAATGAAACCTCTGATGATAACGGGCAATGGGAGTTTGCAAAATGGTTTCCGCATACATGGTCCGAAGATAAGAACACACGTTATGTAGCAGCATCAAAAGAGGATATGGTGGAAGTTTTCTACGAATTATCAAAAGTAATGCGAAACAGAGAAGAGGAAGAAAATAAACAGGATAGCAAAATAGCAAAACCATATTATGTGTTATTTGTATCAGATGTTTCGCTGTTGGATGGACAAAGTTTCAACAAGTATATATTTAGTGGAGAGCCTTGCTATGGACTTACGACTATACTATTAACGGATAGCCATGAAAAGCTGCCAAATGACTGTGAATTTATTATCGAAAATTCAGAAAACTTTTCTGGTATGTATGATGTATATCAGGGGAAAATGGAAAGACAGAAAATAAATTTTGATGCATTAGATATTGATGAATTAAACGAATTTTCGCGTCACTTATCCGCATTACATGTACCAGAGACAGAAGAAGGAGGAGAACTTCCAAATTCCATTACCTTTTTTGATATGTATCAAATTAATCGAATCGAAGAATATCCCGTAAAGGAAATGTGGGCAAAATGCAAAACGTATGAGAATATTAAGGGAATGTTGGGACAGCGTGCCAATGGGCTACCATGTTATCTGGATGTACATGAAAAATATCATGGACCTCATGGATTAGTAGCGGGTACGACAGGATCAGGTAAAAGTGAAACATTACAAACTTATATATTATCACTAGCCATTAATTATAGTCCAGATGATGTAGGATTTTTCATTATTGATTATAAAGGTGGTGGAATGGCGAATCTGTTTGATGGACTTCCACATATGATTGGTCAGATTTCAAACTTGTCTGGCAATCAGGTAAAACGTGCTATGATTTCCATAAAAAGTGAAAACCGTCGGAGACAGCGTGTATTCTCTGAAAATGGAGTAAATAACATCAATTTATACACCAAGTTATATAAAAATGGAGAAGCACATTTACCAATTCCGCATTTATTTATTATTATAGATGAGTTTGCGGAGTTAAAGCGTGAAGAGCCTGATTTTATGAAAGAGTTGATTAGTGTAGCTCAGGTAGGTCGAAGTCTTGGAGTACATTTGATTTTGGCAACGCAGAAGCCAAGTGGTACGGTAGATGATAATATTTGGAGTAACTCAAAATTCCGTTTGTGTTTGCGTGTGCAGGATAAACAGGATAGTAGAGACATGTTACATAAAGATGATGCAGCTTTTATTACGCAAGCAGGACGTGGTTATTTACAGGTGGGAAATGACGAATTATATGAACTGTTCCAGTCTGGTTTCAGTGGTGCTATATTTGACGAAAACATGGTGGTTACAACAAAAGATGTAGCGAAGATGATTTCTATGCCTGGAAAGGTAGAAATGACAGGAAACAGTGTAAAGCAGTCACAAAAATTACATGCAGAGGTGTTGTGGGTAACACAGCTTTGCAGATGCATGGATGAGGTATTTCAGCAAATTTCCAAGGAAAATGCGGAGCAACCATCAGATACGGAAAGTAAGACACTTCATATTGTAGAATTGATGTATCAGGTATTGGAACGCTTTAAGATAGAGTACCCGGTAAGTGATTTTAATACAGCACGATTAAAGGAATTTGTTGGTTTATATGGCGAAGTAGTTGGAACAGTAGAAAAAGAAGCATTGCCATTGCAAATTCTTAATCGCTCAGTAAGCAAAGGGGTTAAATTACCACAGGCAAAAGAAAAGACACAATTAGATGTGACAAAGCAATATTTGAAAAAAGTTGCTGTTGAAAATGGTTATACACATGATATGCAACTTTGGATGCCATTATTAAAAGAGCAGATTTACTTAGATGAATTTGAAGAGTTTAGAAATATGGCATATAGAGATGGACAATGGAAAAAGCCAATTGGTGAAGCAAAACTGGAGATTGTAGTTGGAAAGGCAGATGATCCAGAAAATCAGAATCAGATGGCTGTGACATATGATTTCTTAAATAAAGGCCATTTAGTAATAGCGGGCAGTATTGTATCGGGTAAGAGTACAACTGCACAGACGATTATGTATAGTTTAATTCAAAAATATTCACCAGAATATGTAAACATGTACGCAATTGATTTTAGTAGTAAATTAACTATGGCATTTGAAAAGGCACCTCATGTGGGTGGCATAATGTATGAGGATGATTTTGAAAAAATATCCAAATTTGTAACCATGATGGAAACGATAATGGAACAAAGAAAGGCTGCATTTAGAGGTGGAAACTATAAGCAGTATTTGCAGATGCATGGACCAGAATTTCCAGCCATTATTGTTTTTATTGATAACTATGCCGCATTCAAGGAAAAGACAGAGGAATTATACGAAAATTTTGTAATTCGTTTATCAAAAGAAGGTGCAAGCCTTGGTATTTATTTAGTTGTAACAGGTGCATCCTATGGTTTTGCAGATATTACAGCTCGTGTTGGTGAAAATATTGAAAATGCACTTTGTCTACAACTTCAGGAGAAGTTCTCTTATGTAGAATTTTTACATACACCACAGATAGATATTATGCCTGAGGCAGGTATAAAAGGACGTGGTATTACCATGGTGGAAGATCGAATCTTAGAGTATCAGGTTGCTCTTGCGTTGGAAGCGGAAAATGATTATCAACGTATGGAACGAATTGAGGATGTTTGCGAAGATATGTTGAAAGCTTGGGACGGAGAGTGTGCAAGAAAGATACCGGAAATACCAGAAAAACCAGTGTGGTCACAGTTTATACAGCAGGCAGAGCAGTATCAAAGATTGGAAAAAGATAAACTACCAATTGGATATGATAAAAACAGTGCAAATGTGTATAGCTTGTCCTTAAAAGATTTCTTCTGTTATTTGGTTTGTGGTTTTGGAAGAACAGGAAAAACGAATTTCATGCGTGTAATGATACAGTCTGCACTGTTGAAGGATTCGCAAATTTGCATCGTGGACAGTCCAAAGAGGGAACTAAAATTATTTGTAAATGAGGAAAAAGTAACATATTTAACAGAAGAAGCAGAGATTACAGCATATGTCAAAGAACAGTTGTTACCTACATTTGCAAAACGTAATAATAAGAAATGGGACATGATAGATGCAGATTATGAGGAAGAACAGATTTATGAAAAAATGCAGGAAGAGACACCAATCTTTATGTTTATAGGTGACTTGGATTGGTTTACCGAATTCATTTATACAGCGGAGGATGACATAAGTGGTATCTTAGAAAACTTAACAGAAAAGGGAATCCTGCATAATATTTACTTTGTGGCAGAAATTGCAATGGATAAGATAACAAATGTAATGGGTTATCAGTTATACAGTAATTTTGTTTCCTATGAAACTGGAATACATTTTGGAGGACGACTTGGAGAAAATGATGTATTACCATTTGGCTATGTGCCTTATAACGAACAGGGAGTAAAGGATTCTGTTGGTGTTGGTTCAATACCTGGTGATAGTGGTTATACAGGAGTTAAAAAAGTTGTGATTCCAATGGCAAGAAAATAAGTGAAATGAGGCGAAAATATGATATTAGTGGATGTGAGGATACCAGCGGTGGATGCTACTTATGATTTCATGCTTGACGAAAATACACCTGTTGAGCAGATTAAGATGGAAATTATTGAAATGGTAGCAAAGCAAACCCAGAGTGGAAAACCAGAAAATACAGAGGAATTTATGTTGTTTAGTACAAAGGAAAAGAGACAATTACAGGGAAATCGAACATTATATGAGGCAGGAATTAAAGATGGACATTCTCTCATGCTTGTATAGAGCTGAAAAGGGGGGAGAAGGGGAAAACGTCAATTATTACATAAAGAATGTCAATTTTTACAAATGGAAAAAGAGCCATAAATTTATGCTATGATTGGTTATGTTGAAAGAATGAATGAAAGAAAGTCGGAGGAACGATTGAATGGTCAATCGTGGTGCTATCGTGCAAAAGGGAAAGTAAGCTTCCAATGTAATGGAGAGCCATCTTTCTCGCACGATACTGACAAAATAAGGTGCGAAGTAATACAGAACAGCGAAACAAAAGCATCGTAGGGAGGAGGAGTATGGCTGAGTACGAATTGGAGATAACGTGTATACAGACAATGTCGGAAGAGGTAAATGAACAAATTCATATGCTATCCCAAAAGGTATTGGAGCTGCATCAGGCGATGGAAAGACTTCATGCAGAATGGGAAGGCGAAGGATATGCAACATTTGTTTCGGAAGTTGAAAAGGATATGAGAAGATTGGAGCGTTTGCTTTCAAATCTTAAAACAATTTGTCAATATGAGAAAAATGCAGAGAGAGAATATACATCCTGTGAAAAGAAAGTAGCCAATTATGTCAATGAATTGTAGAAGGCGGTGTAAAAATGCAAAATGTTTCATTTAAAATAGAAACGGAAAAAGTAAAAAAGCAGGCAGTCGCCATTTCCACTTTACTAAATGACATAGACGGGGATTTTAAGAAGATATCTCAAAATATTAAAAAAAGTCGTGTTTTTTGGCAGGGAGAAGCTGGTGAAAAGCATCAGAGGTTATTTAAGAAAGTAGAAGAAGAGGCAGAAGAGTTGTTTCAAGACCTAGGGAAGCACTCGGACAATTTACTTAAAATAACAGGAGTATATGAGGAAAAAGAGAAGGTTGCACTGGAAATTGTAGAGAATTTATCTGGAAGTACACTCCGAATTCGATAAATTAGGAGGTGAATTTATGTCTGGCATAAAAGTAATGCTTCATTACAATGAGATACAGAGTGTAATAGAGGAACTGGGTAAGATTGAAGCAAAGCTAAATAAGGAAAAGAGGCAGTTACAAGCAATTGAAGAAAAGCTAGGAAAATTATGCTGGCAGGGCGAAAATGCTGAGACATACTACCAGAAATTAAAAAAGAGAGAAAGTGCATTGGAAGAAAGTATTTTGAAATTGAAAAAGATAAAAGAAGCGATTATAGCAGTCGCAAAGAACTTAAATGATGCGGAAGAGTTTGTTCAGCAACTTGCCAAAGACAGGGCAGAGTAATTTAGTAAAGGAGGAGTTTGCAGATGGCTGACGTTAAAATCAAAACCAATACAGCCCAATTGAAAAAAGGAACAACCCAAATTCTTGCTGACTTAAATGTTATAAGAGAACAATTGAATTTGTTGCGTTCGCAAGGGGCAAAATTATGTGGCTACTGGAGAGGTGAAGGTCATGATGAATTTCAAAAGAAGTTTAATAATGACTGCAAAGAAATTCAGGAGTTTATTACAGAAGTGGGAAAGTATCATAAAGATATCCAGGCAGTTATAAAAAATTATGAAAAGGGAGAGAAAGAGATTGTAGAGCTTGCCATGGACCGCAATGCGAAATAAAAACTTTCGGTTAATTATTACAAAAGATATGTCAAATATGACAAAACAAAGAAAAGAATGAAAAGGATGCTATAATAAAAAATGTAAGACAGAGGAAGTCAAAAACATTGACTGAGAAAGATAATAGGAGGAACAAAAATGGCAGCAGTAAGTATTAAGACAAATACGAAAAATTTAAGAAATGGAGCAACAAAGGTAAAATCAGAACTTGCAACAATTAAGACTGAATTAACACGTTTGCGTAGCGAGGGAAAGAAATTAAACAGTTACTGGTCAGGAACTGGACATGATGAGTTTGAAAAGAAGTTCAACAATGACTGTGACGAGGTACAGGATTTTATAGCAGAAGTAGAGAAGTATTACACAGACATTCAAAAAGTAGCACAGAATTATGAGGCAGGAGAAAAAGCAATTGTAAATCTTGCATCAACCAGAAATAAATAAAAGAATCCCGTAAACAAAAGTAAGAGAAAGAAAAAAAGGAAAGAAGAGGAGAATAAAAATGGCAAATTATACATTCACAGTATCAACAGAAAAATTAAGAACAGCATCAACAAACGTAGGAAGTGCAATGAATCAGATTGATAAGAAAGCAAACAGTATCTACAATACAATTAACGGTCTGAGTGGAGCAACATGGGATGCAAATTCACAGAAGAAGGTAATGAAGAAATTGGCAGTAATGAAGAAAGACATTACAACAATGAAGAAGATGTTAAATGAGCAGACAACAGAATTGCTTACATTTGCTCAGAAGTATGAGAGTGCAGAGTCAAGCAACGTAAGTCAGGTTAGTAAC
>JBNMLH010000012.1:0-112185 GCA_050875145.1 Lachnospiraceae bacterium
AACGTATGTAGCTGACCAATACTAATAGGTCGAGGTCTTGACCTAGTTATGAGCACTTAACGATAGTATTTTTATCGTTTACGTGCGATACATGCACAAGCACTTAGCGAGGTAGTTTCGAGCTTAGTACTTGGGCTAGTTTGGATGGAATACAGTGTGTAGTTTTGAAGGTATATCCTTCAGATAATCCTCGATAGCTCAATGGTAGAGCACACGACTGTTAATCGTGGGGTTGTTGGTTCGAGCCCAACTCGGGGAGTTTATGCATGTGAAATATTGTAGTAATACAAACTACTAAGTTCGAAAGAACCTCACTAAGTAGTTTGCATGCATCGCACGTAATAGACCATAATACGGTCTATAAGTGCTCATAGCGAGGCTCCTTGGTCAAGCGGTTAAGACATCGCCCTTTCACGGCGGTAACACGGGTTCGATTCCCGTAGGAGTCACTAAGGCGACATAGCCAAGTGGTAAGGCATGGGTCTGCAACACCCTGATCACCAGTTCAAATCTGGTTGTCGCCTCTATTTTTTTATAGATGAATATTTGACTTATAATAAAGAATGGTTATTGCATGATAGAAATGTAATAGCCATTTTGTTATATAAAAATATATATTATTCCAAAGAAGAGGTGTGTTTGTAAATTTCTATCTAACATCTATTTTTTTTTCCAACATATTGGAAGTAATGTAATAAGGAAGAAATTGCAACGGTTTTTTAACAGTTATTTTTTTCTGGAAATTGGAAAAAAGAAGTATAAATAGAAATCACCAAATGCTGCAAGGACACAGCTTTTGGTGATTTTATGGTAATTATTTTAAATTCGTATTATTCTATTTTTCTTGCTTTCCCTTATTTATCTCTCAACAATCGGAACAATCATATTTTCAAAGGCAGCCCTCATTTTGGGATGGCATATCAAAAAATGAATCGCAGGGGCTTTATTTTTTGAGACAATAACCCATTTGCCTTCATGTATGGAAATCTGTATGTTTCGAAAAGCGGATACAGAGATTTCTTTGAATGTATAATTAGAAATATTTTTTTGAAAGTTTTGTATTTGTTTCTTATGCTCTTGATAGTCTTGCCAAGTGTAGAAAATATCATGTTCATAGAACATGTTTGAGAGAGATAAGGTCATAGGGAATTGTTGAAATTCCTTTTCAGATATTTCTGGTATTTCATCAGTAATATGGCTATGTAGTAAAGTTTCATTTGTTATTTCCCGTTGTTTGTTTACATAATTTATGATTTTTGTTTGCTCGGTTTGCGTAATATTATTTCTAGCCAAAATTTTGCAGATTAATTCATCGGTTGCTGTATATAATGGTAGAGATGAAAGAATATTGCGTCTGTTACCTTTGGTTTGTGCATCATTTTGTAAAAAAGTATGATAAACCTGTTCAGAATCTTTTAAATAGATTTCCATAAGTGGAGATGCTTTAGATAAAAGTTGTTCAGCTTGTTTCTTATAGTATGAGACTTCCTCTTTGTTTTTTGTTAAATAATATTTTCCTTCATTGTGATACCCACTAATTGCCTCACCTGTTAATGCTGCTGCGCCAGATACTTTTAAAAGATGAGAGAACACATTATTTTGTACATCTTTTAAATAATAGGGGGAAACTTGTCCAGTCATGTACATAGGTATCCAGCTTTCCAGTCCCAACATCATATCTTCAAAGGAGCGATCTATATTATGAATTTGGTTTAGATGAAGCCCTTTCTTTAACATCAGAGCCATACCAAACATCCATTTTTTAGGAAAGTCAGGGTCTTTAGCCATTTCTCCCATAGGCATATCGCTGTACATCGTGACAGGGCTTTGCGACTTAGAAAGTACAGTTGCCTTTAAAAAAGCCAGTTCACTATCCATCATTTCCTTTAAGCCAAAGTAATTTCTGGAAGTAGGAAGTTGAAATGGTGCAGAGGGAACTTTAAGTTTGTCAAAGTGAATCGCACGAATATATTCATTTAAGTCAAATTTATCTAGTTTTTCTAAAAAGTTATTTAGACCGTCGTTTGAGGTTTCTGTTCCATGTACAAGCCAATCCATTAGGAGAGAACGGTAGGTCGTGTCAGTTGTTAAATCGTCACTATTACAATTAATAAGACTTGCTATAATTGCTTTTTGAGAGGAGGTCTGATAACGACGAACGATAAAATCAGAAATCCCCCAAATAAATTCCTTTGGTTTGGCTACTTGTCTTTGCCCGTTTCGAATGCGAGAGATGTAAGAAGAATCGTAATTTAAAAATTTAGCAAGTTCTGAGATGTTAATAGACAAGGCGGTAAGCAGTTTGTTAAAATTCGCTTGAAATTTTGCGGAATCAATTGTTTCTAGTTGAATAAACTCTAAAAAAGTGTCTGAAATTGATTCAATTGTAATATCTGAAAAATGTTTCTGTTCTGCAATTGCAACAAGTCCTTTTACCAAATTTGTAAAGTTTTGTGTATTTGCTTCTGGAACACGTTCTCCAGAACGATAACGACTTATGGTGGCTGCAGAGAGACCAGAACTTTCTGCCAAGTCCTTTGCCGTGCAATCTAATAATTCAATATATTCATTTAATTTATCTTTAAATTCCATGTGTTTGTCATACCTCCGCTGTGTATATGTAACTATTGTGTATCTTTTATTATTATATAGAAGCTAGTAAAAATAGCAATAGATAGATATTATACTACGCATAAAATAAAAATTTTTAAAATTTCTCAATTGTCATTGACACATTGGAAATATATGAAAAAGATTTACAGTTATTGGTATAATGAATAGGTAACATAAACAAGCAAAAGAAAGAGGAGGAATTTATATGGGGAAAAAATTAAAAGATTGGGGATTGTTTTGTTTCATATTATGTTTGATGTGTACAATTATGAAAGTTCCAATTCATGCTGCGGATGGACCTAATGCAGATCCAACATATAGTTGTGCATTTATTGGTATTAGTACAGTTAATTCGGAGGATTCTAATGCAGTGGATGAGGTGCAATATCTGTATAATGTACGACAACCAGAAAGTGAAATAACTATGCAGGGGGTAACGTATGATAAGTCAACAAATACAATTACCTTGTAGGATTATGATGGAAAGAATAAAGCAATTATAACAAATGAGATGGGAGATGATTTGAAGGTTAATGTGATTGGCACTAATCATATTAGACAGCTTTATGCCTATGGCTATGGTTATGGTGGAAGTGTCATATTAACGGGTGATGGAACTTTATTAATTAATGAAGATAAGGCAAGTATTTCACCAATTTATTTGGATGCAGAAGAAGCGAATGCGAAAGTTACGATTGGTAAGGATCTTACTTTAAAGATGTTTACAGCACAAACAAATGTTACTCCCTTGATTAGTGTGCAGTATACGGCTGCTTCAGAAAAAGGAATTTTCTTTGAAAATAATGATGCAAGGAATGACAAGGTGGAAAAAAGTTCTGTAAGATCGTCCAATTTAATACATAAAGTGTATTGTTTAGATGAGGATACTTCGCTATATTCTTGTACACCTAAAGATAATACGGATACAGAGATGTATGGGGCACTTTCTTACGATTATGATGTTGAGACGAATAAAATGAAATATGAGATTTACAAAATCGTAAAGGATGAAGAATTGGGGATTTTAGCAGAAAAAGCGGTAGATGCCGCAGGCAATGCTCGTAGTGCAGATGAATTTATTATAGACGAAACAGAAGCTACGATGAAAGCTACTATTTTGAATCAGTTTTCATTACATTCACTAGTTACCTATAAACGAAATGATAATCCAAATGATGAACTAGGCTATGCCTGCAAGATGTTTAGTGAAAATTATAACGGAGTGGATTTTGGGTCTTTTTATTCTATGTATAAAATAGTACAAAAGGATGGAAAGTTGTTTGGAGTGCCTGTGGAAGGTCAGCAACGTGTGCCGAAAGAAAATAAGGATATTCTTTCCCTTTATACAGCTATGGAGGGACCGGAAAGATATTTTTACAGTTATTATGGTACTTCAGAAGCAGAATCTGATAGCAATGAATCTTGTGTGAATGGTCATGATTTAGAGACCAATATAGAAAAAGCCACTGACAAAAAAGATGGACAGATTATAACAAAGTGTGCAACCTGTAATCAGATTATGTCTATTGCAACAATTTCTAAGATTTCAAATATCCAGTTAGATAAAGATTGTTATATTTATAATGGCAAATTGCAAGTGCCAAATGTTTCTATAAAAGATCAAATGGGAAAGGAGCTTATGGCAGATTCCTATGAAATTACTTATCCTAAAAATGCAACTAAGGTTGGAAAATATAGTATTTTAGTTACATTGAAGGGAGATTATTATGCTGGAAATATTACGGAAGACTTTACGATTATACCAAAAGGTACTGCGTTTACAAAGCTATCTTTGGCAAAGCGAAAAATAGTTGCAAAGTGGAAGAAGCAAACCAGCCAGACAACGGGATATCAGATTCAATACGCTACTGATAGTAAGTTTAGAAAAAATGTAGTAACAGAAACCATTAATAAAAATAAAACAACGACAAAAGTGCTTGCAAAAACAAAAGCAGGGAAGAAGTATTATGTGCGAATTAGAACCTATAAACAAATAAAGGCAAATAATAAAAATCTAAAACTGTATTCTTCTTGGGGAAAGGTGAAGAGTATAAAAATAAATTAAATGCAGTTTGTAGTCTTTCATGGGAGACATAACGGAAGTACAGCTAATAGATATACATGATAACTATATGGGTATTGCCGTTCATTTTCCAACCAGCTAAAACATAAAGCCCTGTCGAATGGACTAATTGACTTTTTAGTAGGTATCTGCTGATGCTTCAGTTTCCCAAGAGGAAATACATTCTTTGTCCTATTCTAAGGATAATACCTTATGTTTTATCTGGTGTTTATCAGGAACCGTGAGACATGACAATTATCTAGGATAACATCTGAAGAAGGAAGATATCCTTCTTCTGTTATCTGATATATAAACTTATTAACCAAGTAGTCTTATTGACTACATCATTATTATACTAGGGGGAATTTATATGGGAATGAAGCGATGTTATGGCTGGATGTTGGCAATGGTTTTACTTTTGATAATATTGAATCTGCCCGTGGTGACAGCGTATGCAGCCACGGAACAGCAGTCGGGGGAGTATGTATACACGGAGCGCAATGATGGAACGGTGGAGATTACTGAGTACAAGGGGCGCACCACAGCGGATCTGAAAATTCCGTCTACTTTGGATGGCAAAAAGGTTACTGCCATTGGCGAAACAGTGTTTATGATGCGGGATGAGCTGAAAACCGTGACTGTACCCGTTGGGGTGCAGTCCATCGGTTCTTTTGCCTTTGCTTGTTGTTATAATTTGAAATCGGTGTCTTTACCTAATGGGTTGAAAGATATTGCCCGTGGTGCATTCAATAATTGTAATATGCTGACCGAACCGCAGATTCCAGAAACGGTGACTCATGTGGGTAGAGAGGCTTTTACTGAGAGTGGTTATGACGTACCGGCTAATTATAAGGATAACACCCTGTATTTGAATGGCTGGATGCTAGGCGCATCCGATAAACTAACAGATGTAGATAGCTTTCAGGTGGCAGAGGGCACTGTGGGTCTTGCGGACTACGCATTTCCCTCTACGAATTTGACTACATTGCAGCTACCTGCTAGTTTGCGCTATATCGGTGAAGGTGCTTTTATAAACTGTTCTGAGTTGAGGACGGTGCAACTGGCTGCTAACAACACGGTGTTATCTGTGCAGGATAATGTGTTGTATAATGCGGACAAAACTTGCCTATATCTCTATCCCAGGGGCAAGAAGGAGAGTGGCTATACTGCGCCATCTACATTGACTACTGTGGCACCGTATGCTTTTTATTGCAACGATATGATTCAATCCGTCAGTTTACCCAATAGTGTGACGCAAATTGGTAACCATGCTTTTGCCAGTTGCAGCGAGTTGGTTTCAGCACCGTTACCTACTGATTTAACGAGCATTGGTGACTGTTGCTTTATGTATTGCTATCATTTGCAAAATGTTACCCTGCCTACGGGGGTAACAGAATTAC
Source organism: Lachnospiraceae bacterium (assembly GCA_050875145.1). GTDB lineage: Bacteria > Bacillota > Clostridia > Lachnospirales > Lachnospiraceae > CAG-411. The sequence goes on from JBNMLH010000012.1 coordinate 6,076, forward strand.
CTGAGTCGGTGTTTCAGGGATGTTCAGAATTGACGGAAATGACCCTGCCAGTCGGACTGAAGTCTATTGGTGCTAGTGCTTTTTATGGATGTGAGAAAATCAAGGCATTTTCTATTCCAGACACTGTGAACACCATAGGTGAGATGGCTTTTAAAGATTGCCAGGCTCTGGAGCAGGTAAAATTGCCATCAACACTAAAAGTGATCCCTGTGCAGGCCTTTGATAGCTGCGAAGCGTTAAAGTCTATCACTTTGCCTTCAACTTTGATTAAGATTGAGTTTGGTGCGTTCGAGAGTTCTGGGTTGGAGAGTGTGTATATTCCAGATGGTGTGACCGAGGTAGAAGAGAATGCTTTTAAATACAGCCAGTTGCAGTCGGCACGTTTGCCGGAGGGACTAACAACCATTCGTGCCCATGCCTTTGATGGTCTGCCGCTGGAGCAGGTAAACATTCCAAGTACGGTCAAAGTGATTGAGCTAGGTGCTTTTTCTGGTGCTCACTTTTCCACCATCAAACTGCCAAGCGGTCTACAGGAAATTTATCCAGAGGCCTTCAGCTATTGTCGCCAGATGACGTCAATTACCATTCCAGATGGTGTGACCCGGTTGGAAGTTAGTACATTTGAGGAGTGCAGCGCACTGACCTCTGTGCAGTTGCCAAAAAATTTGAAACGCATTGAGAGTTTTGTGTTTCGTCAGTGCCGCTCTTTGATTTCAATTACCATTCCTGAGGGCGTGACTTATATGGGCAGCAGTGTGTTTGATTCTTGTACAGCACTAACTTGTGTGCAGTTTCCCTCTACCTTGAAAGTAATGGGAGACACAGTTTTTTATGAGTGTGAAAGCCTGACGAATGTGGTGTTACCAGACGGATTGGAGCAGATGGGGAATTTGGTGTTCGCTGACACTGCCATTACAAATGTATCTTGCCCTTCCGGGTTGAAAAAGGTGGGGTACAACCCTTTTGAGCAGACCCCATTTGCTGCAGCGCAAACTTCTCAGGGTATCTATTGGGGGGATTGGATCATCGGTTATGAAAATTACGAGGGTGATTCTGTGGAGACTGTGTATATCAAGGACGGTACCCGCCATATTGCGGATCATGTGTTTGCACCGACCACACATGGTCATAATAACTATTATATGAAATATATTAATTTGCCAGAGTCACTGGAGAGCATTGGCGAAGGAGCGCTGGCTTATAACAGCTTTACTACTATTACTATTCCAAAGAATGTTAAGGTTATTGACGACTATGCGTTCTCCAACTGTCATGATTTAAAAAAGGTGATATTGTCGGAAGGATTGCTGTCGCTGGGTGAGATTGTTTTCACTGGTTGTGGAAATTTGACAAGTATCAATTTGCCCTCTACCTTACAGCATATTGGGTCAAATGCATTTATTGGTACGCCGATTATAGAGAAGCAGTCTGGTCAGGAAATACAGTATGTGGACAAGTGGGTGGTTGCCTCTTCTGGTGGTGGCAATTTGAATATTGCAAACGGTACAGTGGGAATCTGTGATTATGCGTTTTTTAATTGCACAGCCGGTCAGATTACTGTACCCGCTAGCATTAAGTATATGGGAAATCAATGTATGGGCTATAAGCAGTCAGGCGATACAATTAGTCCGTATAATGGGTTCAAGATGGTTTGTTACACCAATTCTGTTGCCCATGTTTATGCCAAGAAATATGGTGTGAATTACACGCTGATTTGTAATCACCAGTACGAGACGGTGATCAACAAGGCTACCGTTTCTAATGATGGTCAGACTTACAAAAAATGTGCTACTTGCGGTGACGTCACTGGTAAAACGGTGATTGCCAAAGTATCTAATATTACTTTGAGTAAAAACTCTTATACCCATAATGGCAAGGTACAAAAACCAGCCGTGATTGTTAAAGATAGTAAAGGTAAAATGCTCGAGAACGGCACGGACTACACGGTGATATATCCTAATGGTATGGAGAATGTGGACCAATATACTGTCAAGGTGATTCTTGATGGCAGCAATTACAGTGGTAGTAAGTCTCTGACCTACAATATCAATCCTAAAGGTACTATTGTGTCTAAAGTGACTGCCGCTAAGTGTGGTTTCAAGGTCACTTGGAGAAAGCAGGATAAGCAAACTACTGGCTATGAAGTGCAGTATAGTGCATTTTCCAACTTCAAAAAGGGAAACAAGACTGTACTAGCAAGAAAAAATAGTATCACATCTAAGTCTATCAGCAAGCTGATTGCTAAAAAGAAGTATTATGTGCGAGTGCGTACCTATAAGATCATTAAGGTCAATGGGGAAAATGTCAAACTCTATTCCAACTGGAGCAAGGCTAAGAGCGTGACTACCAAAAAATAAGCGGTGGAAATAGACGAGTGGAGGTTGCTAAAAAACTATATATATGATAAAGGTAAAGAAAAAAACCATGTATTTGTATTATATTCGGATTCGCTAAATAGAGAGGGAAAGAGCAAAAGCTTTATTCTTCATGGTCTAAGATTAAAGTGTAAAAAGTAAAGTAACTAAAAAATCCACCAGAATTTCTGGTGGATTTTTTGATAGTTACCTTGTGTATTATTGATGTGTTTTTAACGGTAAACCTTACTTTTGACTAGATTAACTTTTGACCACAGTTAGGACAGAAGTTTGCTTCGCCAGTTTTTTGTCCGCAGTTAGGACAAAAGTTTGGTTTGGCACCAGCGTTTTGGTTTGGTGCAGAATTCTGTTGAGTAGGCATAGAAGCTTGATTCTGTTGCATTGCAGCATTTACATTTTGCATCATTTGGTTGGCCATTGTCATGCCCATCATCATACCTGTCATATCAGATGCGACACCGCCTCCTTGTACCTTTCCAGAAGCGATACCGTCTACCATAGATACTTGTTGGTAACGGTTCATATCACCAATCATAGATTGTTCTGCATTTTTGTTAATCATAGATTGCACATTTTCCGGATAATTAAAGCTCATTATATTGAAGGCAGTGATAGTAATACCAATGTCATAAATCTGCATATCCAAATCACTTTTAATACCGTTGCTGATATCAAAAGAATTTGCCATCAGATTAAACATATCTTTTCCTTCTTTAGCAATCCATTTCATCAAAAGTTGATCTAAAATAGAAGTGATGCGTTGTTTTACATCTTCTACATAATAAGACTCTTTAACACCAGCAACCTTGTCAATCAATGCCATGTAGTCATTTACCTTGAATGTAAAGGTTCCGTTTGCACGAATAGGAAGTCCCCCTGGCATATTTGGTGCAGGGATATTGATTGCATTTTTCGTTCCCCATTTTACCTGAAATTCTTTGGTATTTACAAAGAGAACTTCTGCACGCATACCACTGTTAAATCCAAACTTGAATCCCTTTAAAGTAGATAAAAATGGAATAATTTGCGATTCAATATCGTATTCTCCATCATCTTGAAAGATACCTTCTATACGTCCGTTGTGTAAGAAAATTGCATCCTGTCCAGGACGAATAATCAGTTTACTTCCTTTTTTGATTTCACGATTGCTCCATTTCCAGAAAATCATATCGTCACGAAATTCTTCCCATTCTACAACATTTGCTAATTGTCCACTAAAAAAACCCATAAAATCTCACCTTTCTATTAATTATATTGCTTACTGTTTTTTATCATTTACTATTCTATTAGAAGTGTCCACCGCTTCCACTGTGGCTACTTCCACCGCCGCCGCTACTACTGCCGCCACTACTGCTGCTACTGGATCGTTTTGTCCTGTGTGTACTTGTTCGCACATAGTGGTCATGTTGTGCAACGACTCTGGAATTGTTTTCGTCTAGATAGGTCATAGCGGAAACGGTCATCTTTCCACCAGAATTAATAATTAAGACAGCAATAACTACGCCACCAATAACAAGGGCAATTCCAAGTTGTAAAAATGTATTATAAAATATATTTCCAGGGTCGATTCCCTCTTTAAACTGTGAATAGTTATATGCCTGATGGACATATTTTTTACATGCCGCAAACCACTTATCCCTTTTTAATTGAGGAGTAATCTTCTTAAAAACTAAATCACAACGATTGTCATCTAGTTGCGTTTTTAACTCTCCAAAGCCGGAAACATAGGCGTATCTGTTTTTAATATCAATAGCAAGGATTGCACAATTTGGATACTTTTGTTCATATGTTTCCTGAAAACTTTCATAAAATGCAACAGAATAAAGTTCACAATCCGTATCTGAATTCCCACTGGAATCATAGCTGTATTCCGAAAGAGTATCTGTGATAACAATCAGAAAGTTGTAATTTGATTTATTATAGTATTTTTCTGCCAAATCTTCCAGCTCTTGCTCCTGTTCATCAGAAAGTGAATTGGTATAATCATATACTCGATCCACCTTTTCAGACGCTTTCACAGGTACAAATAAAGAAAACATACTTGCAATAGTAATGGAAAGCAGAAGGAGTATTCTTAGGTAGCTTTTATGGTTGCGAGTAATCTTTACCATACCCAGACACCTCCAATCATATAAGCAATTAATTTAATTAGGAAGAAACTAATAACGGCAATTGCAACAAATATAGCGGCACAATTCTTTTTGCTAATTGGTGGTTTACCGATTATTTTACCTGTCTGTCCATTCATTACAAAGTTATGTTCTGCATGTTGGTAGTCATAACAAAACATCCAGATTGGCAAAAGCGTATAAACGGCATCTTCTGGATGCATTTGGATATTATGACGTAATATTTTTTTCCCATCATAACCCATCATAGTTTGGCGCACAAAATCAAGCGTATAGTTTTCTGTACGCTTTTCAATTCGAGGATATAGGTCCTTATCTGTATAATCATATTTTTCTGCTAAATATCCAGCAAGGTAAGGAGTATTAAAATCATGTAATTCGGTATAATTAAACGGCTCCAATTTATCCATCATTGTATCGTCCATTTTAATGGAGGCATCTACTGGAATTTTGTCAAAATGTAAATCTACTTCACGATATACATCATAATATTTAGTTTTTGTTACATCATAGTCGCCTTCTGTATAATGAGTGACTTTTGTACATTCTGCATCCACATCTCCCTGTGTGTGCATAGTAAAAAGCCAAAAAGGAACGTAGATACCAGTTATACTTTTTAAACGATTTGCTTTTTTGAAATCACTAGGAAGCAGAATACTTTTTCCGCACCATTTTTTAAATGCTTCTTCTGCCTCCTCTTTTGAAATTTTAAATGGAATTACTTTAGATGGAGCAAGCTCTCCCCGTAGTCGATCCCCCAAAATCATAGGTGCATCACAAAAGCTACAGGTTGTAGCAGTTGTCAGTTCATCGGTGATAAGAACAGCACCACAGTTTTTACATTGATATTGAATGGCACTGTCGTCAGAATAGGTATTCTGACTTGTGTTTGCAAGAAATTCGTCATAAGAACCAGTGGAAGCATTTTCGGATGATTCCGCCTGATTTTCCATTTGTTCGATATTTTCCTCATATCCACAGCTTTCACAATGAAGTAGACCAGAGGTAGTATCAAATTTCATGTCAGCACCGCAGGATGGGCATTTGTGCTGAATTACCATATTAAAAACTCCCTTCATAAATTTGTGTAGAAGAAAAAGGAACTGTTTCTTTTTGAATTGTGCTTGTAGACCAATCTACTGTACCATTGTTATAACATGCAAATTGAGTAAAAGCATTCCAATCGTATGTTATATAGAAATGATTGCAAGGGTACAGTAAAGAGGTACTACGAAAAGAAAGGAACAGTTCCTAATGTATATGTTATTTATTTAGATTAGCCTTTAAAGCAGCTAATTCATCATCAACAGCAGTTGTATCTTGCTGGCCAAGACTTGCTTTTAAGGCAGCCAGTTCGTCATCAACCTGTGCGGTGTTACCAGAATACTTAGCGGTCAAATCAGCAATTTCATCAACTGGACCTGCATTTAATTCTGCCATGGCATTTGCCTTGTCTAAAGCTGCGTTGGCTTTTGCCTCCATACGATCGAAGGCAGCAATAGAAGAGTTACCATTAAGACCAGATACCATTTTATTCATGCGTTCCTGTGTCTTTGCAACAGCCATTTTTCCTTTTATCATGTCTCTTCTTGATTCTAATTCATTGATGTCTTTTACCAGTTTGTCATGCATAGCACGCATATTTTCTGCATTTGTGTGTGCTAAATCATATGACTGTTGTAATTCCTGTTGTTTAGCGGAAAGTGAACTTTTCTTTTCAAGAAATTTTCTGGCATCATTTTCATTACCAGCTTCCAATGCTTTGACTGCAAATTGCTGCATTTTGTCAATTTCTGCATTTACTTCGTCAAGAGCACGTTTTGAGCGTTGCTCTTCAGCCATAACTGTCGCTGTTTCAGATTTTACTTTTCCTAAGTCACTGTTTAAGTTTCGTAAACACTGATCAATCATTTTTTCAGGGTTTTCTGCTTTGTCTAAAAGTGAATTGATGTTTGCTGACATAATGTCTTTAAATCTTGATAATATTCCCATAAATTTAAATCCTCCTAAATAAAAAAGTAACTGTTTGTATATCCTATATAGTATTAAAATAGGTAGTAAAATATGAGCTATGGAAATGAGCTGTGCAAAATTGGGGACTGCCATATTAGACTGCTAATACTACAGGAATATAAAATTTTAGCTGCTATTTACGCGAGTAAAAAGAAAAAAATTACATAATGTGTATTCTTTTTCCTTTTTCTACTATTAGTTTATTTGTTTTTGCTAAAAAGGTCAAGTAAATTAGGATTAAAAAGAGATTAAAAAAGGATCATGTCGGATAGTAACTATTTTTGACGGAAGTTAAAAATATGGGTTATTAGTATTTTTTATCTAGATAGATGATATAAAATAGATAGGGCTATGAAAGCTATTATTATTAGATAATTGACTTCAAAGAAATAATTAGTTGCATAGATTCTAGAATCCATTTATAATAAGTAGAAATGTGTTAATTAAAACGGCATGTGTAGATAGAAAATGGAAAGCCAAAGAGTATTTTCAGAGAAGAACAGAAAGAAAGGTTGGTTTAGACATGTGGGTTGCAGATCAATGGAAAGATTACGAAGTATTAGATTGTTCGAGTGGTGAAAAATTAGAACGATGGGGAAAGTATACACTTGTTCGTCCGGATCCTCAGGTAATCTGGCATACGGAAAAGAAGAACAGGGGATGGAAAAATAGAAATGCCCATTATCATAGAAGTAAAAAAGGTGGCGGTGAATGGGAGTTTTTTGATTTGCCAAGACAATGGCAGATACATTATAAGGAATTAACATTTAATTTACAGCCATTTAGTTTTAAACATACAGGACTGTTTCCAGAGCAGGCAACAAATTGGGATTGGTTTAGTGAACTTATTTATAATAAGAAGAAACGCAACCCGGACAGAGAGATTAAGGTGTTGAATTTATTTGCTTATACAGGCGGTGCTACTGTGGCAGCAGCAAAAGCTGGTGCTTCGGTTACCCATGTAGATGCGTCAAAGGGAATGGTTACCTGGGCAAAAGAAAATGCTATATCCTCAGGACTTAAAGATGCACCTATACGTTGGATTGTAGATGATTGTGTGAAATTTGTTGAACGTGAAATCCGACGAGGAAAGACGTATGATGGTATTATTATGGACCCGCCATCATATGGAAGAGGTCCGAAAGGTGAAATATGGAAAATTGAAGAGAAAATACATGATTTTATCAAACTTTGTACGCAGGTGATGACAGATGATCCATTATTTTATCTGGTTAATTCCTATACAACCGGTTTGCAGCCAGCGGTAATTGCTTATATGATGAATACAGAAATTGTATCAAGATTTGGCGGTTCTGTTGCTTCGGATGAAATTGGATTGCCGGTAAAAGAAAATGGTTTGGTTCTTCCTTGCGGGGCATCTGGAAGATGGCAAAAAAAATAGTAATTGTGCATAATGTATAGAAAAATAGAATTGACACAAGAAAAATCGTCAATTTTATTTTCTATATATTGTGAAAAAAGCTTGCTAAAGTTTGAAAAATAAGGTATACTCTTATTTGTTGTGACATTGATAGCTGTGAAGCGTGAGGTTGCTTTATCCAAGCAGATAAAGGTTTTCCGTGGAGCGAATGTCAAGTTAAGAAACTGGCGACAAGTCACTGTACAATAGAACAAATGCGAAAGCAAATGAGTTTTAGACCTATGCGTATAGGAAACGCGTGGGTAAGTGTACAGTCACCACTTGTCGTACTGAAATTAAGTGCGAAAAGGAGGCGGCTTTTTTTATGGCAGCAAGTCAAGTAATGAGAATTACATTGAAGGCGTATGATCATCAGTTAATCGATCAGTCAGCTGGAAAAATTATCGAAACTGTAAAGAAGACAGGAGCTAAGGTGAGTGGTCCTGTACCTCTTCCAACAAAGAAGGAAGTTGTAACAATTCTTAGAGCGGTTCATAAGTATAAAGATTCCAGAGAACAGTTCGAGCAGAGAACACATAAGAGATTGATTGATATCATGACACCTAGCCAGAAGACAGTTGATGCATTATCAAGATTAGAAATGCCAGCTGGTGTTTACATCGATATCAAGATGAAAAACAAATAATTTTTAGTTAGTAATCCTTAGGGTTTATATATAGAGTCCAAGCAACGAATAAATTTCGCGTTTATGGAGACCAAGCACTCAGGTGTAAGCCGTCTAGGATGAGCGTCTTAGATACGCTCCGCTGTAGATTTAATAGGAGGTGCAAAAATGAAGAAAGCAATTTTGGCTACAAAAGTCGGAATGACACAGATCTTCAACGAAGATGGAGTTTTAACTCCAGTAACAGTTTTACAGGCTGGTCCATGTGCAGTAACACAGGTAAAAACTGTAGAAAATGATGGATACAGTGCAGTACAGGTTGGTTTTGGTGACATTAGAGAAAAATTAGTGAACAAACCACAAAAGGGACACTTTGCAAAAGCAGGTGTTGAGAACAAGAGATTTCTTAAAGAGTTTAAGTTTGATAACGCTGAGGAATATCAGGTAGGACAGGAAATCAAAGCTGATATCTTTGAAGCTGGTGACAAGATTGATGCAACAGCTACTTCAAAAGGTAAAGGTTTCCAGGGTGCTATTAAGAGACATGGACAGTCCAGAGGACCTATGGGACATGGTTCTAAATTCCACAGACATGCAGGTTCAAACGGTGCTTGTTCTGATCCTTCAAAGGTATTCAAGGGTAAACAGATGCCAGGACAGATGGGTAACGTACAGGTAACAATTCAGAATTTGGAAATTGTTAGAGTTGATGCTGAAAACAATGTGATTTTGGTTAAGGGTGCTGTTCCAGGACCTAAGAAATCAATGGTAGTATTAAGAGAAGCTGTAAAGGCAAACTAAGCTTTAAGGAAGGAGGCTAACACAGATGGCAAACGTATCTGTTTTTAATATGGAAGGCAAAGAAGTAGATAAGTTAGAGTTAAATGATGCTGTATTTGCTGCTCCAATAAATGAACATTTAGTTCACATGGCAGTTGTTCAACAACTTGCTAATAAACGTCAGGGAACTCAGAGTGCAAAAACACGTTCTGAAGTAAGCGGTGGCGGAAAGAAACCATGGAGACAGAAGGGAACTGGTCATGCTAGACAGGGTTCTACAAGAGCTCCACAGTGGACAGGTGGTGGAGTTGTATTTGCTCCAAAGCCAAGAGATTATTCTTTCAAGATGAATAAGAAGGAAAAGAACGCAGCTATTAAGTCTGTATTGACTTCTAAGGTAAATGATTCTAAGTTTATCGTGTTAGATAACTTAACATTAGAAGGAATTAAGACAAAAGAAGTTGTTGCAGTTCTTAAGAATTTAAACGTAGAGAAAGCTTTGATTGTGACAGCAGAGAAGGATGAGAAGGTATTATTATCTGCAAGAAACATCCCAACTGTTAGAACAGCAATGACAAACACAATCAATGTTTACGATTTGTTGAAATATGATACAGTTGTTGTAACAAAAGACGCTGTAGCAAAGATTGAGGAGGTATACGCATAATGGCAGATTTAAAATACTATGACGTGATCCTTAAACCGGTTATTACTGAGAAGAGTATGAGTGCTATGGGCGAAAAGAAGTACACTTTCTTAGTTCATACAGAAGCTACAAAGGCTCAGATTAAAGAAGCTGTAGAAAAGTTATTTGAAGGAACAAAGGTTGCTAGCGTTAATACCATGAACATGGATGGCAAGAAGAAGAGACGTGGAATGGTTGTTGGTAAGACAGCTAAGAAGAAAAAAGCAATCGTTAAATTAACAGCAGAAAGTGCTGATATTGAAATCTTTGAAGGTCTGTAAGATTAGACAAAGAGAACATTAAGGTTTTTTTATAACCGATAAGAATAAAAACAACATTGACACGCGTGCGTGCGTGGACAAATTGAAAGGAGTGCGAAAAATGGGAATTAAAAAGTTTAACCCATATACACCTTCCAGAAGAAATATGACCATGTCTGATTTCGCTGAAATCACAACAGATAAGCCAGAGAAATCATTAACAACTTCATTAAAGAAGAATGCTGGTCGTAATAATCAGGGAAAGATTACAGTAAGACACCATGGTGGTGGTTCTAGAAGAAAATATAGAATTATTGATTTTAAGAGAAAGAAAGACGGTATTCCAGCTGTTGTTAAGACAATCGAATACGATCCAAACAGAACAGCAAATATCGCTTTAATTTGTTATGCTGATGGAGAAAAGGCTTATATCCTTGCTCCAGTTGGATTAAAGGTTGGACAGACTGTTATGAATGGTTCGACTGCTGAAATCAGTGTTGGTAACTGCTTACCATTAGCTGATATTCCAGTTGGTACAGAAGTTCACAATATTGAAATGTATCCTGGTAAGGGTGGACAGTTAGTTCGTTCTGCAGGAAACAGCGCTCAGCTTATGGCGAAGGAAGGTAAGTATGCAACACTTAGATTACCTTCTGGCGAAATGAGAATGGTACCAATCATTTGTAGAGCAACTGTTGGACAGGTTGGTAACGCAGATCACGGCTTGATTAATATTGGTAAAGCTGGACGTAAGCGTCACATGGGTATCAGACCTACAGTTCGTGGTTCTGTTATGAACCCTAATGACCATCCACACGGTGGTGGTGAAGGAAAGACAGGAATCGGTCGTCCAGGCCCTGTTACTCCTTGGGGTAAGCCAGCTCTTGGTTTGAAGACAAGAAAGAAAAACAAGCAGTCTAATAAGATGATTGTAAGAAGAAGAGATGGTAAAGCGTTAGCTAAATAATAGAAGTTTGACACATAGATTGAAGGAGGTTAAAACCTATGGCACGTTCATTAAAGAAGGGACCTTTTGCTGATAAGAGCTTACTTAAGAAAGTAGATGCTTTAAACGCAGCAAACGATAAGCAGGTTATCAAAACTTGGTCACGTCGTTCTACAATTTTCCCATCATTCGTTGGACACACATTTGCTGTTCATGATGGAAGAAGACATGTACCTGTATATGTGACAGAAGATATGGTTGGACACAAACTTGGTGAGTTTGTTGCTACAAGAACATATAAGGGTCATGATAAGGACGAAAGAAAAGGAAGAAAATAATTTAATCGGAAATATATTTGAGGAAATTGAAAGGAGGCTTCATCCATGGCTAGAGGACATAGATCCCAGATTAAAAGAGAAAGAAACGAACAGAATAAGGATACAAGACCATCAGCTAAGTTATCTTACGCTAGAGTTTCTGTACAGAAAGCTTGTTTCGTTTTAGACGCTATCAGAGGCAAGGATGTAAAAACAGCACTTGGTATTTTAGCATATAATCCTAGATATGCATCAAGTTTAATTAAGAAGTTATTAGAGTCAGCAATCGCAAATGCTGAGAACAATAACGGAATGAACCCAGAAAACCTTTACATTGCAGAGTGTTATGCAAATAAGGGACCAACAATGAAGAGAGTTAAGCCAAGAGCACAGGGTAGAGCTTACAGAATTGAAAAGAGAATGAGTCATATTACTGTTATTCTTGATGAAAGATAAGGAGGTAAATCATGGGACAGAAAGTCAATCCTCATGGGTTAAGAGTCGGAGTTATTAAAGACTGGGACTCAAGATGGTATGCAGAAGATGATTTTGCAGATTGTTTAGTAGAAGATTATAACATTAGAAAGTTCTTGAAAAAGAGATTATATAGTGCAGGTATTTCTAAGATTGAAATTGAAAGATCTGCTGACCGCGTTAAGATTATCGTTTACACAGCTAAGCCTGGTGTTGTAATTGGTAAGGGCGGTTCTGAAATTGAAAAGCTTAAGACTGAGTTAGTTAAGTTTACGGACAAGAAGCTTATGGTTGATATCAAGGAAGTTAAGAAGCCAGATATGAATGCACAGCTTGTTGCTGAGAACATTGCAACACAGTTAGAAAATCGTATTCCTTTCAGACGTGCAATGAAGTCTACAATGGGTAGAGCAAGAAAAGCAGGAGCAAAGGGTATTAAGACAGCGGTTTCTGGTCGTCTTGGTGGTGCTGATATGGCTCGTACAGAGTTCTATAGTGAAGGAACAATTCCTTTGCAGACATTACGTGCAGATATCGATTACGGATTTGCAGAAGCTGATACAACTTATGGTAAGATGGGCGTAAAAGTTTGGATTTACCAGGGTGAAGTACTTCCAACAAAAGAAGGAAAAAAGGAAGGGAGCGATAAATAATGTTAATGCCTAAGAGAGTAAAGCATCGTAAAGAGTTCCGTGGTACTATGCGTGGTAAGGCTACTAGAGGAAATAAGATTTCCAATGGTGAGTACGGTATCGTAGCTTTAGAGCCAGCATGGATTAAATCAAATCAGATTGAAGCTGCCCGTATTGCGATGACTCGTTATATGAAGCGTGGTGGTAAGGTATGGATTAAGATTTTCCCTAACAAACCTGTTACACATAAGCCTCTTGAGGTTCGTATGGGTAAAGGTAAGGGTAACTTGGAATGTTGGGTAGCAGTAGTTAAACCTGGACGTGTATTATTTGAGGTAGCTGGTGTACCTGAGGAAGTAGCTAGAGAAGCATTGAGACTTGCAACACATAAGTTACCAGTTAAGTGTAAGGTTGTTTCTCGTGCAGACTTAGAAGGAGGTGCTGGCAGTGAAGAGTAAGAAATTTGTAGAAGATTTACAGAACAAGTCAGTAGCTGAGTTGAATGACGAATTAGTAGCTGCAAAAAAGGAACTTTTCAACTTAAGATTCCAGAACGCAACAAATCAATTAGACAATACAAGCAGAATTAAAGAAGTTAGAAAGAATATCGCAAGAATTCAGACTGTAATTACTGCACAGGCTAAAGTTGCTAAATAATGACTTACTGATATACAGTAAGAATTTTAGAAAGGAGATATTGTTGTGGAAAGAAATTTAAGAAAGACTCGTACTGGAAAAGTACTTAGTAATAAAATGGACAAAACAATTGTTGTTGCTGTCGTTGATAATGTAAAGCATCCTCTTTACAACAAGATCGTTAAGAGAACTTACAAATTAAAGGCTCATGATGAAAACAACGAGTGTAACATTGGCGATAGAGTTAAAGTAATGGAAACAAGACCATTGTCTAAAGATAAGAGATGGAGACTTGTAGAAATTATCGAAAAGGCAAAATAATTTTTGCACATTTGAATGAATTATTCGAAAGGAGTATTGACATGATCCAACAAGAATCAAGACTTAAAGTTGCTGACAATACTGGTGCAAAAGAATTACTTTGCATCCGTGTATTAGGCGGTTCAACTAGAAGATATGCGAATATTGGTGACGTAATTGTTGCTACGGTCAAAGATGCAACACCTGGTGGAGTTGTAAAAAAAGGTGACGTTGTTAAAGCAGTTGTTGTTCGTACTGTTAAGGGCGCACGTCGTAAAGACGGTTCTTATATTAAGTTTGATGAAAACGCAGCTGTAATTATTAAAGATGATAAGAACCCTAGAGGAACTCGTATTTTTGGACCTGTTGCTAGAGAGTTAAGAGAAAAACAGTTCATGAAAATCGTTTCATTAGCACCAGAAGTATTGTAAGGAGGTGTCGAGAGTGGCAACTAGTAAGATTAAAAAAGGTGACCAGGTTATCGTTATCGCTGGAAAGAATAAGGGTAGCCAGGGAAAAGTTAAGAGCGTAAAGAATGGTAAGGTCTTAGTTGAAGGCGTTAATAATGTTACAAAGCATGCTAAACCAAGTCAGGCTAATCCTAATGGTGGTATCGTAAAGATGGAAGCACCAATTGATATTTCGAATGTAATGTACTTGAGCAAAGGAAAACCTTCAAGAATTGGTTTTGAAATCAAAGATGGTAAAAAGGTTCGTGTTGCTAAAGCTACAAACGAAGTGATTGACTAATTTAGGAAAGGAGGTCCAATACGTTGGCTAGTAGATTAAAAGAAACATATAAAAATGAGATCGTTGACGGTATGGTAAAGAAGTTCGGTTATAAGAACATTATGGAAGTACCAAAGTTAGATAAAATCGTTATTAACATGGGTGTTGGAGAAGCAAAAGATAATGCAAAGGTTCTTGAGACAGCAGTTCGTGACCTTGAGACTATCTCAGGTCAGAAGGCTGTATTAACAAGAGCAAAGAAGTCTGTTGCTAACTTCAAAATCAGAGAAGGTATGCCAATTGGTTGTAAAGTTACTTTAAGAGGAGATAAGATGTATGAGTTCGCTGATCGTCTTATTAACTTAGCATTACCTCGAGTACGTGACTTTAGAGGTGTAAACCCTAATGCATTTGATGGTAGAGGAAACTATGCACTTGGTATCAAAGAACAGTTAATCTTCCCTGAAATCGAATTTGATAAGGTTGATAAGGTAAGAGGTATGGATGTAATCTTTGTTACAACTGCAAAAACAGACGAAGAGGCTCGTGAATTATTAGCACAGTTCGGTATGCCATTCAAAAAATAGTTAGGAGGGAAATTCATGGCTAAGACATCAATGAAGGTTAAGCAGCAACGTCCTGCTAAGTTCTCTACAAGAGAATACAGCCGTTGTAGAATTTGTGGTCGTCCACATGCATATTTGAGAAAATACGGAATTTGCAGAATTTGCTTCCGTGAGTTAGCATACAAAGGACAGATCCCTGGTGTTAAGAAAGCAAGTTGGTAAAATATACAGAGTCTCAGAGACCAGCATAACGAAAGTTATGCCGGTTCAATGAGCCGTTGGGAAAACGCGAGAGTTTTCTAGTTTTTATAAGGAGGCAAAATCACATGACAATGAGCGATCCAATCGCAGATATGCTTACAAGAATTCGTAATGCAAATACTGCTAAACATGATACAGTAGATGTACCTGCTTCAAAAATGAAGATAGCTATTGCTGAAATCCTTTTAAAAGAGGGTTACATCAAAAAGTTTGATATTGAAGAGGTTGGTGGTTTCAAATCTATTCATATCACATTAAAGTATGGTAAGGATAAGAACGAAAAGATTATCACTGGTTTAAAGAGAATCTCTAAGCCAGGTCTTCGTGTGTATGCAAATGTTGAAGAACTTCCTAGAGTACTTGGTGGTCTTGGAGTTGCAATCATTTCTACAAACAAAGGCGTTTTAACTGATAAAGAAGCTAGAAAAGCAAATGTTGGTGGAGAAGTATTAGCATTCGTTTGGTAATTGAAAGCAAAGTTAGCAAATAAATTAAGAATATTTTAGGAGGTGCGGGCATGTCACGTATAGGAAAAATGCCTATCGCGGTACCGGCTGGAGTAACAGTTGATATTGCAGAAAATAATAAAGTGACTGTAAAAGGTCCTAAGGGAACACTTGAGAGAGTGTTACCTTCAGAGATGACAATTAAATTAGAAGGTTCTGAAATAGTTGTTACAAGACCTAATGATTTAAAGAAAATGAAAAGCTTACACGGATTAACAAGAACATTAATTTTTAATATGATCGTTGGTGTAACTGATGGTTATGAAAAAGTTCTTGAAGTTAATGGTGTTGGATATAGAGCTGCTAAGAAGGGTAAGGTATTAACATTATCCCTTGGTTATTCTCATCCAGTTGAGATGGAAGATCCAGAAGGTATCGAGACTGTTCTTGATGGTCAGAATAAGATCATCGTTAAGGGTATCGATAAGGAAAAGGTTGGCCAGTATGCTGCTGAAATCAGAGAAAAGAGAGCACCAGAGCCTTATAAGGGTAAAGGTATTAAGTATGCTGATGAAGTAATCAGACGTAAAGTTGGTAAGACTGGTAAGAAATAATTAAAGGAGTGAAAACAGAATGGTTAGTAAAGAAGCAAGAAGCAAAGTTCGCGTTAATAAACATAGAAGATTACGTAATCGTTTTGCTGGTACAGCAGAAAGACCACGTTTAGCTGTATTCAGAAGTAATAATCATATGTATGCTCAAATTATTGACGATACAGTTGGTAATACCTTAGTTTCAGCATCTACTCTTGAAAAAGATGTTAAGGCTGAATTAGAAAAGACAAATGACGTTGCTGCAGCAGCATATGTAGGTAAAGTAATCGCTGAAAAGGCAAAAGCTAAGGGAATCACTACTGTTGTCTTCGATAGAGGAGGATTCATCTATCAGGGTAAGGTAAAAGCTTTAGCAGATGCAGCAAGAGAAGCAGGTCTAGAGTTCTAAGCAAGGAGGAGAATACATGAAACGTACAATCGTTGATGCTAGTCAGTTAGAATTAGAAGATAACGTTGTAACCATTAAGCGTGTAACAAAAGTAGTAAAAGGTGGACGTAACATGAGATTTACTGCTTTGGTTGTTGTTGGAGACAAGAACGGACACGTTGGTGCAGGTTTAGGTAAGGCTACAGAAATTCCAGAAGCTATCCGTAAGGGTAAGGAAGCAGCCGTTAAGAATTTAATCGAGCTACCAATGGATGAGAATGGTAGTGTACCACATGACTTCCTAGGAAAGTTTGGCAGTGCTCAGGTATTGTTAAAGCGTTCCCCAGAAGGTACTGGTATTATCGCTGGTGGTCCAGCTCGTTCCGTTTTGGAATTAGCAGGATTCAAGAATATCCGTACAAAGTCATTGGGTTCTAATAATAAACAGAATGTTGTACTTGCAACAATCGAAGGATTGAGAAACTTAAAGACTCCAGAAGAAGTTGCAAAACTTCGTGGAATTTCAGTGGATCAGTTGTTTAATTAGAATTAAGTAACCGGTAACGCAGTAGACACCAGACATGCATCGCATGTTTGGTTGTTGCAGCGTAATCAGCCAGTTTACTGGCAGATTGATAGTAGTATGCAAACGTAGAGTAAGTTCTACATCAGGTATGCAGAAAAGAGGTTTAAGATGGCAAATAAATTAAAAGTTACATTAGTAAAATCACCAATCGGTGCAATTCCTAAGCAGAGAGCTACAGTAGAAGCTTTAGGTCTTAAGAAAATGCATAAAACAGTTGAATTACCTGATAACGAAGCTGTTAGAGGTATGGTTTGGCATGTAAGACATTTAGTTAAAGTAGAGGAAATCTAATAGAAATAATAAAGGGAGGTGCATGTAATGAATTTATCAGAATTAAGACCAGCAGAAGGTTCTAAGCACAGTGATACTTTTAGAAGAGGTCGTGGACATGGTTCAGGAAATGGTAAGACTGCTGGTAAGGGACATAAAGGTCAGAAAGCTCGTTCTGGAGCACCAAGACCAGGTTTTGAAGGTGGACAGATGCCTTTATACAGAAGACTTCCTAAGAGAGGTTTTACTTGTAGAAATTCAAAAGATATCATTGCAATCAACGTAGATGTTTTAAATCGTTTTGAAGATGGTACAGTTGTAACTGTAGAAACATTACTTGATGCAGGTGTAATTAAGAATCCAAAAGATGGAGTTAAAATTCTTGGAAATGGAGAATTAACTAAGAAGCTTGAAGTTAAGGTTAATGCATTCAGTGCATCAGCTGCAGAAAAGATTCAGGCACTTGGTGGAAAAGCAGAGGTGATTTAATATGTTAAAAAAATTCCGTGATGCTTTAAAAGTTAAAGATATTAGGAATAAAATCATATACACCTTCTTTGCTCTTATTATTGTAAGAATAGGTAGTCAGCTTCCTATTCCAGGCGTGAACAGAAGTTATTTTTCAAGTTGGTTTGATCAACAAAGTGCATTAAGTTTTTTTGATGCCATGACTGGTGGATCTTTTTCCACCATGTCTGTTTTTGCGCTTAGTATTACACCATATATTACATCTTCTATTATTATGCAGTTACTTACCATTGCTATTCCTAGTTTGGAAGAGTTACAAAAAGATGGAGAAGAAGGCAGAAAGAAGATTAATGAATGGACACGTTATGTAGCAGTTATTCTTTCTATTATGGAAAGTGCAGCTATGGCAATTGGTTTTGGTAATCAAGGATATTTTGAAGACGGATTTGATTTACAGTCCGTTATTATCAGTGTAGTTGCTTTAACGGCTGGTGCTACATTCTTAATGTGGTTAGGTGAAAGAATTACTGAAAAAGGCGTTGGTAATGGTATTTCAATTATCTTGTTAGTTAATATTCTTTCAAGAATACCAGAAGATTTGCTAACACTATACAATAAGTTTGTAAAGAGCGCAACAAGTTATGGTGGAAAAGCATCCGCAGCTGTTGTTATCGTTGCAATTTTAGTTGCATTAGTTGTATTTATTGTTATTTTATCTGATGCGGAAAGAAGAATTTCTGTTCAGTATGCAAAAAAATTACAAGGAAGAAAGATGGTGGGAGGTCAATCTTCACACATCCCATTGAAAGTAAATACAGCAGGTGTTATCCCTGTTATTTTTGCTGGTTCATTGTTATCATTCCCAATTGTAATTGCTAGTTTCTTTGGTGTTCGACCACAGTCTGGTGATGATGCAACTATTTTCCAGAAATTCTTGAAAGTATGTAACCAGAGTGATTGGTTTAACGTAAAGAATATTTATGAATTCAAGTATACTTTAGGAATGTTAGTGTACATTCTGCTTATCATTTTCTTTGCATATTTTTATACTTCAGTTACATTTAACCCAATTGAAGTAGCAAATAATATGAAGAAGCAGGGAGGATTTATTCCAGGTATTCGTCCTGGTAAACCAACTACAGACTATTTAACTAAAGTATTAAATTATGTAATTTTTATCGGAGCAGTAGGATTGACAATTGTGGCAATTTTACCAATTATTTTCTCAGGAGCCTTTGGAGCTGATGTTTCATTTGGTGGTACATCACTGATCATTATTGTAGGTGTTGTATTAGAAACAATCAAACAGATTGATTCACAGATGCTTGTTCGTCACTATAGAGGATTCCTTAGCGAATAAGATTCGATTTTCTTTAGCTGTAGTTGCGTGCAACTACAGCTAAATTTATTTATAAGAGTAATTATCAATTTTATATTTGTGTAAAAGTTACTGCTTAAGAGCGTGAAAATTTGTAATACTTTTTTGCAGTTAGAAAATATTTTTTTGAATTAGGAATTGAATATAAAATAATTAATAAATATGTTATAGCAGAGTATTAATAGAAAGGTTTTTCCCGTAAGGGAGGGTAAGGTGAGTAATATGAAAATTATTATGTTAGGTGCACCTGGTGCAGGAAAAGGAACACAGGCAAAGAAGATTGCTGAGAAATATAATATTCCACACATTTCAACTGGTGATATTTTTAGAGCGAACATTAAAAATGGTACAGAACTTGGAAAAAAGGCTAAGACATATATGGATCAGGGAGCGCTTGTTCCAGATGAGTTAGTAGTTGATTTAGTTGTAGACCGTGTGGCACAGGATGATGCTAAAAATGGATATGTTTTAGATGGTTTTCCAAGAACAATTCCACAGGCAGAAGCGTTAGATGCAGCATTATCAAAAATTAATGATAAGGTTGACTATGCCATTGATGTAGATGTACCAGATGAAAATATTATTAATCGTATGTCAGGTAGAAGAGCATGTGTCGCATGTGGTGGAACATATCATATTGTATATAACCCAACAAAGACAGAAGGTATCTGTGATGCATGTGGTGGAAAGTTAATCCTGAGAGATGATGACCAACCAGAGACAGTAAAGAATCGTTTGAAAGTATATCATGAACAAACACAACCATTGATTGAATATTACTCTAACAAAGGAATTTTAAAATCAGTGGATGGAACACAGGATATGGCAGACGTATTTCAATGTATCGTAGATATTCTTGAGGTGTAATTATGTCAGGTATTTCAATTAAATCTGCAAAGGAAATTGAACGGATGAAAGAGGCAGGAAGAATTCTTGCAATTGTACATGAAGAATTAGAAAAGTTTATCAGACCGGGAATTTCCACTTGGGATATTGATAAAAAGGGATATGATTTGATTAAAAGTTTTGGTTGCGAACCATCCTTTTTGAATTATAATGGATATCCTGCATCTATCTGTGTATCTGTGGATGATGAAATTGTACATGGTATTCCTAATAAAAAACACATTTTGCGAGAAGGAAATATTGTAAGCCTGGATGCAGGAGTGATTTATGAAGGGTATCATTCAGATGCGGCACGAACTCATGCAGTTGGGGAAGTGAGCCAAGAGGCACAGAGACTGATGGATGTTACAAAAGAAAGTTTTTTTGAAGGAATAAAATATGCAAAAGCAGGGAATCATTTACATGATATTTCTAAAGCAATTCAGGAACATGTAGAGAAAAATGGGTTTTCAGTTGTGAGAGATTTGGTCGGACATGGAATTGGAAAAAATTTGCACGAGGAACCAGAGGTGCCAAACTATAAGACCATAGGGCGTGGACCTAAACTTGTTCCAGGAATGACATTGGCTATTGAACCGATGGTAAATGCCGGTGCATATGATGTATGGTGGCTGGAAGATGACTGGACAGTGGTTACACAGGATGGTTCTTTGTCATCACATTATGAGAATACTATTCTTATAACAGAGGATGAACCTGTTATATTATCTCTGAGACAGTAGGTGAAAAGATGCAAGAGTATCAAGTTGGCGATATTGTATGCTCCTGTGCAGGACATGATTCGGGTTCCTACTATATAATAATGAAACAGGAAAAGGAATATGTCTATTTAGTAGATGGAGTATATAAAAAGAAGAGTAAACCTAAAAAAAAGAAGAAAAAGCATATTTTGTTTATAACCAGACCTGATAAAAGGATCGGTGACCAAGCGAACGACTTGGAATATAAAAGAGTATTAAAATTATATAAAAAGAATCAAATGTAGGAGGAATCGATATGTCAAAAGCAGATGTAGTAGAAATTGAAGGAACAGTTGTTGAAAAATTACCAAATGCCATGTTTAAGGTGGAATTGGAAAATGGTCATATTGTATTGGCACATATTAGCGGAAAATTAAGAATGAACTTTATCCGTATTTTGCCAGGAGATAAAGTAACATTGGAATTATCCCCATATGACTTATCAAAGGGCAGAATTATCTGGAGAGATAAGTAAATTTGTGTGTTAAAATAAAAAATGGGATTGCCGTAAAGTACAGCAATCCCATTTTTTAGGAAAATTAAGATTAACACTTGCAATCTGTCGAGTCTTATGCTAAAATAGCAAATGGACTTTTGTGAAAGGAGAGATTACGATGAAAGTAAGATCATCAGTAAAACCGATTTGCGAAAAATGCAAGATCATCAAAAGAAAAGGAAGAGTAAGAGTAATCTGCGAAAATCCTAGACACAAACAAAGACAAGGTTAATATTTTAGAGAAATCAGTTTCCTTTTGAAGCATTGCGACAGAAGGTTTCGTGATTTCACAATAATATATATTGTTTTTGCTTTTTGTGTTACAATGCCACTCATGGCAGTACAGTAATGTACGAAAATTGTGATACTGTGGACAGTTTGATTCGCTGTAGCGTACGGTGTCATTTTCACCAAGGCGCCATCGGGATTTCTAAATAAGGTCTATTCCTGATGCATGGTTTAAAGCGGCTGAACAATGATACACGCGGGAGTGTTGAATTGTACGAATCGATAAGGTTACAAAAGTAACCGGGAAACTATTAAATAAAATTATTTATGGAGGTTATTGCACATGGCTCGTATCAGTGGTGTAGATTTACCAAGAGAAAAACGTGTAGAAATAGGTCTTACCTATGTGTATGGTATCGGTAGAGTAAGTTCTAACCGTATCCTTGCAGAAGCAAAGGTTAATCCTGACACTCGTGTTAAGGACTTAACAGATGAAGAAGTTGCAAGAATTCGTGACGTAATTGACGCTTCTCAGACAGTTGAAGGTGATTTACGTAGAGAAATCGCAATGAACATCAAGAGATTACAGGAAATCGGATGCTATAGAGGAATCCGTCATAGAAAAGGTCTTCCAGTTCGTGGACAGAAGACTAAGACAAACGCTAGAACAAGAAAAGGTCCTAAGCGTACAGTAGCTAACAAGAAGAAATAATCATAAATAGAGAGAAAAGAATTTTAAATCCATAGGAGGGTTTGTCAATGGCTAAGAAAATAGCAAAAAAAGTGACAAAAAAACGTGTTAAGAAAAACGTTGATCGTGGACAAGCACATATTCAGTCATCTTTTAATAATACAATTGTTACACTGACAGATGCAGAAGGTAATGCACTTTCTTGGGCAAGTGCAGGTGGATTAGGCTTCAGAGGTTCAAGAAAATCTACTCCTTATGCAGCACAGATGGCAGCAGAGACAGCAGCAAAGGCAGCTATCCCACACGGCTTAAAGTCTGTAGAAGTTATGGTTAAGGGACCAGGTTCAGGAAGAGAAGCAGCAATTCGTGCTCTTCAGGCTTGCGGAATCGAAGTTACAAGTATCAAGGATGTAACTCCAGTACCACATAACGGTTGTAGACCACCAAAGCGTAGACGTGTCTAGTATAATGATTAGGAGGTAAAAAGAATGGCAGTAGATAGAACCCCAGTGCTTAAGAGATGTAGATCTTTAGGAATCGATCCTCAGGTTTTAGGAATCGATAAGAAGTCTAACAGAAGTGTTAGAACTGGTAGAAAAGTAAGTGAGTATGGCTTACAGTTAAGAGAAAAACAAAAGGCTAAGTTCATTTATGGTGTATTAGAAAAGCCTTTTAGAAATATGTTTGCAAAGGCTCAGAAGATTAGAACCGGTACTACTGGTGATAACTTAATGATTCTTCTTGAGTTAAGACTTGACAACGTTCTTTTCAGAATGGGATATGGTAGAACAAGAAAAGAAGCAAGACAGATTGTTGATCATAAGCATGTACTTGTAAATGGTAAGGTTGTAAACATTCCTTCTTATCAGGTAAAAGCTGGCGATACAATTGAAATTGCTGAAAAGTATAAGAATATGCAGAGATACAAAGATATCTTAGAAGTTACAGACGGAAGATTAGTTCCAGCATGGTTGGAAGCAAATCATGAAGCTTTATCAGGTGTTGTTAAAGAACTTCCTACAAGAGATCAGATTGATGTTCCTGTAAACGACGTGCTTATTGTCGAGTTATATTCTAAGTAATTATAAAATGTGCTTCTGTTATTCCCGCTGGGAATGGCAGATGCCAATTGATTATTTTGGTATTGTGCTTGACAGTAATAGCAGCATATAACCCAAAAGGAGGGTCCAGTAGTGTTTGATTTTGAAAAACCAAAAATTGAGATTGCAGAAATTTCTGAAGATAAGAGATATGGACGTTTTGTAGTAGAACCCCTTGAGAGAGGCTATGGTACAACTTTGGGTAATTCTTTAAGAAGAATTATGCTATCGTCATTGCCTGGTACAGCAGTTAGCCAAGTAAAACTTGATGGTGTTGTTCATGAATTCAGCTCTATTCCAGGAGTAAAGGAAGATGTGACAGAAATTATTATGAACATCAAGAAACTGGCAATTAAAAATACAAGTGATTCTACAGAACCCAAGACTGTATATTTGGATTTTGAAGGTGAATGTGTTGTAACTGCTGGAGATCTTCAGTTAGGTGATGGTTTGGAGATTTTAAACCCTGAGTTAGTAATTGCTACACTTAGTGGTGGTAAAGATTGCAAATTATCAGGAACTCTTACAATTACATGTGGAAGAGGTTATGTAAGTTCTGATAAGAATAAAGAGAGAGATGAAAATCCTTCGATTGGAACAATTGCAATTGACTCAATCTATACACCGGTTGAAAGAGTAAATTTGGCAGTTGAAAATACTCGTGTTGGTCAAATTACTGATTTTGACAAATTAACATTAGATGTATTTACAAATGGTACATTAGAACCAGATGAAGCAGTAAGTTTGGCTGCTAAGGTTTTAAGTGAGCACTTGAAATCCTTTATTGATTTATCTGAGAATGCTAAGACAGCAGAAATCATGGTTGAGAAGCCAGAGGATGACAAGGGTAAAGTTCTTGATATGAGCATTGACGAATTAGAGCTTTCTGTTCGTTCTTATAACTGCTTAAAGAGAGCTGGTATCAATACTGTTGAAGAATTAACAAACAAGACTTCTGATGATATGATGAAGGTTCGTAACTTAGGACGTAAGTCATTGGAAGAAGTGCTTGCAAAATTGAAAGAATTAGGATTATCCTTAAATGTCGGGGATGAATAATCGTAGCATATTAGAAACATTGTTATAAATTTAGGAGGTAAGCAAATGGCAGGCTATAGAAAACTTGGAAGAACTTCAAGTCAGAGAAAAGCTTTGCTTAGAAACCAGGTAACAAATTTACTTTACAATGGTAAGATCGTTACTACGGAAGCTAAGGCAAAAGAAATCCGTCGTATCGCTGAAGGCATCATTGCTTTAGGCGTGAGAGAAAAAGATAATTATGAGACTGTAACTGTAAAGTCTACAGTTGCAAAAAGAGATGAGAACGGCGTAAAGGTTACAGAAGAAAAGACAAGCAAGAATGGTAAGAAATATCAGGTTGTTGTTCGTGAGACAATCGATAAAGAAATCAAGAAAGAAAATCCTAGTCGTATTCATGCAAGAAGACAAATGAATAAGATGCTTTACAATGTAACAGAAACAACTAAGGGTGCTGGTAAAAAGCGTAATACTAAGACTGTTGATGTTGCAGATAAGGTATTTAATGAAATCGCACCTAAGTATGCAGATCGTAACGGTGGTTATACAAGAATCGTAAAGATTGGTCAGCGTAAAGGTGATGCTGCTATGGAAGTATTAATTGAATTAGTATAATTTATAATAGCGTAGAGAACTGTCACATTCGAGAGAGTGTGGCAGTTTTTTTGTTAGGGTATTCGTCTTGTTTATCATTGAGGAGTTTCTCAATAGAGAAATGGAACTTTGATTAGCTATAGGACTAGAGATAAAATGGCTTAATGCTATGAAGCAAAATATTCTAAACCTGTAAGGCATGTTTCTCATAGTTTGGGTTTACAAATAAGGAAGAATGCTTTACAATTAAACACAGTGAAATGCGGAGGTGAGAAGGTTTGATACAGGCAAGAAATATAGCGTATGAATATTTTCGTAGGGATGAAGAAGGAAATGTAACAGAGATTAATCGCGCATTGGATGGAGTCACGCTGGACATAAAACAGGGTGAGTTTATTGCAGTGTTGGGAGCAAATGGTTCAGGAAAATCTACTTTTGCAAAACACTTAAATGCCTTGTTGACACCTTCGGAAGGAACACTTGTAATTGATGGTCGAAATAGTAGTGATTTAGAAGAATTATGGAAAATTAGACAGACAACAGGTATGGTGTTTCAGAATCCTGATAATCAGATTATTGCAAATGTAGTAGAAGAAGATGTTGGTTTTGGACCGGAAAATATAGGAATACCAACGGAAGAAATCTGGGAACGGGTGAATGAGAGCTTAGATGCGGTTGGTATGACAAAGTTTAGAAAATACTCACCAAATCAGTTATCAGGAGGTCAAAAGCAACGGGTTGCAATTGCGGGTGTGATGGCAATGAAAACCAAATGTATTGTTTTGGATGAATCTACTGCAATGTTAGATCCGTCTGGTAGAAAAGAAGTAATGGAGACGGTATTGCGTTTAAATAAAGAGGAAGGCATTACGGTTATTTTAATTACACACCATATGGATGAGGTGGTAAATGCAGACCGCGTGTATGTTATGTATCAAGGTAATGTACAGATGGAAGGAACTCCTCGTGAATTATTTACACAGGTAGAGCAATTGAAAGAATACCGTTTAGATGTACCACAGGTAACGAAACTTGCTTATGAATTAAGAAAAGAAGGCATCAATTTACCAGAGAGTATTTTGACTGTAAATGAATTAGTAGAGGAATTACAAAAGATATGGAATTGTTAATGGATATCTACAGAAATTTATTATAAAAATAAAAAATGAGCCGGATTGACAGGTTAAAGTTAAAAAATGAGTTGAGTTTTTTGCACTCTAAGAAAGGACAATTATAGTAAGGAGGTGGCTTTATGTCCATTATATTAGACCATGTATGTTATCAATATCAAGACGCCATTCAGGAAGGTGAATATGCATTAAAGGATATTAATCTTACGATAAAAGACGGAGAGTTTATATGTATTATCGGACATACTGGTTCAGGAAAATCAACATTGGTACAGCATTTAAATGGATTGGAAAAAGCCACCAGTGGAACCATTTATTATAATGGAGAGGACATTGATGCACCTGACTTTGATAAGGTAAAGTTAAGAGGAAAGGTTGGGTTGGTATTTCAGTATCCGGAATATCAATTGTTTGAGAGTAGTGTAATTGAAGATATAAAATTTGGTCCAAGGAATTTAGGACTGCCTCCTTTAGAGGTGGATTGTAGAAGCTATCAGGCTTTGAAAGATGTGGGATTGTCGGAGGATTTCTTAGACGTATCTCCCTTTGAACTTTCTGGGGGACAGAAAAGACGAGTAGCACTAGCCGGGGTGCTGGCAATGCAACCAGAAGTGCTTATTTTGGATGAACCGACGGCTGGACTGGACCCTTATGGTAGGGATGAAATTTTATCCCTTATAAAAGAATTGCATGAAAAACGAAAATGTACGATTATCATGGTTTCACATTCAATGGAGGATGTGGCAAATTATGCAGAAAGGTTGCTGGTCATGCATCAAGGACAAGTGATGTTGGATGGTACACCGAGAGAAATATTTAAACATAGGGAAGAATTGGAGATGCTTGGATTGGCAGTACCACAGATTACTTATGTTGTAGATAAATTGAGGAAAAGTGGAATTTCTATTAAAGAAAATCCAATTACGGTGGAAGAAGCAAAAAGGGCAATTTTGAAGGCTATGAAGAAAGGATAGAACAAAATGATACGAGATATAACAATTGGACAGTATTATGCAAAAGAATCCCCAATTCACAAGCTTGATCCCAGAACAAAATTTATTGCTACTTTTGTATATATGATTTCTATGTTTTGTTTTCAGCGATTTTTGGGCTTTTTCACCTGTGTTCTTTTTTTGGCAATGGTGATATCCATTTCAAAGATACCATTTTCCCATATTATTAAGGGTTTGAAACCAATTGCTATGATTTTAATTTTTACAATGTGTATACAGGTATTCTTTTCAACAGGAACACCTATTGTAAAATGGGGTGTTCTTACGATAACCGCAGAGGGCATCAAGCGGGCAATTTTTATGGGAATGCGACTGTGTCTGTTAGTATTTGGAGCATCTATGATGACCTTTACTACGACTCCCAATCAATTGACGGATGGAATTGAAACACTGTTTCATCCCCTAAATAAACTTCATATTCCTGTCCACGAGATTGCGATGATGATGTCGATTGCACTTCGATTTATTCCTATCTTAATAGAGGAAATGAATAAAATTATGAAGGCACAGATGGCAAGAGGTGCAGATTTTGAGTCAGGAAATTTAATAAAAAGAGCAAAGAGCTTGGTTCCGATATTAGTACCGTTATTTGTATCTGCTTTTCGGAGGGCGAATGAGCTGGCAATGGCAATGGAAGCACGTTGCTATCATGGTGGAGAAGGGCGGACAAAGATGAAGCCATTAAAATACAAAAAGAGAGATGGAATTGCCTTTTTAGTTTTATTTCTTTATATGGTTATCTTAATTGGAACAGTAAAATGGGTACCTATGATTTGGATGATATAAAATAGGAAAAACAGTCTGCTATGCGAAAGATAAAGTGGCATAGGAAAGACAGGAAGGAAAAAAATTGAATGAAGCGAATTAAATTGGAAATTGCATATGATGGTACGAATTACCATGGTTGGCAGATCCAACCGAATGCAGTGACCGTGGAAGGCAAAATAAATAAAGTACTGTCTGAGTTGTGCAAGGAAGAAATTGCAGTAATTGGAGCCAGTCGAACGGATGCAGGAGTGCATGCTTATGGAAATGTTGCAGTTTTTGACACCAATAGTCCTATTCCGCCAGAAAAGTTTGCTTTTGCATTGAATGCACATTTACCGTGGGATATACGCGTTCAATCTTCAAAGGAAGTAGAACCGGATTTTCATCCGAGACATTGTGATAGCAAAAAAACATATGAATATCATATATTAAATCGAAAGATTGCAATACCGAGTAAACGCCTTTATACTTATCATTTTCATTGGGACCTGGATATAGAAGCCATGCAAAAGGGTGCAGAATATTTGATTGGAACACATGACTTCAAAAGTTTTTGTTCTGCAAAAACGCAGGTAACAGATACGGTAAGAACTATCTATGATTTACAGATAAAAAGAGAGGGCGATGAGGTTATTTTACGGGTAACCGGAAGTGGATTTTTATATAATATGGTCCGTATCATAACTGGAACACTATTGCAGGTTGGTACAGGATATTATGCACCAGAAGAGATTAAAGAGATGTTGGAAAAAAGAAATCGGACTGCTGCAGGAGCGTGTGCGCCGGCGATGGGGCTGTTTTTGATAGGTATAGCTTACGATAGTGAAAAAGCATCGAATAACTTTTCTAGAGAATGCATAGATAATAGATAAAAGAAAGGAACTGTTTGAACAGTTATGCAATAAACATGCCAAAGAGCAGAAAGAGAGGAAAATATGTTACTAACATTGAACTTTATTGAAATTCTAAAAACATTGTTTTTAGGTATTGTGGAAGGTATTACTGAATGGTTGCCGATTAGTAGTACGGGACATTTGATTCTTGTGGATGAATTTCTGAAAATGAAACAGAGCGCGGATTTTATGGAAGTATTTGATGTAGTAATCCAGCTTGGTGCTATTCTTGCGGTTGTTGTTCTTTATTGGAGTAAACTTTGGCCGTTTCATTTAAAGAAAAATGCACCAAAGAAAAGTTGGTTTGTCAATGAAGCCCAAAAAGGAGTTTTGAAAACGTTTCAGACATTTTGTAACAATTACTGCTACATGGATAAAATTGTTATGTGGATTAAAATTGCAGTGGCTTGTATACCTGCTGTAATTATGGGACTTTTGTTTGATGATTGGATGAATGCACACCTTATGAATGGACCTGTTGTGGCAACTATGCTGGTATTATATGGTATATTATTTATTGTGATCGAAAACTACAATAAAACAAGAACACCAAAGATAAATTCATTAAAAGAAATTGATTTTAAGACAGCGCTTGCTATTGGATTATTTCAGGTGTTATCTTTAGTACCGGGAACTTCCCGTTCTGGTTCAACGATTATCGGTGGTATTCTTTTGGGCGTTTCCAGAGAGATGGCAGCAGAATTTACATTTTTCCTGGGGATTCCGGTTATGTTTGGAGCAAGTTTTTTAAAATTATTTAAGTTTGGCTTGGCATTTACCAGTGCAGAATTGATTATTTTATTAATTGGAATGATAACTGCCTTCTTGGTTTCGATTGTAGTAATCAAATGGTTGATGGGTTATATTAAAAAGCATGATTTCAAGGTGTTTGGATGGTACAGAATTGTACTTGGAATTTTAGTGCTGGCTTATTTCATATTTATAAAATAGTAGACAGAGTGTATAGTTCAATTTGGAACATTGCTGAGACAGCAATGTTAGCAATAATAAATAGATGCTTCCAGTCAATTGCTTTGGTGATTGACTGGAAGGTAAGAAAGTAGTTAAAATGTTTTCAATCTGATTATTTTATGATAAAATTAGAAAGATGTTATAGTTTACATAGAGAAGAAAGGATGAGAAGAATGGAATCACATCTTCTTTTTTTTGATATAGACGGTACGTTACGAGATGAAAATACAGGAGAAATTTCCCAAAAAACACAGAAATCCATAGAGCAGGCGAGAGAGCAGGGACACTTGTGTTTTGTGAATACGGGGAGAAGTTTTTCGGAGCTTGACCCAGAGGTAGTAGAGGTTGGATTTGATGGTGTCGTTTGTGGTTGCGGCACATATATTTACTACAATGGAGAAACTATCCTTAAAGAAGAAATTGCGGGTAAAAAGGCAGAGTGGATCATAGAACAGATTACAAAAAATAAGATTCAGGCATTGTTGGAAGGCGAAAAGCATTTTTATATTTCCAGAGATACGGATAATGAAAAGCTACTTCTTGTTAAGAAATATTTTGGTGATGAAGTAAACAAAAGATGTTGTTTTTGGGAAGATGAAAAACCAAAATTTCAAAAATTGAGTATATGGCTTGGAAGTGATAGCAATTTTGCCAGTTTTTATGAAGCTTTGCAGGAAGAATTTGACTTCATAAAAAGAAGTGATGACTTTTATGAGGTAATTCCAAAGGGATATAGCAAGGCATCTGGTATTGCATATTTGGCGGACAAGCTTAATGTGGCAAAGAAGAATACAGTGGCATTAGGAGACAGTGCAAATGATTTATCAATGTTGACCTATGCAGGTGTAGGTGTAGCTATGGGAAACAGTGCTTCACAGGTAAAGAAAAAAGTGGATTTTGTAACGAAAAGTGTGGAGGAGGAAGGCGTCTGGTATGCCTTACAACAGTTGGGATTTTTAGGAATGGAGGAACAGGCATATGAATAAATATACAAAGCAGGACATCATGGACTTAGTAGAAGAGGAAGATGTAGAATTTATTCGATTACAGTTCGTAGATGTATTTGGAACTTTGAAAAATTTGGCGGTAACTACAAGTCAGTTGGATAAGGTATTGAATAATGAGTGTATGTTTGATGGTGCAGCCATAGACGGTTTTAAGGGAAATAATATGAGCGAGCTTTTTTTAAAACCACAGTTGGACACATTTGCAATCTTTCCATGGCGTCCACAGCAGGGAAAAGTTGCCCGCTTTTTGTGTGATGTAGTTTATGAAGATGGAACACCTTTTGAGGGGGATTCCAGATATATATTACAGAATGTATTAAATCAGGCAGCAGAGATGGGTTACACTTTTCAGGTACAGCCACATTGTGAATTTTTCCTGTTTGATACAAATGAAGAGGGAGAGCCTACTGTAACAACAAAGGAGAAGGGTGACTATTTTGACATTGGGCCGATTGATCAGGGACAGAATGCAAGACGAGAAGCTGTACTGTTTTTAGAGGATATGGACTTTGAGGTAGAAACTTCGTACCATGCCTCAGAGGTTGCACAGCATGGAATTGGATTTGCGGCAGATCGTGCCATGAATACCGCAGATAATATTGTAACCTTCAAAATGGTTGTAAGAACGGTAGCAAAACGTCATGGAATGCATGCGACATTTATGCCAAAGCCAAGAAGAGATTTACAAGGTTCTGCTATGAAGCTTGCATTTTCTTTGATGAAGGATGGAAAGAATTGTTTTGTAGATGAGAATGATGAGAATGGTATCAGTACAATTGCATACCAGTTTATGGCTGGAATTATGGAGCATTGTGAGGGAATGGCGTTAATTAACAATCCAATTGTAAATTCTTATAAGCGATTTGTGCCAGGTTATAACGCACCATTAAAAATTAGCTGTTCTTTAACAGATAGAGAAGCGATGATTCGCATGAATTGTAAGAAAAAGGGTGGGGTGAAATTGGAATTTAGAAACCCTGACTCTGCATCTAATCCATATCTTGTGTTAGCGGTATGTTTGGCAGCAGGCTTAGATGGAATTAAACGTGGATTGAAAGCACCAAGATTGGATGAGCAGACAACCTATAGTGATAAGGTGATGCCAAAGACTTTGGAGGATGCTATTAAGGCGTTCGAGAAGGACAAATTTTTGCAGAATGTATTAGGAACACATATCGTAGAAAATTATCTAGAAGCCAAAAAAGAGGAATGGAATCGTTATTGCGAAGAAGTAACAAAATGGGAAGTAGACGAATATTTAAATCGTATTTAATGGGCAATAACATAATAAGATTGGAGGTGAGCTTTTCGGTATGCAGATTATCGTAGCATTTCCCAAATTGCAAGATGCGAAGAATATTATGAATGTCATTGCAAGACAGGGAT
This sequence comes from Lachnospiraceae bacterium, assembly GCA_050875145.1. Taxonomy (GTDB): domain Bacteria; phylum Bacillota; class Clostridia; order Lachnospirales; family Lachnospiraceae; genus CAG-411. The sequence continues at coordinate 38,315 of JBNMLH010000012.1, forward strand.
ATGAAGTTGTTCTTGCATGTACGACAGGTGCACAGGCAATTAGTAAGGCAAACGAGCTGGATGGGGGAATTGTAGTATCCGGTTATAAGCTCACTGACATGTATTATGCAGATTTGTATGAATATTTGCCGAAAGGATTTGAACTTTTGTTAATGGCTTCTAAATCCAAGTTAGATAATTGTTATAATAATAATATTGTCTGTTTGGAGATGCCGGTAAAAATGCGTGAGCTTGTAGAGACATTAAATATGATGTCATATAGGTATGAACGACAGGAAAAGAAGCGAAAAAAACAAAAGCGAAAAGAAGAAGATAAGATAAAGATTAATCGTGCGAAGGCAGTGCTTATAGATCGTAACCATATGACGGAAGAAGAGGCACACTATTATTTACAAAAGACCAGTATGGATGCAGGAACTGCCTTGGTAGAGGTGGCAGAGATGATATTGAGTATGCAGGATATGATGTAAAAAAGAAGGCGGATGCAGTTGTGAGAAAATTACAATGCAATGCCTTCTTTTTGCATCAGGAAAAGTGCCTTTATACAATCCTTAATGGGTACGGAGGATTAGCGATATGGATTGCGACTTCGATACCGTCTGCGTCGATTACCGAATTCGTGGTAGAGTAAATTATCAATTAGAATTTTTAGCCAGTCAGGGCGACCATTTGGTCCGAAATCCGGTCTGGGAGGAGGACAGTTTGGACCGCCACAAGGAGAGGAGGGACCGGGAGGAGGACAAAAACCGCCAGGACAGTGCGGAGGTCGTGGAGGGGGCGGACAATTTCTGCCTCTACAGGATTGTGAATGAGACAAAGAATTAATTTCAAGAGGCTGTGCCTGTGGGATAGAAGGGGATATACGCTCATAAATAGAAGAAGCAATGAGGTCCATTCTGCCTTTATCAGGATATTCATCATACATACAGCTTCCTTCGTATTCAAGCTTATCACATTCTTCTTGTACTTCTGTTAAAATGAGTTTTGCTGCATTTGACTGAAGTTGCGAAAAATAATTGTAATCCTTTTGTGCATCATCTATATGATCAAAACCATAGAGAGGAATCATTGGCATGCCTTCGGCAAAGGGAAAATGTTCCCAGTTCGGTTGCGTAAAATCAGACATGACAAAACTTCCTTTCTTTTTTTCTTTATTCTATGCAAATTGCATGGAAATGTTCTTTTGCTATTGCCATGTGGTAGAAACTGGTGTTAAAATTGAAATAATGTAAAAAAAACAGTTAGTTTAGAATGAAAGAGGTTTCAGATGGATAAAAAGTTTGAACAGATTCTGGAAGAAATTTATAATGTGGATTTTGTAGATGGTATTATAAGCAATGCTACAAAGGCTACAGATATAACGAAGATAAAAATAAGACCAGTGCTTTTAAAAGGAGCACTTAAATTTCAGGTTACAAAATATAAAGGAAAACAGGTATTCCATGAAAACATGGATAAGGAACAATTGTTAAACGGCGCTAGAGAATGGTTTGCAGAAGAGAATCCTAAATTTAAACAAGCAGAGTTTTCTACCAAAAAGGCAAGAATTACAGCTTTAATTAGTAAAAAAGGAAAAGTGACAATTAAACAGAAAAGATTGGAAAAGGCTCCACAGGAATTTGTAATGGATTTGTCTCACAACAGGGCAAAACGTTATATTTTGCAGGAAGGTATTGTGGTTCCGTTTCTGGTAGACCTTGGGGTTATGACAAAAGATGGAAAAATTGTGCGAACTCGTTATGACAAATTTAAACAGATTAACCGTTTTCTTGAATTTCTGGAAGATGCGTTGCCGAATTTGCCAAAAGATAGAGAAATAACAATTTTAGATTTTGGTTGTGGAAAATCTTACCTGACATTTGCTATGTATTACTATTTACATGAATTAAAAAAACGAAATATTCGTATTATAGGATTAGACTTAAAAAAGGATGTAATTGAAAACTGCAATGTGCTCAGTGAAAAATATGGTTATGAAAAGCTGTTGTTTTTAGAGGGTGACATTGCAGATTATGAGGGTGTGGATTCGGTTGATATGGTTGTAACCCTGCATGCTTGTGATACGGCGACAGACTATGCGTTGTATAAAGCTGTTAAATGGGGAGCAGAAGTAATATTGTCGGTGCCTTGCTGTCAACATGAATTAAATGGACAGTTACATCCACAAGGATGGGATGCTATTTTTCAGTATGGCATCATAAAAGAAAGGAGTGCAGCACTATTTACAGATGCATTGCGTGCCAATTTATTATCTGCACAAGGATATAAGACACAGATTTTGGAATTTATTGATATGGAGCATACTCCTAAAAATTTGCTTATACGGGCTATCAGGCAGAAAAATGCAAAGCCTTCGATAGAAAAAATGCAGGAATGTGAACAAATGGAGAAGATGCTTGGATGTAATCTTACATTAGGACGATTGTTAAAAGAAGAGGGAAAATAGCATGAAACATGTATATCGAATAATAATAATTTTACTTGTTTTTTTGGGAACAGCAGTGATTGCCAGTGGCAATAAAAAAGTTACACAGGGAGTAGGTACGGCAAAAGTAAAGTGTGTGGAACAGGCAACTCCCACATTTCCAACTATGCTTGTGCGTACACAAAATTATGATATTAATGTCCTACATGGATACAATAGTAATTTAAAGGCATCAATTAACCGTGAATCCATAACACCAGTTGGAATTGATAAAGAATTTCAGCTTGTGATTACAGAAAACGAGTGTGTCATTCGCAAATTAAAGTATGAACTTTGCAAGGTAAACAATAATGAATTGATAGATTCGGGAGAAATCGCTGTGATGGAAGACACCAAGGAAGGAAAGGTTGCAACCGTATCCTTGGATTCTTCTGTGGAGCAGGGAAAAGAATATGCCTTCAAAATAACGGCAATTACAAAAGACGGAAAGAAAATTCATTATTTTACCCATTTAAAATATTATGGTAGTGACAGTTTCCTAAAAGAAAAGATGGATTTTGTCATTGATTTTCACAATAAGACTTTGCAGAAGGATAAGGCAGACGAACTTTCTTCTTACTTGGAAATATCTAATTCACAAAGTAATGATAATTATGCCAATGTAGATATTACATCTTCCAAAGAGATGGTTACTTGGGGAGATTTACAGCCCAAGGTTGTATCTAAGGTGGTACCGACCGTAAAGGAATTTAATATTGAAACAGGTGCTGTTTGTTTAAATTACTATGTAAAAATAAAGTCTGGGGATGGAGAGGAACTATGTAAAGTAAAAGAATTTTTCCGCGTGCGTTATTCTGGTGGAAGAATGTATTTGCTAAAGTATGACAGGGATATGCAGACCGCATTTTCTGTGGATAATACCAGTCTATCTACCAGCCAGTTTAAACTTGGCATTACAGACCCAAAGGCTACACAGGTAGTTTATTCGGAAGATAAAAGTCAGATGGCATTTGTAAGTTCGGGAGAACTTTGGAGTTACTTTTTAAATGAAAATCAGCTTGCCAGAGTATTTTCTTTCAGGGGGGATACTGAGGATTATTTACGTGCAGCATATGACCAGCATGATATAAAGATTATTAAGATTGATAATGACGGAAATATGGATTTTATGGTATATGGTTATATGAATTCCGGTGATTATGAGGGGTGTGTAGGAATTTTATGGTACAAATACTATTCAGCAGACAAGCGAATAGAGGAACAGGTATTTATTCCTATGGAAACCACTTATCAGATTATGAAAGAAAATTTAGATTCGTTTTCTTATGTCAGCAATGGAGACATTTTCTACTTTTCCATTGAAAATGTGATTTATGCGTATGATGTTGTTTCCAAACAATTAAAAGTAATTGCAAAAGATGTGGCAGATGGAGACTATTGCTATGTAGAGTCCGTAGGATTGCTGGCATGGCAAAGTAATTCAGATGATAATAATTCTACAGAGATTATTTTGATGGATTTGGATACAAAGAAAATGACAGAATTAAAAGCAGGAAAAGGGGAACGTATTATTCTGGTAGGAAGCATTGATGAAAATATTGTATATGGTCTGGCAAAGGCAAATGCGGTTTCTGAGAAAGAAGACGGTTCCCAGTTTACACCTATGTATAAAGTTTGCATTGTAAATAAAGAGGGAAAAGTATTAAAGAAATACCAGGAACAAGGTGTTTATGTAAAGAGTGCGACAGTGGAAGATAATGTAGTAAGATTGAAGCGAGTAAAAAAGGTTGGAAATGGTTATAAGCAGATTAAGCCTGATAGTATTCAAAATCAGGAAGCAAGCCAGACTATGGATATGGGAATTACAAGCCGTGTTACAGACCTTAATTTAAAAGAATACTATATTTATCTAAAAGCAGGCTTTACAATGGCAGAAAAGCCTGGTGTATCGGATGTAAAGACTACGATGATTGGGGAAAATAAAATTGTACGTCTGGATGGAAATGAAACCAGTATTTCCAGATACTATGTATATGCGGAAGGTGTTATTATCGGTGCATACGCAAGCCCTGCAAAAGCGATTACAGAGGCAGAAGATGCTATGGGTGTGGTTGTAAATGAGGATAACCAGATTGTGTATGAGCGAGCAGGAAAATATACGAATAACCAGATTGGAAATGTGGAAACCGTTTCTACTGGAAATGGAGTGAATAGTAAAGGTGCCTGCCTTGCTATGTTATTGAAGTTTAATCATGTTTCTGCGGATGCAAAAGAATTATCCAGCAGTAAGAAGTCCGCATACAGTTTGCTTACAAGTAAATTGGGAGAACAGGTCAATGTAGTAAATCTAAAGGGATGTACATTGGACGAGGTACTTTATTTTGTCAGCGGTAATCGCCCTGTGATAGCAATGACAAGCAGTGATAAAATGGTATTATTGACGGCTTATACGGAAAACAGTGTAACATTTGTAAATCCAGAGACCGGTAAGGCAGAAACAAAGAGCATTTCCGCTGCAGAAGCAATGTTCCATGCAGCAGGCAACTCATTTATCAGTTATATCCGATAAAAATAAAATGTATCAGGTGGATCATAGCTGTCGGTAAAGGATGCAATCCGATGGCAGCTATCGCAAAAGATAGATTGGAGAAAAACAGTGACAAAACAGGAGTTTAGAGAATTTGTAGAGAAGAAAATAGTAGTTTTGGATGGAGCTACCGGTTCCAATTTGCAAAAGAGAGGTATGCCAGTAGGTATTTGTCCGGAACAGTGGATTATTGAAAATCGAGAGATTATGAAGGAACTTCAGAAGGAGTATCTGGAAGCGGGAACGGATATTTTATATGCACCGACCTTTGGTGGAAACCGCATTAAACTTGGTGAGTATGAACTTTCCGATAAATTAGTGGAGATGAACACAGAGCTTGTAACTTTGACAAAAGAGGCTGTTGCAGAGACTGCATTAGATAGACCAGTTTATATTGCAGGTAATCTTACTATGACAGGAGAGCAGCTTTATCCAATCGGTACAATGCCATTTGAAGAATTGGTGGATGTATATAAAGAACAGGTTCGTGTGCTTGCGGATGTGGGAGTAGACTTATTTGTGGTAGAAACAATGATGAGCCTTCAAGAATGTCGAGCTGCTGTTTTAGCAATTAAGGAAACCTGTGATCTTCCTATTATGGTTACATTGACATTTAATGAAGATGAGAGAACGCTTTACGGTACAGATGCACAGACAGCAATGATTGTATTGCAGAATCTGGGAGCAGATGCAGTCGGTTTAAACTGCTCTACCGGACCGGATAAAATGCATGGAATGGTTGCCAATATGCGGAGAGTAGCTAATGTTCCAATTATTGTAAAACCAAATGCAGGACTTCCAGTGCTTGTAGACGGAGAAACGGTATTTAATATGGAACCAGATGATTTTGCCAGGGAAATGGAAATTTTGCTGGAGCAGGGAGTCTCTATTGTTGGAGGTTGCTGTGGAACGACACCGGAACATATTAAGAGATTGGCAGAGCAGGTAAAAGAAAAGACACCACCAGTTATTACAGAAAAAAAGGTACGTGCGCTTACTACCGAACGTAGAACCGTAGAAATTAACATGGATGATGGTAATTTTATGGTTGTGGGAGAGCGTATCAATCCGACAGGAAAGAAAGCTTTGCAGGCGGAACTGCGAGAAGGAAAACTGGATATCGTTACCACTTTTGTAGAAGAACAGATAGAACTGGGCGCGGACATTTTGGATGTAAATGTGGGAATGAACGGAATTGATGAAAAAGAGATGATGTTACAGGTTATCAACCATGTGACGATGATTTCCAATATTCCATTATGTATTGATTCTAGTAAAATAGATGTTTTGGAGGCTGCACTTCGTATTTATCCGGGACGTGCACTTATTAACTCAATTTCGCTGGAAAGTGAAAAGTTTGAAAAACTGATTCCGATTGCAAAAAAATATGGTGCTATGTTTATTCTATTACCATTGTCAGATGCAGGGCTTCCTAAGGATATTGACGAGAAAAAAGAGATTATTGGAAAAATATTGGATCGGGCATATTCTTTTGGACTTACAAAAGAGGATATTATTGTAGACGGTCTGGTAAATACCATTGGAGCCAATAAGCGTGCATCTATTGAAACGATGGAGACAATTCGTTATTGTAAACATGACTTGGGAGTTGCAACAATTTGTGGACTTTCTAATATTTCTTTTGGGCTTCCAGAGCGAATATTTGTAAACAGTACCTTTTTGGCGTTTGCAATCAAAGAAGGACTTACCATGGCAATTGCAAATCCATCACAGGATTTGTTGATGAATGTGGCAGCAGCCTGTGACTTATTATTAGACAGAGAGCAATCGGATGTTCGATACATTAATCGTGTTACAAGTAGAAAAATGGTTATCACGACAGAACAGGCAACAGAGCAGAAATCGGACAGTAAGGAAGGACAAAACCCAGTTTTTGAGGCAGTAATCAAAGGAAATCGAAAAGGAATTATTGAGATTGTCAAAGATACCATTGAAAAGGGAAGTACGCCCAATAGTATAATAGATACGATGCTGATTCCTGCCATCAATGAAGTCGGTGTTTTATTTGATAAGGGAATCTATTTTCTTCCGCAGTTAATTAGCAGTGCTGAGGCTATGAAGACGGCGATTGACTATCTGGAGCCATTGTTAGAACGCAAAGATAATGGAGAAGAAGCAGTGACGATTGTTATGGCAACTGTGGAAGGAGATATACACGATATTGGAAAAAATCTAGTTGTTCTTATGTTAAAGAATTACGGTTATCGTGTGATAGATTTAGGGAAAGATGTGCCATCTGAATTGATCGTAGAGACTGCCATAAAAGAAAATGCAAAAATTATTGGATTATCTGCATTGATGACAACGACTATGATGCAGATGGAGACCGTTGTAAACATGGTAAAAGAAAAGCATCTTGATGTGAAAGTGCTTATTGGAGGAGCGGTGATTACACAGAGCTTTGCAGATGAAATTGGAGCAGATGGGTATTCCAAAGACGCACAGGATGCAGTGGTTGTAGTAAAACAATTATTGGAAAATTGGTAAAAGTATCTGACGAAGCAGAAGGGAGTACGAGATGCAAAGTGTGAATCCGAAAATAGATGTGATTATTCCCATCTATAAACCAGATGAAAAATATGACCGTTTGTTACAGGCATTGAGAAAACAGAGTCTACCACCGCATCATATTTATATTATTCATACGATGACAGATGGAACACAGGAAACAAAAGAAGCAGACCGATACACAGGCATGGATAATGTATCAATTACCAATATAACAAGAGAGCAGTTTAATCATGGTGGAACAAGAAATATGGGAGTATCTATGTCAGACGCAGAATTTGTTCTTATGATGACACAAGATGCAGTGCCTGCGGATTCGCATCTGTTAGAAGAACTGGTGCGCCCCTTTGAGGAAAACGAGGTAGCAGCTACTTATGCCAGACAGTTGGCAACGAAGGAAGTAGGCATGATTGAACAATATACAAGAAATTTTAATTATCCGGATAAAGAACAAAAAAAGACAAAAAAAGATTTGAAGCGTTTAGGAATAAAAACCTTCTTTTGTTCTGATGTTTGCGCTATGTATCGAAAATCTGTTTACGAAAAAATGGGTGGCTTTGTCACAAAAACGATTTTTAATGAAGATATGATTATGGCATCCAAACTGATTGAAGCGGATTATGCCATTGTCTATGCGGCAAAAGCAAGGGTATACCATGCGCATAAATACACAGGGTTACAACAGTTTCAGAGAAACTTTGATTTGGGAGTGTCTCATAGAGAATTTCGAGAGATATTTGATAAAGTAAAATCCGAATCAGAGGGCATCAAAATGGTGAAACAGACAGCAAAATATCTATGGGAACAAAAAAGACCATGGAAAATTGTTTCATTGGTATGGCAGAGTGGTTGCAAATTTTTAGGCTATCGTTTTGGTAAAAAATATGATAAACTTCCCCTGTGGTTTGTAAAGCTTTGCAGTAGTCAGAAATCCTATTGGCAATAGAAAGATATATAGAAATAGAAGAAGTAGTGAAAAGGAAGGAGTAACGTTTCATGGGGCATGTTAGTATAGTTTTAGCAACCTATAATGGAGCATCCTTTTTAGAGGAACAATTACATTCAATTGTTGAAAATACATATAAGGACTGGACAGTGGACATTTGTGATGATGGTTCAACAGATGGAACATTGGAAATTGTTGCGTCTTATCAGGAAAAATATCCAGGAAAATTTACGTTGCACAAGAATGAAGATAATCTGGGAGTTACGGTAAACTTTTTAGAAGGTGCAAAACGAGCGAAGGGTGACTATATTATGTTTTGCGACCAGGATGATATCTGGTTGCCAAATAAGATAGAAATAACACTTGCAAAGATAAAAGAAAGAGAGAAGCAGTTAGGAAAAGCTACCCCAATTGTGGTATTTACGGATGCAAAACTGGTAGATGGTGAATTACAGCCAATCAATGATTCTTTCTTTGCGTATAATGGATTAAATACAAGCAAAACAGATTTGCCACATTTGTTGATAGAAAATAAGGTGATTGGATGTACAACTATGTTTAATCGTGCGGTGCAGAATAAGATGACGAGCTTTCCAGTAAATGCACGTTATCATGATTGGTGGATTGCATTGATTGGGGCTACATTTGGGGAGGTTTCCTATTTAGATGAACCTACTTTATTGTACCGACAGCATGGAAATAATGTGGTAGGGGCAAAAAATTTTATTTCTTATGTGTGGAGTCGTGTAAAAGATATGAAAACGCAGGGAGAATCTCTTATCGAAAACGAGCGGCAAGCATGGGAATTTTATGAAATATACAAGGATGTATTGAAGGAGGAGCAACGGATGGTACTTCAGAAGTTTGCCAATATACATAGTGTGAACTGGTTTGAACGGGTGGCTCGATTGTTTCAATATGGTTTTTGGAAATCAGGAAAAGTAAGAAATATTGGTGTATTTTTGATGATATAGGGTAGCAGCATGACTGCATGATAAATGTATGAGAAAGAAGGAAAAGGAATGGGAGACAATTCAGATCAAAATCAAAAGAAGCGACAAAATCGTGATTTTATTATTCCAGATCTGCGAAATGAAACAGACCGACAATATCAATATTCAAAACGTCCCTATCAAAGAGAATATTTGAATGGCACAGAGTGGGACAGAGAAGAAGAAAAGGATATAAACAGAAAAAGTGGGGGAAATACAAATAAAAAAAGCAGTCAGAACAAAGTGGGGAAAAAGAAATTAAATCCAACCCATGCACAGGCGGCGAAGCGGAACAAAAACAGATACAAAAAAAATAACAGTGCCAAACAGCCAACACAAAATAGGCATAAAAACAATAAAAAGCTGGCAGGAAGAATTATTATGGCAGTCGCATGTGTCTGTGCAATTATTCTTGGAAATATAGCAGGAAGATGGAATACACAAATAAATCAAGCATTAAACCAGAGAAATACAAACGGTGTAAATCTACAGGAAGTGACGATAGATGAGAGTGCACTTAGTCAAGATTCGGAGATTATAAATATTTTGCTTGTCGGAGCTGACAAAAGAGAAAGCTGGTCGGAAGCGGGACGTTCCGATTGTGTTATGATTGCCACCATTGATAAAAAGCATAAATGCCTAAAACTTACCTCACTTATGCGTGATATGTATGTGGAAATTCCAAATCATGGAAAGGATAAATTTAATGCGGCATATTCTTATGGCGGCATCAGTCTTTTATATCAGACAATTGCGTATAACTTTGATTTGAGATTAGATGGATATGTGATTGTTGACTTTGCCGCTTTTAAAGAAGTAATCCGTAAACTAGGGGGAGTAAAAATCAACCTGACGGATGCAGAGGCAAACTATTTAGTGAAAGCATACAAAAAAGGAACGGAAGCAAAAGTAAAACCAGGTTTACATAAATTAAATGCACGTCAAGCATTAGCTTATGTTCGGATTCGACAGGATGCAGCCGCTGATTTTGGAAGAACCCAGCGACAGAGAAATGTAATGCAGGCAATACTGACAGAGGCAAAGACAAAATCAGTTTCAGACATTATGGATCTGACAGGCACGCTTATGAAATATGTTACGACGGATTTGGACAATGATACAATTTATGCCTATGTAAAAAGCCTTGTTATGATGGGAACTACAGAATTAGAACAAAAAAGAATACCGGTTGATAATAGTTTTTCATCTCAGCGTATTGGAACGCAGTTGGTTTTGGTGACAGATATAGATAAAAATAAACAGGAATTACAAGACTTTTTATTCCAATATTCTGGCGAGGATGATAATAAAAAATAACTCAAAAAAATTTTATTCTGAATTGTTTTTTAAATGTGAACAAGTAACAGATTCGAGGAAAAATAAATGTATCAAACAAAGTTTCAAAAAAAGCAATTCGACCAATTCATAAAAGATGTCTTTCGCTTTGCAGATGAAATTATAATGCTTGTGGAGCCGTATATAGAAAGTCCGTCTGTATTTCATGAAAGCAAATGGTCAGAATTAGAAGAATGTGTGCGTGACATGGAACCGATAGAAATAGAAGAAAAAAATTTGTCGGTAAAGAAGTATCCACCGAAAGGCACAAAATTGTATTTGAACAAAAACTATCATCTGCTTCAGTATTTTCAGGCAATTTGTAAATGGGATGATTTTGCAGAAGAGGATCCGACAACAGGTATACGACTGGATTGTGTGGAATTTTATAGAGGTAAGAGGAGATTTGCGTGGATAACTTCCCATTACAATGCTTATTATAACAATTATGGCTGGAATGAAAATTTTGATGCAGAATAGGGCATTGTTATGCGTAAGATTATGTATGGAAAAAAATAAGAAAATGGATACGCATTGACAAAATTTTTTTAAGTTGGTAGAATAGGGAAAGGCGGGTAAGCCTGCTACAATTGATGTCGGTTTTTCAGGAAACGGGCAGGAAGGATGAAGCAATATGAAAAGAATGGTTTTATCTATATTGGTGGACAACACATCGGGTGTTTTAAGCCGAGTTTCGGGATTGTTCAGTCGAAGAGGTTACAATATTGACAGTGTGTCTGTTGCTGAGACAGAGAACCCTTTGTTTTCCAGAATGACAGTAGCAGTTACAGGTGAAGATGCAACTTTAGAACAGATTGAAAAACAGTTACGGAAATTAGAAGATGTTAAGGAAATTACCGAACTTACGGATAGCAATTCTGTATGCAGAGAGCTTGTGCTTGTGATGGTTCATTCAGATGCAAAGCAAAGACAGGAAGTGATTGCGGTAGCAAACATATTCCGTGCCAATATTGTTGATGTTGCGCCAGAAACATTGATGATTGAACTTACAGGAAATCAAGCAAAAGTAGATGCATTTATACGTTTATTAGATGGATTTAAGATTGTAAAATTAGTTCGAACCGGAGTGACGGGGCTTATTCGTGGTCTGGAGAGTGACACAGACAGTTTAAGATAAAAGAAAGTTAACAAATGCAGCTAGCCATTTCATACTTTACATTTTTACATAAGGCAGGCGACTAGGGCATTTAAAATAAACATTTTTAGGAGGAATAAAAAATGGCAAAGATTTTTTATCAGGAAGATTGTAACTTATCTATGTTAGACGGAAAGACAATCGCAATTATCGGTTATGGTAGCCAGGGACATGCACATGCTTTAAATGCAAAAGAATCTGGATGCAACGTTATCATCGGTTTATACGAAGGTAGCAAGTCTTGGGCAAAGGCAGAGGCACAGGGATTTAAAGTATATACAGCAGCAGAAGCTGCTAAGAAGGCAGACATCATCATGATTCTTATCAATGATGAGAAGCAGGCTGATTTATACAAGAAAGACATTGAGCCAAACTTGGAAGCTGGAAACATGTTAATGTTTGCACATGGTTTCAATATTCACTTTGGATGTATCGTACCTCCTGCAGATGTTGATGTAACAATGATTGCACCTAAGGGACCTGGACATACAGTACGTAGCGAATATCAGGCTGGTAAGGGTGTACCTTGCTTGATTGCTGTTGAGCAGGATGCTACAGGAAAGGCTCAGGAAATCGCTTTAGCATATGCATTAGCAATTGGTGGTGCAAGAGCTGGTGTTCTTGAGACAACATTCAGAACAGAGACAGAGACAGATTTATTTGGTGAGCAGGCAGTACTTTGTGGTGGTGTATGCGCATTAATGCAGGCTGGATTTGAAACATTAGTAGAGGCTGGATACGATCCAAGAAATGCTTATTTTGAGTGTATTCATGAGATGAAGTTAATTGTTGACTTAATTTATCAGTCAGGATTTGCAGGAATGAGATACTCTATCTCAAATACAGCAGAATATGGTGATTACATCACAGGACCTAAGATTGTTACAGAAGATACAAAGAAAGCTATGAAGAAAGTATTGGCTGATATTCAGGATGGTACATTCGCAAAAGAATTCTTATTAGATATGTCAGAAGGTGGAAAACAGGTACACTTTAAGGCTATGAGAAAGCTTGCTGCAGAGCATCCATCTGAAGTAGTAGGTGAAGAAATTCGTAAGCTTTATAGCTGGAATGGTGAAGATAAGTTAATTAACAACTAATAAGAGATAAATTTTAAGTAGTATATCACAAGTTGATGTGCAAACTTAAAAAATCAGGTAACTATAAGGAAAGAGGTCTTGCCGTATTGTATGGGTATGTCCTCTTTCCTTTTTTGATTCAATTTTTGCACAAAAAATAATCTAATAAACAGGGTATCAGAGTAAATTCAGAGAAATAAAGGGAAGTAGCCTGCAATCCATTGACATTAGAAAAAATATGTGTTAGATTAAAGTGATTTGAATGCTATTATAGTAGTATTTTCAAGGTTCGTGAATGAAAAGAAGATAAAGTAGATGGAAGAGGGAAGAAAAATGATTGGGAAAAAAAGTGCAAAACAGACTACAAAGATTGTAGGTATCGTAGTTGGAATTGTATGCGTATGTATGGTATGTTTAATTGGGGGATTTAAATTGTACTATATGAATCGATGGTATCCCAATACGACAATTAATGGGTTGGATGTATCTGGAAAAAAGTTTGCAGCCTCGGAAAAGATGATGCAGGATTATATTGCATCTTATCAATTAACTATTACTGGTAGAGATAAAGGAAAACTGGTTATTAGCGGAAAGCAGATTGATTTGACGGTGGATTACAAATCTAAATTTAATGAGATATATAAAGGGCAAAAGAAAGCATCTTTTTTGCCGGATTTTAAACAAAAAGATTATGAGCAGGAAATCGTAGCTACCTATTCCAAGAAAAAGGTAGATGAGATAATAAAAAATGCATCTATCGTAAAAGGTGACGACAAGTATCAGATCGTAAAGCCTAAAAGTGCATATGTACAATATAATGAATCCGATGGATATGGAGAAATTATAGAAGAAGAAATGGGAAATAAGCTTGTGGTAGGTCAGTTTTTACCAGTTGTTTATGAAGCAATCGCATCCATGGATACAAAATTAGATTTGACAAAAGATGCATATCAGGATGTATATAAAAAGCCGAAATTTACGTCTGAAGATGAGATACTTCAAACACAATATAATATCTATAATACATATTTGTTAAACTGGATTAATTGGGATATGGGAGATGATGTTACAGAATCTATTACTCCATCCGAGATAAAAGATTGGTTGCATATTTCTAAAAATGGAAGCGTAGAATTAAATGAAGAAGCTATGAGTGAATGGATTGAAAATTTCTGCAAGAAATATAAGACAGAGGGAATGACCAGAACGTTTACAACGCATAGTGGCAAAAAGATTCAGGTTGAAGGTGGTGACTATGGCTGGAGATTGGATTATGATGCCATTGTAAAACAGGTTAAAAAGTTGATAAAGAGAAAAGGTCAGAAGAGACAGGAAAAAGTTAAAGCATATATGGCAGATACTTCACAGAAAAATAAAGAAGCACTTACAACAAATTTGAAACCAATATATAGTAATACTGCATTCCAAAAGGATAACGGTTCAGGAGTGGACTGGGATACGAATAATTACAGTGAAGTGGATTTAACAGCACAGATGGTTTATGTATATAAAGATGGAGAATTGGCGTACTCTACCAAATGTGTGACGGGATTGGCAACAGACCCCGAGAGAGCAACTAGAACCGGTTGCTACTATATTAAAGATAAAAAAGAAGAGTATGTTTTAGTGGGAGAAGATTATGAAACTCCAACTAAATATTGGGTGAGAATTATGTGGACAGGAACTGGCTATCATTATTTACAGCGTAGTGACTGGTCGAATTGGTCTCCAGAGATATATAAAACCAGAGGGTCACATGGATGTATCAATTTGCAACTGGAAGATGCAAAAAGCGTTTATGATTTGGTAAAATTAGGAGATGCAGTATTTATTCATAATTAAGAGTAATATTTCTGTCGGGGGAAAATTAGGGTTAGCAAAATGATTTAACGGCAGAATTGTTACAAAATAAAAGAAGAAAGGATAAAAAAATGACAAAGCAATTAAAACAAAAAGGAATTATTGTCTGGGTGGCAATGCTTGCGTTGATTATGGTGGCAGGAATAAATGTAATTCATGTACAAGCCAAAGCAAAATCACAGCAGGATTATCAATTTAATGTTACAACAGACCGTACAGAAGGGGTATGTAATTATAAGTTGTCTGGTATCTCGCTTGGAGATATTGACACAGTTGAAGTGAAGGCTTATTATCAGACCAATGGAAAAACAGTGGTAGGTTATGACGAAAATATTGTACTGAGCAATCAAAATGTATCAAACAATGTATTATCTGGTAGTTTTTCTATGGATGATTTCAGTAGCTTTGCCTATGAAAAGTATACGGTAAGTTGTACCATTGGTGATGTAACAGTTGTAGCAGACAACAATTGCGATTTTAGTGTTCATTCTGACAAATATAAACTGACTATGGACACAAAAAAAGCGGCTACGACAAGAAAAGCTACCTTGACAATAACCGATAGTGACCAAAACGTAGTTATTCCTGGAAAAGATAATAAAGTAGCTCTTTATGTATGGGAAAAAGGCAGCAAAGAAAGCAAGGCAGTACAGGTAGGAGAGGTAAAAGCAATTACGACTGGAAATATGTCTTGGAACGTAGATGTTGCTTCTATATGTAAAAATAGTGGTACTTTTTATGCAAAGGCTGTTTTAACAAGTGGAAATAAAACAAAGAAGCTTACAACTGTAACTTTCAGTGTAAATCCAACCGTAACTTCTTTTACAACAGCTAAGACCGCAGCATTAGATAAGAAAGCATCTTTTTCTGCAACGTTAAAAGGACTTAGCAATCCAACTGGTGTAAAAAAAGTAACATTTTATGTGTATAACAATAATGGAAAATTTGTTTATAAAAAGGACGCAATAAATAAAGGAAATAAAACCTATTATGGGGAGATTAGTTTAAAAGCGTTATCCTATAATTTAGGCAAATATACAATCAAAGCGCAGATTACGGATGATAATGGAAAGAACTTTTTCTTGGAAAAGACAACAAGTGTGGACGAAAGTGCAACAGCCAAAAAAATGGTAGTTCAAAAAAATAAGAAAAGTTGTTCCAGTACCTTTAAATTAAAAGGTGCATATATACCAGGAAGTGTAAAAAAAGTAAAGTTTTATGTATACTATAAGAAGAATGGAAAATTCAGATTATTAGATAAAGTAAATGCAACTTATATTGCAAAATCAGATGTGTACAAAGCTACAAATCCAAACAAGTATGCAGGAAGCTATAAGATATGTGCCTATGGAACTGCTAAGTGGGGCAGTGAAGTGTTATTAAAAACACAGACAGTAAAGGTATCAAAATCAGAAGCAGCTAAGAATGGCTGGTATTATGAAAAATACAATGGAAAGACGTATAAATTCTACTACATAAATGGTGTGAAACAGAAGGATTTAACAAAAATTCTTGGCTTAAAATATAGTTCATCTTCAAATGTAAATAAGTTTTACATTGAATTGAATCGTGCAGCATGTTGTGTTACTGTATACGCATATGATTCTGCAAAGAAAAAATACATCATTCCTGTAAAAACATTTACAGTTTCTGTTGGAAGGGATACGGCAACCACTGCAGGTGCGGGAGGGTTACATACAAATTCCTCTTATACACCACTTGGTACCTATTCAATTTGTTCCAACGGAACCAGTGTAAAATATACATTGAAGCCTATGTATGAGCCAGATGGAAGTACTTGCTATGCCAGATGGACCTCTCATGTAGTAGGAAATGTATATTTCCATGCGATAGCGGTAGGAAGCCAGTCACACTATGCATTAAATCCAAATAACTATAATCGTTTGGGTTCTGCTGCATCAGCAGGTTGTATCCGTATGACAGTAGCAGATGCAAAATGGCTTTATGATTATGCTTCTGCAGGCTCTATAGTAAAGA
Organism: Lachnospiraceae bacterium; assembly: GCA_050875145.1. Classification (GTDB taxonomy): domain Bacteria; phylum Bacillota; class Clostridia; order Lachnospirales; family Lachnospiraceae; genus CAG-411. The sequence continues at coordinate 55,222 of JBNMLH010000012.1, forward strand.
TTGTAAAAGGAGACAGTTCACATCCAGGACCGCTTGGAAAGAATAAAACAATCAAGATTGCAAGTTCTATTCATTATGATCCAACTGACCCTGAAGTACCAGATTCAAGAAAGAAGAAAGATTATAAGGCAGGATTGATCAGTGGATATATGACAAAGAGTGGGAAAAAAGTAGGATATTAATTGCAACAAAAGAGTTGAAAGAATAGATTTGATAAAACATTAAAATATGGTCAAAGAAAAAGGATTGTATAAATACAATCCTTTTTTTGATATACCCATTGAATAAAGAGAATTTCTATGCTATGATATATGAGGATTTTTCTACATAGTAGAGAACAAATGGACAGAAAAAGATTGGAAGATTAATATGAAAAGTATCAATATTATATGCTCAGATATTGGAACAAAAGAAATACATAATCAGGATGCTGCCTGTATCAAAAGAGCTAAGACATCCATTGGTATGATTACAATGGGAATTGTTTGCGATGGAGTCAATGGTATGGAGCAGGGAGAGGTGGCGAGTGCAGCCATTGTAGATGAATTTAGTATGTGGTTTGAACGGGAATTACCTGTTCTTTTAGAAGAACATATTGTGGAGAAGGAAGAACGCTTGTGGAAAGAAGTTATCCAGGCAGTAAAAACGTCTTGGAAAAATAAACTACAAGAGGTTCATAGCAGTATCCGACAATATGGAGAAGGAAGAAAGATTTCGATTGGAAGTACCTTTACAGGGGTATTACTTTTTGATGAATTTTGCTGTATGATCATGCATGTTGGAGATAGTCGTGTATACAAGATTACTGACACTGTAGAAAAGATTACAGTAGATCAGACATTAGCAGAACGTGAGATTGAACGTGGAAGTGTTACAAGACAGGAAGCTATGACACAGGGAATGCAGAATGTACTTTTACAATGTGTGGGTGGCTCCAGAAATATTCAACCGGATGTAATGATTGATTATTTTGATTCGGAAGCTATTTATTTATTATGTACAGACGGTTTTTGGAGAACCGTAAAACAGAACGACTTGCAGAAGATTAGTATATACAGAGAGAATGGACAGGAAGGTTTAGAGGATTATTTAAAAGACTTAATAGAACAGTTAAAAATTGACGGAGAAGATGATAATATAACTGTAGTTGCAATTACGAATGAAGAACGATGAGAGACTCAGAATATGTAACAGATTAGCGATTTACAATTTTCAGATAAATTATAAATCATTTTAAGGGACTGTTACTAGGGATTTCATGGTTAGGAGGACAGTAATTTGATATCGAATAATAGTATAAACAATAGATATATATTGCAATACGAGATCGGTAGAGGTGGTATGTCAAAAGTCTATCTGGCTCGTGATATCAAACTGAATATGGATTGGGCAATTAAAGTTATGGACGTGTCAAATAAAAGTGGACATGCACAAATATACAAAATTGCTACCGAAAAGGAAATCTCATTGCTCAAGCAGCTCAAACATCCAGCATTGCCTCGTATTGTAGATTATTTTCTGGAAGATGAAAAGATGTATATCGTCATGGATTACATCGAGGGGATTACGCTTAGTGAAAAACTAGAAAGAGAAGGCAAGCAAAAACAGGAAGATGTATTGAGATGGATGCGGGCGGTATGTGACGTATTAAATTACTTGCATACACGAAAAGATGCGATTATTTATCGAGATATAAAACCATCGAATATTATGCTTACGCCAGAAGGGGACATTAAGCTGATTGACTTTGGAATTGCACGTACTTACAAATCCTCCAGCAATAGCGATACAGAGTATCTTGGTTCCAGAGGGTATGCGGCACCGGAACAGTGTTCTAAATCAGGACAGTCAGATGCCAGAACGGATATTTACGGAGTGGGTGCTACTATGTATCACCTACTTACAGGCAAACATCCGGATCAACCACCCTATGAGTTTTATCCGATACGAAAATGGGACAAATCTTTTTCCAGAGGGGTACAACAGATTGTACAGAAATGTGTTATGACCGATCCACAATATCGTTATCAGACCGCATATGATGTAATTGATGCAATTGATAATTTTAAAACAGAGGATCAGAGAAAATTTGCAAAGCTTGCGTTTACTGGTATGATTGGTGTAGCGGCACTGGGAGTAATTAGTGCAACTGTGACGAAACTTGCCTTGGGAGAGCGTGCAGGATGGTTTTTCATATTAGATGCCATTCTTCTATTATTACTTTTTAGCATGATAGTTTTTATGGATATGAAACATATCTGGTGTTGGTTCGTAGGAAAAGAAGACAAGGAAATTATGAAGTCTAAGAGAGAGCCCATCGAACCTGCCCGAATAAGTAGTACACAGGAATTAGACAAAATGAAGGGAAATATACATTACAAAACCTATGATGCAGGTACAGAGACAATTAAATTAGGAGATAAAAGGACAAACAGAGTCAATAAATATTTTCAGTTCTATGTCGTTACAAGCATGAAATCAGCTGGCATTCAGGAATATTCAGAGGAAGGAGTAAACGATGAGTGGGAATGACAAACAAAACGCACAGGATACAAAAGAAAAACTAGGTGCTGTTTTGGATGATGAATACCAGGGAAAAGAAGTGGTATTTATTGCTTTTGATAAGGAGAAAACATCCGTTACTTTAGATGATAATTTTGTAATCATAGAAGCAATAGAGAAAAGGGAAAAAATGGTAAAAGTAGCAGCGGCCATTTTTTCTTTGCTATGTTTGCTTGCTATTATATGTGCCAGCATTTTTTTGATGGTTTCTGATAGCAGAAATGCAAATAATGGTCAATCTATTTTAGCAGAAGCATCTGGTGGAGGGATAGAAAATATTCCGATTCCGTCAATGGAAGTGACGAAGGCACCAACGTTAAAGCCAACCAGAAAGCCTACACCAAAACCGACCAAAAGACCTACATCAAAACCAACACAGCAGGTAATTACACCAAAACCTGTTACAGAGCCACCTCGTCAAACCGCGGCACCAAAAGTAACACAAAAGCCGAAAGATGATGATGTATTTATAGAGGATAAGAAACCGGATGACGTGTTTGTATATTAAAATATAAAATTTTATATAGTTTGCATGACAAAAGAGCCTGTCTCATTTACGAGACAGGCTCTTTTTGAAAGTATTAATATTTGCCTTTTAATAATTTTACATAGTAATTTTTTGTTCCACTTGGTATTTTAAATTGTCGTTTAGAAGCATTTTGTTTAAATGCTGCGCTTCCTACTCTTTTTAATTTTTTAGCAGATTTAAGATTTACAAGCCTCAATTTTTTACAATTATAAAAACATTTTGAACCAATCGTAGTTACTTTTTTTCCGATAGTAACAGAGGTAATATTTTTACAACCATAGAAAGCACTGTCGGCTACAAAGCTGATATCTCCTGCAAGAGAAACGGAACCTCTTAATGCATTACAATTTTTAAAGGCGTTTTTCTGGATACTGACAACCTTACAAGTGTATCCGTTAATTTTAACAGATGATTTCACCGAAATGCTCTTTGCTGATTTTTTATATCCTACAATACAAACCTTTGCCGACTTTTTACTTACACTAAGGACTTTATACACAACATTGTTGACGGTGTATGATTTGCCTTTCGTAATTTTTTTGGCAGAAGGCTTAGGTGTATTTGTTGGTTTAACAACTGGTGTTGCAGTTGGTACGGTAGGAGTTGTTGGTGCTTCTGTGGTAGTACCATCCTGAGGAACATCTGGGCTCACAATTATGATAGGAGTTGATGTTGGCGTAGCGGATGGTGGGGCAGTTACAGATGGAGTGGTGCTTGGGGGAACCGTTGCCGGATCATCTGTTTTTGAGCCTGTTCCACAAATTGTAATTGTCTTTACAAAGGTGTCATTATAAATGACAGTAATTACGTTTAAAGAGTCTGTCAATATGCTTTTTGAAAAAGTAAGTGCATTCAACAATTCAGGATTATCTTTGGAATTTAATACTTTTTGTGAAAGAAGGGAAACTTCTATATAAAAATCACTGGCATTAAATATGGTACCAATAGTAGTATCTCCATTATATTGTATCGTCTTTAGTTCTGATACATCATCCTTTAAACCTGGTACTACAATTGGTGCTTCTGCGGCAATACCTTTATAAAAGACAGAAACTGAATTATCTTGGTTTGCTACAATTTGATATTGATCAAAAGTAATACTTTCATGGTCGGTTATGATAATTCCTGTTGAAGAATTTTCCTTGTAAATGGTAATTGTTACATCTTCAGGATTAATAGCACAGTTTTCATAAACTCCTGTTCCGGTATAAGTTGCTTCTACTTTGGTAATTGTATTTTCTGTACCTGTAATGGTAAGAATGTCATTCATGGTACAACCATTGTAACGGATGGAGATTTTGTTTTCGCCAAGCTTGATTGGTACTTCCTGTGTTTCCTGACCATTTACAACAAATGAAAAGCCTTCCGTTACCTGTTCCACAACAGGTGTGTTCGGATTTGCATAAGTAACAGAGGATAAAACCACATCAGATGTATGTAAAATACTATCTTCAGGAAGTGTTGCCTTTGTTGCGGCTGCATTGAAACTAACTATCTGATCTGGATAACCATAAGCAATAAAACTTTTCGTAACAGTTTTATCTTCGGAAACTTTGGAAGAAATACGAATGGTTGTTTCTGCACTTACGACTTTTGGATTATCAATTTCATATTGATCATCCGTCAATATCTCAGTTTTACCATTGTCAAATTTTGCAGTAACAATTAACATATCCTTCGTTACTTCGTCGCCAAGCGTTAAATTCAATTTGTCTCCTGTCTTTGGTTGAATAGAGGTAATTTCCTGTACTGCATTTTTCTGAACTCTAATCTTAAATGGATGTTTTACACCGCCCACTTCCAATAAAAATTCGTGTGTGCCTGCTGTTAATGATACAGTGGAAGTGTTACAAGGTGTGTAGTAACTTCCATTATACTTGTAGGCATAAAGTTCTTTGGTAGAAGCGGTTACGGTATCATTTTTTTCTAGTATACGATAGTTATAATTTGTAGATACCTTACTTCCTGTTATGATGGAAAGTTTGAATTTACTTCCATCGGTTACAGGTGGATTGATGGCATCTTTTTCATAGGTTGCATAAACCGAAATATTTGCATCAGAAGCAAAATCGTAAGATACTGTTTTTTCGTCTTCACCTAAATAAATAATTGTATTTTTAATTTCGTAGTCTAAAGTATCTGCATTAGAAACATAATTATGATAATTGCAGGACTTATTTTTCATCCAAGATTGATACATTTCGTATGCGGAAAGCAAGTTTCCATCATCATCATAGGCAAGTGCACCACCGTATCCATATACGTTTGTTTTTTCCCCATCACAACGATTGTAATCAGAACCTCCAATATATTTAAAGTCAGGATGTAAAAAGTAAATAGCATCACAATTTAGAGAAGTCGTGGAATCATCACCAAGAGGGAAGTGATTTAATTCCATTGTCTGACCAGTTGCTCCTGAGGTGTTTTTATAATTAAAGAAAATATTGTGAACTGTCGTTTCGTAGCCAAGACGATCGCCTTCTTTTTCATAACTGACAAATTCACGGTCTCCACGATTATCTATATTAAAGTATAAATTTGCTATTCCAACATGATAAAGAGCATAGTTTCCAAATGTACATTTGTTGTTAATGGTGAAATTAGTAATAACAGAATAGTCCCTAGAGAAGGAGTAAATCGCGTATTGTTCAAATGTAGTAGTCAAAGTTTCGTTCAAAGAACCATTTATGTTAAGGTTGGTTATAACCGCAGTATTTTCAGAACAATAGATGGCTTTTTTATCAAAGGTAGTAGCTGCATTTACATTTAGATTCTTTATGGTTGCATTTTCTAAAAATGAGTTTGAAAGAGAATTTCCAGATCCATTTAAATTTAAATCAGTTAAACTACATTCAGAGAAGACGGTATTTACATTTGTAACAGTCCCGTTGAAAGTTACATTTGCCGAAGTCGCTGTAGAAAATGTAGTAGAAGTAAAATTGTTTGCATCTTTAAAAGTAACATCATTATTGAATTTTACCATATTTAATTTTGGACAATTTGAGAAATTGTAACCGCTATCACTGCCGCCTGTGAAAGTAACTGAACCTGTAAAGGTAATGTTTTCCAAATTTTCGCAGTTTCTAAATACACTTCCTTGTATTGTAATGGATTTGGCTTTAATTGTGACATTTTTTAAAGCTGACATAGATGAAAAACAACGAGTGGATAAGGTAATTTCATTTTCAGTATCAATCGTAATTTCTTCAATAGAGGTATTTTCGCTCAAGTAATTAGCAGGAATTGTTTTGTAATCATCTCCTATAATAATTCTTTTTGCCTTATTAAAACATTCTTTATTATTTTGAGATAGAGCTAATGTACCATCGTAGCTGCCACCGTTTGCTAGTGCTGTTCCATTTACTCCTGCTTTAAAATCCGCAAAGGATGGGAAATATACATTACCATCATGGGATTGTACGGCAGATAGTGTGAGAGATGGACTGGTCGATGTGTAAGTATTTGCAACGGCTGACCAACTATTATCCTTATATGTAAACTGTGTTGTCGAAATATAAGAAGTTGCTTTTACGATATAGGAAGATGGAAAGCAAAGAGAAAAAAATGTGCAAAATACCAATAACAAAGACAAGAGTCTCTTTGGTTCTAATTTAATAACCTTCATATTAATTAACGCTCCTTAAAAATTCTTATGTATACAGGGTTTCATTCATTATCTTTATTTCATAATTATAACATTTGTTACAAGAACAGGCAATAATTGTGTAAAAAAAACGTAACAATATATGGGAGAAAAAATGGTGAAATATTCCATTTTTTTAGTCAAAGTCAATAAAAAATACAAAAAAACGCAAGAAAAAAAGAAAGTTCATAAAAAGTACAAAAAAAAGGAATAATGTATAAAAGAAAGTTAGCTAATTAAATGGAAGAAGAGAAGAGCCATCATTAGTGGAATGAGGACGGAAATAAGTTGAATTAGAGATTTGACTTATCGTATGTGTTCAGAACATTATGGTGGCTTTTTTTCTGTTTTTTATAGATTTTTCCAGTTGGAGGAAAGAAAAGATTATAGTATAATGGTGCCAGAGTCAAAAGCTTAAAGAGGCTTAACTCTAACGTCTGTAAAAGTTTAAAAGCAGGATAGATCAAAAAGGTGAATGATATGTATGACTATAACAAAATAGTAGAGGATTTATTAAAATGGTATGATGTTCATGCCAGAGACTTGCCATGGAGAAATGAACCAAAACCTTATTATGTATGGGTATCCGAAATTATGCTACAGCAAACCAGAGTAGAAGCGGTAAAAGGATACTTTACAAGATTTATAGAGGCGTTACCCAATATTAAATCATTGGCGAATGCACCAGAGGAACAGCTTTTGAAGTTATGGGAAGGTCTGGGATATTATAACCGCGTACGAAATTTGCAGAAAGCAGCAATTACTGTGATGGAGGAGTTTCATGGGGAATTGCCTGCAGATTATAAAGAGCTGTTGACATTAAAGGGAATAGGAACTTATACAGCAGGTGCCATCGCATCTATTGCATATGGGATACGAGTTCCTGCGGTAGATGGCAACGTGCTTCGTGTAATGAAACGATTGGCTGGAAGTTATGATGATATTATGAAGGCTAGTGTCAAAAAAGAAATGGAACAAATATTGGGTAGTGTGGTGCCAGTTCGTGCAGGCGCATTTAATCAGGCAATTATGGATTTGGGTGCTTTAGTGTGTATTCCTAATGGAATGCCACTTTGTGAACAATGTCCACTTGCAAAATATTGTATTGCAAAAGAAAAAGGAATCCAGTTGGAATTACCGGTAAAGACAAAGAAAAAATCCAGAAGAATCGAAGAAAAAACAGTTCTTTTATTGGAATATCAAGGAAAGTATGCTATTCAAAAAAGAGCAAATAAGGGATTGTTAGCCGGGCTTTGGGAACTGCCCAGTGTAGAAGGAAAATATAGTGAGCAGGAAATTCGTGATATCTTAAAAGAAGAAAACAAACAGGCGGATATCTATGGATTAGGACCGGGACAGCATATTTTTTCTCATATTGAGTGGTCCATGGTAGGTTATCATATTATATTGGAGAAACCTATGGAGGAGGATGACTATATATGGGCAACGAAACAGGAATTACAGGACACGTATGCGATTCCGACTGCATTTTCTATTTATCTTAAAGGTTGCATTTCTTAACAAGAATTGTTATAGTTATAGTAGAATAACTATATCAGGAGGTGGTATGCATGATAATACGTGTAGATTTTAACAGTTCAGAGGCATTGTATATGCAATTATGCAGGCAGATTATTATCGGCATTGCCAATGAGGAGATAAAAGAAGGAGATAATCTTCCGTCTGTAAGGGATCTGGCAGAGGAGATAGGAATCAATATGCATACAGTAAATAAAGCCTATTCTATTCTTCGCCAGGAAGGATATTTAAAAGTAGATAGACGACATGGTGCGATTATTGCCATAGAAGTAGATAATACAAAAGCACAGATGGAACTTGCAGAGGAATTGAAATTATCTCTGGCAAAGGCAATATCAAAAGGTGTGCCAAGAGAGGATGCGCTAGAGATGGTCAATGAAATTTATGATATATATCAGGGAAGATAATACGGGAGGTAGTTTATGAGAGAAAAATACACAGCCGATGCCAAAGAAGCATTGGTTTTGGCTGAAAAGGCAGCTAGTCAGGCTGGTTGTAGCTATGTGGGAAGTGAACATATATTATTGGGGCTACTAAAAGGAAAAGGTGTGGCAGCAAGTGTACTTTCCGCAAATCATGTTACTTGTGATAAAGTAGAAGAGTTGATGGAACAATTGTTGCAGATGGATTCGAATGTAAAGGTTAAGGAAGCAAAATTTACTTTACGTGCGAAGCGAATAGAGGAAAATTGTATAGTACAGGCAGAGCGTTTTGGAGCAAAGAAAGTTGGTACAGAGCATATTTTACTGGCATTGTTAAGAGAAAGTGATTGCGTGGCAATCCGTTTGTTAAATACCATAGGCGTAAATATGCAAAAATTATATGTAGACGTGCTGACATCTACCGGGATGGACCCTGCGGCAGCAAAAAATGATTACATGGCATTAAAGGGTAAAAATAAAGGAAAATCGGCAACACCTATGCTTGATCAGTTTAGCAGAAATCTTTCTCTTCTGGCAAAAGAAGGGAAGTTGGATCCTGTTGTGGGAAGGGAAAAAGAGATTGAGCGTTTGATTCAGATTATTAGTAGAAGAACCAAAAATAATCCTTGTTTGGTAGGTGAACCTGGTGTTGGAAAAACTGCTATTATTGAAGGCTTGGCACAGAGAATTTGCGAAGGAAGTGTTCCAGAGACAATTGCGGATAAAAGGGTTGTGATACTAGATTTGTCGGCAATGGTAGCAGGTTCTAAGTATCGCGGAGAATTTGAAGAACGTATAAAAAGAGTGCTTCGGGAAGTAGCACAGGAAGGGAATATTTTAGTATTTATAGATGAATTGCACACCTTGATTGGTGCAGGTGGTGCAGAAGGAGCTATGGATGCAGCAAATATTTTGAAACCGGCACTTGCCAGAGGCGAAATTCAGATTATGGGTGCAACGACCATTGGAGAATATCGAAAATACATAGAAAAAGATGCGGCATTGGAGCGTCGTTTTCAACCAATTACAGTGGAGGAGCCTACAGAGGCGGAGGCATTTTCTATTTTAAATGGTCTGAAAGAAAAATATGAGCAGCATCACAATGTTGTTCTTACAACAGAGAGTTTGCAGGCGGCAGTTAAACTTTCCAGCCGTTATATTACAGACCGCTTTTTACCGGATAAGGCGATTGATGTTATGGATGAGGCTGCTTCAAAGGCGAGACTTGGCAGCAGTGTAAAGAGCAAGGAGCTTATAGAATTAGAAAAGAAACAGGCTGGTCTGGAATTAGACAAGGAAGAAGCAATCATTCAGGAAGATTATGATGAAGCCATGAAGATAAAACAGGCACAGCAGGTAAATCGGGAAAAAATACAAAAAATACTGGAAAAAGAGGAAAAAAGAAAGAAAACGGAAAAGATTACCGTTACAGAGAAGGATATTGCATCGGTGATTGCTATGTGGACTAAAATTCCAGTTGAAAAACTTGAAGTGGAAGAAGCTACCCGATTGAAGGAATTAGAGCATGTATTGCATGAACGGGTGATTGGTCAGGAAGAAGCTGTGACTGCGGTAGCAAAGGCAGTCCGACGTGGGCGTGTAGGGTTGAAAGATCCAAATCGTCCGATTGGTTCCTTTTTATTCCTTGGACCTACAGGTGTTGGAAAGACCGAATTATCAAAAGCATTGGCAGATGCAGTGTTTGGAACGGAAAAAGCTATGATTCGGGTAGATATGTCTGAATATATGGAAAAGCATAGTGTGTCAAAACTGATTGGATCGCCACCGGGATACGTTGGATTTGAAGATGGTGGACAATTAAGTGAAAAAGTCAGACGAAATCCATATTCCGTAATATTGTTTGATGAGATTGAAAAAGCACACGCAGATGTGTTTAATATATTGTTACAAGTATTAGACGATGGACATATTACAGATTCACAGGGAAGAAAAATCAGTTTTAAAAATACAATTATTATTATGACATCTAATGCAGGGGCAAGCCGTATTGTTGCACCTAAAAATTTAGGATTTGCCACAAAGCAGGACTCCAAAGCAGATTATAAGAAGATGAAAGAAAATGTAATGGAAGAAGTAAAACATCTGTTTAAACCTGAATTTTTAAATCGAATAGATGAGACAATTGTATTCCATTCTTTAGAAAAGGAACAAATTAAAGAAATTGTAAAACTGATGATGCAGAATTTATCAAAGCGAGTGGAAGAACAGATGCGTATTACATTACAGTCAGATGAGAATGTGCTTGATTTTATTACAGAAAAGAGTTTTGATGTAACCTATGGGGCAAGACCAATTCGTAGAACGATACAGACCAGTGTGGAGGATGCATTGGCAGATGCGGTATTGGAAGGTAGCGTGCATATGGGAGATCAGGTGAAGCTTTCTGTGCAGGATAAAAAAATAGTGTTTCATGTGTAGTTTTTGCATGGCATATTTGTTCAAAATGACTAGAATTTTGTAGGATTTTGTTGTATACTATAACTACATCTACAGATAGATTTTGCAGGCATGCAAATTAAGTGAAAAAGTGCATGTTGCAATAGAATGTACTCTCGGAATCTCCCTTGCACCCACTTTTGCGGCTGATTTTCCGCCAGTTACACACAAATTTAATCAACGTACGCTCCACGTACGCCTCATAAATTTGTGCATATCTGACCAAAAATCATTTCGCAAAATCAGGCACAAAGAGACTCTGAGAGTACATTAGAAAATACAGGAGGAATAGAACTATGGCAGTAGTGGAACAATTAATTCGTAAAGAAAAAGATGGAACTTTAAGTTTTGGTAATTATGAACTTGCAACAAAATCAAAGGTTTCTGATTTTGAGTATGAAGGTGATTTATACAAAATTAAGACATTCAAAGAGATTACAAAGCTCGAAAAGAATGGAATGTTCGTATACGAATCTGTACCTGGAACCACTGTTACCAACATGAGTTGTAAAGAAGAGGGCATTACATTTTCGGTTGAGGGAAATGAAGATGCACAGGTTACATTAGAGTTAGAACCAGAGAAAGAATATGACGTATGCATTAGCGGTAATGACAGTGGCGTTATGAAGACAAATTTAGGTGGAAAGCTTAATATCAGTGTAGAGCTGAATGTAGGTGAACCAGTAGCAATCAGCATTACAGCAAAGTAATAGAGGTTTAAGGAATGGCAAAAGCAAAGACTGTGTTTTTTTGCAAAGAATGTGGACAGGAATCTTCCAAGTGGCTGGGGCAATGCCCCGGCTGTAAGGAGTGGAACACATTTGTGGAGGAGCCGGTTGTTAAAAAGTCTGTATCTGGATCAACGTTGCGGGGAAGAAAGGTTGAACCAGCGAGGTTATCAGAAGTATCAGCCACAGAGAGTACAAGGACAAAGATTGGTATTGGTGAATTTGATCGTGTTCTTGGAGGCGGTATTGTAGAGGGCTCTTTGGTGTTAGTAGGAGGAGATCCTGGTATTGGAAAGTCTACATTACTTTTACAGATGTGTAAAAATTTGGTAGAACTTGACAAAAAAGTATTGTACATCTCAGGAGAAGAGTCTATGCGTCAGATAAAGATGCGGGCAGATAGACTTGGAGAATTTAAAGGTGAATTATTGCTTTTAAGTGAAACAAATTTAGATACAGTAGAGCAGACGATTCGAAGTGTACAACCACAAGTGGTAGTAATCGATTCGATTCAGACGATGTTTAAAGAAGACGTAGGTTCTGCACCAGGAAGTGTGGGACAGGTTAGGGAAACTACCAATACACTTATGGCAATAGCGAAGGGAATGGGGATTTCCGTTTTTATTATTGGACATGTGACAAAAGAAGGTATGGTAGCTGGACCGAGGGTTCTGGAACATATGGTAGATACGGTTCTGTATTTTGAAGGAGAACGCAATGCTGTATATCGAATTCTTCGTGCGGTTAAAAACCGATTTGGTTCGACCAATGAGATTGGTGTATTTGAAATGAAAGATACAGGACTAAAGGAAGTCCTTAATCCATCCGAATATATGTTAGAGGGCATGCCTGAGGATGAACCGGGATCTGTAGTTACCTGTTCTATGGAAGGAACCAGACCGATTATGGTAGAAGCACAGGCGTTAGTATGTCAGACGAACTTTAACTTACCAAGACGAACTGCGGCTGGTACAGATTACAATCGTGTCAATCTTTTAATGGCAGTAATTGAAAAACGCCTTGGAATGCGCATGAGCGATTGTGATGCCTATGTAAATGTGGCAGGTGGTATGCGTATCAATGAGCCTGCATTGGATTTGGCTATTGTAGCGGTTATCTTATCAAGCTATCGAAACCGCTCTTTACCGGGAAGATTTTTAATTTTTGGTGAAGTGGGACTTACTGGAGAGGTAAGGGCTGTCAGTATGGCAGAGCAAAGAGTTTTTGAAGCAAAGAAGATGGGATTTCAAGTATGCATTTTACCGCAAGTAAATAAGAAAGTAATTTCAATTCAGGGAATGAAACTGATTGGAATTAGTAATATAAAAGAACTACTAGAATATATTTAAAAAATCAAAATAAGGGGGATATTATTATGACAGAGGAAACAGGAGTAAGAGAGACAAAGGAATTAGTAAAAGAAGGTTTAGAGGGAACAGAAAAACTGGCACAGAAGAATAACAATCTGAATGAATTGATGCAAAAGACATCTGCAAACGTAGAACAGATGGAAAAGTTGACAAATATGATTGAAGGATTTGCTGGCGTTATCGCTGGAATTGCAAACAAGACAAATATGTTAGCTTTAAATGCTTCTATTGAAGCTGCCAGAGCAGGAGAGCATGGTAGAGGATTTGCGGTAGTTGCAAAACAGGTTGGTGAATTAGCTGCACAGTCAGCTACATCTTCAAAGGAAATTAAAGAGACCATTCAGTCTGTACAAGGATTTACCAATGAAATGGTTGCCAGTATGGAACAGCTTTCAAAAGCAATCGAAGAGCAGAGCCAGATTACAGCAAATGTAAGTGAAGTGCTTGGAGAGATTAAAGACGGAATACAATAATTGATAAATATAGTAAAAAGAAAAATAATTTGGAGAATCTCCTCTATTTCATGTCTATCTTTAATAAGATTGTCATTGAAAAGAGGAGATTTTTTGACGGTTTAAGATGAAATGTCAGTATTGACAAAAAACAGGAGATTTTTTGTGAAAAACGTTGTGTTGTAGAATAAGAAAAAATTGGATATAATTAAGATGTTAATAATTGTGTAAAAGAATCGTAATGTATCATTTGATCGACTTTGAGGAGTTAGAAAATGGATACGTCTGTAGTAGTAGAAGTGGAGTTAGGAAAGAGGGATTTTGATACACAAGGGATATGTGCTGCAAATATGATAAAAGAAAGGAAGATGTTTGTGAACAAGTATATAAAACATACGGCATTTGCGGTTGTAGCTACAGGATTAGTAGCGGCGGCATTAGCATTACCAAACGATGTGGGAAGACCAGATGTAGAAAAGGTTCTGGAACAAAAAAATGTTACACAAAATGCCAAGGGTGATATTATATTACATTATCGTTGGGATGGAGAGGATACTCCACATGTATATTATGAGAATGTGAATGGAAGTGAGGAAAAATCCATTTCATACCCAGGTGTTCCAATGAAAAATACAAAGGATGGTTGGTACACGTACACCATTCAGGATGCAAAAAGTGCAGACATTATTTTTTCTATTGGAGACAGTTATGAGACAGCTACTTTAACCAGAACTGCGGGTGAGTGGTGGTTTGATCAGGATACTTGGTATGCGTGGAATCCTGACGATGAAACAGAGCAGACTACCGAGTATGCAACTACATCGTCTAAAAAGACTACAAAACAGGTAGAAAAAGCGGATACACTATATCCGAATAAAACAGTAAATAATGGAGAAGGAACCTACAATAAAAAAGATGTTACTACGATAGCAGAGGATGGTTCCATAAAAGTGGGACTTAGCAAGATTACTTCCGCAGAAGAGTATGTGGATACTTATGTTGTGGCACAGGATTTGGCGGCGGCCGAAGATGCAAGTATTATCATTCACTACTACACTGGAGGAAGTGAAGTACCTAGTATCTATTATTGGAATGGACTTCCTGTTGACCAGGAAACCGTATGGCCAGGACAGCCAATGACCTATGAAGATGAGAACTGGTATCAATATACATTTAAAGATACAGACAAGATTAATTTCCTTTTTACAGTGGGAATGAATCAAACCAAAGACTTAACTTGTAAAAAAGGAGAATGGTGGTATAAAGACGGAAAATTATATAGTAAGAAGCCAAGTGATGGTGGAAATTCTGAAATAGTTGATCCATCAGAAAAAAGCGATTTCCGTGAGGAAAGTATTTACTTCCTGATGACTACACGTTTTTATGATGGAGATAAGAGTAATAATGTGCATTGCTGGGATGAGAATGCAAAGACGGCTGCGGATGATCCTGCTTGGCGCGGTGACTTTAAAGGTTTAATTGAAAAATTAGATTACATTAAAGCACTTGGATTTTCTGCGGTATGGATTACCCCAGTAGTAGAAAATGCCAGTGGACTGGATTACCATGGGTACCATGCTATGAATTTCCAAAAAGTGGATGAGCGTTACTTATCAGATGATGTAAGTTATCAGACATTAATTAATGAAGTACATAAACGTGGTATGAAGATTGTGCAGGACGTAGTATTTAATCATACTGGAAACTTCGGAGAGACAAATCTTGCACCAATGTTTGAAAAGGATAGTACAGTAGAAGGTGGACTGGGAACCGTAAACTGTATGAAGGCAGCAGATAATACTATCTTACCTGAAAATTATTTTGATTCTACTGGATTTAAAAATAATCAGGAATTTGGTACCTGGCAGTATCAAACCAGACTGGCATTGATGAAAGATACAAAAGATCCGATTCATGAAGGGGTTCGTAACGATCCAAAGACATTTTACCACCGTTATGACAACAGCTTTAGCTGGGATTTCTATACGGTTCAGCTTGGACAGATGGCAGGAGACTGTGTAGATTTGAATACAGAGAATCCAATTGTATCGAAGTATATTACAGATAGTTATACAAAGTATATCAATATGGGAATCGATGCTTTCCGTATTGATACTGTAAAACATATTTCAAGACTGACATTTAACAATGCAATTCTTCCAGCATTACGAGCAGCAGGAGGAAAAGACTTCTATATGTTTGGCGAGGTTTGTACAAAATCCAGTCAGATATGGTACCGAGGAGAGACTCCTGCATTATCAGGTCCATTCTATACATGGAAAGAAAATAAAGACTATAAATGGTCTTATTACGATGAAAGCGTAGAGTCTGCGTATGATGCGTATGCTGCAACACCTCCTGAAAAGGTATATTCTGACTTTAGCAATGAGTTGGCTTATGATAACTGGAGATTAGAATCCGAAGCAGATTTACCACACGGTATCAATATGGCATCAACAGAGCAGAATTATAATGACAATGCCAATGACGTAGGAGGAAAGAACGTAAAAGAAGGCGGAACAGCGCAGGCTGCACAGCCGGTAAGTGATAATGCATTTTTAAATGGAAATGAGTATCATAAACCAGATACAGAGCAGGCATCTGGCTTAAATGTAATAGACTTTACAATGCATTGGAATTTTGCAACTGCGAAAAAGGCATTTGAAAGTACAACAGGAAATTATGACTATAAGACAAATACAGTGAAAAATAAGAAAGATACAGCAGGTGGAGATTATACTTATAACGATTCTACTTGGAATGTAACCTATGTAGATTCTCACGACTATGCGCCTGATGGAACACAGTCTGGTTTCACAAGACGTTATAACGAAGGAGAAGAAGCTTGGGCAGAAAACTTGTGCTTACTCTTTACATTCCGTGGTATTCCATGTATCTATTATGGTTCTGAAGTTGAGTTCCAGGCTGGTAAGGTCATTGATGACGGAGCCAATGTAACACTTGCAGAAACAGGTCGTGCATATTTTGGTGATTATCTGGAAGGTGATGTTACTGCCTCTGACTTTGGTGTATATACGGCAGAAGCAGGAAGTAAGGTAGAAGAAACATTAGCAGCACCATTATCACAGCAGCTTATTCGTCTAAATACAATCCGCCGTAAGATTCCTGCCTTACAAAAAGGACAGTATTCATTGGCTGATATTGATTACTCAGATATTGCATTTAAGAGAAGATACACAGACAGCAAGACCGATAGTTTTGTATGTGTAACAATTACAGGAAACGCAACCTTTAACAACATTCCAAACGGAACTTATGTAGATGCAGTCACAGGAGAGAAAAAAGAAGTCATCAATGGAACACTTTCCATTGATGCACCTGGTAAAGGAAATATGCGTGTTTATGTATTAGACACAGAATTGTCACCAGCACCTGGTAAACTTGGAAAAGATACAACATATCTAAAATAGAACAGAGAACATAGAAAGTAGAGCAGAGTAATCTGCTCCTTTCTATATATGCAGAAAATTGTTTTTCGAAAGCATGTGATGTTTATGGAAGGAGAAAACAAAAATGAAGAAACGAATGTTAAGTGTAGCAATGCTATTGTTGCTTGTTGCATTAGGCGTATCCTGTGGGAAAAAGAATGGAAAAAAGGTGGAGCAAACACCAAAAGCAACAGAAGTAGTAATTGAAGTGCCAACAGCTACACCGGAAGTAACAACGGAAGCGGGAGTAGAAGCAACCGATTCGGCAGAGAAGGAAGAGGATGGAATTTCCATTTATCATGGAGATGAGAATGCAGAGTATATTATCGAAGATAAGATTCCAAAACAGGAAATTACACCGGAATTGTTAATAAAGGAGTTGGCAAAACGCGGAATCCTAGAAGAAAATACATCTGTGAATAGCTTTAATGTAAAAAAGAGCCAGCAAAATGGCACGAGCCTTCAGGTGGACTTTTCAAAGGAATTTCAAGATGAATTGTATCGACAGGGGACAGCCGGTGAATTTATCATGATGGGAAGCGTAGTAGACACCTTTTTGAAGGCGTATGAGGCAGATACCATGACGATTACCGTAAATGGTAATACTTTAGAAAGTGGACACTGTATTTATGATGGTGACATGAAATATTATGAACCAGATGACAGTGTAAGTGCGGATAAAGCTGCGGAAGCTATGGCAGAAGCTTTGGGAGCAGAATAACAATGTACAAAGGGTTTCAGAAAATTATTTCTGAGACCCTTTTGCTCTATAGAAAAGTTATCCTATAGAGCAAACTGTTTATGAGTCAGAAGTTGTGGTGGATTTGTCCGATTTTTTTCTGGTAGCTAAAATACCGCCAATCTTTCCGCTTTCTTTTGAAGACAAAGCGCCCCAACCCTGTTCAAACACTTTATCTAATACTCCGATTTCCTCTGCTATTTCATATTTTAATTGTTCTGCTTTGGAAAGTGTTCGTACATCTTCCATAGAAGTAATTTCCTTTTTGGAATGCTTCATATAAAATCACCAGACTTTCTATAATCTAACATTTGTACATAGTATTACAAAAAAATAAAAAATTTATACAAGATACAGAAAGTATAAAAGGAAGAAATTGAGTCAGGAAGATAGTGAAGGATTCGTTGTAATAGATGATTGAGAAATGTCGGGGAATAAGGTATAATCATATATGCCTATAAATAGTGCAGGTAGTTTGCACAATATGATATGAAACAGAAAGATGGAAAGAAAATGGAAGCATATACAGGATTTGCCAGTGTCTATGATATGTTTATGGATAACATTCCATACGAAGAATGGTGTGAATATATAATAGAACTGCTTGATACCTATGGAGTAGAGAAGGAAAGTATTGTTGCAGATTTAGGCTGTGGTACTGGAAAGATAACAGAATTACTTGCCAAGTATGGATATGATATGATTGGAATTGATAATGCAGAAGAAATGCTTTCGATTGCAAGAGAAAAACAGGAAAGTGATGAGACAGAGACCTGTCAGAATAATATACTATATTTGCAACAGGATATGTGCGAATTGGAATTGTACCAACAGGTAGATGCCATGGTGAGTGTTTGTGACAGTATGAATTATATTACGGAGAAGGAAGATTTGTTAAAGGTCTTTCAAGGGGTAAATAAATATTTGCAGTCAGGTGGCGTTTTTATATTTGACCTGAAAACCGAATATATGTATCGTGATATTTTGGGAGAACAGAATATTTCTGAGAACAGGGAAGATGCCAGTTTTATATGGGAAAACTATTATTACCCGGAAGAAAAGATAAATGAATATGATTTGACGATTTACGCAAAACAGGAAAATGGGCTGTATGCTCGTTTTGAAGAGACGCATTATCAGCGTGCCTATGCATTGGATGAAGTGCAGGAACTGATAGAGCAGTCGGGACTGAAATTCCTTGTTGCTTATGATGCATTTACAAGGGAGGCTCCCAAAGCAGATAGTGAGAGAATATACATTGTAGCAGGAAAATAATAGAAGAGAATAGTAGTTTGGAAGGAGATTGTAAAAGAGGATGGAAGATTATATTGTGAGAGGAACAGCAGCAGATAACCAGATACGTGTATTTGCGGCAACAACCAGAGTGCTTGTGGAAGAGGCAAGAAAGGCACATAATACCAGCCCTGTGGCTACGGCTGCATTGGGACGATTGCTGACTGGTGGTGTGATGATGGGAAGTATGATGAAGGGAGAAAAGGATTTATTGACCTTACAGATACAGTGTAATGGACCAATCAAGGGACTTACCGTTACGGCAGATTCTCAGGGAAATGTAAAAGGATATGCCTATAACCCTAATGTTATGTTACCACCTAGCGATAAAGGTAAATTAGATGTGGGAAAAGCACTGGATTTAGGTGTGCTTAGCGTGATTAAGGATATGGGATTAAAAGAGCCATATATGGGACAGACCCAGCTTGTATCAGGAGAAATTGCGGAGGATTTGACTTATTACTTTGCCACATCAGAACAGGTACCATCTGCAGTAGCCTTGGGTGTACTTATGAATAAAGATAATACCGTTAAAAGAGCCGGAGGATTTATTATTCAATTGATGCCTTTTGCCGAGGATGGTTTGGCTGAAAAATTAGAAGAGAAACTTAAAAATATGGAGCCAATTACTGCACTTTTAGAGAAAGGAATGACACCAGAGGATATTATCGATTCTGTGCTGGGTGAATTTGGAGTAGAAATTATGGATACACTTCCAGCACAATTTTACTGCAACTGTACCAAGGAAAGAGTGGAAAAAGCCATTGTCAGTGTAGGAGCGAAGGAATTAAACGAAATGATACAGGAAGGAAAACCAATTGAGGTAAATTGTCACTTCTGTAATAAGAATTATACGTTCTCTATTGAAGAATTAAAGGAAATATTGAGAAAAAGTAAGCGATAAAGATATAAGATACTTATAAATTTTGTGGGGAAAGTAGCCGATAAAAAACAATAGGGAATTTTTATGAGTTAGGAATCGGAGGAAGAATATAACGTGGTAAATGGAGGAGAGAGTAGAATGATTTATACAATGACATTAAGTCCTGCTTTGGACTATATTATTTCAATTGAAAATTTCAATAAAGATACCGTAAATCGCAATGAAAAAGAAGAAGTATTTGTGGGGGGAAAAGGAATCAATGTGTCGCAGGTGCTTAAAAATTTAGATATTGAAAATGTGGCACTAGGTTTTGTCGCTGGTTTTACAGGAGAAAAGATTGAGCGAGATTTGGCAGAGTATGGATGTTTTGTAGATTTTGTACATTTAAGACAAGGCATGTCACGTATTAACATTAAAATTAAAGGTGGCAGTGGTGTATTAAATGAAAAAAGAGAAACCGAGATTAATGGTATGGGACCAAGTGTGCCACAGGACAAGCTTGTTCAATTATTTGAAAGATTAGATCAGATTAGTACAAATGATATTTTGGTATTGGCAGGAAGTGCAATGGCAAGTCTTCCAGATGACATCTATGTACAAATTATAGAACATTTGAAAGATAAAAAGATTCGAGTTGTATTGGATGCAGAAAAACATTTGTTATTGCAGGTATTACCATACCATCCATTCCTGATTAAGCCAAACCGAAAGGAACTGGCAGAAGCCTGTGATGTAAAGGTAGAAGATATTAAGACACAGGATGATGTGATTAAGTATGCAAAACAGCTTCAGGAAATTGGAGCTAGAAATGTACTGGTTTCTCTTGCAGAGGATGGTGCAGTATTACTTTTAGAAGATGGTACCGTATATAGCAAGAAGGCGCCAAAAGGAGAACTTGTAGACGGTGTAGGTGCAGGAAACTCTATGATTGCTGGATTTATTGCAGGTTTTATGGAAAATGAAGACTATCAAAAAGCATTTGATATGGCATTAGCAGCAGGTTCTGCCTGCGCATTCCGCGAAGGACTTCCAACCAGTGTGGATATTGCAAAAATGTATGACGTTGTAAAGAAAATGTAATAAAAAGATTTGATGACCCTGTTTTACTTTGTAAAGAGCGAAATGGGGTCTATTTTACTTTATAGGAAGGTTACAGTTCAGAGAAAGTATAGTTTGCAAGTGCGGTTTCTCTTGTATGAAAAGAGAAGGAATGCTATACTATAGTAAACAGTAAGGTATGTATGATGCTGTTACAAATAAAATGATGGAGGAAATAGTATGTACGCATTTGACGAAGTAAAGAATTATGATCCGGAAATTGCAAAAGCAATTGAGCAGGAGACACAGAGACAGAATGACCATATTGAATTGATTGCGTCTGAAAATTTTGTTAGTAAGGCTGTTATGTCTGCTATGGGAAGCACCTTAACAAACAAATATGCAGAAGGGTATCCGGGAAAGAGATACTATGGTGGTTGTGAATATGTAGATGTTGTGGAAGATTTAGCAAGAGATCGTGCGATGAAATTATTTGGATGCACGTATGCAAATGTTCAGCCACATTCTGGTGCACAGGCAAATATGGCAGTATTTTTCTGTCTTTTAAAACCAGGTGATACTATTATGGGAATGAATCTGGATCATGGTGGACATTTGACACATGGAAGCCCTGTCAATATGTCAGGAAGCTATTTCAATGTAGTTCCATATGGTGTAAATGATGAAGGATTTATTGATTATGATGAATTTGAAAGAAAAGCATTAGAATGCAAACCAAAGTTAATTGTAGCTGGAGCCAGTGCATATGCAAGAAAGATTGATTTCAAGCGTTTCCGTGAAGTTGCAGATAAAGTGGGAGCATTTTTAATGGTGGATATGGCACATATTGCAGGTCTTGTGGCAGCAGGATTGCACGAAAGCCCAATTCCTTATGCACATGTGACAACAACTACTACACATAAGACACTTCGTGGACCAAGAGGTGGTATGATTTTATCCAGCAAGGAATTTGCAGAGGAGCATAAATTAAACAAGGCAGTATTTCCAGGAATCCAAGGTGGTCCTTTGATGCATGTAATCGCAGCAAAAGCAGTATGCTTGAAAGAAGCATTACAGCCGGAATTTAAAACATATGCTCAAAATATCATTGACAATGCACAGGCATTGGCAAATGGGTTGATGAAACGTGGATTTAATATTGTATCTGGTGGAACAGATAACCATTTAATGCTTGTTGACTTAAGAAGCAAAGGTGTAACTGGAAAGGAAGCAGAAAAATTATTGGATGCAGCAAATATTACATGCAATAAGAATACGATTCCAAATGATCCAGAGAAACCATTTGTAACAAGTGGAATCCGTCTTGGAACAGCAGCCGTTACTTCCAGAGGAATGAATACAGCAGATATGGATGTGATTGCAGAAGCAATTGCAATGGTTATTGAGAATGTAGATGCCAATAAGGAAAAAGCAATGGCAATGATTAAAGAATTAACAGATAAGCATCCGTTATATTAAGAATATTAAAAAAGTTGTTGACAAATTGTTTCACATGGATATAATAATAATTGTAAACGACGAAGGCGTCTTGAACAAAAGGTTCAAGGCGCTATTTTTTTTGCAATATGTACAGAAAGTGTGCATAGTGAAAAAATGAGAAATTCGCAAACCGTATTTCTCACCGATTTTATATTGTTTGAAGCAAATAGAAAGACAGAATAAAATTCGGGAAATAAAATCTGCAGTTTTTATCTATTAGTTTACACAGAAGCAGGCCACTTCTGAACAGAGAACATATTGGATGCGAACGGTAAATATAAGAAGTTCATGCCGCTTCGTAAAAAGTATTCGTGTACATAAGAAAATTCTTGTATAAAAGAATACAGAAATTGGTAGGAGGGTCAAATTATGGATATAGATAGCATTTTAAAAACGGTAGATAGTGAGATGTTTGGTATCTGGTTTTTAATAGGTGCAGCATTGGTATTCTGGATGCAGGCTGGATTTGCCATGGTGGAAACGGGTTTCACCAGAGCAAAAAATGCTGGTAACATCATTATGAAGAACCTGATGGATTTTTGTATCGGTACAGTGGTATTTATTATCATTGGTTCCAGTTTATTACTTGGAGAAGATATGCTAGGTTTTATAGGAAAGCCTGGATTTGATTTATTAACCGCTTATGATGGCTTTGATTTTTCAAGTTTTGTATTTAACTTAGTATTTTGTGCTACAACCGCAACAATCGTTTCCGGTGCCATGGCAGAGAGAACAAAGTTCCTTTCTTATTGTGTATATTCAGCAGTGATTTCTGCATTGGTTTATCCAATTGAAGCACATTGGATTTGGGCACCTGATGGAAATGGTTGGTTAGCACAGAGAGGTTTCCACGATTTTGCAGGTTCTTGTGCCATTCATATGGTAGGTGGTATTGCAGCGTTAGTAGGAGCTAAAATTTTAGGACCACGTATTGGTAAGTTTGAGAGAGATAAAAATGGAAAAGTAACAAAGGTAAATGCATTCCCTGGACATAATATTCCACTTGGAGCACTTGGTGTATTTATTCTTTGGTTTGGCTGGTATGGATTTAATGGTGCTGCCGCAACAAGTATTGCACAGTTAGGTTCTATCTTTTTAACAACAACAGTAGCACCAGCAGTAGCAACTGTAGTATGTATGATATTTACTTGGGTTAAATATGGAAAGCCAGATGTATCTATGTGTTTAAATGCATCTTTGGCAGGTTTGGTTGCAATTACAGCATCTTGTGATGTGACAGATTGTGTTGGAGCAATTGTAATTGGAGCTGTAGCAGGTTTATTGGTAGTATTTGGTGTATGGTTATTAGATTACAAGCTTCATATTGATGACCCAGTTGGAGCTGTGGCAGTACATATGATGAATGGTATCTGGGGAACAATTGCAGTTGGTTTATTTGCTACTTCTAGTGCACCTGGATGTCAGGATTTGCTTGACAGTGGTAGTTTGGCTGGCGAAGGTTTATTCTACGGTGGTGGATTTACACAGCTTGGAACACAGTTGCTTGGTTTTGTAACGGTAGGTGCATGGGCAGCCATTTGTATGACAATTGTATTTTCTGTTATTAAAGCAACCATTGGACTTCGTGCATCAAAGGAAGAAGAAATTCTTGGTTTGGATATGACAGAACATGGACTTGCAACAAGTTATGCAGGATTTGAAACATCCGCTTCTGAATTAGAGATTAACTATGATGATGTGGTTTCTATGGGAACAGAAAGCATGGAAACAGCAGTACCGGCTATGGTACAGACTTCCGATTTACCAGAGGAAAAGAAGATTACAAAGGTAGATATTATTGTAAAGCAGGAAAAGTTCGAGAAGTTAAAGAAGGCAATGAACCAGATTGGAGTTTCTGGTATGACAGTAACACAGGTATTAGGTTGTGGTACACAAAAGGGTGCACCAGAATATTATCGTGGTGTTCCAATTGAAATGCAGTTATTACCTAAGGTTCAAGTAGAGATGGTAGTTTCTAAGGTTCCTGTAACAGATGTCATCGAAACTGCCAGAAAAGTGCTTTACACTGGACATATCGGTGATGGTAAGATATTTGTCTATGATGTAGAAAATGTTGTAAAGGTTCGTACTGGTGAGCAGGGATATGATGCATTACAGGGCGAAAATTAGAGTTTGATTTTATTAGTTTAGATTTGTTTTGATATTACAAAATTGCTCTTACACAGGAATGTCGTAAGACAAAACATTAGGCATGGAATGTTTACCCTCCTGTATAAGATAAATGGGCTGTGAAAGCCACAAAAGAGACGCTATGGCATGGAGCGTCTCTTTTTGTGCATCCTGCCCCTTGTAACAATGGAAAAAAGCAAGTACAATAAAGATAGATAATCTAGTAGCGAGTTTTTGGGTATGCTACTATAGCAAGAAAAATGCAGGAGGTCAAATTATTATGAGAGAGGAAGACGCAAAAGTGATAGACGTGAAAATTGATGTGACAAAAATTGTAAAATATGTATGCATTACAGGAGCTGCAATTGTAGGGATTATATTTGGAAGTAAATGTATCAGAAGTTTTAGTAAGACAGGAAAAGGTGAATAAAAGTATCCTACATTTTCAATTGTGATGCTAACAAAGGTTCCTATGTTTCATAGAAGCCTTGGGGACTTAATGATTGCGATAATTCCAGAAATGCGTAAAGTAGTTTTGGGTAGTCAAGCAGTGTAAAAGTTGAAATTGTTTATAGGAAAACAGCCAGATGATAAATTCGTCTGGCTGTTTCTTATCGTCCTTATTGTTTTTGCACCACTTCATTCTTATTTTTATAAATAGAATGTGCATTTACATAGCCCCTAACCATAGAAAGTGGATAAATATTGGATTCTTTTCCGATGATCGTACCGGGATTTAGTACACTATTGCAGCCTACTTCTACGTGGTCACCTAAGATAGCTCCCATTTTCTTTAACTTTGTTTCTACTTTGCCTTCCTCTGTAAGAATAGTGACCAATGTTTTATCGGATTTTACATTAGAAGTAATAGAACCAGCACCCATATGTGATTTATAACCTAAAATAGAGTCACCTACATAATTATAATGTGGAACCTGTACTTTATTAAATAGTAACACATTCTTTAATTCTGTAGAATTTCCTACAACAGCCCCTTCCCCAACGATGGCATTGCCACGAATAAAGGCACAATGGCGAATTTCTGCATCTTTTCCAATAATGGCAGGTCCATTAATAAAAGCAGTGGGTGCAACTTTGGCAGATTTTGCAATCCATACATTTTCACCACGTTTTTCGTATTCCTCTGCAGGAAGGGTAGCACCAAGACTAAGAATAAAATCACTGATTTTTGGTAAAACTTCCCAAGGATAAGTAGTGTCATCAAAAATAGCTGCTGCGATGGTTTCTGAAAATGTGAATAATGTTTTGTTTTCTAATTGTTTCATGTGAATCAATCCTTTCTTTTTTATAGTTTATAAAAGAGCAAGAAAACCCACTGCCTTTAGGCGGTGGGTGCTCTTGTGCGAGGTGCGGGGTTCAAGCCCCGTACCTCGTAAGGCACGCAGTGCCGCTTTTATATGAGCAAGTAGCAACGCGGATTGCGAATATCCTTGACGTTGATTATTTCGATTTTTTATTCTTGCTAGTATAGTATTGTGCGGACTGATCAAAAAGAGCTTTTAACATATATTGATTTCTTGCTCCTTTTACCCAGTTTACGTTCTTGGTAACAAAATGATTTAATTTTACCATATATTCATCTGGTGTGATGTCCCCGTCAGCAACATAGGTCAAGCCTTTTTCCCAGCTTGCAGTCAATTCTGGATTCAGTAAAGCACGAATAGAAGAATTTACTACATCAAAAATCATTTCTCCAAGCTGTGTCGGCGTAATAATCTGCGTTTTTTTGTTCAAATTAATATAGCCAATCTTAAAAAGTTTATTTAAGATTTCGGCTCTGGTAGCACTGGTTCCGATACCGCTACCTTTAATTTGTGCACGTAAATCTTCATCTTCAATCAGTTGTCCTGCATTTTCCATTGCTAAAATCATGGAACCGGAATTGTAACGCTTTGGAGGAGAGGTTTCGCCCTCTTTTATCTGCAATTCTTCTACTGGGATAGTAGTCCCTTTTTTTAAGGCAGAAATCGCATCGACCAGTGAAGCATCAAAACTTTCTTCTTCCTCACCCTCTTTGTCATTTTTCTTCTTTTTATCAAAAAAGGAAAAAGGGGTTACTTTTAAATACCCTTCTTTTACCAAAATTTTGGAGGAAGTAAAAAATGCTTCTTTTTTATCTGCAACTTCTAAGTAATCCATAGTAGCAGTAATACTGATTTTCTGGTATTCTGCAGCAGGGAAGAAAATACTTAAGAAACGACGGACAATGACTTCATAGACCTTTGCTGCGGTGGGAGGTAAGGCGTTTAATGCACCAAAACCTTGACCGGTTGGAATAATGGCATAATGGTCTGTAATTTGTTTGTCATTTACATACCTTGTCTTTTCAAGACCCTGATAATACTTGCCATTTAAAATTTCCTCTGCAAAAGGACGAATCATGGAAAAATTTCTTAAACCGCTGATATTTTTTGTGATTTCTTTACTAACGGCAGTAGATAGTACACGGGCATCCGTTCTTGGATAGGTGACCAGTTTTTTTTCATATAAAGATTGGGTAATTTTTAAGGTTTCGTCGGGACTGATTTTAAACAATTTGGAGCATACATTTTGTAACTCTGCCAAATTGAATAATAGAGGCGGATTTTTCTTTTCTTTTTTCTTTTCGATTTTGGTAATGGTAGCTTCTAATGGTAGCTTTTTCGATAAATCATCGATTAACTTTTGTGCATCCTCTTTCTTTTTGAAACCATTTTCTTTGTAAAGAGCAGGAGAATTAAAATAAAGAGAACCTTCTATACTTCTCCATTCACCCTGAAATGTTTTACCAGAGGCATTAAGTCCGGCTAAAACACGATAAAAAGGTGTTTTTACGAAAGCTCGGATTTCTCGCTCTCGTCTGACAACCATACCCAGTACACAAGTCATTACCCGACCGACAGAGATAGCTCCTTTTTGTGTGCCATTCAAATAATCGCGTACCTGATATCCGTATTTTAAAGTTAATACTCTGGAAAAGTTGATTCCCATTAAATAATCTTCTTTTGCTCTAAGATAAGCAGAGGCAGAAAGATTGTCATAGGAAGATAATGGTTTTGCCTCGCGAATACCTCGAAGAATTTCTTCTTCCGTTTGCGAATCAATCCACACACGCCTTTTATCTTTTGTGGCAGGAACCGCAGCAAGTTGGTCCACCAAACGATAGATATATTCTCCTTCTCGCCCTGAGTCCGTACAGACATAAATGGTAGAAACATCCTCCCGATTTAAAAGCCCTTTTACAATCTCAAATTGTTTTTGAACGGCGGGGATTACTTCATATAAATAAGTATCAGGAAGAAAGGGAATGGTATCGTAGGACCATTTTTTCAGAGAAGCATCATAGACTTCGGGATAACTCATAGTTACCAGATGACCAACACACCAGGTAACGATGGAGTCCTCAGATTCCAGATACCCGTCTTTTCTTTTTCCGTTTATTTTCAGTGCTTTGGCAAATTCTTGCGCTACACTAGGTTTTTCTGCAATGTATACACTTTTAGACATAAAATTTGTACATCCCTTACTGTTGTTTGTTCTATTTTAAAAAACAATATTATAGTAGAATATCGTTCTAATTATAGCAGTAATACTAAGGATTCACAAGGGAGAATCCTTAGAAAACCCATGGAAGGCAGGAGTAGGAGTTATATGAGCAAGTAGCAAAGCGGATTGCGAATATCCTTGACATGTAGGAGTAGAGGAAGAATACTATGAGAAAAAGGCACTGTAATTGAAGCAAAAATAAAGGTCCGTTTTCAAGGCTTATGTATCTGGAAAAAGACTTGTATTAACAAAAAAATTGTATTATAATTCGGGTATAAGTAAAAAAAGGAGGATAAAACTATGGCATTTGTAATTTCTGATTCATGCATTTCATGCGGAAGCTGTGCTGGAGAATGTCCAGTAAATGCAATCGCAGAAGGAGATGGAAAATTCGAAATTGATGAAGCATCATGCATTTCATGTGGTACATGCGCTGGTGTCTGTCCAGTAGGAGCAATTTCAGAATAATCCGTAAGCACGAAGCCGTGCGCACATAAAGAAAGGCAACCTCGTCCAAGCTAGCTTGGAAAAGAGGTTGCCTTTCTTTATGTGCATAGGTAATCAATCATCAGATACCAATGTATGGAGCAATGATGACTGCATTCAGAAAGGCATTTAAGCGTTGGTTACAGTAGAAAATCTTAAAAAGGGAAGCGGATGTCATAAAGAAAAATGAAAAAAGTGCCAATGATTACTTGACACAAACAATTATTTTTTTCAGGTTGACTTTTTTGAGGGGATAGAATATAGTAAAATTAAGAGTTCATTCGTAATTATAGGGGGGTGTATACAATGAAACGAGATGAGAAATTTAATTTAATCAATGAATTGAGTGTGGCGGTCACAGATAAAACTGTTTATGATCATGAATTAAAAGATGATAGGGTAGAATATTTGGCAAATACAAAAGCATTAAAAATCAATGGGGCGTTAGACTTAAAAAAGGACGAAGAAAATAAAGTACAGGAAGAAGAATCAGAAGAAGAGTTATTTGCAAGAATTTATGCAGAAAGAAAGGCATCTACACATTAAATATAAAAAGAGAATACTATAACAAGGAAGGTTTCCATTTAAAGCAGATGGAAACCTTTTTTTGTAGTGTTATTATAGTGTTATCTAAAGATTTGCCCTTAGGTATATGAAAGGAAAACTTTATATGTATTCCAATAGTCTGATATAAATGCACCTTTGTAACAAAAGGTGTGTTTTTGTGTGTATAAAAAAATCAGTTCAGATGTAATTAAATTATCTGAGATTAGGCAAGTAAAGAACAGAATAATTACCTCTCATCCCATTTGAATAGCTATCTGCGGTTACAAAAAGGTTACAAATTAAATGGTTACAAAAAAAGAAACAGGAACAAAGTAGCATATTAAATGTAACCAATTTGTGGATATTTTACAACAAAAAAGAGTAAAATTTCAGTTTTTAAACAAGGAACAAAGCAAAGTAACAATACATATGTTCGGGGTTTTTTTGCAAAAAAAATGGATTTATTATTAACGTAGGGGTTAGGGAATAAGGTAAAAAATATAAGCTATTTAAGGAGGAATTATTATGAGTGGAGTAAAAAAGGGAGCAAAATTATTAGCATGGATGGCAGCAATGTCAATGGTAACAGGTGTAACATTTTCGGGTACTACATTATATGCGGCAACAGATAATTATGATGACGAAGATTATGATTACGATGAAGATTGGGAAGATGTAGATGAGGATGAAGACTGGGAGGATGTAGAAACACCTGAATTGAGTGATGAAAAAGTATCTATGAAGATTGGAGAAATATATCAACTGGATGTAGACGGTGATTATGATTCTATTTCATGGTCTACCAATGGGAAAAGCGTAGCAACCGTATCCAGTGATGGAACTGTAAAAGCAAAAGGAGTAGGAACTGCAACAATTACAGCAGAAGTAAAATGTACAGAGTATAATACAGAT
The DNA here is from genome assembly GCA_050875145.1 of Lachnospiraceae bacterium. Lineage (GTDB taxonomy): Bacteria > Bacillota > Clostridia > Lachnospirales > Lachnospiraceae > CAG-411. Next base: position 85,446 of record JBNMLH010000012.1, read on the forward strand.
GATGCGGACGAAGCAGATGAATTTGACTATTATGCAGAAGATTATTCTGATGATGAGTATGATGATATGAACGATGAAGATTATGATTCTGATGAAGACGAAGATTATGATACAGATGATGATAGCTGGGATGACAGCGAGGAAGATGCAGATGAGGATGACTGGAGTGATGACGAGGAAGAAGGAACAGAAGTAACTTACAGACTTACTTGCATCATTAACGTAAAAGCACCAAATGTAAAATTAAATGCAACAAAAGTAACTTTGAAGAAGGAAAAAACAAAGAAGCTGAATGTAGCAGGGGCAAATAAAGCAAAAATAAAATGGAATACAAATAAGAAATCCGTTGCTAAAGTTTCTGCAAATGGAACAGTAACTGCTGTAAAAAAGGGGAAAGCAGTAATTACGGCAAAGGTATATGGAAAAACTTTAAAATGTAGCGTTACAGTAAAAAAATAACAGTTGTAATATAGTAAAAGAATAAAGGTTTCTTTTGTGAGAGTGGATGGAATGTGTTACAATAGACACAGGAAAGAAGCTCTCCTTTTTTATTTTATAGGAAAATACGTCCTATAAAGAAAAAACACTCCGCGGGATGTGCACAGATGCGAAAGGAAGTATCTTACAGTACCACAAATAAAAGGTTTGCAAAAGGGAGATGTTAGGAGGAAGTATATGGCGATTAACTTAGTGTTAGGAAGAGCAAGAGATGGAAAATCAGCCAAAGTATATAAAAAAATCATAGAAAAGTCATTGGAAAATCCAGACAAATCTTATTTTGTGATTGTTCCGGAACAGTTTACGATGCAGACCCAACTGGAGTTGGTACAACTGCATCCAAACAGGGGAATTTCTAATATAGATGTATTAAGTTTTATGCGTTTGGCATATCGTGTATTTCAACAACAAGGTGGAATGCAAAAGACGGTATTAGAAGATACGGGAAAAAGCATGTTGGTTCGTCGAGTGATTGAAGAAAAGCAGGAACAATTAAAGGTATTTAAAAATTATGCGAAAAAACCAGGTTATGTAAGTGAAATCAAATCTCTTTTATCAGAATTTTATCAGTATGAGATTAAGGAAGAAAGAATGAAAGAGATGCTTGCAATTGCAAAAGATAACCAACCTATGTTGCAGCGAAAGTTGGAAGATATGCAAGTTGTGTATGAGGGATTTGAAGAACTTTTAGCAGAAAAATATATTACGGCAGAGGAAATATTAGATGTGTTGACAGAGAGACTGGAGCAATACGATGCCTTGAAAAATACAACCGTTGTGTTGGATGGTTATACAGGATTTACACCAGTACAATATAAACTTCTTCGGAAGTTGATAAGACTTTGTGATGAGGTCATTGTAACAATTACGATTGATCCGTTTGAAAAAGAAGTATATCAAAGGCAGGAATTTTCGCTATTTCATTTGTCCAGAGAAACGGTGGATAAGTTAAAAAGGATTGCAGAGGAAGAAGGCGTTTCCTGTAAGGAGACAAAGGTAAAAGAGTGGAAAGAGGAAGGTAGCAGTTATCTTGCATGCCTGGAGGAAAACTTATATCGTTTTTCTGTGCAACCTTATGAAGAATATTGTAAAAGAAAAGGATTTGAACAGGAGAAAGAACAGGATATAGCCTTTTTTGCAGCCAGAACCATGGAGGGAGAAGTCTCTTACACTATAAGAGAAATCAAGCATCTGATTCAAAAGAAAGAGTATCGTTATCGGGATATTGCTATTGTAACAGGAGATATGGAGCAATATGGTCGGTTGTTGGAAAAGGCATGTAGAGAGGAGAAGATTCCTTGTTTTATAGACTATAAAAAGGACATTTTAGGAAATCCGTTGGTAGAATTTTTAAGAACAGTACTTCAACTTTTTGTAAGAAATTTTGATTATGAAAGTGTGTTTCGGTATTTGCGATGCGGATTGGCAGATATGAGGGCGGAACAGGTAGATATATTAGAAAATTATGTATTAGCAATGGGTATTAAGGGGTATAGCCGTTGGAATAAAAAGTGGGAGCGAATTTTTGAAAAAGATTGCAAGGAGGAAGAAGAAAAAAAGAACAAATTGGAAAGTTACAATGCATTACGTGTACAATTTATTTCGTCTTTTGAAAACTTACGGACTGTTTTTTCAAAAAGAGAGCAAACAATCCGGCAATATGTGACTGCATTGCATGCGTTTATGTTGGAGCAGGAAATTTATCAGAAATTAAAAGCATATGAGAGAAAATTTGAGGAGCAGGGAGAGCGAATGCTTGCAAAAGAGTATGCGCAGGTATATGAGCTTGTATTGGGTATTTTTGATAAACTGGTTGAGCTTTTAGGGGATGAGACTGTTACGGTAGCGGAATTGGGAGACTTGTTAGAGACTGGGTATACGGAAGTGAAGGTAGGCTTGATACCACCGGGAGTTGATCAGGTTTTAGTTGGAGATGTGGAGCGAACCCGCCTGAAAGAAATTAAAGCATTGTTCTTTTTAGGGGTGAATGAAGGTATTGTACCAAAGAATAGCTCCTCTGGTGGTTTGTTGTCGGATATGGAAAGAGAGATGCTTGCACAAAATCAGATTACATTGGCACCAACTGCAAGGGAAACGGTATATACGCAACAGTTCTATTTCTATCTAAACCTAACAAAACCACAAAATAAGCTATATTTAACGTATCATAAAGTAAATGGAGAAGGAAAACCTGCACTGGCATCCAGTCTTTTAAGACAGGTACAAAAAATTGTTCCCAATGTAGAAGAAAAGACGGAGAGGACGGTTGATTTAACGGCGGATATTACAATAGAACAAATGGAGCGAGTGCTAGGAAATTCCATGGGAAAAGCGTATCTGTTAGATGGAATTAGAAAAATAGGTGTGGAGGAATTTGCGGATTGGTGGAAGGAACTGTTGTCTTTTCATATAAAATTTGCAAAACAAGATATCCGAACATGGAAACATTGGGAACAGATTTTAGATGGATTGGCATTTCAAAATACAGAAAATAATTTGTCAAAACAGGTTGCAGAGGCATTGTATGGAAAGCAATTAAAAAACAGTGTTACAAGAATAGAAAAATATGCGGCTTGTGCGTATGCGCACTTTTTACAATATGGGCTTCGCTTACAGGAGAGACAGGAGTTTCAGTTTAAAAGTGTAGACTTTGGAAATATTTTTCACGAAGTATTGCGACGTTTGCCAAAGGCATTGGAAACAAAAAATCTTGGCTGGCGAACGGCGGAAGAAACAGAACTTTATGAAGCTGTGGATTTGTGTATGAAACAGCTTGTAGAAGAATATGGAAATTCTATTTTATTGAGCAGTGAAAAGAATCTATATATGGTTGCCAGAATGACTAGAATTTTGAAACGTACGGTATGGGCATTGGCACAGCAATTAAAGGAAGGTGCATTTGAACCTACGGGATACGAAATAAAATTCGATTTTTCGGATGGACTGGATTCGGCAAGAATGGATTTAGGCGATGAGCATACGATGCGTCTGAGTGGACAGATTGACCGTTTAGATGCGTTGCAGGATGGAGAGAAGGTTCTTTTAAAAGTCATTGACTATAAATCAGGGAAAATGACCTTTTCTTTGTCTAATTTATATTATGGATTACAGATGCAGTTGGTAGTGTATATGAATGCAGCAGCCGAATTTACAAAAGACAAATATCCCGAAAAAGAAATCGAGACAGCAGGCATTTTTTACTATAATATGGATGATCCAATTGTAACAAAAGATGAGGAAGAAGCCGTAAATCAGGCGTTGTTAAAGGCGTTAAAGATGAATGGACTTGTAAACCGAGATAGCCATGTGATTCCTTTGTTGGATCAGGCATTTGCCGCAGGAGAAGAACAAAAAGATACGTTAAAAGGATCGGTGAAATCATGGATTATTCCGGTAGAAACGGTAAAAGATGGTGGGATAGGAAAACGTTCCAATGTAATGGATAAAAAAGGATTTGAAACGATAGGTGCCTATGTAAAGCATAAGATTTCCAAAGAGGGAAAAGAAATTTTTGATGGAAATATTCAGATAGAACCTTATCGACAGAAGGATCGTACTGCCTGTGCTTATTGTCCTTATCTACCGATATGTGGGTTTGATCCTAAATTGCCGGGAAATGCGTACAGGGAATTTCAGGAGTTGAAAACAGAAGAAGCAGTTGCGCAGATGCAAAGGGAGCTGAATGGAGAGAAGCAATCAGATGGAGGAAATACACATGGGGAATAAAGGAGTATCATGGACAGAGCAACAGCAGCAGGTCATTGATGCACGAAAGAAGAATATACTGGTATCGGCAGCGGCAGGTTCCGGTAAAACAGCGGTGCTTGTGGAACGCATCATTACTATGGTTTCCCAAAAAGAAAATCCAGTCGATATTGACAAATTGTTAGTGGTAACGTTCACAAATGCCGCTGCCGCCGAAATGAGTGAACGAATCTTACAGGCATTGGAAAAAAAGGCAGAAGAAGAACCGGAAAATATGCATTTGCGCAAACAGATTACGTTGGTTAAAAATGCACATATTTGTACATTCCATAGTTTCTGTCAAAGTGTAATACGCAACCATTTTAACGAAATTGAATTAGACCCTAATTTCCGTATCGGAGATGATACCGAATTACAGTTAATGAAAAATGATGTGATGGAAGCTTTATTTGAGGAGAAATATAAAGTTTATCGAGAAGAAAAAGAGCAGGCACAGGCAGAAAAGCGGGAAATGACCAAAGAGGAAGAAGCATTTATCAATCTTGTGGAATGTTATGCAGGAAACAAAAGTGATGATGGATTACGAGAAATCATACTGCAACTGTATCATTTTGCCATGAGTTCACCTTGGCCGGAAGAATGGCTGGAAGAGAAAAAAAAGATGTACGAAGTAGCTACAATGGAGGAGTTAAATCAGACCGACTGGATGGAATTTTTGTTGCAATATCTTTCTCAAATATTAGAGGGCATAAAAGAAAAGAATCGAACTGCTTTACAGATAGCTGCCGAAGCGGATGGACCTGAAATGTATCTGGATGCTTTATTGGATGATGAAGAATATTTGGAAGCATTGTCTCAGAAGAAAAGTTACAAGGAATTGGGAGAATTGTTGACAGATCATAAATGGAAACGACTGTCTACGAAGAAGTCAGATCAGGTTAATGCGGAGAAGCGAGAGCAGGTCAAGGGCATTCGAGATGAAGTGAAAAAGACATTGGCAGATATGAGCAAACAATTTTTCTTTCAGAGTTCGGAACAAATGCTTGCCGATATGCAGGAACAGAAAATGCCTATGTGTGCGCTATTGGACCTTACAATGGAATTTAAGACAAAATTTCAATGTGCAAAAGAAGAAAAACGTGTGTTGGATTTTAATGATTTGGAACATTACGCATTAGCAATTCTTGTGGATGGGGAAGAACATGTTTCATCGGTTGTGGCAAAAGCATATAGCCAGCAATTTGTAGAAATTTTGGTAGATGAGTATCAGGATAGCAATGAAGTGCAGGAGACCATTTTACAGAGTATCTGTCAGGCGGATGAAAATGGTCCGAGTTTATTTATGGTAGGAGATGTGAAACAGAGTATTTATAAGTTTCGTATGGCGAGACCAGAGTTATTTATGAGAAAATATGCAGAATTTCCACTACAGGCTGGAACTGAGCAGAAATTAAGGATTGATCTGAGTAAAAATTTTAGAAGTCGTGGCGTAGTGCTGGATAGTGTAAATCGAATTTTTCAAGAGATTATGCGACAGTCACTTGGTGGTGTAGAATATGATGAGGCAGCAGCGTTGTATCTTGGAAATAAAGGATTTCCTCAAGAAGAGGGAGTATCGGATACAACGGAGTTATTGCTTTTTTGTGATGAAAATACAGATGTGGTAGAAGAGGAGATTAAAGAGGAAGAACAGAATGTGGAAACGTTATCTGCTATCGAAGTGGAGGCAAGAATGGTAGCGTCCCGTATTCAGGAACTGGTAGAGCAAGAGCATGGATTGAAGGTCGTGGATAAAAAGACGGGACTTTTAAGAAAGTGTGAATATGGGGACATTGTAATTCTTCTTCGTACCATGAACAGATGGTCTGATGGGTATTTGGAAGTATTAAAAAATGCGGGGATACCTGTATATACAGAAACAAGAACCGGTTATTTTTCTACTTATGAAATACGAACTGTACTGCAATTTTTAAAAGTACTGGATAATCCAAGGCAGGATATTCCTCTGGCAGCGGTGATGCGTTCTATGTTTGGAAAATTTACGGCAGAAGAAATGGCAGTGATGCGAAACTATCATCATGGAGAAACGCTTTACGATACAATAAAATATTACAAAGAAGAATATGAAAAGGAAGAAACAGAGATAGATGTAAACCTAGGGAAACGGATACAGTCATTTTTGCTTCAAATCGAAACTTTTCGTGAAAGGATTCCTTATACACCGATACATCAGTTATTAGAAGAAATCTATGAAGAAACTGGATATGCAGACTATGTTTCTGTTATGCCAAATGGTGCACAACGGAAGGAAAATCTCAAGATGCTCATCAATAAAGCATTGGACTTGGAGGCAACGAATCAAAGTACCTTATTTCATTTTAATCGCTATATTGAAAAACTGCATAAATACGAAGTGGATTTTGGTGAGGCACTGGGAGCAGATTCGGCTGGAAATGCAGTACAGATTATGAGTATTCATAAAAGTAAAGGATTGGAGTTTCCAGTTGTAATTGTAGGTGCCATGTCAAAGAAATTTAATAATCAAGATGCTCAAAGCAGGCTTGTACTTCATCTGGACTATGGTGTTGGTGCGGATGTGATAGATTACAAAATGCGAACCAAGATACCTTCTCTAATAAAGAAAACAATTGCAAGAAAGAATACGTTAGATAATCTAGGTGAAGAGTTGCGTGTATTATATGTAGCATTAACCCGCGCCAAAGAAAAGTTGATTATGGCAGGAGTTGTGGAAAAAGAAGAAAAATTGAATGCTTGGAAAAACAAAACAAGTGATATGGATTATTTTACCCGCGTACATGCGAATAGTTATGCAGATTGGGTAGCACCTATCATTATGAAAGAAGATAGCGGACTGTTTTGTTGCAATGTAGTAGGGATGGAAGGTTTAGTGCAGACAGAAACGTTGCAGCAGATACAAAATGCGGTGAAAAAGAGTGAGTTAAATCAATGGAATACCGAAAAAGTGTATCAAAAAGAAATGGCTGAAAAATTGAAGGTGCAGACTGAGTATAAATATGGGTTTGAAAATGAAAAAGATATAAAAAGCAAAATGACGGTTTCCGAGTTAAAACTTTTGGCAATGCAGGCTTCAGAGGAAACCGAGACAGGAATGTATCTTTTAGGGGAGCAAAAACCAAAGGAAAAAGAAATGGAGGAAACCCCTCTCCCGCAATTTTTAAAGCAGGAGGAACCTATTAAGGGAGCAAATAGAGGAACTATTTATCATAGAGTTTTTGAGAAAATACGTTTCGAGCATATAAAGAAAGAAACAGATATTCTGACGGAGATAAAATGGATGCAGGAACAGGCATACTTGACAAAAGAGGAAGCAAGTGTAGTATATCGAAAGGATATTTTCTTATTCGTAAGTTCTAAGATTGGACAGAGGATGAAACAGGCAGAAGAAAAAGGAAGGCTGTGGAGAGAGCAGCCATTTGTGATTGGGCTTCCTGCTGGTAAGGTAAAGCAGGAATGGAAGGGCAGTCAGGAACTTGTATTAATTCAGGGAATTATTGATGCTTATTTTATAGAAGAAGACGAGATTGTTTTGGTAGATTACAAAACAGATCGAGTAAACTCTGCGGATGAGCTTATTCACAAATATAAGGAACAGCTTGCTTACTATCAGCGAGCTTTAGAGCAGATGACAGGGAAAAAGGTGAAAGAAAAAATCATTTACTCGGTGTCCTTAGGAACAGAAGTACCATTATAATAGTAGAAACCTGCTATAGAATAGGAAAGGTTTTTACGAATGAAGCAGATAACACCTGTTTTAAGAGAAAAAGTCCTTGACATCTTGACAAAAGAGTGATAGGATGAAAAATGCACTATTATGGTGTAGTATGCTTTAGAATCTGTCTAAATGACAGAAAAGCATAGGAAAATAACAGTAAAGTGTTTTTGTCCGTAGTGAAAGAAACAATTAATTTTCCCACAAAAAACGCGGATACACATAAAAAAATTCAAGGGGTGAAAACGTCAATGGAAAAAAACAGAATTCGTCCAATTAAAGTTGGTAACAGTGTAAGAATGAGTTTCTCAAGACAAAAAGAAGTTCTTGAAATGCCTAATTTGATTGAGGTACAGACTGATTCCTACAAATGGTTCTTGGAAGAAGGACTAAATGAAGTTTTCAGAGACATTTCTCCAATCACAGATTACACAGGAAATCTTTCATTAGAATTTGTAAGCTTTGTATTATGTGATGATGAGGAGAATGTAAAGTACAGCGTAGAAGAGTGTAAGGAACGTGATGCGACTTATGCAGCTCCGCTTAAAGTACGTGTAAGACTTCATAATAAGGAAAATGATGAAATTAACGAACACGACATTTTCATGGGTGATTTGCCATTAATGACTGACACAGGTACATTTGTTATCAATGGTGCCGAACGTGTTATTGTCAGCCAGTTAGTACGTTCCCCTGGAATTTATTATGCAATTGGTCATGATAAAATTGGTAAGGAGCTATTTTCATCTACTGTAATTCCGAACCGTGGAGCATGGTTAGAGTATGAAACAGATTCTAATGATGTATTCTATGTTCGTGTAGATAGAAATAGAAAGGTGCCAATTACTGTATTACTTCGTGCATTAGGTCTTGGTACAAATGAAGAGATTGTACAGATGTTTGGTGAGGAGCCAAAGATTTTAGCAAGTATTGCAAAGGATACATCGGACAATTATAATGATGGTTTATTAGAGCTTTATAAAAAGCTTCGTCCAGGTGAGCCTTTATCAGTAGATAGTGCAGAAAGTTTGCTAAATAGTATGTTCTTTGATCCAAGAAGATACGATTTGGCTAAAGTGGGAAGATATAAATTTAATAAGAAATTAGCATTTAAGAATAGAATTACAGGTTTTGTATTAGCAGAGGATGTTGTAGATACAGAGACAGGAGAAGTGCTTGCAGAAGCAGGAACTATGGTTTCTGATGAATTGGCAGACAAGATTCAGAATGCAGCAATTCCATCTGTTATGATTCAGACAGAACATAAGAATGAAAAAGTGCTTTCAAACATGGCAGTTGATGCAAATTGTTATGTAGACTTTGATGTAGAGGAAATCGGTATCCGTGAAAAGGTATACTACCCTGTATTAAAGGGAATCTTAGATGAGTATGCTGGTGATATGGATGCAATTCGTCATGCTATGGAGCGTGATATAGATGATTTGATTCCAAAACATATAACAAAAGAAGATATTTTTGCTTCCATCAATTATAATATGCATTTGGAATATGGAATTGGTAATGATGACGATATTGACCATTTGGGTAACCGTCGTATTCGTGCAGTTGGTGAATTATTACAGAATCAGTATAGAATTGGCTTATCCAGAATGGAACGTGTTGTTCGTGAACGTATGACAACACAGGATATGGAAGGGATTTCTCCACAGTCATTAATTAATATTAAACCGGTAACAGCAGCCGTAAAAGAATTTTTCGGAAGTTCACAGTTATCACAGTTTATGGATCAGAACAACCCTCTTAGTGAATTAACGCACAAGAGACGTTTATCAGCATTGGGACCTGGTGGTTTGTCAAGAGATCGTGCAGGTTTCGAGGTTCGAGACGTACATTATTCTCATTATGGTAGAATGTGTCCTATTGAAACACCTGAAGGTCCAAACATCGGTTTGATTAACTCTTTGGCATCTTATGCAAGAATTAATGAATATGGATTTATTGAAGCACCATATCGTAAAGTAGATAAAACAGATCCACTTAATCCAAGAGTAACGGATGAAGTTGTTTATTTAACTGCAGATGAGGAAGACAAGTATATTGTTGCACAGGCGAACGAATTATTGGATGAAGATGGATATTTTGTAAATAACAATGTATCTGGACGTTTCCGTGAGGAAACTTCTCAGTTCGAAAAGAAAAAGATCGACTTAATGGACGTATCTCCTAAGATGGTATTTTCTGTCGCAACAGCGATGATTCCATTCTTGGAGAACGATGATGCGAACCGTGCGTTGATGGGATCAAACATGCAGCGTCAGGCAGTGCCATTGCTTGTGACAGAATCACCAGTTGTTGGTACAGGTATGGAACGCAAAGCGGCGGTAGACTCTGGTGACTGTGTAGTTGCCAAAGAAAATGGTGTTGTCAAAAAGGCAGCTTCCAATGAAATTGTTGTTACAAACGAAGAAGGAAAAGACGTTACTTACAAGCTTGAGAAGTTTACAAGAAGTAACCAGGGTAACTGCATGAATCAGAGACCAATTGTAAAAAATGGTGATGCAGTAAAAGCAGGAGATGTAATTGCAGATGGTCCATGTACTGCAAATGGTGAAATTGCCCTTGGTAAAAACCCATTGATTGGATTTATGACATGGGAAGGATATAACTACGAGGATGCGGTATTATTAAGTGAGCGTTTAGTTCGTGATGATGTATATACATCTGTTCATATTACAGAATATGAAGCAGAGGCGCGTGATACAAAGCTTGGTGCAGAAGAGATTACCAGAGATGTTCCTGGTGTTGGTGACGATGCACTGAAAGATTTGGATGAAAGAGGTATCATTCGTATTGGTGCAGAGGTACGTGCCGGAGATATTTTAGTAGGTAAAGTAACACCTAAGGGTGAGACAGAGCTTACAGCAGAAGAAAGATTATTACGTGCTATTTTTGGTGAAAAAGCAAGAGAAGTTCGTGATACTTCCTTACGCGTTCCACATGGAGAATTTGGTATTGTAATTGATGCAAAGGTATTTACAAGAGAAAATGGAGACGAATTATCACCTGGTGTAAATCAATGTGTACGCATTTATATTGCACAGAAGAGAAAGATTCAGGTAGGAGATAAGATGGCTGGTCGTCATGGTAATAAGGGTGTAGTTTCACGAGTATTGCCAGTAGAAGATATGCCATTCCTTCCAAACGGACGTCCACTTGATATCGTACTTAATCCACTTGGTGTGCCTTCTCGTATGAACATTGGTCAGGTGTTGGAGATTCACCTTTCTCTTGCATCTAAGGTACTTGGTTTCAACGTAGCAACACCAGTATTTGACGGTGCAAAAGAAAATGACATCATGGATACGTTGGAATTGGCAAATGATTATGTAAATACACCTCTTGAGGACTTTAAGGCTAAGTATGAAGATGTCTTAGATCCAGAGGTTATGGAATACTTATTGACAAACGAAGAATACAGAAAAGAGTGGGCAGGTGTTCCAATCAACCGTGACGGTAAGGTAAGACTTCGTGATGGTAGAACAGGAGAATATTTTGATGGAGCAGTTACAGTTGGTTTCATGCATTATCTGAAACTTCACCATTTGGTAGATGATAAGATTCATGCACGTTCCACTGGCCCTTACTCATTAGTAACACAGCAGCCACTTGGTGGTAAGGCACAGTTCGGTGGACAGCGTTTTGGAGAGATGGAGGTTTGGGCACTGGAAGCATACGGTGCAGCATATACTCTACAGGAAATTCTTACAGTGAAATCCGATGATGTAGTTGGCCGTGTTAAGACATACGAAGCAATTATTAAGGGTGAAAATATTTCTAAACCAGGTATTCCAGAATCCTTTAAGGTATTGTTAAAGGAATTACAGTCATTGGCATTGGATGTTACTGTTCTAGATGAAAATGGTAATGAAGTGCAAATGTCTGAAAATATCGAATACGGTGATGAGGACTTAAAACCAATCATTGAAGGAAATAAGACAGCAGTAGATGAAACAGAAGATTTCAAGAATGCGGGATACAGAGAGGCAAAGTCTGTGGCAGAGTTAGATGACGAGATTATGGATGGCATTTTAGAAGGCGTCACAGAAAATAGTCTTATGGACGATTTAGATGAATAATAGAACGTATTAACAATAGATTATCAGTTGCACAGAGGTGATTGTGCAACTGACAGACGAAGGGAGCGCCAGGTATGCAAGAAGTCAGCAATACAAATGCAGAACCAAGTTTGACATATGATGCGATAAAGATTGGTCTTGCTTCTCCAGAGAGAATCAGAGAATGGTCTAGAGGTGAAGTAAAGAAACCGGAAACTATTAACTATAGAACATTAAAACCAGAAAAAGACGGTTTGTTCTGTGAGAAAATTTTTGGACCTAGTAAAGACTGGGAGTGTCACTGCGGTAAATACAAAAAGATACGTTATAAAGGTGTAGTTTGTGATCGTTGTGGTGTAGAAGTAACAAAGGCAAGTGTTCGTCGTGAAAGAATGGGACATATTGAACTTGCAGCACCAGTATCCCATATCTGGTATTTTAAAGGTATTCCAAGTAGAATGGGATTAATTTTGGATTTATCTCCAAGAACATTGGAAAAAGTATTATATTTTGCTTCTTATATTGTGTTAGATGCTGGTTCTACTGATTTACAGTACAAGCAGGTACTTACAGAGCGTGAATATCAGGAAGCAGTTGAAAAATTTGGAAGAGATTCTTTCCGTGTTGGTATGGGTGCAGAATCCGTTTACGAATTATTGCAGGCAATTGACTTAGAAAAAGAATCAACAGACTTAAAGAAGGAACTTGTGAATGCTACTGGACAGAAGCGTGCTAGAATTATCAAGAGATTAGAAGTGGTAGAAGCCTTCAGAACTTCTGGAAATAAGCCAGAATGGATGATTTTAACAGTAGTTCCTGTTATTCCACCAGATATTCGTCCAATGGTACAGTTGGATGGTGGACGTTTTGCAACATCAGATATGAATGACTTATATCGTCGTATTATTAACCGTAACAATCGTCTGAAGAGATTACTTGATTTAGGGGCACCTGACATTATCGTTCGTAATGAAAAGAGAATGTTGCAGGAGGCTGTCGATGCATTGATTGACAATGGTAGACGAGGCAGACCGGTTACTGGACCTGGTAACCGTGCACTTAAATCTTTATCAGATATGTTAAAAGGTAAGCAGGGACGTTTCCGTCAGAACTTGCTTGGTAAGCGTGTTGACTATTCTGGACGTTCCGTTATCGTAGTAGGACCAGAGTTAAAGATTTATCAGTGTGGTTTACCAAAGGAAATGGCAATCGAATTGTTTAAACCATTTGTTATGCGTGACCTTGTTAAACAGGGAACTGCACATAATATTAAATCTGCAAAGAAGATGGTAGAACGTTTAGAGCCAGAAGTTTGGGATATTTTAGAGGAAGTAATCAAAGAGCATCCGGTTATGTTGAACCGCGCCCCTACACTTCATAGACTTGGTATTCAGGCATTTGAGCCTATCTTAGTAGAGGGTAAAGCAATTAAACTTCATCCATTGGTTTGTACAGCCTTCAATGCCGATTTCGATGGTGACCAGATGGCGGTGCATTTACCATTATCTGTGGAAGCACAGGCAGAGTGCCGTTTCTTATTGCTTTCACCAAACAACCTGTTAAAACCATCAGATGGTGGTCCTGTTGCAGTACCTTCACAGGATATGGTATTAGGTATTTATTACTTAACAATGGGTAAAATGGTTGATTATTCTGATGATAAGGAATTAGATGCCAGCATTGAAAAAATCTATGAAACAAAGGAAGAGGTTGTAGCAGATTTGCCAACAGCCAATAGTGAAGGAAAAATTAGTGTAGATTCTATGATTAAGTTCCGTGTTAGTGATGACAGATATGTTATCTGTACTCCTATGGACTTAATGGGACACTACTTCTATGAGAAGAACGAAGCATTACTTGCTTATGAAAATGGGGATATTACATTACATCAGAAGATTAAGGTTCGTATGTCGGCTGAAAATGAAGATGGAACTGTAGTATATAAGATTATAGAGACAACAATGGGACGTCTTATTTTCAATGAGATCATTCCACAGGATTTGGGATTTGTAGACCGTACAAAACCAGAAAACCGTTTTGCATTGGAAATTGATTTCCATGTTGGTAAAAAGCAGTTAAAGCAGATTTTGGAGAAATGTATCAATACACATGGAGCAACAAAAACTGCAGAAACATTAGATAACATTAAAGCATTAGGATATAAATATTCTACAAAGGCTGCCATGACAGTTTCGATTTCTGATATGACAGTACCAGCATCTAAGAAACAGTTGTTGGAGGATGCAGAAAAGACAGTTGAGAAGATTACAAAAGATTTCCGTCGTGGATTGACAACAGAAGAAGAACGTTATAAAGCGGTTGTTGAAACATGGAAAGAGACCGATGATGAACTTACAAAAGCTTTGCTTGGTGGATTAGACAAATACAACAATATCTATATGATGGCGGATTCTGGAGCCCGTGGTTCTGATAAGCAGATTAAGCAGCTTGCAGGTATGCGTGGATTGATGGCAGATACATCTGGTAGAACCATCGAATTGCCTATCAAGTCAAACTTCCGTGAAGGACTTGACGTATTGGAGTATTTCATTTCTGCCCATGGTGCTCGTAAAGGTCTGTCAGATACAGCGCTTCGTACAGCCGATTCAGGATACTTGACACGTCGTCTTGTTGATGTATCACAGGATTTGATTATTCGTGAGACAGATTGTTGTGAAGGAAAAGCTATTCCAGGAATGTGGATTAGTGCATTTATGGACGGAAAAGAAGTCATTGAGTCATTAGAAGAACGTATTACAGGAAGATACTCTTGTGAGACAATCTATGATGACAATGGTGAGATGATTGTAAAAGCAAATCATATGATTACTGCTAAGAGAGCAGCAAGAATTTGTGCAACAAAGGCAATCGTTGAAGCTGGAAATGATGCGAAAGTGAAGATTCGTAACGTTCTTACTTGCCGTTCTCATATTGGAGTTTGTGCAAAATGTTATGGAGCAAACATGGCAACAGGAGAACCTGTACAGGTAGGAGAAGCAGTTGGTATTATTGCAGCTCAGTCAATTGGTGAACCTGGTACACAGCTTACCATGCGTACATTCCATACGGGTGGTGTAGCCGGTGATGATATTACACAGGGTCTTCCTCGTGTCGAAGAGTTGTTTGAAGCAAGAAAGCCAAAAGGTCTTGCTATTATCTCTGAGTTTGCAGGTAGAGTAAGTATCAATGATACAAAGAAGAAACGTGAAGTTATCGTAACTAATGAGGAGACAGGCGAGAGTAAAGCATACTTAATTCCTTATGGTTCACGTATTAAGGTATTTGACGGAGATGTTCTGGAGGCTGGTGATGAGTTGACAGAAGGTAGTGTAAATCCTCATGATATCTTAAAGATTAAGGGTGTTCGTGCTGTACAGGATTACATGCTTCAAGAAGTTCAGCGTGTATATCGTTTACAGGGTGTAGAAATCAACGATAAGCACGTAGAAGTTATTGTTCGTCAGATGTTAAAGAAAATCCGCATTGAAACAAATGGAGATTCAGAATTCTTGCCAGGTACAATGGTAGATACACTTGAATTTGATGATGAAGTGGAAAGACTTACAGAAAATGGTTTAGTGCCACCAGAAGGAAAACAGGTATTGCTTGGTATCACAAAAGCATCACTTGCTACAAATTCCTTCTTGTCAGCAGCTTCCTTCCAGGAAACGACAAAGGTATTAACAGAAGCTGCAATCAAAGGAAAAGTAGATCCATTGATTGGTATTAAAGAAAACGTACTTCTTGGTAAGTTGATACCAGCTGGTACAGGTATGAAAGAATATCGTTCTGTAAAACTAGATACGGATGAAGAAATCAGACGTGCAAAGGAAGAAGAAGAACGTAAACGTTTAGAAGAAGCTGCGGCAGAAGAAGCAGATGAAATTGTTGTTACAGAAGAAGAAAATTCTGACATTGCTTTTTCAGAAGAAATTCAGGCTGATGAAGAAATAAACGTAACAGAAGAATAAAAAAATAATAGTGTAAACTATTAAGTACAGTTGATAAAGGCATTATACCGGAACAAAAGGGAAGGTATAATGTCTTTCTTATTTCTAAAATGAATTCGAAATCCTTTGGGGCTCCAATCAGGTAATCTCCCTTAAAAATTACAATAGGAATACTTTGTAAAAAAGGGATTGACATTTATGGAAAAAAAAATTATAATCAAATAGCACGCGTTTCGTATGCATAGTTTTCAAAGGTGCAACCTCACCAGAGAAAACAGTCACTAGATGATAATAACCACAGGAGGTGAAAATTAATGCCAACTTTTAACCAATTAGTAAGAAAAGGAAGAAAGACATTAGAGAAGAAGTCAAATTCTCCAGCTTTACAGAGAGGATACAATTCTTTAAATAAGAAGGCAACTAACACTTCTTCACCACAGAAGAGAGGTGTATGTACAGCCGTTAGAACTGCTACACCTAAGAAGCCTAACTCAGCTCTTAGAAAGATTGCCAGAGTTCGTCTTTCAAACGGTATCGAAGTAACAAGTTATATTCCAGGTGAAGGACATAACTTACAGGAGCATAGTGTTGTTCTTATCAGAGGTGGTCGTGTAAAGGACTTACCAGGTACAAGATACCACGTTGTTAGAGGTACACTTGATACAGCAGGTGTTGCTAACAGAAAACAGGCTCGTTCTAAGTACGGAGCTAAGAGACCTAAGGACGCAAAATAAAATAGGTTGATTGAAACTAATTCAATACACTAATTCAAAAAAGTGCCGGATTAATTTTTACTATAAGGAACGAGATTCCAGGTCCTGAGGTTGCAGGAGATAGATTTATTAAGTCGAGCGCGAACACAGTGAATTATTGTGAGTACCTAAGAATCTTACGAAGGTTTAACCTTCACAATTGTATTCTTTTTAAGGAGGGAAGCAACGTGCCACGTAAAGGACATATTCAGAAGAGAGATGTATTAGCAGATCCAATTTACAATAACAAAGTTGTGACAAAGCTAATCAACAACATCATGTTAGATGGTAAGAAGGGTGTTGCACAGAAAATCGTTTATGGTGCATTTGATCGTGTAGCTGAAAAGACTGGCAGAGATGCTATGGAAGTTTTTGAAGAGGCTATGAACAACATCATGCCTGTACTTGAAGTAAAGGCAAGACGTATCGGTGGAGCAACATACCAGGTACCAATCGAAGTAAGACCAGATAGAAGACAGGCTTTAGCTCTTCGTTGGTTGACTGTATATTCTCGTAAGAGAGGCGAGAAGACTCAGGAAGAAAGATTGGCAAATGAAATCTTAGATGCAGTAAATAATACAGGTGCTGCAGTTAAGAAGAAAGAAGATATGCACAAGATGGCAGAGGCAAACAAAGCATTTGCACACTATCGTTGGTAGTATCGCCATAGTTCGCATATGTAACTACGAGCTACTAGCAGGATGAGTATACATTTGCGAATTGACCGCCTGCCAGATGAGTAGGCGGTTTTTTGTTCTTTAAGAAAGTTTTTTTATAGAACAAAGCTTTAAAGAAAGTGGTTATTCCACTGGACTTGAAAGTGTAATCTTTAAGGATAAATAAGCACGAAAGTGTTTAAGGATAGAGAATATAATATGCAAAGCATAAATATAAAAAAGGAGGAAAAACCGTTGGCTGGAAGAGAATACGCGTTATCAGAAACAAGAAATATCGGTATTATGGCACATATTGATGCTGGTAAAACAACAACAACAGAACGTATTTTATACTATACAGGTGTAAACCACAAGATTGGTGATACACATGATGGTAATGCAACCATGGACTGGATGGAGCAGGAACAGGAAAGAGGTATCACAATTACTTCTGCTGCTACAACATGTCACTGGACATTACAAAAAGAGGGTAAACCAATGCCAGGTGCAAAAGAGCATCGTATTAACATTATTGATACACCGGGACACGTTGACTTTACTGTAGAGGTAGAGCGTTCCCTTCGTGTATTGGATAGTGCAATCGGTGTATTCTGTGCTAAGGGTGGTGTTGAGCCTCAGTCAGAAAACGTATGGCGTCAGGCAGACACATACAATGTACCACGTATGGCATTCATCAACAAGATGGATATCCTTGGTGCAGATTTCTACGGTGCAGTAGAACAGATTAAGACAAGATTAGGAAAGAATGCAATCTGCCTTCAGTTACCAATTGGTAAAGAGGATGACTTCAAGGGAATTATTGACTTATTTGAGATGCAGGCTTACATCTACAATGATGATAAGGGTGATGATATCTCAATCGTAGAGATTCCAGAAGATATGAAGGACGATGCAGAATTATATCATACAGAATTAGTAGAGAAGATCTGCGAATTAGATGATGATTTAATGATGGAATATTTAGAGGGTGAAGAACCTTCTGTAGAATCTATGAAGGCAGCTTTAAGAAAAGCTACTTGCGAATGTAAGGCAGTACCTGTTTGTTGTGGTTCTGCATACAAGAACAAGGGTGTTCAGAAACTTCTTGATGCCGTTATCGAATATTTACCAGCTCCTACAGACATTCCTGCTATTAAGGGTGTTGACGAAGATGGTAATGAAGTTGAGAGACATTCATCTGACGAAGAACCATTCTCAGCTTTAGCATTCAAGATTATGGCTGACCCATTTGTTGGTAAGCTTGCATTCTTCAGAGTTTACTCAGGAACAATGAACGCTGGTTCTTATGTTCTTAACTCTACAAAGAATAAGAAAGAACGTGTTGGACGTATCCTTCAGATGCATGCCAATAAGAGAGAAGAGTTAGATAAGGTATACGCTGGTGATATCGCAGCTGCAGTAGGATTTAAGATTACTACAACTGGTGATACAATCTGTGACGAAAAGGCTCCAGTTATCTTAGAGTCTATGGAATTCCCAGAGCCAGTTATCGAGCTTGCTATCGAGCCTAAGACAAAGAACGACCAAGGTAAGATGGGTGAAGCTTTAGCAAAACTTGCTGAAGAAGATCCTACATTCCGTCAGCATACAGATGAGGAAACAGGTCAAACAATCATCGCTGGTATGGGTGAGCTTCACTTAGAGATTATCGTTGACCGTTTGTTACGTGAGTTTAAGGTAGAAGCTAACGTTGGTGCTCCTCAGGTTGCATACAAGGAAACATTTACTAAGACTGTTGAAGTAGATAGTAAATATGCTAAGCAGTCTGGTGGACGTGGTCAGTACGGACACTGTAAAGTTAGATTCGAGCCAATGGATGCCAATGGTGAAGAGTTATTTAAGTTTGACTCTACTGTAGTTGGTGGTGCTATTCCTAAGGAATACATCCCAGCAGTTGGTGAAGGTATTGAAGAAGCTGCTCAGGCAGGTATCCTTGCAGGTTTCCCTGTACTTGGTGTACATGCTACTGTATATGATGGTTCTTACCATGAAGTCGATTCATCTGAAATGGCATTCCACATTGCTGGTTCTATGGCATTTAAGGAAGCTATGCAGAAAGCAGGAGCTGTGCTTCTTGAGCCTATCATGAAGGTTGAAGTTACTATGCCAGAAGAGTACATGGGTGATGTTATCGGTGATATCAACTCACGTCGTGGACGTATTGAAGGTATGGATGACTTAGGCGGTGGAAAGATCGTTAGAGGTTTTGTACCTTTGGCTGAAATGTTTGGTTATTCTACAGACCTTCGTTCAAGAACACAGGGTCGTGGTAACTACTCAATGTTCTTTGAAAAGTATGAGCCTTGTCCAAAGTCTGTACAGGATAAGATTCTTTCTCAGAAGAACGCGTAGTTATAGGAAAATCATAAAAAAGTGCTTGAAAAAAGCACAAACATGAAATATAATATAGAATATGTGGCGTCAAGCCGTTCAGGGCTTGGCGCATTGAAACTAAAAATAATTCCCAATAAGGGAAAATATGCATATGCATATAAATAAAAGGAGGATATAAAAAATGGCAAAAGCTAAGTTTGAGAGAAACAAACCACATTGTAACATCGGTACTATCGGTCACGTTGACCATGGTAAGACAACATTAACAGCTGCAATTACAAAGACTCTTGCTGCAAGAGTAGAAGGTAACGCTGCTGTAGATTTCGAAAACATTGATAAGGCTCCAGAAGAAAGAGAAAGAGGTATCACTATCTCTACAGCTCACGTTGAGTATGAGACAGAGAAGAGACATTACGCACACGTTGACTGCCCAGGACATGCCGATTACGTTAAGAACATGATTACTGGTGCAGCTCAGATGGATGGAGCTATCCTTGTTGTTGCTGCAACTGATGGTGTTATGGCTCAGACTAAGGAGCATATCTTATTATCTCGTCAGGTAGGTGTACCTTATATCGTAGTATTCATGAACAAGTGCGATATGGTTGATGACGAAGAATTATTAGAGTTAGTAGAAATGGAAATCACAGAGCAGTTAGCTGAGTATGACTTCAATGACTGCCCAATCATCAAGGGATCTGCTTTAAAGGCATTAGAAGATCCTAACAGTGAGTGGGGAGACAAGATCATGGAGCTTATGAACACTGTTGATGAGTATATTCCAGATCCACAGCGTGATACAGATAAGCCATTCGTAATGCCTATCGAAGATGTATTCTCAATTACAGGTCGTGGTACAGTTGCTACTGGTAGAGTAGAAGCTGGTGTTCTTCATATGTCTGATGAAGTTGAAATCGTTGGTATTAAGGAAGAAGTTCAGAAGTCTGTTGTAACTGGTATCGAAATGTTCCGTAAGCTTCTTGATGAGGCTCAGGCTGGAGATAACATCGGTGTTCTTCTTCGTGGTATCAACAGAACTGATATCGAAAGAGGACAGGTTCTTGCTCAGCCAGGTACTTTAACATGCCATACAAAGTTTACAGCTCAGGTATACGTTTTAACAAAGGATGAAGGTGGACGTCATACTCCTTTCTTCAACAACTACAGACCACAGTTCTACTTCAGAACAACTGATGTTACTGGTGTTATCGAATTACCTGCTGGTACAGAAATGTGCATGCCTGGTGATAACGTAGAAATGACTATTGAGTTAATTCATCCAGTAGCTATGGCTCAGGGTCTTACATTCGCTATCCGTGAAGGTGGACGTACAGTAGGTTCTGGTCGTGTTGCTACAGTTATCGACTAATTAAATCTTTATATAGATTCGTTACCATAAGGTAACATTGTATTCAAGCGCAAGATACCCCGGAAACAGTAATGTTTCCGGGGTTTTCTGTTAATGAACTTTTGGCTCTTTGTCAAGAGTAGGGGTAACCTAATTTTATAATGCAGCAATAGCATTTGTATGTTGTTGCTGTATTTTGCTTTAAGAGCAAGTTAACAGTATTCGTTTTCTAAAATTCTCAAAGTTTCTATATCCATTTCGTTTTATTACTTTGATCTTGTTGTTGTTGGTCCCTTCCGTGTATCCATTTGAATAAGGACAGTCAAAAGCAGTTTGTATATATTTAGACCAGCTTGTCAGCATAGTGAGTGTAGCATGGACCAAAAGTTATTAGATTATGGAGACAGAGTAAATTTGGTAGCTAAACATGGAGAGAAGGAAGATGCCTCAAGGATAGAAGATTTCCAGTGGGGTACTAATTTGAAATTACATTATAAGAATATGATAGATATGAAATATTAAGGCAAAGAGGGAGTAATTTGAAGAAGGAAAACAAAAAAATGCAAGAATTGGTTCTATAAAGCATATGAATTTGTGGAGAGAGTTGAGTTAATAGAATGATTTCGTTAAGTACTTTTGGATATGCTGAAAGAAAGCATAAAAAGTATGCTTGTAGATAAGATTAGGTAAGAAAAAAGAAATTAATATAGAGTTGTTATAATATATAAGAGGTATAGAAAGGAATATGTTAGAAAAAATATTTAGTATATTCAGAAATTATTTATATGTATTCTAATTAAAGATGATTTTTATAGAAAAATGTGATATAATAATAGATAAAGTAATTTAAATTTTAAACATAAATAATTACTTTGTAACTAATTTTAAAATATAGGGAGGGAAAATGGAAGATTTATTAGAAAAAACTAGGGAATTATATAAGTTATACGGATTTAATTGTGAGCAACGGGAAAGAGATTTTTATATATTTACATATAGTAATGGATATTTTAATAATGCAGAGATTGTAACCTTTGGAGAAAAGAAGTTAGAAAACAATGATATAAAACAAAAATATGAGGAATTAGGATATTCGGTTCGGAATATTAAATGTGAAACATATGAGGAAATTCACTCTCGGTTGTTCAATGGTTTTTTTGACATTAGGAGAGTAGATGCAAAACTTAAAAATCAATATGAAGCTTTTTGTGATTTACAGAGTAAAAAACTTTTAGATACAAAATACGAGTATGTAATGCCGGTATATTCATGGAATAAAGAAAAAAGAAAAGAAAATTTGTCAAGGACGATAATAAAGCAATTAGATGAATCTGGTGCACAACTTATAATTTTAGAAGCAGCCGCAGGATATGGAAAAACATGTACATCATATGAATTAATAAATTCAATGTGTAGAGGTGACAATAACAAAAAAACACCAATATTTACAGAATTATCAAAAAATAGAAAAGCTGCTTTGTTTAGATATGTGTTATTGGATGAAATTGATAGAAATTTTTCAACTTTATCATCAAATCTAGTATTGTATGAAATAGAACAGGGGAATGTACCACTAATAATTGATGGATTTGATGAATTATTGTCACGCTCAAACAAAAATATGTTACAAAATTCAGAAAATCAAGATGAGGAAGTTCAGACTATGTTGGATACTATTGCTGAATTATTTGTTGAAGGGAGCCAATGTAAAGTTGTGTTGACATCAAGAAAAAGTTCAATTTTTACTGGAGAAATTTTTACCGAATGGGCTGGAGAAAAGTTAAAAAACTGTACGATTACTAGGGTATCAATTTCAGAGCCAACAATATCTGATTGGTTAGGAAGTGAAAAGACGCAACTACTAGAGGATAAGAATATTCCTTTTGCTAGTATTATTAATCCAATATTGTTAGCATATATGCGTAGTATGGATATGGAAACATTTAAAAAAAACTGTGAAAATGTAGAAATGGTAATAACGAGATATTTCGAAGCATTATTAGAAAGAGAAAAGGAACGACAGGCTTTGGTATTATCCGTTAGTGAACAATATAATTTGCTAAAAAAATTGGCTAAGGAGTTTGTTGATTTTGAAATAAAGTCAGAGGAAATGTCATTTATCAGAGATTTATTTATGGATATTATTCATTCAGATTTCCAAGAATATAGAGAGCGATATTTTAGTGTTGAGGAGAAGCCGTCAGAACAAGAATTTGCAACAAAGTTAGCTGGGCATGCTTTATTAAATCGTATATCTTCTATGAAAAATGATATTGGTTTTATTAATGATTTCATTTTTGGAATATTTATTGGAGAAAATATTATTGATAATAGTAGCATGATGAGAAAAATTGGTATTGAGTATATTGATATAGCATGTACCGCATTTGCGAGCCGAGGTGAAGAAAAAAAAGAGGAACTATATAAGATAGTATCAAGGTATTTGAGCAGGTTACATATTGAACAACAATTTTCGATTCAAATTGAGTTGACTTCAACAATACAACAAAATTATAACAAACAGTATATAAGAAATTTTTCTTTTGGAAAAGATGTATATTTTGATGGAACATATAGGTTTTCACAATGCATTTTTTTAAATTGTACATTTACACAAACTGTAATAATGACAAGTGCGTTTTATAATTGTACATTCAACAATTGCAAATTTTACAACAACGTAATTATACGAGATACAGAAAAAAATTGTAAGCTGATTTTTGATGGTAATTGTATAGGGGATGACAAGTTTGCGCAGCATGCTAGTTATGAAAAAGTAATTGAAATTGAAACTGATTATGAAAAAGTTATTTTAAGAAAGTTTTGGCCTGAAGGTGAAAGATATTCTAAAGGTCAAGTAAAAGAGATAGTATTGTTAAAATCAAATTCAAGAGAGGAAAGAATGACATTAACAGACTCACTTGCGTCTTTAAAGACAAAAGGATTGTTAAAAAAAGAGGGACATTATTGGTACATAAACAAGAGTAAAATTAGGGAAATAAAAGATATATTGGAGAAATGATATGGAGGATATGAATAAACAGTTGATGAATCAGATTTCAAATATTTCTGGTTCAGTTACACGAGATTTTGAAAAAATGGTAAAGAAATTGCTGGATAAATGTGGTTTGTATTATAAATGCTTTTGCAGGGTGAAATCATATAAATCGGTATCAGAGAAAATTACGAATAGAAGATTACAAGGTAAAGATGATTATAAACTTCAGGATTTGATAGGCTTAAGAATAGTTGTTTATTTTAAAAGAGATATTCCGTTATGTGAAAGATTGATTCAAAAAAATTTTCAAGTTGATAATATAAGTAAGGATAGGGAAAAAGATGAAATTTTTAAACCGCAAAGGATTAATTATGTATGTAAAATTCCTGATGAATTGATGCTAAATTTTGATTCCAAGTTATGGAAACAATCAATTGATGATACGTTCGAAATTCAAATTCGAACTATATTTTCAGAGGGATGGCATGAAATAGAACATGATTTTCGATACAAATGTGAAGATGAATGGAAAGAAAGTTTAGATTTGAGTAGGACGTTAAATGGAGTTTTTGCAACATTAGAAAATTGTGATTGGACAATAGAAAACTTATTAAGAGAATTAGCGTATAAACATTATAAAAATAAAGAATGGATTCCTATGTTAAAAAATATTTTAAAAATGCGAATTATTGATGAAGGCGATATGGAAAAAATTGTTGATTGTTTTAATAGAGACAATACAATTGCAAAAATGTTTCTTAGAATGAATAGGGAAGAGTTTCTAGTATTTATTTCAGATTCGGAAAATACTTTGCCAATGAAATTGTCTACAATTGTATACTTGGTTAATTTAGTAGAGGTTAAAAATAAAGAGTTACTTAAAAATACCCCTAAACTTCTATTGGATAAATATCAAAATAATTGATATACGAAGTTTATTATATTTTGCTATCTGTCTTGAAAAAGTGACCGTATTGTTTTTAGTGAAGAATTTAGCGAAATCATTAGATAAAGATATTCATCAATTTTTAAGCATGGTATCATAGAGTTTGTATATATTGTTAACTGTAGAACTAATTAATTTTTAATGGGCATAAATGAAGAAAACAGGAAGTTTATTAGGGAATGAAAGGCAAGGTAGCAACTGCAAAGGAAGACAGTATTGTAAAAAAGTGTGATAGAAGAATATATAGTCAAGGACGAGATGGAAAAGATATATAAATTCGAACTAAGTTTTTCTTGTTTTGGTAATTTATGTTTACATAGAATGTGGGGATTTGTGGACAGAGACTCTTGGGCTGAGTTTTAGATAAGTGTTATGGTGTCATGGAAAGAAAAGTATTTGTTTACTACTGTAACTGAATTGAAGCTTTGGCAGGATCTTATTGAAATCTGTTTTGAAGGAATATAAAACTATGGATGATGTGGAGCTTGTGATAAAGTTAAATTGTTATGGTAAGAAGGAGTGGAAAAGTGTAAATGGATATATTTTTGATGATATGGTTTGTTATAGATATGATGCTTTTAATCATATTGCCATTAAGGAAATATGTGACTAAAGATCAAAATGTGATGTATAGACGCTCAATAGAAAGCGTAAAAAATCTAGGAGCTAGATTTAACAATATGCTATTTATAATTTTTTTGATTTTTATTGGCTGTGTTATAATATACAGTGTTCCAGACCAGCTATTTCAAAAATTTTTGGAGTGGTACAAAGGGATATTTATCATTGTTTTATTTCCAATGTTTTTTGCACGGATTAAGGAAAAGTCAATTTCAATATGGAATAGTTGGCTGACTATATCGGTAGTCCTTTTTAGTATAGTAGGATATTTTATAGATATTGAAAATATTAAAAGTGTGTCGAAGTATAGAGCTATATTAAATGTATTAATTACAATTCTTATAATAATTTTTATTGTTGCTGTGTTCGAGATGTGGAGAGAAAATAAAAAATATTGTTCTAAAAAATTACCTAAGAAAGGTATTAGAAGGGACTTATACTATCGAACACCTAGTCTGGTAGTAAATGTATCAAATATTGAATTGAGTAAGTATTGTGAGAAATATTTTGATGAATATATTAGTAGATATAAAAAAATTAAGGAATTACGTACGATAGAATTTGTAAATTTAGTAGGAATACATAGAAAATTATGGTATAAAAAAGTAGCGTGTTTTATGAAAATATTTGTGGTATTAAGCCTATTTGTTGTAGTAATAAGTAAATTTTTTGGGGAATCATATAAGTCTTTGGGGATAATTGGACTTATATTTGTATTTGGAGTTTTGATTAGTATTTATAAACATATAGATTTGGAATGCTTATATATAATAGTAATTCGATGGTGCTATGATGACTGGGGCTATTATTTGACTAGTACAAATAGAAGTAAATTTGTTGGAACTGTCCAAATAATCGAGAAATCTAAATATCATACGTATATTCATTCGTTTCTTGATATCGTGGCACTATGTAGAGCTGTAGCATTTAGCGATAAAATGAATAGGGAGAAAAAAATATGCATTATTACAAGTAATTTAAGTGATTTATTTGCAAACTATTCTGATTATAAGGAGAATCAAAACTGGATTATGCTAATACCGTTATGGGCAGCTGCATTGTTTGAGTTTAATGTTACTGGAAA
>JBNMLH010000036.1:0-3897 GCA_050875145.1 Lachnospiraceae bacterium
AAAGGCTCTTATTGATAACCCTGCATTGCCGAAATGTGATATTTATAAAGTTGCACATCATGGGTCGAAATATACGAATTCAGATTCTTTACTAGCTCAATTGGAACCAAGGTATGCTATTGTATCAGCAGGAGAGGGAAATAGATACGGACATCCACATAAGGAAGTTTTAGAACGTTTTGAAAGTAGAAATTGTCCATGTTTTTCTACTATTGAATATGGTGCTGTTAAAGTGAGTATTACAAAAGATAAAATGAACATTTTAGGGTATTCCCTAGTTTCTACATCGCCATTTTTAAAAAAAGAATTATTAGGTGAAATACAGAAAAAATAAAAATTATTCTTGACAAATAAATAGGAAGGTGGTAACTTAAATATGAAGATATTAGCACTCCTAATAACTGAGTGCTAACAAAGCTATCGATCGGAGGTGAGCTCTTGGAACTAAGCGAACGTAAAATTAAAATTTTACAAGCAATTATTCGCACTTATTTAGAAACTGGCGAACCAGTTGGCTCTAGAACAATTTCTAAGGACAGTGACTTGAATTTAAGTTCAGCAACCATTCGTAATGAAATGGCGGATTTGGAAGAGATGGGGTATATCATTCAGCCTCATACGTCTGCCGGTCGTATTCCTTCGGATAAAGGGTATCGATGGTATGTAGATAGTCTTATGATAGATAAGGCCAATGAAATTATAGATATCAAACAGGATTTGGAGGAAAAAGCAGGTAAGATAGACATTTTGCTTCAGTATATTGCTAAATTGTTAGCAAAAGATACAAACTATACAAGTATGGTATCAAAACCACACTATACGCATAAGAAAATTAAGTTTGTACAATTGACTGATGTAGATGAACATCAGATTTTGGCAGTAATTGTTATTGAAGGTAATATCGTCAAAAATAAGTTGCTTAATATTTTGGAAAGTATTGATAAAGAAGCTATTTTAAAAATGAATATTGTATTGAATACATTTTTACAAGGCTTAGATATTACAGAAATCAATATGCAGGTAATTGCCAACATGAAGGCACAGGCAGGTGAATATGCAACTGTTTTAAGTGATGTGCTGGATGTGATTGCGGAAGTAATTGCAGAAGTTGACAATGTAGAAATTTATACGAGTGGAGCAACCAACATTTTGAAATATCCAGAACTGAGTGATAGTGAAAAGGCCAGCGAAATTCTTTATACATTTGAAGAAAAGAAGCAGTTGACACAGTTGATTGGTGACAAACTTTCAGAAGAAGAAAGTCGGGGAATTCAAGTCTATATTGGTGATGAAACGCCAGTTGAGTCTATGAAGGACTGTGCAGTCGTTACAGCAACCTATGAGATTGAAGAAGGTGTGTATGGAAAAGTTGGCATTGTTGGACCTAAGAGAATGGATTATGAAAAAGTAGTTGGTACATTACAGAATTTGATGACCCAGCTTGATGATATTTTTAAGCATAAGTCATAAAGATAGAAAGGTGGTATATGCGTGTCACAGAAAAAGAAAGATGCTGCGGAAGATATTAAGGTAGAAGAAAATATCGAAGCACAGACGGAAGAGACCGCAGAGGAAACTGTTGTGGAGGCGGAAGAAAAAGAAAGCCAGGAAGAAAATGCAACAGAGACTCCTGATGACGGAAAAGATAAAAAGGATTTAAAGATTGAAGAATTAAATGATCGTTTAATGAGAAATATGGCAGAGTTTGAAAATTTCCGTAAGCGTTCTGAAAAAGAAAAAAGTCAAATGTTTGAAATCGGTGCAAAAAGTATTGTAGAAAAGATTTTACCGATTATTGATAACTTTGAGAGAGGTTTGGGAACAATTACAGAAGCAGAAAAAGAAAGTGCTTTTGTACAGGGAATTGAACAAATCTATAAACAATTTATAACAGCTTTGGAAGAAGCTGGTGTAAAACCAATCGAAGCGGTTGGACAGGAATTTAACCCTGATTATCATAATGCAGTTATGCATGGTGAGGATGAAAATTATGGAGAAAATATTATCTCTGATGAATTTCAAAAGGGTTATATGTATAAAGAAAGTGTCGTAAGACACAGTATGGTTAAGGTTATGAACTAAGATTATATACAGGAGGACGATTATTATGAGTAAAATTATTGGAATCGATTTAGGAACAACTAATTCTTGTGTAGCAGTTATGGAAGGTGGAAAACCAGTTGTTATCGCAAATCAGGAAGGTGCAAGAACAACTCCTTCTATTGTAGCATTTACAAAAACAGGTGAACGTCTTGTTGGTGAACCTGCAAAACGTCAGGCAGTTACAAATGCAGATAAGACAATTGCTTCTATTAAGAGACATATGGGAACTGATTATAAAGTAACAATTGATGATAAAAAGTATTCTCCACAGGAAATTTCTGCTATGACACTTCAGAAGTTAAAATCAGATGCAGAAAGTTATTTAGGAGAATCTGTAACAGAGGCTGTTATTACAGTTCCTGCTTACTTTAACGATGCACAGAGACAGGCAACGAAGGATGCTGGTAAAATTGCAGGTCTTGATGTAAAACGTATCATCAATGAGCCAACAGCCGCAGCTTTGGCATACGGTCTTGATAATGAGCATGAGCAAAAGATCATGGTATACGATTTAGGTGGTGGTACATTTGATGTATCTATCATTGAAATTGGTGATGGTGTAATCGAAGTATTATCTACATCTGGAGATAACAGACTTGGTGGTGATGACTTTGATGAAAAGATCACACAATATATGATTGATGAATTTAAGAAAGCAGAAGGTGTAGATTTATCTACAGATAAGATGGCTTTACAGAGATTAAAAGAAGCTGCTGAAAAGGCTAAGAAAGAGCTTTCATCTGCAACAACTACAAACATTAACCTTCCATTCATCACTGCAACTGCTGAAGGTCCAAAGCATTTTGATATGAACCTTACAAGAGCTAAATTTGATGAATTAACACATGACTTAGTAGAAAGAACAGCAACTCCAGTACAAAATGCCTTAAATGATGCTGGTATCACTGCATCTGAGTTAGGACAGGTATTATTAGTTGGTGGTTCTACACGTATTCCTGCTGTACAGGATAAAGTAAAACAATTGACAGGAAAAGAGCCATCTAAATCATTAAACCCTGATGAATGTGTTGCAATTGGTGCTTCTATTCAGGGTGGTAAGTTAGCTGGAGATTCTGGTGCAGGAGATATCTTATTATTGGATGTAACTCCACTTTCACTTTCTATTGAAACAATGGGTGGTATTGCTACAAGATTGATTGAAAGAAATACAACAATCCCTACAAAGAAGAGCCAAATCTTCTCTACTGCTGCAGATAACCAAAGTGCTGTTGATATCAACGTAGTACAGGGTGAAAGACAATTTGCGAAAGATAACAAATCGCTTGGACAGTTCCGTTTGGATGGTATTCCACCAGCAAAGAGAGGTGTGCCACAGATTGAAGTAACATTTGATATTGATGCAAATGGTATTGTAAATGTTTCAGCAAAAGACTTGGGAACAGGAATTGAACAGCACATTACAATTACTGCAGGTTCTAATATGTCAGATGATGATATTGAAAAAGCAGTAAAAGAAGCTGCTGAATATGAAGCACAGGATAAGAAGAGAAAAGAAGGCATTGATGCTAGAAATGAAGCAGACTCTATCGTATTCCAGACAGAGAAAGCCTTAGAAGAAGTAGGAGATAAGATTGGTGCAGATGAAAAAGCATCTGTTGAAGCTGATGTTGCTAAATTAAAAGAATTATTAGAGAAGACAAATGCAGAATCTATGTCTGACAGTGATATTGATGAGATTAAAGCTGCAAAAGAAAAATTAATGACAAGTTCTCAGGCATTGTTTACAAAAATGTATGAAAACATGCAGGCACAGGGTGCAACTGCTGGACCTGA
>JBNMLH010000004.1:0-235440 GCA_050875145.1 Lachnospiraceae bacterium
CAAAGAGATAATAAAAAGCGAATTTATAAAATTAAAGAATATAAAGGAAATCCCGCAAACGTTTTGTTTGCGGGATTTTTTTACTTTCCATCCAAATATAAAACAGCACAAAAACGTATGAAAAAAAGTGTATAGGTAACATATAGGTAACGCGTAGGTAACACGATATAAGGTTAATTGCGTTTAGTAATTCTTTATATCGCCCAATTTGTAAGGATAGATGTTTTTGGCGTATAATTTTATGCGGAACAAGTTTGCTTCTAATTAAAGATGGTACTTGCTTTGTGGAAAAGTATATGTTAAATATAGTAGTAGAAAATAAATAATAAGGAGAAAGAATATATGTGCAATAGATATGTTATGGTTCAGTAGTCTGAGCTTAGATAAAAATTGATAGTTAAGCTCAGATGAATCCTAGGAATATATAATTTAGGAGGATAAGATGAGCTATATAAATGCAGAAAAAGTTCTGCCAAGGGAATTAATTGATACTATTCAGCAATATGTTAGTGGAAAAGCAATCTATATACCAAGTGTTGGTAAAAAGTCATGGGGAAGTCAGACAGACACAAAAGAATATTTGCATAAAAGAAATGTTCAGATATATATTGAATATAAAGAAGGAGCAAGTATAGATGAACTTGCTAATGATTATGCATTGTCTGAAAAAAGTATTAAGAGAATTATTCGAGGTATAAGGAAATCGGAAGAGAATGATTAATACAAAGACTTGAAATGTAAAAGTGTGTAACTGTTGTGCTGTCTGTACGGTAACTTGTTGCCTTTGAGACAAAATAATGCTGAAATAGGGGAAGAAATAAAATGAAAAATTATAAATATATTACATTGATGGAACAACCAGAGTTAAAAGAGGCAGCAGCCAGTTGGTTTAGCTCTAAATGGGGTATACCAAAGGAAGCTTACTTAGAATGTATGGAAGCGTATCTGAACAAGGATACAGAGTATGGATGGTTCTTATGTTTATATGGTGATAAAATAGTTGCAGGAATGGGCGTTATTGAGAATGACTTTCATGACAGGAAAGATCTTACACCCAATGTATGTGCCGTATATACAGAGGAAGAACATCGCGGTAAAGGTATAGCAGGAAAGCTACTTGATATGGTTGTAAATGAAATGAAAAATAAGGAAATAACGCCATTGTATCTTGTTACAGATCATACAGGTTTTTATGAAAGATATAGTTGGAAATTTTTATGTATGGTGCAGGGAGATGATGAGCCAGAAATGACTAGAATGTATGTACATTATTAGTTAAAATGTGTTAGAGAGGAATAAAGGTAGTAATGGAATATTAAGAGTGATATTTCATATACAAAACGTCTGTTGGTAAACCCTGTATTTCAGGGGAAAAGTTCCCAAAGAGACAATCGATTTTACAATTGGGAACACTTTGGAACTTCTTTAGGCGAAATGGAAGGTTTACAGGTAAAAGCATGTTAGATATTATAATTGTTGAAGATAACAAGGAAATAGGTACTCTTTTAGGTGATTTTCTTCGCAAGGAACATTATGTAGTCAGCATTGTTGAAAATGGGGAAAAGGCACTGGAGTTGTTTGAGCGATATGGTGCGAAACTAATTATTTTGGACCTTATGCTTCCGGGCATGGATGGTTTTTCGGTTTGTAGCAAAATAAGAGAAAGTTCCAATGCGCATATCCTGATTGCTAGTGCAAAGACAGCAAAAGAAGATAAGCTGAAGGGGCTAAATTTGGGGGCAGATGATTACATAGAAAAGCCCTATGATATTGATATATTACTTGCCAAAATTAAAGGTGTTTTTAAGCGAAAATATGCGGTGGATGAGATTACGGAGGAAAATATAAAGTTAGATATAGTGAATCATCGTCTGTATGTGGACGAAAAAGAGGTCGCTATTACAATAAAAGAATTTGAATTATTAAAGTTACTGATTGAAAATAAAGGAGTTACATTGAAGAAAGAATATCTTTTTAATTCTGTATGGGGAAGTGATAGCGAATCAGAGTTGCAAACATTGACGGTTCATATCAAATGGCTACGACAAAAGATAGAGCTGGATTCAAAGCATCCAAAGCACATTATTACAGAATGGGGAGTAGGATATCGGTTTGAATAATTATAGAAAATTTGTTACCGTTTTTCTTTTGGTGGAGGTTATTCTGATTATCGGATGTAATGGAATGCTTCGAAAAGCGTGGAAAGAAAATCAGGAGAAAAGTTATCGGGTAGATATACAAAGAGCTGTGAAAGAAATGAAGGCGGGGAAAAACGCAGAAGAGATAGATTTGGGGCAATACAAAACTATTTTGGCAATATCAAAATTTGATCCCCAACAGCGTTGCAGCAATGCCTATACAGTAGAGGAGATAAATGGAGGGCTATATCGATTTGAATATCAAGTGAAAAATAGTGCAAAAGGAATACGGATGAATGCTTGGATTTCTGGTATTATTTTTTTAGGGAGCATTTGTATGCTTTGGCTGATTGGAAGAAAAATCATACAACCCTTTCATACCATGAATCATCTAGTTTCTGAATTGGCAAAAGGAAATTTATCTATGCCATTAAAAGCGGAGAAAAGTAAATTTTTTGGACAATTTCTTTGGGGATTGGATATGCTCAGGGAAAAATTAGAGCAGGATAAAATAAGGGAATTGGAGCTTGTAAGAGAGAAAAAGACGTTACTGTTGTCCTTATCCCATGACATAAAAACGCCCCTGTCTGCTATTGATTTGTATGCAAAGGCACTTTCGCAGAATTTATATGACAGCGAGGAGAAAAAACAGGAGGCTGTTTTGGGCATTGAAAAAAATGCAGAGGAGATTAAGAAATATATAAATGAAATAGCAGATGCATCCAGAGAAGAATTTTTAAATTTGAGAGTTAGCAATCAGGAGTTTTATTTATCTGCGCTAGTAGGGAGCATAACAAAGTATTATAAGGAAAAAACGGAACAATTACATACTGTGTTTTTGGTAGATAAAATCCAGGACTGTCTGCTTTATGGAGATGTAAATCGAGCAGTAGAAGTCATGCAAAACGTGATGGAAAATGCGATAAAATATGGGGATGGAAAGGAGATTCATATTTCCTTTCAGGAGGAAGAAAACTGTAAATTGATTACAGTGGAAAATACAGGATGTAGTTTGAAAGAAGATGAAATTACGCATGTATTTGATTCCTTCTATCGAGGTAGTAATAGCGAAAAAGTAAAAGGGAGTGGTCTTGGTCTTTATATCTGCAAAGAAATATTACATAAGATGGATGGAGAAATATTTGCTCGGATAATAGAAGATAGGTTTTTGATAACGATTGTGTTGCGAAAAATGTAGTATGGTAACAAACATACTACATTTTTTCGTTATAGAGGAAAAATAAAATTGGTTTAAGGATTATTTAATAATTTCTAAAGTATAGTGGATATAGAATTCCGAGCGCACATAGAAAAATAAAGGAGGAAGCCTATGTACTTAGACATTTTAAAACGAGATGTAAAACGAAAAAAGACAATGAATATTATTTTGCTGCTATTTACCATTCTTGCTGCAACCTTTGTATCCAGTGGATTAAGTAATGTTATAACGGTTATAAATGGGACTGATTATTTTTTAGACAAAGCAGGAATTGGAGATTACATGGTGATTACCCAAGGGGGAGATGGGGGTGTGATGAAAATATTAGACCAATCCTCCAATGTAAAGAATTATAGGGTAGAAAACTGTTATTGGGCATCTAAGGATAATTTGACTCTGCATAACAAACATATTGATATGAAGAACAATGCGCTGGTGATACAGTCTATTGCTAATAAAGGCATTCAATATTTTCAAACAGACAATAATGTACTTACGAAAATAAAGAAAGGGGATATTTATGTAACGGCTGGATTTTTGAAAAAAAACGGTTCAAAAATCGGAGATAACATGCAGGTTACATTGGGAGATACATCGAAATCATTTCGTATAGCAGGTGAGATAAAAGATGCCTTACTGGGGTCAGAGATGATGGGAAATATCAGATTGTTGTTAAACGAGGAAGACTATCAAATATTTATGCAGGATAAAAGTCTGGCGGAGAAAAGTGGCTACATTTTTTATATTGACTCGAATCAGGTAGATGCACTTTCGACTGAATTATCAAGAGCTTCCAATATATTATTTGATGGAACACGTTCTACGATAAAACTTTGTTATGTAATGGAAATGATAGTTGCTATGATTGTGTTGGTATTGAGCGTATGTTTGATTATTGTATCTTTTGTCCTTTTAAAATTTGTCATAACTTTTTCTATTAATGAGGAATTTAGAGAGATTGGTGTCATGAAGGCAATAGGCATCAAAGATAGAAAAATCAGACAGCTATATGTCATAAAATATTTTGCAATGGCGGTTGTTGGTGGAAGTATAGGATTATTGATAAGTTTTCCTTTTGGAGCTATGTTGATTCGGTCTGTTTCGAAAAAAATGGTACTGGGAAATGACAAGGGAAGCCTGTTAAATGTTATAGGTGCAATTACTGTTATTTTATTGATGGTTGCATTTACCTATCTATGTACAGGAAGAGTAAAAAAGGCTACACCAGTAGATGCTATTCGAAATGGACAGACAGGAGAACGGTATAAGAAAAAAAGAGGATGTTCCTTACGAAAAACACATACGAATGCTTCTCTGTATATGGCAATGAATGATATATGCAGTTCACCTAAGAGATTTTTTACCATTATCACATCCTTTTTTCTATGTTCCATTTTTGTACTTGGAGTTGTGCTTGTGACAGATACCATGAAAAGTAAAAATCTCATTACAACATTTGGAAAGGAATCGGATGTTTATATAACAGATGCAAAGTTAATGAAAATGGATTTTATAGGTCGGGGAGGAGATACTGGTTTAGAGCAAGAGATAAAAAGGATTGAGAGTGACTTAAAAAAGCATGGTATGGCAGGAAAGGTCAGTATGGAGGTTTGGTATAAATATAACTGTGAGTCGAATGGAAAGGTGTTTTCTGGTATAACGTGTCAACAAAATAAGAAAACGAAAACGACGGATTATGAATACATAGAAGGTTCTGCCCCACAAAATGCAGATGAAATCGCCATTACGCCTACGATTGCAAAGCAAATAGATGCAAAAATAGGTGATACAGTAACCATGGATTATGGAACAGAAAAAAGAGAGTGTATGGTGGTAGGATATTTTCAGACCATGAATCAATTAGGAAAAGTGATAAGACTTCATCAGGATGCACCAACATCTATGGAGTATTCCAGTGCAATGATGGCATTTCAAATTGATTTTGCGGATCATCCAGAGGAAAAAGAGATTGCGCATAGGATAGAGAAAATAAAAAAGTTATACGATGTTGAAGATGTGTTTAATGCAGCACAATATTGTTCCGATTGTATTGGGGTAGTGGAAACGATGGAGGTAGTAAGTAAACTTCTTTTGTGCATTACCTGCTTTGTAGTCATTTTAGTAACGATTTTAATGGAAAGAACATTTATAGCAGACGAAACAGGACAGATTGCATTACTAAAGGCTATTGGTTTTAAAGACAGTGCGATTGTTAAGTGGCAGATAGAACGATTTATGATTGTGGGCATCGTATCAGAAGTAGCTGCGGTCATTTTGACAGTACCAGTTACAAAATTGTGGTGTAATCCAATCTGGCATATGATGGGAGCAGAAAATGTGAAATACTATTTTAATCCATTTTCTTTGGTGGTGCTATATCCTGGAATTATTTTATTGATTACAGGTATTTCCGCATCAATTGCTGCACTTTTTACAAAGAAGATCAGTAGTAGAGAGCTTGTGAATGTTGAATAGATAGGAGAAAATAATATGGAAAATATAATATTAGATGTAAAGGATTTATGTAAGACTTATATATTAGACAAACGACAGAACAATGTATTAAGAAATATATGTTTTCAAGTAAATGAAGGAGACATGGTAGCAATCATGGGACCTTCCGGTTCTGGAAAATCTACGTTGCTATATGCTGTATCGGGAATGGATGCACCTACAAGTGGAACGGTCGTATTTGATGGGAAAGATATAACAAAATTAACAGCAAATGAGCTGGCAAATGTCAGGTTAGACGATATGGGGTTCATTTTTCAGCAGATGTACATGATGAAAAATTTAACAATATTAGATAATATCGTTTTGCCTGCCATAGAAAGCAAAAAGAGAAACGAAAGTAGAAAAGAAAAAATACAAAGAGCAGAGGAACTGATGCGTAAATTGTCTATTATAGAGGTTGCAGAAAATGATATTAATGAAGTATCAGGCGGGCAATTGCAAAGAGCTTGTATATGCAGAAGTATGATGAACGATCCGAAATTACTATTTGCGGATGAACCAACGGGGGCTTTGAACCGAATGGCTTCCGCGGAAGTAATGGAGGAATTGGTTCAACTGAATCAAGAAGGCACCACCATTATGATGGTTACACATGATGTTAAGGTGGCAGCAAAATGTAAAAGAGTGTTATATATTGTTGATGGAATGATAAAAGGGGAATATCTGGCACCTGAGGAGAAAGGATTGCATGAATCAGACAAAGAGAGAAGATTAAATACTTGGCTTATGGATTTGGGGTGGTAATGATAAAACAGGCGTGTCCGTTTTGTGACACGCCTGTTTTAACGTTAATAACAGTGAAATATAGTTAGCCTGCTAATATCCAGCTTGCAACTTTTGCCTTATTTGTTCCGTTAGTTTTCACGATATAAGCGGCTGCTTTTCCAGTATTTATGCCTGAATTACATTGCACATAAATATATTTACCGGTAACCGTAAAGCTTAGAACTCCATTTTTATTTGAAAAGACCGTAGTTGTTTTTCCTGTTTTGACATTTTTTCTTGTAATTTTAGTTGCTGTTTTATTTAAAGTGTAGGTATAGCTGTTTACATTTCCAGTCGTACGTTTTCCATAATATCTGGAAATGTAGATGGTTTTTTTGGTTATCTTAGAACATTTCTTTTTGTTTTTTCCGTTTAGAGACATAGAATATGTCTTTTTTGTGGAAGTTGTTACATAGTGTTCCAAAGCAGGTTCATAATAACGTTTGTATTTTGTATAAATAATTCTATTTCCTGCAATAACAGGTTCTGTTCCGCAGGCAAGTTTTGTCCGCTGTGTCCCCTTAAAATTCATACGGTATACATAAAGTTCGATTCCTTCTGAACCAGGATATTTGTTCCATGTAAAGTAAATGTATTTTCCCTTTATGGATAAATTAGAAAAACCTCTTGTAAAGCTGCCGTCTACACTGGAGTCTAAAATAACTTTGACCTTTTTGGTCTTTGCGTTGTAGCATTGAATTTGCGTATCATTCTCTGCAAGAAAGAAGATATTATTGCCGGACGCACAAGCCTCACCGGAATCTTTATATACTTTTTTTGCCTGTGCTATTTTAGGTGATGTTGCCACAATTGGAAAAATGGAAACCAATAAAACAATTGTCAGCAAGCTGCTTATTACTCTCCTCGTTCGTTTCATATAAACCCTCCTAAATTTTGGTATAATATCATTTTATCACAAACAGAGGAAAGAAACAATAAAAGGTATCAAAATGTAACAGGCGTGTCCGTTTTGTGACACGCCTGTTACATTTATTGCTTTTCCAAAAAACATTTTTCTAAATCATCAGAAAGTGTTACACCCAATTCTGTTAATACAATCTGTAAGGCATGTAAAGTTTTTTGGACTTTATCCTCACGACAATTTTCTCCCATATGTCCAATACGAAGAACTTGACCTTCCATTACATCAAAAGAACCAGCAATCATAATCTGATGTTCCAAACGCATTTTTTCAAGAATAGCAGATGCGGTTACCTGACCTGGTACTTTAATTACAGTTACGGTTCCGCAAAATCCATCTTTTTGATAAAGCTCTAAACCACATTTTTGCACAGCGTAGCGTACGCGTTTAGAAATGTTTTGATGACGAGCTACAATATCTGGCTCCTGTTCAATATTTTTTAATGCCTGCGCAAGTCCTTTTATGTCGCTGATTGGCATAGTATATGGGAACCATTGATTTTCATAGTAATTTTCGAAAGTAAGAAGGTTAGCGTAAAAAGAAGCAATTGGAGTTTTGCGATTTTTCATTGCTGCCTTTGCATCATCACTCATAGTTACAAGTGTAAGTCCTGGAGGCGCAGAGATAACCTTCTGTGAGCCACCCAATAAAATATCAATCTGGAATGTATCCACATCCATTTTCTCACCAAACATGGCAGAAACAGAATCAACGACGGTAAGAATACCGTAGGATTTTAGTAATTTGCAAATATCTTTGATGGGATTGCACATACCACTTGGGGTGTCGCAGTGTACTACAGTGGCATACTTGAAATTCGAGTCCTTTTGCAAATATTGTTCTAAGGCATCCACATCAATTGGAAGGTGATAGTCTGTTGTATACAAAACAGGAGTTCCACCGTACATAGTTACAAAATCTTGAAACCCTTTTCCAAATACGCCGTTATCCAAAACCAGTACACGGTCACCCGCTTCTGTAAGGGATGCGCAGGCAGCTTCCAGACCTAAAATACCTTCGCCACCTAAGATTAAAGTTTCATTTTC
The DNA here is from genome assembly GCA_050875145.1 of Lachnospiraceae bacterium. Lineage (GTDB taxonomy): Bacteria > Bacillota > Clostridia > Lachnospirales > Lachnospiraceae > CAG-411. The sequence goes on from JBNMLH010000004.1 coordinate 8,605, forward strand.
TGTTTTTACGAGCTTGCTGAAAAGTTTGCATGTATTACGATAAAAATCATAAAATTCCTTGTCCAAATCAGGGTTTGTACAAGCTTCACTTCTTGCCATTCTTACATTTTCTGCGACCTGTGTAGGTCCGGGTGTCATGATTTCGTACATAGTGATTCCTCCATTTTTCGTTGTTAAGCGGATATTCGCAATTCGCTCTGCTACTTAATCGTGGTCAAGCGGATATTCGCAATCCGCTCCGCTACTTGCTCATAACACGATTTGCTGCTAGTGCAGCATATCAGAAGGGGATTGTACCCCTCCTGATACAAGCAAGTTCCCATCCGCCACTTATTGCCCTGCGCAATAGAAGTGGGGGACTTGCTTGATCGTGTTAAATACGTTCAGCAGCAAGTTTTAAAGGTTCAATAATAATGAGTGTAACAATTGCAGCAACTCCAATTTGAAGCAAGTTTCCAGGAATAGAGCTTACTGGTGCCAAGAAGTTTCCGTATAAGATAATTTCTGCAATATAATAACCGACCACTTTGATTGCACAGGCAGCTATAAGTGCCAGTATATACCAGCCATATTTTTTATGATTTTCAGTAATTGCACCTACTACATATCCCATAAGACCAACAATAATCAGTGTAAATGGAGCCCATGCAGTCCAACCAGATAAAAGGTCAAATAAGCCCATTCCAATACCACCTGCGAGACAACCTGTTCTTTTACCAAAAAGAATAGCTCCTATGAATAATGGAATATTACCAAGATGAATTAATCCACCGTTTGCGGCAATTGGTAATTTGACATTAATAAATGCGGTAAAGACATAAGTTAATGCAATGAATAGAGCCGTAATAACTAACTCTTTGGTTGTAATTTTTGCTTTTGTTGCTGTTTTTGTTTCCATGTAATTTCCTCATTTCTTTTGTTATTTTTTTCGATATCTTTTAAATATTCCTTCCTATCATAAAGTACAGCTTTAAACTGGTAAATAATCAGATTCAAACAGATTTATAATGTCAGATGAAACTGGCATTATAAATCTGACCTTATTAAAAACAAAATGATAAGGTCAGATGGCATTGCTTTTGAACAGTAACAAAATGGGAAAAATGCTACAACAAAGAACTAGGTCGTAGGCTTTACTTATAAAGTTTGTTAGTGTAAACTGTAAAAAAAGTTAGGAGGATTATAATGGAAGATAGAGAGCAAATAGAAACGAAACTTACATTAGAAAGACATGTTTTGGATACGATGAAGGAATGGCAATTAAAAATAGGAAGTCTTAATCAGGATATTCGTCTATATTATCCGAAAAAATCTTTGTGTGAATTTTTGGAAGTCGAGGATACGGTAGAGGTAGAAAAACTTGCAAAAACCGTAACAGAGTATTTGCATAGTAAGGCGGCATTTCTTGGGGACATTACTACAACAGCGGCAGGTGACAGACTATGTATTGAAATAGGAAAAGAAGGATGTCAGTATGTGGAACAATTTGTAGAGGAACCAGAATTTTTAAAATTATTTTTAGAAGCACTAAAAAAACAAAAGATGGAGGAAATGATATATCTTTTTGAGGATTATGCAAAGGAGAAGGGAACAACTTATATTGTAGATAAAGAACAGGATGGATTGGGAACAGTTCTTTATTTTGAGGATGTCAGGGTGGACCCTTATGTATATTGTTTGGAGGCGGATGATTTTGGTATCACCTATCATCGATTTGCACGAAATGATTATCGTGATTTGAAAGCATAGTATAGAAAAAGGGGAGAAGTATTTTATAAAAGAGCAAGAAAACCCACTGCCTTTAGGCGGTGGGTTTTCTTGTGCGAGGTGCGGGGTTCAAGCCCCGTACCTCGTAAGGCACGTAGTGCCGCTTTTATATGAGCAAGTAGCAACGCGGATTGCGAATATCCTTGACATAGAAGTTTCTTAGTTTCAACATACTTAATTTAGTATAGTCAAGTTTTACATAAGTTTTTCATAAATACAATTTGGTATTTACAACTTCATGTTATGATGAATCTTGTAAGAAAACTTACAAGGTTACAGACAATCTGTTTTCACGAATGGTTTACAGGATTGTAAAGAAAACATGGAGGAATGATTATGAGAAGAACAAAAAAACTAATTTTATCTGCAACGGCGGTCTGTTTAGTAGGAACCATGGCGGTTACGAGTTTTGCTGCAACGGAACATTGGAATGATAATTCTGCAAAGACGGCAGTTTCTAAAGAGTGGAAAAACTGGAAAGTAAGATGGGAACAGGAAAAGAATGATTATGAAAAAATTGCTTTATCTCCTGGAGAAAACGAGACAAAAATGAATTTTGCATGGTATTCAAAAAATGGTAACCAAGCAAAAATCCGAATTTCCACTTCTTCTGATCTTACAAAAACGTTGGAGAAGGATGGAACAAATACATATTTTGAGGATGTAGTAGAGTTTGAAGGAACAGCAAAAGAATATAAGAAGATTGAGGACACTACTTATTTTGCGAATAAGGTAACTGCTAGCAATTTAAAACAAAATACAACCTATTATTATCAGTATTATTTGGATGGAGAGTGGAGCGAAGCATCTAGTTTTACTACTGGAGAGGCAAATAAATTTAGTTTCCTTTATGTAGGAGATCCGCAAATTGGAGCATCAAAAGGTCAGGTTCCAAAGGAGTCAGAGAGTAGTCAGAGTGCAGAAATTGCAGCAAGAAATGATGCATTTAGTTGGAATAAAACTTTGACAGCGGCGACTAAAAATCATCCGGAAGTGGACTTCATGGTATCTGCGGGTGACCAAATTAACAATACGAGTGATGATAATGGACAGGAATGTGAATATGCGGGATTTTTATCTCCAGATGCAATGTCCGAATTGCCAGTGGCAGCAACAATAGGTAATCATGACTCTAAATTTGCTAATTTCCAAAATCATTTTAATGTACCAAATGCATATACAGAGGAAAAAAATGCAACGGCAGCGGGAAATGATTATTATTATTCCTATGGTTCTGCGTTATTTATTGTTTTAAATACGAATAACTATAATTGTGCCGATCATGAGGCTCTCATTCAGAAGGCAATTGCTTCTAATCCAAAGGCAACTTGGAGAATTGTAACATTCCATCAAGATATTTACGGTTCTGGATTGGATCATTCTGACTCAGATGGAATCGTATTGCGCACACAGTTGACAACGATGATGGACAAATACAAGATTGATGTTGTTCTACAGGGACATGATCATACATACTCCAGAAGTTATCTTCTTACCAGTGATGGAAAGAATCATACTGCTTATTCAAGTGAAAATACAAAAAGCGAGTATACAAATATTAAAGATGGAAATTCTACAGATGCAAATGCATTAGCATCCAAGGAAGAGTTTTTAAAGGAAAATCGCTGTTATAAGATTTCTGATAAATCACAAGGAACTGTTACCAATCCAAAAGGTGTACTTTATATGGAAGCAAACTCTTCGACAGGAAGTAAATATTATAACTTGATTTCAACGAAGCAGGATTATATTGCAAACAGAAGTCAGACATGGACACCTACTTATTCTGTTATAGATGTGACAAAGGATAGTTTTACAATCAATACTTATGATGTAAATACAGGAAGTAAGATTGATAAGGCATTTGTCATTAAAAAGACAGATAGTAGCAAAACGAATGAAATTAAAGTGACTAAAATTACCTTAAATAAAAAAGAATTAACTGTAAAAGTAGGAAAAACAAAGGTGCTAAAGGCAATAGTAAAGCCAGTAAATGCAACAAATAAGAATATTACATTTACATCTTCTAAAAAGTCTGTGGCAACCGTAGATAAGAATGGTGTAATTACTGGTAAAAAGGTTGGAAAAACCATTATTACTGCGAAAGCAGGCACAAAGAAGGCAGTTTGCAATGTTACAGTGAAAAAGTAATGATGCTGATAGTGATTGTGTGATAAAAAAGTATAGAAAGTAATTGACAGGCATAAGCCAGATTGGAAGGATAAGTTTGAGGATTAGAAATAAGATTGGCAGAATTGTACTTCCATTTCTGGCATTGCTGGCATTAATCCTATTTTTAAGTCAGTGGTGTCAGGTGGAAAAGGTAGAGATGGTATCTGATTCTTCACAGCAGTTTGACAAGGCAGTTGTAACGGAAGTAATAACAGATAATTTGCAAGAAGATGGAAGTCGTGTAGGAAATCAGGAAGTGAAAGTGAAGTTTCTGACAGGAAAAAGTAAGGGGAAGGAAGTAGAGGCGGTTAGTACAAATGGAAGTTTATATGGTGCAACTTGTTATAAGGGATTAAAAGTTATAACATTGACAAATCAGTCAGGGGATGTGACGATTACTTCTGTGTATAGCCTTAACAGAGAGCCATATGTAATTGGTTTTGTACTTCTTTTCTTTATTTTGATTTGCATGGTTGGGGGAAAGAATGGAGTAAAGGCAGTGCTGGGCTTGGTGGTGACATTTGCATTGGTATTATTTTTCTTGTTTCCTGCAATTTATCGTGGAATGAGTCCAATTAATGCAGCAATTATAACAGTCATTTTTACAACGGTTATTACAATAGGTATTTTAACTGGATACAGTAAAAAAACGGTGGCAGCAATTCTTGGGACGGTAGTAGGGGTTATCATTTCAGGAGTAGCTGCATGGGTATTTGGTAAAATAGCTGGAATATCCGGTTATAATGTAAGTAATATAGATACTTTGATTTCTGTTGCCAATTGTACCAATATTAAAGTGGGGGATTTATTATTTGCAGGTATATTGATTTCATCTTTAGGTGCTGTGATGGATGTGGGATTATCCATTGCATCTACAATAGCGGAATTGCACAGTGTAAAACCTGAGTTGACATGTATGCAATTATTTCAAAGTGGAATGAACGTAGGAAAAGATATGATGGGAACTATGGCAAATACGCTTATTCTTGCTTTTGCGGGAGGTTCACTTAGTGAACTATTGTTAGATTACGCATATGATTTGCCTTATGTACAGCTAATCAATTCTTATACAATTGGTATAGAAGTAATGCAAGGAGTAGCGGGAAGTATTGGAATTATATTGACTGTTCCATTCGTATCTATGTTTTCTTCTATACTATATGCCAAAGTATTTATGCGAAGTGAAAGATTGGCGGAGCCTGAAAATATAATACATACATTAGACTAAATAATAAAAAATGGACTGCCTATCAAATTGTGCAGTCCATTTTTAATAATAATATTATTTTTCTGTAGCTTTAATTAAAGTTGTATTTAATTCGTTTTGTGAAGAAGTATCAAGTGTATACTTCTTGTCAGATTTTACAATTTTAGCTGTTACAGTAGTTTTCTCACCGTAAACAGGTTTCTTTGCTAAATCATTTAAGTAAGTTGCAATTGCCTGTCCATACATATTATAGTATGCAGTAGTATCTGTTGATTTTGGATTTTCTTTCTGGAATTTCTTTAAAGCATCCTGAGCTATTTTTGTACATTTTTCGGTTGTTAAACCAAGATGTAGAGGTGTAACTTCTACAGAAACTTCAAATCCGTTATCTGTCTTTTTGGCATCGCCTACAGAGTATTTTGCATTTTTAAATACAGCTACAAGAGCCTGACGAATGCTTTCTTTTGTTTCATCATTTACAGTAATTCCTGTCAACATGGTAGAAACGTTGTTATCAATACCTTGGTTGTATACCTTTTCTACTTCAGAAACTTCAGAGTCGCAAAGTTTTGCATATTCATCGAAATCTGCTTTCATTGTAGAGTCCAAATAACCCTTTACATAACCGGCAGCATCAAATGAAGTTACGCAGCCCATTACCATGCTTGCTACAACTGTGATCATGCACAGTAGAGCGAATAGTCTTTTTTTCATAATTTTTTTTCTCCTTTTTAGAATATTTGTAATTTATAGTAACGTATCCATTATAATAAACAAAACTAAAAAAAGCAATTAAAATTAAAATGTAGAAGAATATGTTTAGCTAATTTATATTTAAGCTGACTTTGCTTTTTCTGTCATTAGTTCCTTTATATTTGTACGTTCGTGTTCTTCTAACCATACAATACCCAGAGCTGGAAGGGTAGGAAGAATACCAATCAAAGCTCCTAGTGACTGAAAGGAAAAACTGGCTACACAGGAGATAACTACTCCTATATGAAAGGATAATAAGACTCTGCCATAAAAAATTCCTTTGTGTAGAGCTTTTTGATCTTTACTATAAAAGTATTCTGTAAAGGATGTAATACATTGCCGTAGATTATTGGTAGAAAAGATAGTTGCGCTATTATATCCGTCTGCACCGGAAAAACTGCACCATTGCATTGCCATAGCAAAAAACAGAGGGTAGAGCGATAGTAGAATATTTGTATCTTCTGGGAGAAATGCTACAATGATAAATGCAACGATATCTACTAAAATACTGATTATTTTTAAATGATAATTTGAAAATATTTTTGGAATTAATACAGTAGAAGCTAATCCGGCAATGTAAACAAAGACACCGAGTAGACGGTAAAACCATAAATTGTCGTTACGACCACCAAGATCAAGAGCCAAAGAAATCATATTTGCAGTTTGGGCAGAACCAAACAGATCGTTGTGGTTGAGAATGGCAAAACCACCAGAAAAACCACCGATAAGTGCCATATTCAAATGTATAAGAACAGGCAAATTCTTTTTCATAAAAAAGCCTCCTATTTAATTTGTCATAAATCTTTTTATATTAAAGTGTTATTACGTGCTTAGTTTTGGCAAGCTATTTTATTATTTTTTTGGATGCCTGCGTAATAAACATGTTTATTTTATAGCAAATCGGTAAAAATTGCAAATAAAAGCATTACTGCTTTTTAGAGAGGAGTATGGTATTATTAATCTAAACTTAATCTTTCTTAAAAGAGGCTTTAAGAAAACCTTGTTATAGTAGTTCTTGTAAATAAGAAATATACGAGAACAAAAAGGAAAGGGATAAGGTGAGAAATATGGAACAATTTGAAAAAGTAGAAAAATTAAGAGCAAGAGCAGGAGTTAGTTATGAAGAAGCAAAAGAAGCGTTAGAGGCAAATGATTGGGATTTATTAGATGCTATGATTTGGCTGGAAAAGCAAGGAAAAGTTTCGGCACCGGAGCAGGAAAGCTATTCTACACAGGCAGAAAACAAGGAACAAATGTTTTCTGTAGAAGATGTGATAAAACAAAACGAATATGAAGAAGAAAGTTTTGGAAAGAAGATGGCTCGCTTTTTCAAAAAACTCTGGAAAATTGGAAGAGAAAATAATTTTGTAGTGAAAAGACAGGAAAAAGAGATTATTGATGTACCTGTTTGGATTTTTGTAGTTGTATTATTATTTGCGTGGCAAGTTGTAATTCCTGTTATGCTTATTGCGTTGTTTTTCAATTGCCATTATTTTTTTCGCGGGAAGAATAACTTAGGAAAGGCAAACGAGGCAATGGAAAAAGCCAGTGCTTTTGCAGATAAGGTAAAGGATGAATATGAAAAGTTATAAGGAGTAATACAAATATGGCAAGTAGGATATTGATTGTGGAAGATGATGAGGGATTGGCTCGTTTTATTGAATTGGAATTATCTCATGAAGGATATGAGATTATAAAAAAAGATAATGGCCGCGAAGGTCTGGAATGTGCATTGCATGAGAATTTAGATTTGATTTTACTGGATATTATGCTTCCAGGCCTAAACGGCTTGGAAGTTATGAGAAGGCTCCAGATGGAAAAAGATACCCCCATTATTTTACTGACTGCCAGAGATGCGGTAATGGATAAAGTTGCAGGACTGGATGCAGGTGCAGTGGATTATGTTACAAAACCTTTCGCTATTGAAGAACTATTGGCGAGAATTCGTGTGGCACTAAAGTTACATGCAAACCAAAATAGTATAAGAAATACATCAGCAAACATAGAAGGAGAATTATCATGGGGAGAGTTAAAGCTTTGTAAACAAAAGCATCGAGTATGGTATGGCATGGATGAAATCATACTTACGAATCGGGAATTTTTAATGCTTCAGACGTTGTTGGAAAATGTGGATATTGTGTTGACAAGAGAAACACTTTTGGAACGGGTATGTGGATATCATTATGTTGGAGAGACCAATGTAGTGGATGTATATATCCGTTACTTGCGTTCTAAAATTGACGAAGTCTATGGAGTGAAAATGATAGAAACGGTTCGTGGTGTGGGATATGTGATTAAAATGTATGAATAAAGCTGAGAGGAGTAGGCATGAGTAGGGAAGAAAAGAAGGGAAATACCCAGACGAAGAAAATGACTTCTATTGTACGAAAATTACAATGGCATATGGTTCGAAAAGCTTTTTTTCAGTATATAAAAATGGATGTATTAATCTGTATTTTGTTTGCTGCTGGCTGGTTATTAGATCGGGAATTTGTTCAAGTGGGGACGATTTCCATTTATAATAGCCGAAAAATCATTCATTTAGAAAATATTCGCAAATGGTGTTACCTTGTACAAAATAAGCAGGGAGAAAAACTGCTGGAGCTACCTTTGTATAACGTGTTATGTGTACTGGGAATTTGTATGGGGATTCTTTTTATTTTTCAGTTGGTAGCATTGGTTACATTATTTGTGAAAGAAGAATGGAAAATCCGAGGTATGCTTCATCCTATTAACGAAATTGCTTTAAAGGCGGATGAATTGAGTCGTAAGGAATTCACTGGTGAAAAATATCATGTGATAGAAGATGCAATTTCAAAATTGCAACCGGAGGAGGAGATTTCTTTTGGTGATAAGGATTTACAGGGAATTGAGGCGGCTATGAATAATTTGTTATATCGAATGCGTGAAGTAAATAAACAACAAGCCCGCTTTGTAAATGATGCTTCACATGAACTTCGTACGCCGATTGCAGTAATTGAAGGATATGTAAATATGTTAGCCAGATGGGGGGCAGAGGATGAGAAAGTATTGGAGGAGTCTATTGCTGCCTTGCAAAGAGAATCTGGTCACATGAAACATTTAGTAGAGCAACTTTTGTTTTTAGCACGAGGGGACAGTGGAAAAACACAGTTAGAATTAAAGGAGATTTCCTTAAAGGAATGTATGCAGGAAGTGTATGAAGAATCACTTTTGATTGATGAAAAACATGTATATCGTTTTCGGGCAGAAGAAAATCCAATCATGGTTATGGCGGATAGTGGATTGTTAAAACAGGCTGTTCGTATTCTGGTAGATAATGCGGCAAAGTATACGAAAGAGCAGGAAGAAATTATATTATCGGTAGGTATGACAGAACAAGGAGAGGCATATCTGCAAGTGCAGGATAGTGGAATTGGAATGGAAATGGAAGATTTAAAGCATATGTTTGAAAGGTTTTATCGTGCGGATGATGCCAGAAAATATAAAGGAACCGGTTTGGGCTTGTCAATTGCCAAATGGATTGTAGAAAAACATGGAGGGCATTTTGAAGTGTTATCCCGAACAGAGTTGGGAAGCCGAATCCGTATTTGCGTTCCATTGCAAAAATAAAAAAGTATTTGTAACTCTTTAGTCAGGTTATATATTTTGGTATTCTATGAATGATACCTTTTGAACAGATGCAAGTTTTTTAATAAATATAAAGAAAGGAAAGAGAAAAAAGATGTTGTAGCAGATTAGTGGTGGATGTGCTATGATAGATATAAGATATTAAAAGTTTGTAAATGCTTATATTAAATTAAGAAAGGATTGTTTGGTAGATACCTATAGTACAAATATACATAAGAAAGGTATCTGCTGTTAGAAAACAAAAGTTTTTCTAACTGGGGGTATTAATATGGAAGAAATAATTTCAAAGAAAATATATTTAGTAGATAGTGAAAATGTGGGAGATTTATGGGTAACACATGTCTTGGCATTGGCAAAACCAGAAGATGAAATTATAGTATTTTATACACAGAAATCACCACATATGGGATATGATACGATTCGTAAACTTCTTGCAGATGGAAGAGAAGTAGATTTTGTGAAATGTGTGGAGGGAAAGAATGCATTGGATTTCCAGCTTGTGACTGAACTTGGATATCGCATTGGATGCGAAAAAGAAGAAACAGAGTATATTATGGTTACCAATGATACTGGTTTTGATGCGGTTGTGCAATATTGGAAAAATAAAAAGAAACCAGTAAGGAGATATAATGCACGTTATTGTCAGAATTTGTACAATCAAAAGTGTGTAGAACATGAGAAACAGAGAATTGGAATAGAAGAACAGCAGGCAGAAGCACCATGCGAACAGTTTGAGGAAAAAAGCAATGAAAGTTCTGTTGTGGAGAATGCTAAGGAGATTTTATCAGAAGCAGAATTTATGAATCCTTACGAAGGAGCAATTGATAGCGAAGAAGAGAAGATGACTTCCTTGAAAGAGGACAACGTAATAAAACCAGAAAGAAAAAGAAAAGTAACCAATACAAAAACTGGTAAAAAGGAAAATAAAAGAGAGAGCAAAAATAAAAAAGAAATATCTGCAAGTAAGGTATTAGTGGAAAGAATTGACGGGGAGGATGAGTTATTGAAAGAATTGGTGTCCTGCCTAGGAGTGAATAATAGCGGAGAGATACATAATGCGCTTACTATGCTATTGGGAAATGATGGTAAGGCGGTTTATCAGCAAGTGAAGGGAAATTTAAAAGATTTCTGTACAGAAAAGCAATTGAAAATACAGGAAAAATTCAACATATATTGTCAGTTAGTATTTGAACATAGTGAACAAAAGGAACAATATCCACAAAATTTCTCTAATTTTGTATATAAAGCAAAAGATAAAAGAAAAAATTTAAATTCTTTTCGCTCTGCATTGCAAAAGGAATATGGAAAAGAAAAAGGTATGCAGTATTATTCTATCATCAAGCCGCATGTTAAAATATTAAATAAAATGTAGCTGGTTCTATAGCTAGGGCGGAATATGAAATAGTTTTTGGAATACACTATAAATACGTTAGATAGAAATTAAGAAAAGAGGATGGCTATGGAAATTACGATTCGATCTTTTAAAACAAATGATATAGAAGAAGTGATAGACATATGGAATGAGGTAGTAGAAGAAGGGGAAGCGTTTCCACAGAAAAATTCATTGCTTGCTTTAGAAGGGCTTGAATTTTTTCAGTCACAATCCTTTACTGGAGTTGGTGTGGATGAAAAAGGACAGATTGTAGGGCTTTATATTCTGCATCCTAATAATGTGGGCAGATGTGGACATATCTGTAATACAAGTTATGCGATTCGTAGCGATATGCGTGGAAAAAAGATAGGAGAGGCTTTGGTCAGACATAGTATGAGCAAAGCAAAAGAACTGGGATTTCGTATTTTACAATTTAATGCAGTAGTAAGCAGTAATCAGGCAGCGTTGCATTTATACGAAAAACTTGGTTTTACAAAATTGGGTGTTATTCCGGGCGGTTTTTGTAAGGATGATGGTTCTTACGAAGATATTATACCACATTATTATTTATTGTATTGAAAATAGAAAAATTTTTAAAGGGATATAGAATTTAATCGTATCATAATTCTATATCCCGTATTTTTATTTGATAGCTTATTTTAAAGATAGTAGTAGTTTTATTTGAGCATTTCTAATACTTGTTCCATATTTTTTTTACCGAAGGAGACTTGTGTATCGTTTATCACCAGACAGGGTACACTCATTACATTATATTTTTCCCTAAGTGCGGGAAATTGTAATACATCGTAAACTTCAGCGGTTACAAGCGGATTTTTTGCTGCAATATGCTGTGCCGCTATTACTAATTCCGGACACATAGAGCAGGAGAGCGTTACTAAAATTTGTAGCTTTTTTGGTTTTGAAATAGCGTGAATTTGTTTTAGGAGAGTTTCATCAATTGTCTGTCCGGGGCCAGCTACGTTGTAAAGTCCGAGAATAAAGGATGAAAATTCGTGGCCACCAGGTACGCCGTGAAAAGCAATGCCAGAATCGGTACCATCTTCTCTTAAAATGCGAACGCAAGGTGGCTCAGTTGTATTTGTGGTAGCATTCGATATGGTTATTTTTAGTTTGTCCGTACAATCTGCCATGGCAGTAATATATTGTTGCAATTCTTTGGAAGATGGTTTGTCATCCAGATGCAGTTCCAGCAATAAAGTTTGTTCCATTTTAGTAAATACAGAATCTAATTGTGCCAGAACATCTTCAGAAAAAATAGAAGAATTTTTCTGTATTGTTTCGGATTGATTAGAAGATACGTTTGAAGGCATTTTCTTATCTTTTTTTGCATTCTGTTCTTCTGAGTTTGGTTTTAAACCAGTTTTCTTTGTCATTTCTGTCGCATATTTTTCCAATTCTGTGGCAGCAGTCGCACCATCCCCAACAGCAGTAATTACTTGTCGCAGACTTTTTTGACACACATCTCCAGCCGCATAAACTCCGGGTAAACTTGTCTGTTGGGAGCGGTCTGTCAAAATGTATCCTTTTTCGTCTAAATCAATTTCTTCAGAGAATAATTCTGTTGCAGGAGCATAGCCAACGAAAACAAAAACACCAAAGAAATTTTCTGCATCCGTTTCGCGTTTCGTAACTTCACCAGTTTTAGTATTATGATATTGGATGGTTTGTAGGACAGAGTCTCCATCTACGAAATCTACAACCGTATTGGTTAATACGGTGATTTTGGGATGATTTCTAGCGGTATCTGCGGTGGATTTTGCACAGCTAAAATCTTCTCCTCGAATCAGTATTGTAACATGGCTGGCATATTTGGTAAGAAATACGCTTTCTTCTGCCGCTGCAAATCCACCACCAATTACAAATAGTTCCTTTCCTGTAAAAAATTCACCATCGCAGGTGGCACAGTAAGCAACTCCGTGTCCACGCCAGTCTTTCTCCCCTTTAAATCCAACCATGCGTGGGTGAGCACCTGTGGCTAGCAGAACACCGAAACAGGTGTAATCTCCTTGGGTGGTGGTGATTGTTTTTATTTCTTTTTTCAGATTTAAGGCGGTAACTTCTGCTAACAGAAATGCAGCACCAAATTTTTGGGCTTGCAGTCGCATGGTTTCTGTCAGGGTTTTACCGTCTGTTAAAGCAATTCCCGGATAATTAACCACTTCTGAGGTAATGGTAATCTGTCCACCGAATTGTTCTTTTTCGATTACAAGAACACGATAGCAGGCGCGGGCTAAGTAGATGGCAGCAGAAAGTCCTGCTGGACCGCCACCCACGATTACTACATCGTAAAAGCGTTCCTGTTTATTTGACGCCCCCATTATAATACTCCTACCAGATTAAGACTTGGTTTTAGGGTTTCGGCACCAGGCTGCCATTTTGCAGGGCAAACTTCGTCACCATGTTCAGCAACGAATTGACTTGCTTGTAAGCGGCGGAACAGTTCATCTGCATTACGTCCAATGTTTCCAGCATTTACTTCGTAGGCAACGATTTTACCCTCTGGATTTACGATAAAACTTCCCCGTTCAGCAAGACCATCTTCTTCAATTAGCACTTCAAAATCATAACATAGTGTATGTGTAGGATCGGCTAACATAGGATAGGTGATTTTTCTGATACGTTCAGAAGAATCGTGCCATGCTTTATGTGTAAAATGAGTATCTGTAGATACCGAATATACTTCACATCCAGCCTTTTTAAAATCCTCATATTTATTTTGTAAGTCTTCTAATTCTGTCGGGCAAACAAATGTAAAGTCTGCGGGATAAAAGAAAAATACACTCCACTGTCCTAAAACATCAGCCTTGGTTATGGTTTTGAATGCATTATTCTGGTATGCCTGTACACAAAATTCGTTTATTTCTTTGTTAATCATTGACATAATGATACCTCCTTAAAATATAGTTTTAACTGGAAAGATGCAAATCACCTGATCCGAATACCTATATTGTTTGCAAAATATCGCTTTTTATTTATGAAAACAGAGAATGAGAATAAAAATAATGTTTTAAAAAAATACTTTACGAATGGTTTAGACTGTTTTATTTATCCTGATGTGGTATAATGGGAGTATTGTACTATAAATATAAAAGTAAAAATAAAGTACCAATGAGGGAGAATGATTATGTCAATCTATGAACTGTTATTATTGTTTCTGGTGTATTCTTTTGTCGGATGGATTATTGAGACAATATTTGCAACAATAAAGCAAAGACAAATAGCAAACAGAGGATTAATTAATGGTCCTTACTGTGTATTATATGGAGTAGGAGCCATAATTATTTCTGTAACATTGAGAGAATTGACAGGAATATGGCTATTTCTTTTTTCTGCAATCTATGCTTCTGTGGTTGAATGGGCAGGCGGTTGGATTATTGAGAAAATGTGCCATGAGAGATGGTGGAATTACGAAAATAAAAGGTTTAATATTGGTGGCTATGTGTGCCTTTCTACATCAACCCTTTGGGGAATATTAGGCTATCTTATTGTAAGATTTTTTAATAATTTCTTTTTTGAGTTGTATGATTTATTTCCAAGAGCCTTGACCGAGGTTTTATTATTGGTGTTACTGGGACTTCTTGTGGTAGATATGTTGTTATCTATAATAATTATCAAGATAAAACCCAGAAATATAAAGAAAATTGAAGATGCGAATAATAAATTTTCAGTAGTCAGTAGAAAGCTTGGAAATTGGATTGCAAGACATGTAAGAAACCGTTTACATAAAGCATATCCAAAAACAGAAAAGGTAGATACAGAAAAGCGGGACCGAACAATTTTTGCATATGGTTGTAGTTTTTACAAAATTATATTATTGTTTGTAATCGGTGCATTTTTAGGGGATATTGTGGAAACCATATTTTGCAGGATTACAGTAGGCGTATGGATGAGCAGGAGTAGTGTTGTTTGGGGACAATTTAGTATAGTTTGGGGACTTGGAGTGGCAGGAGCTACCTTACTTTTGTATAAATACAGGGAAAGAAGTGATAGTTTTCTATTTGTGCTTGGAACAGCTCTTGGTGGAGCTTTTGAATACCTTTGCAGCGTCTTTACTGAAATTGTGTTTGGAAAGGTATTTTGGGATTACAGTGCGATACCGTTTAACCTGGGAGGAAGAATTAATCTTTTGTATTGTTTCTTTTGGGGAATAGCTGCAGTTGTATGGTTTAAAGTGCTATATAAAAATTTATCAGATTGGATTGAAAAGATACCGGTAAAAATAGGAAAAATCATGACCTGGTTGTTAATGCTGTTTATGTGTGCCAATGTGATTGTCACTTGTCTTGCATTAATTCGATATGATGAAAGAGCAAAGAATATTGAGGCAGATACTGGATGGCAATCTTATATGGATGTACACTATAATGATGAGAAAATGAAGAGGATATATCCAAATGCTAAAACTACAGAGTAAAGATTGTATAGAACACCAATGTAGTTAATCGGTTGCGTTATGTCGATTTTTACATTATAATGGTATTAGGTGTTAAAAGAGATGAAATATGTTTGCTTTGAACAGTTTCGTTTAAAAGGATACTGCTCAAAGCATTTTTTCTATAGAAAATTGTGTTCTATAAAGATATGAGGTGAATGAAATGCAACTTCAGCAAAAGGGCAATGAGGATAATGAAGAGTACGTAACAAATCTGAAGGCATTGCATTGTTATATGGTCACTATTATTGTAGTGATTACGGTGTGGATTTTAAATCAACTGAATATTTTTATTGTGGATAAAAGGATTGCAGAGAAAGGCGTATTTCTATCTGTCTTTTTCTTCCTTTTGTGTGTCATTTTTTGCAAAATTTTCAGTTTGAAAAAGGGATATATAAAGTATGTAATTACGGGTTTTCTGGTATTATCCGTATCTATGATGGGAACGTTTTTTACTTATCATGCAGTACTAATTAATGTGTTTCCGATTATGTATTCTATGTTATATTCTTCAAAAAGGATGATTATTTATACTACGATTTTATCGGTGTTTAGTACCATTTTTATTGTTTTTGTAGGATACAAATATGGTATATGTGATTTGAACATGGTGTTCCTTTCCGTGACATCTAAAGATTATTATGTAAAAGGAACCGAATTAGTAAACCATGGATTTAATGATAATCCGATTGTGAATTTGACACTTTACTATGTGTTGCCACGGTGTATGATTTATGTTTCTATGATTCCTGTGTGCAATACAGTTGTCAATCGTTTGCGTGATGAAAACAGCAGGGCGAATCGCAACAAATTATTAGCAGAAATTGATACTTTGACAGGAGTATATATGCGAAGAACTGGTGAAAAGCAGATTGAAGTATATTTACAGGAAAAAGTCGGAGGCGTGTTCTGTATTGTCGATTTCGATGATTTTAAGCAAATTAATGATACATATGGACATATTGTGGGAGATAAAGTATTAGCAAATTTAGCAGAGTGTATGAAGCAAATTGTTCAAAATAATGATGTTCTTATGCGACTTGGTGGAGATGAGTTTGGTATTTTTTTGCCGTATGTTACGAACTTAGAAGAGGCAAAAGAGAAAATTCAGAGACTTTTTAACCAGGTGCGTGACTGTCGAGTGGGAGAAAAAGAATCCATTCGTTTATCCATCAGTCTTGGTGGCATTATCGTTGATAAAGGGGTAGAGAGTAATTATGAGACACTTTATCGCAAAAGTGACAGATTGCTCTATGAAGTGAAAAAACAGGGAAAGTGTAATTGGTTAGTAGAAAAAATGACAGAAGATTAGTAGTAAGAGAGACAAGGTAGGATGGTTGCTATGTTGTCTCTCTTTGTTTTTTTACAAAAAAGCAACATTTGTTTTATGTTGCACGGTAAAAATAAGTGGTTTTAAAAACCGCTTGATAAGGTTATGCAAAATTGTTATACTTTTAGGTAGATAGTATGACAAAGATAGAGGGTAAGAAAGGATGGTCAGAAAATGAAATATCAGGTTGTAAGTGATGGTTCTATGGATTTATCACCAGAATTAGCAAAAGAAAAAAATATAGAGGTAGTTCCATTTTATGTATCGTTTGATTCGGAAAATTATAAAAAAGAAATAGAAGAAATTGGTGTGCGTGATTTTTATCAGATGATGGTAGATCAAAAGGGAGTATTCCCAAAAACATCTTGTCCATCTGCACAGGATTTTTATAATGCATTTGAACCGTATGTAAAAGAGAATACTCCAATTATTTGCATTTGTATTTCTACGAAATTCAGCTCTTCCATGCAGTCAGCAAATAATGCAAAGGAGATGCTTTTGGAAGATTATCCAGATGCACAAATCGCAGTAATTGATTCGCAGATTAATACAGTATTACAGGGGATGTATGTATTAGAAGCATGTCGTTTGCGTGATGAAGGAGTAGACTATCAGGAAGCGATTGAGCGATTATTAAATATTCGCGAGAGTGGTCGTATTTTCTTTACGATTGGCGATATTGATTATTTAAAACATGGTGGAAGAATCGGAAAATTAGCAGGAATTGCAGCCTCTTTATTGAATGTAAAACCGTTGATTACGTTAAAAGAGGGAGAAATCTTTTCTTCTGGTATTGTTCGTAGTAGAAAAAAATCTTTACAAAAGGTTATTGAATTATTGATAGCTTATATGGATGAGTGCAACGTAAATATGGATACCTATCGTTTATGCATCGGATATGGATATTCTTATAAAGAAGCAGAGGAATTTAAGAGTATGGCATTGGAGAAGCTGGAAAAGTATGGCGTGAAAGACATTAAGTTGTATCAGATTGGTGCTACAATCGGGGTGCATACAGGACCTTATCCAATTGGGTTTGGTATTATCAAAAAGGCATAGACTGTACTTTTGTCGCTGTATCTAAGCGAAAGTGGAAGTTTGAAAATGTATTCGTATGCCAATCTCTTTGGAAATGTTTCATGCTAACGAAAGGAACATTGGTTGAGGGAGTTGAGAATATGGAGTTTGAACATCAAAAAAAGGAAAAAAGACCAGTATTAGCAATTTGTTATGATTTTGACAAGACCCTATCTCCTGATGATATGCAGGCACAGGGCTATATTCAGTCGGTAGGGTATGACATTCGGGAATTTTGGGATGAGTCCGACCGTTTAGCAAGGGAAAATGACATGGATACCAACTTGGCATATATGTATAAGATGGTGGAAGAATCGCAAGGTAAAATTGTCTTTAATCGAAAAAGTCTTGCAGAGTATGGCTCTAAAGTGAAATTATTTCCGGGAGTCGATACTTGGTTTGAAAGGATCAAGGAATACGGAGAACGTTATGGTGTGGAAGTAGAACACTATATTATTTCCTCTGGATTAAAAGAAATGATAGAAGGAACGTCCATTGCGAAGAAAGGTGTTTTTAAAAAGATTTATGCCAGTTCTTTTTATTTTGATGCTCGTGGGGTTGCCAGATGGCCTGCGCAGGTAGTCAATTATACAAGTAAAACACAGTTCTTATTTCGAATAGAAAAGGGGGTACTAGATATTAATGATTCTGGTGTAAATGATTACTTTGCGCCAGAGCATATGCGAGTACCTTTTCGAAATATGGTGTATATTGGAGATAGTGATACGGATATTCCTTGCATGAAACTGGTGAATACATATGGTGGACATTCGATTGGTGTTTACAATCCTGAAACACAGGATAAAGCCAAAGTATATAAAATGATGAATGACAATCGAATTCGATATTATGCTTCTGCGGACTATTCAGAAGGACAGGAATTGGAGCAATTGGTAAAAAACATTATTGAGAAAACAGCAGCCTATGAAAAACTAGAAAGACAATATGTGTACAATCAGCAGGAGGCAAAAGAGAGGAGGTAAGAAAATGAAAAAGAGGATTCTTTCTTATCGAAAACGGGTGGATGCATTGTTAGAGGACAATACAGAGGAAAAAAATTGGAACGAAATTTTGGAAGAACATCTGATTCAGGTTGGCTTCTTTCAACATGAACGTTTGATCCATTTAATTGTTACGGTAGTGTTTGCTATTCTGACATTATTATCCTTTGCAATTTTGCTGCTTACTACATTTCTGCCTGTTATGGCACTGTGTGTGTTGTTTTTGGTATTGCTAATTCCTTACATAGGACATTACTATTTATTAGAAAATGAAGTACAAAAAATGTATATACAGTATGATGAAATTTGGAAACGGGTAAAGATGCAAAAATAGAACATATTTTAGAGATTATGAAAAAAATTATCAGCGTAATCTATTGTTTCTTTCAAAAAAACCTGCTATGATACAACTTGTTAGCATAGACTAACAAAGAAGGGTGTATCGGGGATTTATATGGATTGTGTTTTAGAAATACTACAAAGGCGAATAGGAGAGGGAGAACCTCTCCATTTTTATGCTATAGAAGATATCTATAGTAGAAAAGCTTCCGTATCCAGTGCACAGATACGGGGAATATTTCAAACAGATAAAAAAACACAAACCATGGACAGCAACAAGTGGTAGGATGGCGAGAAAGAAAAGAGGTTAAGTATGGTAAAAGTTCGTCGGAACAGACAGAGATGGAAAAAATGGATTGCAATGCTTGCAGTTGCTGCTACGGTAACAACAAGCGTACAAGGAATGCCTGTTTACACATATGCCAGTGAAGTAAGTGCTTCAGAGGCTAATACAGGAAAAGTGTATTATGATGGTACATACGAAGGTACAGGAACAGGTTTCAGAAATGCAACTACTAAAATTGCAGTAACTGTCAAAGGTGATAAAATTGTAAAACTTGAGACGATTTCTCATGGAGATACACCAGCATATTATAAAGATGCACAGGTTATTCTTGATCAAATGGTGGAAAAGAATAGCACAGAAGTAGATACGGTTTCTGGTGCGACCTATAGTTCAAAAGGCATTATCCAAGCAGTAGAAGATGGATTGAGTCAGGCAAAGGATGCTATGAACGATGGGTTTGCTGGCGGAAATGGTACAAAGGAAGATCCGTATCAGATCAGGAATGCAAAACAGCTTAATTATTTTGCAACATCGGTTGATGAAGGAGAAACTTATGAAGGAAAATATGTGGTATTAACAAAGGATATTTCACTTTCAGAGAAGAATTTTAATGCCATTGGAAATAAAGAAAATTCGTTTAATGGTTCTTTTGATGGACAAAATCACACCATTGATGGACTTACCATTAAAGAAGATTATGCACAAGAAGCCAATGTTGGTTTGTTTGAAAAACTAGGAAATGCTGCAAAGGTTTCGAATGTAAAGCTTACAAATGTAGATATTGCAGTTACAGGTGCGGATGTTCTTCGTGCAGGTGGAGTTGCAGGAGATACGGTTGCAGGAACTGCTTCTGTGAAGCCAGTTATTGATGGTTGTTCGGTAGAAGGAACGGTTGAAGCAAAAACAACTGGTGCTGCACTTTGTTTTGCAGGTGGAGTTCTGGGAAGACAGATGACAAATGCATATGTAGTAAATACTGGAACAGATACAGAAGTACACAGTGCTTCTACAGGCGGAAATAATTCTGCTTATGCAGGTGGTATTTCAGGAATGGCAGGCGGAAAGACATTAGTTGCCAACTGTTATGCAACAGGTAATTGTAAAGCAGAAGCACCAAACAGCACGAACTTTGGTGGTATGGCTGGTGGAATTGCAGGTATGCAGGCAGGAAGACAGTATAACGTTTATGCCACAGGAAATATGGAAACTACCAATAATAATTCTCCACACAAATGGGTTGGAGCAATTGATGGTGAATTGACAGGAAGCGTAGCAGACGGATATGCTGTGTATGGATATTACAACACAGAAAGTGTACAAAAAATTAACAATATTGCATTGGAAGCTTTTCAGGCAGTTGGAACTGGAACCGTTTCAAAAGTGGGTACACTGGAAAATTGTGAAGGATTTAAAAAGGCATACTTTAGTACGACTGAGTTTGCAAGCACTTTAAATAGTAATATTGCAAAGGTAAACAAAAAGTTAGAGGATGCGTCTATCACAGATGTAGCTTTACAGAGTTGGTCTGTAGCAGGAAATAAGGTAGCACTTTCTGGAAAAGTTTACGAAGAGAGACAGAATGGAAAGATTTTCGCTGGTGGTACAGGAACAAAGGAAGATCCTTATTTGGTTTCCACTGAAAAGCAGTTGCGTGATTTTGCAGCTTCCCTTGCAGATGACAATGACTACTTTGATACCTATGTAGCGTTAGCAAACGATATTACTTTATCTGGTCAGGAATGGAATCCGATTGGAGGAAGTGACTATATGTTTGATGGAACCTTTGATGGAAAAGGTTATACAGTTTCTGGAATAAAAATGGGAACTAAAGAGGAGCCAAAAGAAATTGGTCAGGATATCTATAACGGTTTCTTTGGATTACTTGGTCAACATGCACTTGTAAAAGATTTACATCTTTCAGACGTAGCAATGTATACACATCGTGAAGCATCTTCTTATTTAGGAGGAATTGCAGCATATTTGTATAAGGGAGCTTCTGTAGATGGTTGCTCTGTTTCTGGTGAGCTTGTAAACGTTGCAGATAAGGGCAACAACTTTGCAGGTGGAATCGCTGGATTTATGTACTATGGTTACATTATAAACAGTTGGACAAATGCTTATGTTTCTTCTACAACAAAGGGTGGAGCGATTGCAGAAGCAGGTGGCCTGGTAGGTTTAAATAACCGTGGTTTAATTGCAAATAACTATACATTAGGAAATGTGTATGGAAGTGCAAATCGTGAAGAAGAAGGTATGGCTAGTATCAGTACATTGGTTGGTGTGCAGGCAGGTGCTTTGGTAAACTGTTATGCCATGGGAGACAATGAGACAGATGATTATTCTTACTATACTGGTGCAGTTTCTGGTTGGGTAACAGGAATTGGAAAGGCATATTGCAACTTCTATAATCAGAATGCAACGATGAAAATCGGTACTTTAACACCAGATCCAATTATTGCAGTAGGAACAGTAGTAAGTGGTGGAACTAATGAAGAAGGCGAAGAATATATTGGTGGTCTTACTTATGCAAACGATCCAATGAGTCAGAAGGATATGCAAAGTGAAAAGCTTGCTGCACAATTAAATGCTACCTTTAAGAAATTCCCAATTGATATTACCGGTTGGGGATTAAATGCAGATACTGCATTAAAAGAATGGTCTTATGATGCAGAAAAGCAGTGTGTTGTTGTATCGGACAATGCAGCAAAGGTAACCTATGAAAAACCATCTGTAGAATTTGTAGATGATGATGGAGACAGCGTTTCTTATGTAGATGGAACCTATTATGGAAGAAATACTTCTAAGACAGCTACCGTGCAGATTAAAATTGCAAATAATGTAGTTACAGATGCAAAAATCATTGCAGGAACTGCAGAAGATACCGAAGGTGTTATTGCAGAATTGCTGTCAACACAGAAGGTGAGTGCACAGGGAGATGTAGCGGATGCAGTAAAGGAAGCATTGGCTAAGGCTGAATTAGGTGATAAGACAACATATGAAGCTTTTGATGCAAGTAAATTTAATGGCGGAAAAGGAACAAAGACAGAGCCATATGAAATTGCTACAGAAGAGCAGCTTCGTTATTTAGCAGAATCCATTAATACAGACGTAAACTATTATGGCGTATATTTTGTACAGACAGCAAATATTACGTTGCATGGACAATGGTTACCAATCGGACATGGATATCAGGATGGAAATGTGTATCCATTTGCGGGTAATTATGATGGAAATAATTATGTAGTAAAAGGTCTTACAATTGGAACAAAAGAAGAACCAGCAAACATGTTTACCGCAGGTTTCTTTGGTGTTACCAATAAAGACAATTCACTCAATAATATAGACCCATTAAAAAATTATGTAGAAATCAAAAATGTGAAATTAAGAGATATTTCTATCTACAATAAAACAGAAGGTCAAAATTATTGCGGTGGTTTGCTTGGATGCGGACAGCAGGGAATTGTAGTTGACAATTGTAGTGTAACAGGAAAGATGTCTATTACAACAGCAGATAGTTTTTGTCGTGCTGGTGGAATGGCTGGATATTTATTACGTGGTCGTGTAACAAATACATGGGCAAATGTGGAAGTGTATGGAGAAACCAATAAGTCATGGGTATATGCAGGTGGACTTGTATCTTCTACAAACCGTGCAACATTAGTAAACTGCTATGCGTTAGGTGATGTAACTACAAATTCTGCACAGGGTAATAAGTCAGCCGTTGGAGGTTTAGTTGGTTCTAACGGTGGTATTATGATTAACTGCTATGCAAGAGGAAATCAGACAGCAATGACACCAACAACAGATATTGGTGGTGTTACAGGTAGAACAACAGGTATTGCAGTAAATTATAATTGTTACTTCAATGCAGATGCGACACAGAAGAATGGAAATACTTTAGTATCTGACGTAAAAGCGGCTGGTGTGGATGTTTCTGGCTGCATGAATGTAGGAGTAGAAAAGAAAACAAAAGAAGAAATTGGAAGCAAAGAGTTTGCAGAACAGCTTACGGTCAATATGGCTTCTAGCAGTGCAATCAATGCTGAAATCAATGCACACTTGTCAACAATAAGTTTGACACACAGCAATTACTATACAGGTCAGCCTTTAAATGAGTGGGCAGCAAAGAACGGTGTAGTAGTATTTGCAAACGATGGAGAGGAAGTAACACCAACTGCTAGTCCGGTAGTTACAGCCGCACCAGTTACTAGACAACCAAGTAATCCAAGTGGAAATCAAACGGCTGAGCCAACACAGACACCAATTGTAGCAACACAGACACCAGATACAGAGGATGCAACGGCTGCACCAACAGAAGCGCCAACAAGCATGCCTGAAGGATCGGAACAGCCAGCTATTACAGAAACACCAGAAGCAACAGAGCAGGTAACAGCAACACCTGTAATCACAGAGACACCAGTGGTAACAGAAACACCAGTAGTAACAAAGGCACCTGAAACAGCGGTACCAACAGTTACTCCAAGTCAGACACCAGATGAAATTGAAATTAAAGATCCAGATAAATTGCCAGGTGATGATGTAAAACCAGAATTGACTTCCTTAAAGGGTTATACAATAAAAATCGCTAAGACAACTTATAATTGGACAGGAAAGGCAATTAAGCCAGCCGTTTCTATTCCAGGTTTGAAAAAGGGTGTTGATTACGAAGTAACTTACAAAAACAATAAAAATGCAGGTACAGCAAAAATTATTGTAACAGGTATTGGTACTTATGAGGGTACATTGACAAAGACATTTAAGATTACAGTTACGCAAGGAAAAACTTATACGGTCAATGGTATCAAATATAAAGTAAATAAAGGTAAGAGTAAAACAGTAACCGTTATGGGAACTACAGATAAGAACATTAAAAATCTGACTATAAAGGATACTGTCAAGCTTGGCGGAATTACTTACAAAGTAACTGTGATTGCAAAGAAAGCCTTTGCAAACCAGAAGAAACTGAAAAAAGTTATTATCGGAAAAAATATAACGACAATTGAAGAAAAGGCATTCTATAACGATACAAACTTAAAGCAGGTGGTTGTAAAAGCAAGCAATCTAAGCAAAGTAGGTAAGAAGGCATTTGCAAAGACAAATAAACAAATCAAATTTCAAAATAAAACCAAAAATAAAAACTTGAAAATAAAGGCGTAACACGATCAAGAAAGTCCCCCACTTCTATTGCGTAGAGCAATAAGTGGAGGAGCGGATTGCGAATATCCGCTTGACTGGTTTTGTGCAAGAAATAACAAAAGACAGATAAAAAGGATGGGATTACCTCAAGACAGGGTAGTCCTGTCCTTTTTTGTGGTAACAGTTCAGTTAATTTTTATATTCTGGCATTTTATGAATGATGCCTGGCTGAGTTGTTACTTTTTGCAATTTTTTCTCAAATTTATTCCTTGACATATACCCCTATGGGGTATATAGTAAAGCCAAGGATAGTAGAAATCCGATTGACAGAAAGGAAGGGGAATCGATATGGAAGAACAAAAAGAATGTTGTTGTTGCCATAAGACGAAAGAACGATCGGAGAAGGAATATAAAGACTTATGCAATCGTTTGAATCGAATCGAAGGGCAAATTCGTGGAATTAAGGGTATGTTAGAAAAGGATGCCTATTGTGCAGATATATTAGTACAGGTTTCTGCTGCCAATGCGGCATTAAACAGCTTTACCAAGGTTTTGCTGGCAAATCACATAAAAACTTGCGTAACAGAAGATATTAAGGCAGGGAAAGAAGAAACCGTAGATGAGTTAGTAACTTTACTGCAAAAACTTATGAAGTAGAAACACATCAGTTCGTGTACTGCAAGGGTGCGCTTTCACACTAGGCTTAAAAATACTTCGCCAAGTGTTCAACGTGAAGTACCGAGGCTTTTGTACAGTTTTTTGCAGCTATATTGGCATTGCAACTCATGAAACAAGATTATGAGCTAAAGTAAATGACATTGCCTGTGAGCGATGGCTAAAAATTTAGGTATCAGAAAGAATAGTTTGGGACAAGATAAAAGGAGGAATTAATATGAACGCAGGAACAATAGGAGTAGTAGTTGTACTTTTGGCTATCATTGCATTTGCTTGCAAAGACAGCTTGAAACATTTCAAAGGAGAAGGTGGCTGTTGCGGTGGAAGCAGTGAGAAACCTGAAAAAAAGAAACTATCGGGAGAAAAGATAGGAGAAAAAGTTATCCATATTGAAGGGATGCATTGCAAAAACTGTAAAAACAGTGTGGAGAAACATATCAATGAAATTGATGGTGCAGTAGCAAAAGTAAATTTAAAGAAGAAAATTGCTATTGTTTCACTAGATAGAGAGGTATCAGAGGAGCAGTTACGGGAAGCAGTGGAGAAAGCGGACTTTACAGTAACTGGAATCGAGTCCAGATAAGGAGGTATCTATGAAGCAATATAATGTAACTGGCATGAGTTGTGCCGCGTGTAGTACCAGAGTGGAAAAGGCAGTAACAAAGTTGGAGGGGGTTACTGCCTGCTCCGTTAGTCTTTTGACAAATTCTATGGGAGTAGAGGGGGAGGTAGCCCCTGAGACTGTCATAAGAGCCGTAGAAGAGGCTGGGTATGGTGCAAGTTTAAAAGGGGCAGAAAAGAAGCAGTCTGTATCAGAGCAGGAAGATGCATTAAAGGATAGAGAAACGCCCATGTTAAAAAAACGATTATTCTCTTCCATCATATTTTTAATTATTTTAATGTATATATCTATGGGGCATATGATGTGGAACTGGCCATTGCCCGCATTTTTTATGGATAACCATGTTGCAATGGGATTATTACAACTATTGTTGACTGTTATTATTATGGTAATTAACCAAAAGTTTTTTATTAGTGGATTTAAGAGTCTTTTTCATAAAGCCCCGAATATGGATACCTTGGTGGCATTGGGAGCAAGTGCAGCATTTGTATATAGTACCTATGCACTGTTTGCCATGACCGATGCACAGGTAAAAGGGGATATGGATGCAGTAATGCATTATATGCATGAGTTTTACTTTGAATCAGCGGCCATGATATTGACTTTGATTACGGTGGGAAAAATGCTGGAAGCACACGCAAAAGGAAAAACGACAGATGCTTTAAAAGGATTGATGCAGCTTGCACCGAAAACAGCAGTTATTCTAAAGGATGGAAAAGAGCAGGAAGTCTCTATTGAACAGGTAAAAAAAGGGGATATATTTGTTGTTCGTCCGGGAGAAAATATACCTGTAGATGGTGTTATTGTAGAGGGAAGTAGTGCAATCAATGAATCTGCCTTGACTGGAGAGAGTATCCCGGTAGACAAAGAAAAGGGAGACGATATTTTTGCAGCTACCATCAATCAGTCTGGATTTTTAACTTGCAAAGCAACAAAAGTAGGAGAAGACACCACTTTATCGAAGATTATTCAAATGGTTAGCGATGCGGCAGCAACGAAAGCGCCTATTGCAAAAGTTGCGGATAAAGTTTCAGGAGTATTCGTTCCTGTGGTTATTTTGGTTGCTTTATTTACTATTGCAATATGGCTATTGGCAGGAGAAAGTGTAGGATTTTCCCTTGCTAGAGGTATTTCTGTGTTGGTAATTAGTTGCCCGTGTGCATTGGGGTTGGCAACGCCTGTGGCTATTATGGTAGGAAATGGAGTAGGAGCCAAAAACGGCATATTGTTTAAGACAGCAGAATCCATAGAGCAGACAGGAAAAATGGATGTGATTGCTCTGGATAAGACAGGAACGATTACCAAAGGAGAACCGACGGTTACGGATATTATACCGGGAGAGGGTATTACAGAAGAAGCATTAGTGGAATATGCAGCCTCTTTAGAGAGTAAAAGTGAACATCCATTAGCTTCTGCTATTATACAGTATGCAGGAAGGCAGAACATACAGATGGATGAGGTAACAGATTTTACAGCACTTCCTGGCAATGGATTGACAGCAAAGCAAAAAGGTGAGCAACTTTTTGGTGGAAATCAGATATGGATACAGAAACAGGTTACGATTGCGGATGTCATATTACAGAAGGCAGAAATGCTTGCAAAAGAAGGAAAAACACCATTATTCTTTGCAAAGGGTAAAACATTTTTGGGTATTATTGCTGTGGCAGATGTAATCAAAGAGGATAGTGCCAGAGCAGTAAAACAGTTACAGGATATGGGAATTCGTGTGGTAATGCTTACTGGTGATAATGAAAATACAGCCAAAGCAATCGGTAGACAGGCAGGTGTGGATCAAGTAATTGCAGATGTACTTCCAGAAGGAAAAGAACAGGTTGTACGACAGTTGCAGAAACAGGGAAAAGTTGCTATGGTTGGGGATGGAATTAACGATGCACCAGCTCTTACAAGAGCAGACATGGGAATTGCCATTGGTGCAGGTACAGATATTGCTATAGATGCAGCAGATGTTGTATTGATGAAGAGTAGATTACTTGATGTACCGGCTGCTATTCGTTTGAGTCGTGCGACATTAAAAAACATACACGAAAATTTATTCTGGGCATTTTTCTATAATGTAATTGGAATCCCTTTGGCAGCGGGCATATGGATACCAATATTTGGATGGAAATTAAACCCAATGTTTGGTGCAGCGGCAATGAGTCTTTCTAGTTTTTGCGTAGTCACCAATGCATTACGCTTGAATTTGTGCAGGCTTTATGATACAAAGAAAGATAGAAAAAGAAAACAGAGAAAACAGAAACAACAGGAGGGCGTTATTATGACAAAGACAATGAAAATTGAAGGAATGATGTGTGGACATTGTGAAGCAAGAGTAAAGAAAGCATTAGAAGCTTTGCCACAGGTAACAGAAGCAGAAGTAAGCCATAAGGATGGAACCGCAGTGGTAACACTTGCAGAAGAAATCTCTGATGCAGAGCTTACAAAAGCCGTAGAGGAGCAGGATTATACGGTAACATCTGTACAGTAATGAAAAAGCCCCCAAAATGGGGCTTTTTTTCGTTACGCTTCTAGTTTTTTTAATTGTGTATTCATATGTAATTTCCCCTTTTCTTTTATCATGATGTATTGTGTTAGCAATAGTTTAAAACTGATATGATGTATGTCAATTCACCAAAGTATGAATTTTACAATAGTACTTTACATACATTTTAAAAATAATTTACCCGATTGTGATAGAGCATAGAAATGGAAAATGTTATGCTTTAAAGGGTAATATTTGTAAAGTTCTATGTATGGAACAAATAAAAAAAAGGAAAACTATAAATAGTAGAACTTTATCCTGGCATATAGTGTTAATGTTGGTAGCAAAAAGCTAAAACATAAGAAAAGGTGGAGGACTTAAAAATGAAAAGAAAAAATTGTTATGCAAATCGGGAATTATCCTGGTTACAATTTAATGAAAGAGTGTTAGAGGAAGCAGGAAATCCAAATGTTCCATTAGCAGAACGACTGACATTTGCATCTATTTTTCAATCAAACTTAGATGAGTTTTTTATGGTGCGTGTAGGTACTTTGATGGTGCAAATGCATGCCAAAGAAAAAATAAAAGAAAATAAAACAAAAATGACCAGTAAACAGCAGGTTGCTGAAATTTTGAAACGAACAGAACAACTGGAAAAGAAAAAAGCGAAAATCTATGAACAGATTATGGGGGAATTAGAACCCTACGGAATTCGTATTATTAATTTTAATAAACTATCTAATAAGGAAGGAAAAGTGCTGGAAACCTATTTTGACCATCAGATTATGCCTTTTTTATCACCTATTTTAGTAGATAAACAGCAGCCATTTCCTTTCCTAAATAATAAGGAATTATATGCAATTGTTGTATTAGATGGAAAAAATGGAAAACAGACAGGAATTGTTCCATGTTCCAATAGTGTATTTAAACGTCTGATTGAAATTCCAACCAGACCGGGGAATTTTATGTTGTCTGAGGAATTGATTTTACACTTTGTAGAAAAATTATTTCCGCATTATTTGATTAAAGAAAAGGCAGTTATGCGATGCACAAGAAATGCGGATATAGATGCGGCAGATGTGTATGACGAAGATTTGGACTATCGTGACATTATGGAACATCTGATAAAAAAGAGAAGCAGATTGAGTCCTGTTCGCTTGGAACTGTCCAGAGAGATCAATGAGAAGGCAAAAAAAGAAATCTGTTCTTACTTTGATTTAAAAAAGGAGCATGTAATACAAGTGGGAACACCGCTTGACTTATCTTATGTATTTCAGATACAAAATTATTTGCGAGACCATTCCGATAAAAAAGAGGAACTTTTTTATGAAAAGAGGACACCAAGACAGCCTGCATGTTATAATGCAAAAGAAAGTATGCTGGCGCAGATACAGAGAAAGGATATGTTGCTGTCCTACCCTTACGAAAGTATGAAACCATTTTTAAATTTGCTTCGTGAGGCGGCAGAAGATGAAACGGTAGTTGCGATTAAGATGACCTTATATCGTGTAGCACATCAAAGTAAAATCATTGAGGCGTTGGTACAAGCGGCGGAGAATGGAAAAGAGGTTGTTGTGCTGGTAGAACTTCGTGCTCGTTTTGATGAAGAAAATAATATTGAAATGTCAAGACGATTGGAAGAGGCAGGTTGCCGAATTATTTATGGATTAGGGAATTACAAAGTACATTCCAAACTTTGCCAGATTACCAGAAAGACAGAACAGGGAATTTCCTATATAACACAGATTGGAACAGGAAATTATAATGAGAAAACAGCAACGCTTTATACGGATTTATCTCTTATGACAGCCAATCAACAGATTGGAAAAGAAGTAGCAGCTATTTTTCAGGCGTTGCTATTTGGCGAGACCATTGAGGAAACCAATCATTTGTTGGTAGCGCCACATTGTTTGCAGAATAAAATAATTACCTTTATAGAGGAAGAAATAAAGAAGGCGGAAAACGGACAAGAAGCCTATATTGGTATAAAAATCAATTCGCTCACCGATAAAGTCCTTATTAAGAAATTAATCGATGCATCTATGGCAGGAGTAAAGGTAGAATTAATTGTAAGAGGAATTTGTTGTCTGATTCCTGGATTGCCAGAATATACAGAAAATATTACGATAGTCAGTGTTGTCGGAAGATTTTTGGAACATTCGCGTATTTATCGCTTCGGTATAAAGGAAGAAGAAAAGATATTTATTTCTTCTGCAGATTTGATGACACGAAATACTGTTAGAAGAGTGGAAGTGGCAGCTCCGATTTATGATAGGGAAAGCAGAGAAAAAATCAGAAATATATTTGACACAATGATGCTGGATGATGAAAAGGGAAAAGAGCAACATGCAGATGGTAAATATTATAGCAGAAAAATAAATGAAACACCGATTAATTCGCAAGAATTATTTTATGAGAAAGCATATGAGGCGGCAGAACGCATATAAGGATTGTCGTATGTGGTAGTGAAGAATAAGTTTTGGAGGGAAAAGAATGCTTCGAATAGGAATGTTGACAAGTGGAGGCGACTGTCAGGCATTAAATGCAGCAATGCGTGGAGTCGTAAAAACTTTATATCAAAAAGAGAAGGAAGTAGAAATTTATGGTTTTCAGGATGGGTATAAAGGATTAATTTATGGAAATTATGAAATATTGACAGACCAAGATTTTTCAGGAATATTAACACTTGGAGGAACCATTTTAGGCTCCTCCAGACAACCATTTAAAAAAATGGGACAACCGGATGAAAATGGACTGGATAAAGTACAGGCAATGAAGGATAATTATAAAAAATTGAAATTGGATTGTCTGGTAATCTTAGGTGGAAATGGGACACATAAAACTGCTAACTTGCTTCGTAGTCAGGGACTTCATGTGGTGACGTTACCTAAAACGATTGATAATGATATTTGGGGAACAGATATGACATTTGGATTCCAGAGTGCAGTGGATATTGCCACAAATGCGATTGATTGTATTCATACAACAGCAGCGTCCCATGGAAGAATATTTGTAGTGGAAATTATGGGACATAAAGTAGGTTGGATGACGTTACATGCAGGAATTGCGGGAGGGGCGGATATTATTTTGATTCCGGAAATTCCTTATGACATTGATGCAGTCGTAAAAGCCATTGAAAAAAGAAATGCCAAAGGCAAACGTTTTACTATATTGGCAGTAGCGGAAGGTGCCATTTCAAAAGAGGATGCTATGCTGACGAAAAAGCAGCTAAAGGAAAAGAAAAAGAGGACAGCATATCCGTCAGTATCTTATGAAATTGCAGATGAAGTTTCAAAGCGTACTGGAATGGAAATTCGCATTACAGTTCCCGGACATATGCAGCGCGGTGGTTCTCCATGCCCTTATGATCGTGTACTTGCAACTCGTTTAGGTGCAGCCGCGGCTAGCTTGATTTTACAGAAAAATTATGGAAATATGGTCGGAATTGTAGAGGACAAGGTAGTAGCAGTACCTTTAGAGGAAGTAGCAGGAAAATTGAAAAAAATAAATCCAGAAGCGGATATTATCAAAGAAACAAGAGATTTAGGAATTAGTTTTGGGGATTGTTAAGGAAAAGAAAGTGTGTGTTATGCATTGCTTGTTTTTTTGATATGTGACATATGTTATATTTGAATTAGATAGAAGCCTATAGGGATTAGCACTGTAGCAGTTAGTTATGTTTTGTAGCAAAGCGTAATTGACTGCTATTTTGCTCTAAAAAGCATGCAACCCACTTTCTTGTGAATAAAAGAAGTGACTTTGCTGATTTGGTATGATAAGATAGATTCTAATAATGATAGCAGTCTTTAGAGAATGGATCGAAAAGGAGGTTGCGATTGGAAAAATGGAAATATTTGTAGATGCAGATGCCTGTCCTGTTGTTCGCATTATTGAGAAGATAGCGGAAAAATACAATGTTTCAGTTACATTACTTTGTGACACGAATCATATTTTACATTCTGAGTATAGCGAAGTGCTTGTGATAGGTGCAGGAGCAGATGCAGTGGATTATAAGTTAATTAGTATATGCCAGAAAGGGGATATTGTGGTATCACAAGATTATGGAGTGGCAGCAATGGCACTTGGAAAGGGCGCTTATGCCATTCATCAGTCGGGAAAATGGTATACCAATGAAAATATAGATCAAATGTTGATGGAGAGACATCTGGCAAAAAAAGCAAGACGGAGTAAGAAAAAAAATCACATAAAAGGACCACGAAAAAGGACGGAGGAAGATGATATCCGATTTGCGGAGAGTTTTGAAAGGTTGCTTTGTAAAGCTCTGAATTGATAAAAGTGCTTTGTATAGTTATAGTGCAAGAAATTGATTGCTGTGTAATAACAGGGAGGCACTAAAGTTTTGATTACAAAGTTTTTTCTTTGACACAGAAAAGAGGGGGAAGAATAATGTTACAGGCAGAAGAAATTTCAAAAGTATTTATGCGTAATAAAAGACAGTCGGATAAAAAAAGCAGGAAAACAAAAGAAGAATTTTACGCGGTAGATCATTTGTCTTTGCAGGTAGAAAAAGGGGAAATTGTTGGAATTTTAGGGCCAAATGGTGCAGGTAAAACAACCTTGCTTCGAATGTTAGGTTGTTTGATGAAACCAACCAGTGGAACAGTAGCTTTGTTTAATGAACAGGGGGAAAAGCTGACAGATTTGGTGGAATGCAAAAAACAAATTGGATATTTATCGGAAAATACCAAACTATACCAAAGACTAAGCGTAAGAGAAATGCTGGAATTGTTTGCAGAGATTTATAAAATAGACAGAAATGAGGGCAAAGAAAGAATTACAGACATTTTTAGAGTGTTAGATATGGAAGAATTTGGAGATAATCGGATAGGAAAGTTATCAACAGGGCAGACTCAGCGAGCTTCCATTGCCAGATGTTTGCTACATAATCCTGAAATTTATATTTTTGACGAACCAACACTGGGATTGGATGTTATAAGCAGTGAATCTATTGTAAATTTTATGAAACAGGAAAAAGAGCGGGGAAAGGCTGTAGTGTACTCTACACACTATATGGAAGAGGCACAATATCTATGTGACCGCATTTATATGTTACATAAAGGAAAGATTATTGCACAAGGAATACCTGCAAGCTTGATGGAAGAGACACATACAGATAATTTACGAAATGCATTTATGCAATTGATAGAGGGGGAGACAAATCATGGTACAGGCATTGTATAAAAAGGAAATATTAGATATTTTACGAGATAAAAAAACAATGCTGATTACGGTGTTGGTCCCTCTTGTTTTATATCCATTGTTGTTTTTAGGAGGATTATTAGCCGTTTCCATGGTATTATCCAATCAGCAATCTGCTACTTATCGTGTGATGTTTGTTGATGTATCAGAGCAATCGGCAATTGAGTCTGTTATGAAAGAAGATGAGAAAGAACTTGGTTATTACTTTGAAACGGTAAAAAATAATGGAAATTGGGAACAGAAGCTTAAGAAACAGAACATAGACATTTGCATTTTACAAAAGAAAAAGGGAAAGCAAATTGCATATGAGATACAATATTTATCATCCATATCTGCATCCTCTACGGCAGCATCTCATATGGAAGAAATATTGCTGGATTATGAAAAAGTATTGCAAAAGAATGCAGTGGAGAAAGCTGGATTAGATGTACAGACCGTATTGCATCCGATTACTGCATCAAAGGTAGACCATTCCTCAAAGGAAGAAAGTGCAGGAAATATATTAGGTTCCATTTTACCATTTTTGTTGATTACCAGTATATTAATGGGTGCTATTTATCCTGCGATTGATACAACGGCAGGAGAAAAGGAAAGGGGGACATTGGAAACACTGTTGACGTTACCTGTTAGTAATTTGCAATTGATTATTAGTAAATTTTTTGCAGTATCTACAGTGGCGGTAGTATCCGCCATTCTTAATCTTTTGTCTATGATGGTATTTGGCGGGATTTTTTATCATATGCTTTTATTAAGGTCCACAGAGGATATAGCAGTTAATATGGTAGCTTTTATACCGGCAATCTTGTTGCTTTTCTTGTGTGTAGTCGTGTTTGCTCTGTTTATTTCAGCAGTTTGTTTATGTATTTGTATGTTTGCAAAAAGTTTTAAGGAGGCACAAAATTATAGTACACCGTTGGTTTTAATTGTATTAATCATTGGATATATTGGCTTTATTCCTGGCATTTCCTTAGATGGCATATTTGCAGTGCTTCCGATAGCCAATATCGTTTTATTGATAAAAAATATATTGGCTTTTCAGGTGAATTTTGGAAATATATGTTTGGTTTTATTCAGTAATCTGGCATATAGCTTTTTGGCAGTTCTGTTAATGAGTAAAATGTATAATAGTGAAAGTATATTATTTGGAGAAGGTGGAAGTGTTCACATATTTGAGAAACGTTCTAATATCAAAAATGGACAGATGCCTGGGTTGGGAGATGCTTTTTTGCTTCTTGCAATTTCTTTATTGATGTACTTTTACCTTGGAAGTTATATGTTGCTACGTTGGGGATTTATTGGAGTGGCAATGCAACAGGTAATGTTCTTTTTGTTGGTAGTGGGCTTTTCATGGTACATGAAGGTAGACTGGAAACGTTTATTTTCTGTAGGACGTCCCAAATTGTCCAGTATAATTGGTGCAATTTTGTTATGGGCGGGAGTGTATTTGGCAATGTTGCCACTAAATGACGGGATAGCAAAATGGTTTCCAGAGAGTGCAGCATCCTTAGAACAAACAAATCAGTGGTTTGAAAAGCAACCATTTGGTATTTTGTTTTTGGTAGTGGCTGTATTACCTGCAATTTGTGAGGAAGTGTTGTTTCGTGGCTTTTTATATGGAACGTTTCGAGAGCATTGGAAAAGCTGGGTTGCCATTCTTTTATCAGGATTGCTATTTAGTGTCTATCATATGAATATAGTGCAGTTGTTGGCAATCTGGATATTGGGATGTGTAATGGCATACAGTGTGCATTGTTCGAAAAGCATTTTTACATCCATGACAATACATCTTTGCAACAATGGGCTGGCGGTTTGTATGTTAGCGTTTCCTAAAAGTGTGCAACGTATGCTGCCATTTTTGCAAATAAGTGCAGAAAAAGCAGGCGTGCAAACCTATCTTCTTTTGTTTGGTTGTGCCATTTTTTTAGCGGGAATAGGTATATTTTTATTGAAAAAAGGAAAGAAATGATATTAATATGCAAAAAATAGCAATTGATTGATATAAAAATTGCAAAAACGAACTTAAATCTTGCAAAACAGATAGGGATACTGTTACAATAGAGTTCACAGGTATAGATTTGAAGCAAAGACAAAAGGAGGAGCCATGTTAGAGTTAAAAAACGTATCCTTTACAGTATCAGAAGAGACTGGTACGCGAACAATTATTAAAGATTTAAATTTAAAGGTAGATGATAATAAATTTATTGTAATTACAGGACCAAACGGCGGTGGTAAATCGACACTTGCCAAATTGATTATGGGAGTTAAGCAGGTTACAAGTGGAAAGATTTACTTTAATGGAACAGACATTACAGATATGAGTATAACAGAACGGGCTAAGCTTGGAGTCAGTTTTGCATTTCAACAACCGGTCCGATTTAAAGGTATTAAGGTGTTGGATTTAATTCGTCTGGCAGCAGGAGAAAAATTATCTGTGGCAGATGCTTGTGAGTATTTATCTAAAGTGGGTTTATGTGCCAGAGAATATATTAATCGTGAAGTAAATGATAGTCTTTCTGGTGGAGAATTAAAAAGAATAGAGATTGCAACGGTATTGGCAAGAGGAACAAAACTTTCTATTTTTGATGAGCCAGAGGCGGGAATTGATCTATGGAGTTTTCAAAACTTAATTCAAGTATTTGAGGATATGCGTGCTACAATCAAAGGATCCGTTTTAATTATTTCGCATCAGGAGCGTATTTTAAATATTGCAGATGAAATTGTAGTAATTCGCAATGGACAGGTTGCTGAACAGGGAAGTAAGGATGCTATTTTGCCAAAATTGTTAGGAACATCGTCTGCTATGTCACCATGTGAAAAGCTTTTATAGGAGGTGCGGAAAATGTTGGATGAGATTCAAAAAAGATTGTTAGAAGAGGTAGCTGACCTGCATGGGGTTCTGGAAGGTGCATATAATATTCGTGCCAATGGAACAATGGCAGCCAGAAATACCACTGCAAATATTGATATTATTTCGAAAACAGATAAGAGCGGAATTGATATTAAAATTAAGGATGGTACGAAAAAGCAAAGTGTGCATATACCAGTTGTAATGAGTCAGAGTGGTATGAAAGAAATGGTATACAATGATTTTTATATCGGAGAGGATTGCGATGTTACAATCATTGCAGGCTGTGGTATTCATAATTCTGGTAGTAATGATTCAGAGCATGATGGAATTCATCGCTTTTATGTTGGAAAAAATTCAAAGGTTAAATATGTAGAAAAACATTATGGGGCGGGTGAAGGAACAGGAAAACGTATTTTAAATCCCGGTACAGAAGTTTATCAACAGGAAAACAGTTACATGGAGATGGAAATGGTGCAGATTAAGGGTGTGGACTCTACTTATCGTATGAATAAAGCAGAGTTAGCGGATGGAGCTACCCTAATTGTACATGAACGTTTGATGACCCATGGAAATCAAAATGCAGTCAGTGATTATCAGGTAGAGCTAAATGGTGAAAATTCAAGTACGGATATTATTTCACGTTCTGTGGCAAGAGACACTTCTACACAGAAATTTGAAGCGTGTATTAAGGGAAATAATACATGTCATGGACATGCAGAATGTGATGCAATTATTATGGATAAGGCTCGCGTGATTGCAGTACCACAGTTAGATGCAAATAATGTGGATGCAGAGCTGGTTCATGAAGCTGCCATTGGAAAAATTGCAGGAGAACAGCTTATTAAGCTTATGACATTAGGACTTACAGAGGCAGAGGCAGAAGAATGGATTATTAATGGTTTCTTAAAGTAAAAAGAATGCATGTTTTTGCTAGGTGCCTCATAGATAGAAATAAAGGTAACAGTTTAACCAAGGACATTCATTTTTGCATAGTTGAACTGTTATAAATAAAGTGAGTAAGAAAGGACGGACGTATCATGCAAAATATAATTGAACAGGAAATGGAAGGTATTGTGTCTGTTATTTTGTCAGATTATAAAAAGGAACGGACGATTGACCGATTGGACCTTTATAATCAACCGCAGAAGGACAGTATTATTGATATTATTGAAAAGTTATTACGCATTATTTATTCCGGATATTTCAGAGAACGTTCTTACAAATTTTATAATGTGGAAAATGGTTTTGCAGTGCAGATAGAGGATGCCATGTTTTGCTTGAATAAGCAAATAGACCGAGTGCTGCGTTATAAGCCGGAATATAAAGATGCATCAGAGGTAGAAGTAGAAGAGGAAGCACAGCGAATTGCAGTGGCATTTTTTAAAAAGATTCCTACAATTAGAGAATATGTAGAAGGAGATTTAGAAGCGGCCTATGATGGAGATCCGGCAGCATACTATCGAGAGGAGATTATTTTATCTTATCCTGGAGTATATGCAATTACGGTAAATCGTATTGCTCATGAGTTGTTTTTGTTAGGAGTGCCATTGATACCAAGAATTATGACAGAGCATGCGCACTGGCAGACGGGTATTGATATACATCCGGGAGCGACTATAGGAAAGAGTTTTTTTATCGATCATGGAACTGGAATTGTAATCGGAGAGACTACTATAATTGGTGATAATGTTAAGATTTATCAGGGGGTGACGCTTGGTGCATTATCAACCAGCGGTGGACAAAAATTACAGGGGAAAAAGCGACATCCTACGATAGAGGATGATGTAGTAATTTATTCAGGAGCTTCTATTTTGGGGGGTGACACAGTGATTGGAAAAGGTTCTGTCATTGGAGGAAATGCTTTTGTTACAAAATCAATTGAGCCAGGAACGAGAGTCAGCATCAAAAACCAAGAATTGATTCTTGCAAATAGAGAAAAACATATTGTCACAAAAACGGAATTAGAACAGGATGATACATGGAGTTAAGACTACATAGTAAATATTAATTCCAATATAAATATAAAAGGGTGTTACAGTTGAAAGATATTTCTTATTTGTATTATAAGAGACATCTTTCAACTGTAACACCCTTTTTCCTTGACAGAAAATAAAACAACCACTATAATTCATAGTAAACAGATATGAAAAAGAAAAAAGAAAGGTGAAAGCAGTGAAAGAACAATTTATTAGAACAAGATTACTTTTAGGGGATGAAGGGTTAGAACGATTAAAAAATGCCAGAGTTGCGGTGTTTGGAGTAGGAGGAGTAGGCGGTTTTGTAGTAGAGGCACTGGTAAGAAGTGGTATAGGTGCGATTGATTTAATTGATAGTGATACGGTTGATATTAGCAACTTAAATCGACAAATTATTGCAACTCATTCTTCCTTAGGTCGACTGAAAACGGAGGTTATGCGTGAAAGAATTGCAGATATTAATCCGGATTGTCAGGTTGTTGTACACAATTGTTTTTATTTGCCAGAGACAGAAAAGCAATTTGATTTTAAAGAGTATGATTATGTGGTAGATGCGATTGATACAGTAACGGGGAAAATTTCCCTTGTAATGAAAGCACAGGAGGCAGGGACTCCAATCATGTGTAGTATGGGTGCAGGAAACAAATTGAATCCGGTACAATTTGAAATTGCAGATATTTATCAGACATCTGTTTGTCCATTAGCAAGAGTAATGAGACAGGAATTGAAAAAACGAGGTGTAAAAAAATTAAAGGTTGTGTATTCAAAAGAAAGACCTGTAGAGCATAAATTCAAGTTGGAAAACAAAGAAAACCCAAGCAAAGCAACACCTGGATCAATTGCATTTACACCTTCTGTAGCGGGGTTGCTCATTGCGTCTGAAGTGGTAAAAGACTTGTGTCAAATATAAAAAGAAAAAATTGATTATAAAAAACCTTAATTCCTATTGACAAAATAGGAAAAAGGTGTATAATGCTAATATAAAGTTATTCCTAGAAAGTTAGTATGAAAACAAGGAATAGTTACAAGCGTAAAAAAAGCTGTTATATATACATGGTTTTTACGTGTATAAAATATGTATCAGCGTAACAATAATCATATGTGAATAGAAAGGGGATTTTTATTATGGCAAAGATTTATGAAAGCGTAACAGAGTTGATTGGTGGTACACCACTTTTAAATGTGAAGAATTTTGCAAAGAAGAGAGGAATTGATTCCGTTAATGTTTATGCTAAGTTAGAATATTTTAATCCAGCAGGAAGCGTGAAAGATCGTGTTGCTTTTGCTATGATTGATCAGGCTGAAAAAGATGGAAAATTAAAAGAAGGTTCTGTTATTATTGAGCCAACCAGTGGAAATACAGGAATTGGATTAGCATCTATTGCAGCAGCAAAAGGATATAGAATC
Organism: Lachnospiraceae bacterium; assembly: GCA_050875145.1. Classification (GTDB taxonomy): domain Bacteria; phylum Bacillota; class Clostridia; order Lachnospirales; family Lachnospiraceae; genus CAG-411. The sequence goes on from JBNMLH010000004.1 coordinate 48,337, forward strand.
ATTCTTACAATGCCAGAGACAATGAGCGTAGAAAGAAGAAACCTTTTAAAAGCTTATGGTGCAGAAGTGGTACTTACAGATGGTGCAAAAGGTATGAAGGGTGCTATTGAAAAGGCAGAAGAGTTGGCAAAAGAGACAGAGGGAGCATTTATTCCTAGTCAGTTTGAAAACCCTGCAAATCCATATGCACACAAGACAACAACAGCACCGGAAATTTGGAATGATACAGATGGAAAAGTTGACATATTTGTTGCGGGTGTAGGTACAGGTGGAACTGTTACTGGTATTGGTGAGTATTTGAAAGAAAAGAATCCAGATATAAAAGTGGTAGCAGTAGAGCCAGCTACTTCACCAGTATTGTCAAAAGGCGTAGCAGGACCACACAAAATTCAGGGAATTGGTGCTGGTTTTGTACCAAAAACATTAAATACAGAAATTTATGATGAAATTATTGCAATTGAAAATGAAGATGCATTTGAAACGGGAAGAGCATTTGGTAAAGCAGAAGGTGTTTTAGTAGGAATTTCTTCAGGAGCAGCACTTCATGCAGCAGAAATCCTTGCAAAACGTCCAGAGAACAAAGGTAAAAATATTGTTGTTTTATTACCAGATACAGGTGATCGTTATTTATCTACTGCACTATTTAGTGAATAATTATAATAACTTCATCTATTGAATGGACAGCGGAAAAGTGACAGGAGAATCAATACAGTAAAATTAGCAGAAGGGAAGATGAAAAGTTGAAAATTTCAACCAAAGGACAGTATGCACTTCAGATGATGCTGGATTTAGCAATCAACGATACTGGAGAATATATCACGATAAAAAGTATTGCAAAACGCCAAAATCTCTCAGAAAAATATTTAGAGCAGATTATGAATTTGTTATCCAGAAGTGGTTATGTAAAAAGTGTTCGGGGTGCCAAAGGTGGATATCGTCTGGCAGGAGAGCCTTCAAAGTTTACGGTAGGTATGGTCTTACGTGCAATTGAGGGAGATTTATCACTTGTGGAAATTACAGATAACTTACCTGATGCACCAGTGGAGGAATGTATTCTTTCTAATGTCTGGAGGAAAATGGATGAGGCAATTAATGGTGTAATTGATCATATAACCTTGGAAGACTTGCAAAAAGAATATCAAAGTACAGTTGGATATGATTATGTAATCTAGCTATGTACAAGGTACAGTTAGCTGTATGGTGATTTGGTGCAAGTATATTTGTGGGTATGGCTTATGAAGTGAGACACATAGTATAGCATAAGCATAAATCAGGATGAAATACAAATAAATGCGCGGATGGAAAACGTGTATTTATAGAATAAAACATGAATGTGTATAGTTTTTTTGTATAACTGAAAGAGGGTGATAGAGTTCCTTTTGGAAAATCTGTTTCCCTTTTTTGATTCGGACAAAGATGTTTGAAAAAACATTGACGAAATTTTTTTAAACGTGTATGATAAAGAATAGAATACCTAGTTTATTAGTGGGAAAACTGTTGGAAGTTAGAATAGGATTGGTGACGATTATGAAAATATCGACAAAAGGAAGATACGCATTACGTTTGATGCTTGATATAGCATTAAATGATTCGGAAAGACCGGTTCGAATCAAAGAAATTGCAGAAAGACAAGAAATGTCAGATAAATATTTGGAACAGATTGTATCAGTATTAAATAAGGCAGGATACTTAAAGTCCATTCGAGGACCACAGGGTGGATATCGATTGATAAGAAAACCAGAGGAATATTCGGTAGGTGATATTTTACGTTTGACAGAAGGAAGTCTGGCCCCGGTAAGTTGTCTCGAATATGAAGAAAATGATTGTCCGAGACAGACAGATTGTGTAACTTTAGAATTATGGAAACGTATAGATCAGGCAATTAAAGATGTGGTTGATAATGTTACGTTAGCTGATTTAATTGAGTGGAAACAGCAAAAAGGAAATAATTACTGCATTTAGGAGTGATACTATGACAAAAAAGCAACGCGCACATGCAATTATTGAGTTGTTAAAGGAAGAATATCCGGATGCACACTGTACATTGGATTATGATGAGGCATGGAAACTACTTATCAGTGTACGTTTAGCGGCACAGTGTACGGATGAGCGAGTAGATAAAATTACACCATTGTTGTATGAGAAATATCCTACTATAGAGGCATTGGCAGATGCGCCTGTAGAGGAGATTGAGGCAATCGTACGACCTTGCGGTTTGGGAAAGAGCAAGGCAAGAGATATCAGTGTGTGTATGCGTATGTTGAAGGAAGAATATCATTGTCAAGTTCCTGATACATTGGAGGAATTATTGAAACTTCCTGGTGTGGGAAGGAAAAGTGCAAATCTTATTATGGGAGATGTGTTTGGAAAACCAGCAATTGTGACAGATACGCATTGCATCCGCCTTACAAATCGCATGGGACTTGTAGATGGTATTAAGGATCCTAAAAAAGTGGAGATGGAATTGTGGAAAATTATTCCTCCAGAGGAGGGGAGTGACTTTTGTCATCGTCTGGTTTACCACGGAAGAGAAGTTTGTACAGCGAGAACAAAGACGCCATATTGCGATAGATGCTGTGTAGCAGAGGTATGTAAGAAGTGTATATAATAATAAGTGCAATAAATAAAGGAAAAAGTTTTCTAAAGTGCTTGTTTGTATAAGAAATAGGAGAACGGGAAAAATAAGCCATAAAACATAGGTTTGTATTTTAGATTTTTTGCGAAGATCTATAACATAGAGAAAATTGAAAAAGTTTTGGAAAGATAGTGTCTTTTAGAGGATAGTTAGCTGGTCTAAATAAAGATGGAGGAGCAAAAATGGAAATTACATGGGATGATGTGAAAGCACAAGAAAAAGAATCTTATTTATTGGTAGATATAAGGGAATATGAACACTCAGCGTTGGGAATGGTTCCTGGTGCAATTGCCATTTCTTTTATTGAAGATGTAAATAAATTGTTTGAATTGCCGAAAGAAAAAAAGATTTATCTATATTGTCATAAAGGAGAACTTAGCGTGCAGGCACAGGAATTGTTACAGGATGCAGGGTACGAGGCATATAGTGTGACAGGTGGTTATTATGCCTATTTAGAGAATATGCTTGCAGATTGAATTGGTAATAAATAAATTATAAAGTTGTAAAAGAGGTTTAAAAATGGTATTTTCCAAGGATGAATTAGAGCGTTATACAAGGCATTTTGTATTACAGGATGTGGGTGTGGCAGGACAAAAAAAATTAAAGGCAGGTAGCGTGTTAGTTGTTGGAGCAGGAGGGCTTGGCTCGCCTGTTCTTTTGTATCTTGCGGCTGCTGGTGTGGGAAAGATTGGAATAATAGATGGAGATCAGGTGGAATGTTCCAATTTGCAAAGACAGGTGATACATAGTACCAGTCGGATAGGAGAAAATAAGGCACGTTCTGCGGAACAAACCATACATGCACTGAATCCGAATGTAGAAGTGATTGTGTATGAGGATATGTTTCAGCCAGAGATTGCACAGAAATTGGTGGCACAGTATGACATTGTCGTTGATGGTGTGGATAATTTTGCAGGAAAATTTTTAATTAATGATGCATGTGTATTGGAAAAAAAGCCTTTTGTTCATGGAGGAATCTTAGGATGGAAAGGACAAGTGTTTACCTATATTCCTGACAAAACCTGTTGTTATCGTTGCATTTATGAAGAGATACCCAAAGGGGAGTCGATCCCTAACTGCTCGCAGGCGGGAGTAATAGGTGCATTGCCAGGAATTATTGGTAGTATGCAGGCATTAGAGGTGATTCGTTATTTACTTGAATTAGAACCATTATATGCAGGAAAAATGTATATCTTTGATGGCACGACAGGAAACAGTCGAGTGGTACCATTTCCTACACCAGCCAAACACTGTAAAGTATGTGGACCCAAAGCACAAATACACAGCGTAATCGAAAGTCAAAAAAAATATGATATGGCACAAGGGGTGAAGGGTCACAATGCAAATGCTTGTGCCAGAAAGTAAAAGGTAATGCCCCGCCCAAGCATGAGAAAAAGCTTGAGCAGGGCGAAGTTTAAATAGTTGTAAAATTCGAGAACGTATATTCATTATGCTATTGGCTTTGGCGCACTGCTTTTACAAATTGTTCTATTTTCAGTGCATCTTTTCCATGTTTGTCTGAAAATTCCACTCCTGAAGAAACGTCTACACCATCTGGCTGGAGGGCAGAAATTGCCTGAGATACATTATCAGGATTCAATCCGCCAGCCAATAAAAGTAATTTATGATCTCTTGGAATGTTTTCTACAAGTTTCCAGTCAAATGTCTTTCCGCTTCCGGGTTTCTGCGCATCAAAAACATATCCCTTTATTTTTTCGCATTTTTGGTAGGTAGGAAAATGATCCATATCTGTGATATTAAAGGCTTTAAAAATAGGAATAGAAATTGCATCCAAAACATCGTCTTGAAGTGTACCGTGGATTTGAATAATATCAAAATTAGCACGTTCGATTTCTATAACTTGTTCTAAAGAAGGCGACACAACAACTGCAACTTTTTGGATTGTTGTATTTAATGCACGCATAATTTCCTTTGCTTGTTCTATTGTAAGGTTTCGTTTGCTTTTTGGGAAAAATAAAACAAAACCAGCATAATCTACTTGATGTTTATTAAGATAAAGTGCTTCTTTTGGATCTGTAAGACCACATATTTTAATTTTTGTCATATCGTATATCCTCTTTTCTTCATGTAAGTTTGCAATTACTCATTAGTGCTGTAATTGGCAGCAGGGGAAACATTATTGAATCAAATCGTTTTAATTGTATTATACCGTAAAAGCAGCATGAAAAACAAGGCAGGAATGTGCTTTGCTGTGTAAGACTATAAAGGCTAAATTTAGCAAAATGCTATGTGAGCATAAAAATTTGAGAAATAATGATGTTACAGCTAACAATAACATGATATAATGAAGGCAGTTACAGTAGGAGGAAATAGAATGACGGAGTTAGAAAAATATTATAATAAATTTAATGAAGAAAAACGGTTAAACAGTAGACATGGACAGGTAGAGTTCATAACATCTATGAAATATATACATGATTATTTAAGTAGAATAGAGCAACCTAAGATTTTGGACATAGGTGCAGGAACTGGTAGATATAGTGTAGCATTGGCAGAAGAAGGCTATGATGTTACGGCAGTGGAACTTGTAAAATATAATCTAGGTATCTTAAAACAAAAGGGAAGTACCGTAAAAGCATATCAGGGAAATGCAAAAAATCTGAAACGTTTTGCAGATGCATCCTTTGATGTGACCTTGCTGTTTGGACCTATGTATCATTTGTTTGGGGAAGACGAAAAAGTGTTAGCATTAAAGGAGGCCAGAAGGGTAACAAAAACTGGAGGAATTATTTTTGTGGCATATTGTATGAATGATTATGCGATTCTTACCTATGGTTTTAAGGAAAAGCATATAAAAGAAAGTATGGAAAATGGTCGTATTACAGAAGACTTTCATGTCATATCAGAAGAGAAGGATTTATATGATTATGTACGATTAGAGGATATTGATGCGGTAAATGCAAGGGTTTCGGTAGAGAGACTTAAAATTATTACGCCAGACGGACCTGCAAACCACATAAGACCCGTATTAAATAAGTTGGATGAAGAAGAATTTGCATTATTTCTCCAATATCATTTGACTGTATGTGAACGCGCAGATATGATGGGAGCGGCAGCACATACATTGGATATTTTACGGGCAGTTTAAGTATAATAGAAGTTGCAAGATGGATTCCCAAAACAACCCAATTTAAGCAGGCAAGCTTGTAAGATATGCTTGTTTTGGGAACGCTTTCATAGTAGAATGTATGTATTGAGTTGGTTATTATTATGTTAAGGAAAGGATTTTGGTTATGGTTAAGCATATTATTTTATGGAAAATTAAAGAAGAGAAAACAGAAGAGGAAAAGGCAGAAATTAAAGCAAATGTAAAGAAAGGGTTAGAAGGTTTGCAGGGACAGATTCCTGGTTTAGTATCTATCCATGTGCAAACAGATTCTTTGGCTAGTTCTACGGCTGATTTAATGCTGAATTCCAGTTTTGAATCGGAAGAAGCATTGAAAAATTATGCAGTACATCCAGCGCATGTAGCAGTGGCTAATTCAGCCGTTCGTCCGAATATGGAAGTTCGTATGTGTTTGGATTTTGAGGAATAATTTTTTATGAGACAAATCTGGAAAAGGGAAGAGAGAGCATTAACATGGCAGTTATTAAAAACTATGTTGGTGCTTGCTGTTCCTACAATATTTGAGCAGATTTTATCTACATTACTACAGTATGTAGATACGGCTATGGTAGGTCGTCTGGGTGAACAGGCTACAGCAGCAGTTAGTGCTACTACTACAGTAACTTGGCTTGTGTCCAGTCTTGCTTCTGCGATTGGAGTCGCAACGCTTGCTATGATATCAAAATCTGTTGGCGAACAGGATAAAAAGAGTGTGCAGAGTATAGCAAAACAAAGTTTGTTACTTGTAGTAGTTGTGGGAATTGTATTAGGGACTGTTTCTATGCTGTTAAGTCCATTTATTCCTAAATGGATGGGAGCGGACCCACAAATACAAAAAGAAGCATCCCGATACTTTTTTATCATTAGTATTCCGATGTTATTTCGGGAAGCAAATACAATATTTGGTGCAGCGTTACGTGCAACAAAAGATACGGTTACACCTATGGCAGTAAATTTTTTATCAAATATTTTAAATATTGTATTAAATTATGTGTGTATTTATTTATTACAACTTGGTGTAGAGGGAGCAGCAATTTCATCGGCTATTTGTTATACGATTTCAGGAACATTAATGTTTCTGGCATATAGAAAAAATGAATGGCTTAGATGGAAGTGGAATACTTTTGCTATTGATTTGGATAAATTAAAAGAATGTGCAAAAATTGGATTTCCAGTACTTGGAACAAGTCTTACTTCTTGTCTTGGGTATGTAGTTTTTGCAGCGCAGGTGTTTCGAATGGGAACGGTTACATTTGCGGCACATTCTATTGCTGTAACAGCAGAAACTATATTTTATATACCAGGATATGGATTACGAACAGCCACCTCTACGATGGTCGGAATTGCGTTGGGTGAGAAAAATGAAAAGAAGTTTGAACGTATCAGTGCTCTTGGTATTTTTGTTACAATGGTGATGATGTTGTGCAATGGAGTATTGTTATTTGTAGCAGCAGGACCACTTATGAGCGTATTTTCCACAAGCAAAGAAGTTGTGAATCTTGGTGTACAAATGTTAAAAATCGTGGCATTTTCCGAACCTTTTTTTGGATTAATGATTATTGTAGAGGGTATTTTATACGGCCTTGGGCGAACAAGATATGCCTTTTTTGTCGAAACATTTAGTATGTGGGGGATTCGTATTTTCTTTACGGCTTTATGTGTGAATGTTTGGCATTTATCTTTGCGGGAAGTATGGTATTGTATGATCGCAGATAATATATGTAAAGCGGTTCTGTTACTATTGCCATTATTATTAAAAAAACAAAGAGAAAAACTGTTTCCAAAAGATGACTTGGAAGGGAGTGAGGGGTGTTATGAATAGAGGAAGACAATTAAAGATATCATTTAATTCACCTGTGATTTTAGGATTTACTATTTTATGTTTTCTTACATTAGTATTGAACCTGTTATCGAATGGGGCGGCGAATGTGTTGTTCTTTAGTGTATATCGATCTTCTATGGCAGATCCACTTACGTATTTTCGGTTTTTGGGTCATATATTGGGACATGCAAATTGGGAACATTATATTGGTAATTTTATGTTGATTTTGGTGGTAGGTCCATTGTTAGAAGAAAAATATGGTTCAAAAGATATTCTAATCGTGATACTTACTACCGCATTCATAACTGGTTTGGTACATTTTATCTGTTTCCCAAAAGTACAATTACTGGGTGCTAGTGGTGTTGTGTTTGCATTTATTTTACTTGCGTCTCTTGCAAGTTTTGAAGAGGGAAAGATACCGTTGACATTCATTTTAGTGGCAGTGCTTTATATCGGGGAACAGATATATGGCGGAATTTTTGTAAAAGATGATGTATCAAATTTAACGCATATATTAGGCGGTATTGTTGGTGCAGTATCAGGTTTTGCATTAAAATATAAGGGAACAAAATAAGTAGGAGGTGTTAAAATATGAATCCAATTTCGGCAATGAAAATGAGACAAGCATTTGCGGCTTTTTCAAAAAATCATCCTAAGTGTGTTATGTTTATGAAGTCTGTTTTCTCAAAAGAAATTGAGGAGGGTACTATCATTGAAATGAGTGTACAACGACCGGGAGAAGAAAAGGTGGTAACGAATATAAAAGTACAAAAGTCGGATATCGAGTTGTTTGAAAGTCTGAAAGGTATGAAAATGTAAGAAAGGGGAGTTAATTTGTGGCAAGAAAGTGTAGTGTAGAGCGGGCAAAACAGAGAACGGGAGGTTTTGCTACGGCAAAGAAAAATATTGTAATTCAATATCAGGAAAGAGAACGTTCGACACAGAATTTATTAGAACTGATTAAGCGTAATGCGTTGGAACAGGGAGTACGGGAAGAAGATATTATGGAAATTGATGTCTATGTAAAACCAGAAGAACAGACGGTGTTCTATGTAATAAATAAGGACATAAATGGACAAATAGCTTTTTAGAGCATAGATAGATATAAGGTGTTATACAGAGGAAAAGGAGAGAAGAAACCATGGCGATTACATATGTGGTGGCAAATCAAAAGGGTGGAATAGGTAAAACAACTACAGCAACTACACTGGCAGGAATACTTGGGAAAAAAGGAAAAACATTATTGATTGATGCGGACCCACAGGGGAATAGTACTAATACATATCAGGCAATTATTGAGGAACAGGCAACCTTGTATGATGTAATGATTGATACAGATAAACTTCCATTAGAAGAGGCAATTCAGCATATGGAAAATGGGGATATTGTAGCATCTGATCCACTGCTTAGTAAGGCAGAAAAAATGCTGGATGGAGATATTGAAGGGTTATATCGTTTAAAAGATGCAGTGGAGGAATTGGATGGGTATGATTATATTGTGATTGATACGGCACCATCTTTGAATGTGGTATTATATAACTGTTTAATTGCGGCAGATCGTGTTATAATTCCTGTGACAGCGGATTCTTATGCAGTACAGGGGTTAAAGCAATTGTATGATACGATTAAAGCAGTACAAAGAAGGCAAAATCCTCAGTTAAAAATTGCAGGCTTGTTATTGGTGAAATTTGCAGGACGGTCAAATTTGGAGAAAAATGTATATATTGATTTAGAACAGTTGGCAGAAAGTATGGACACAAAGCTATTTAAAACTGCAATTCGTGAATGTGTAAAAACGAAAGAAGCACAGGCAAACAAAAAATTGTTGATTGATTATGCACCAAAGTGTACAACAATGGAAGATTATAATAGTTTTGTGGAAGAATTACTCGCTGACGAGAAAGGTGGAGAATAAGCATGATTGCAGAAGATATGATGAACTTAGGCAAAAAAAGTTCTGTTATCAGAGAAATTTTTGAATACGGAAATAAAAGAAAGCAGGAAATTGGAGCAGAAAATGTATTTGACTTTAGTATTGGAAATCCTAGTGTACCAGCACCGGACAGTGTAAAAGAGGCAATTTTGGAGTTGGTAGAAACTATGGATACAACAGAATTGCATGGTTATACTTCAGCACCGGGAGATATGAATGTAAGAAAAACGATAGCAGAGTATATTAATTGTACATTTAATACAAGTGTGAATGCAGAAGATATTTATATGACAGTAGGAGCTGCTGCATCTTTAACAATCAGTATTAAGGCGTTGGCGCAAACAGGAGATGAATTTATCACATTTACTCCGTTTTTTCCTGAGTATCGTGTATTTGTGGAAGCAGCAGGAGCAAATCTTGTAACAGTGGCTTCCAGAGAAGAAGATTTTCAGGTGGATGTGACTGCTCTTGAAAAAGCAATTACTGAAAAAACAAAAGCGATTATTCTAAATTCTCCGAATAATCCATCTGGAGTTGTCTTAACTGAAAAGAATATTCAGGATATTTGTCAGTTGTTAGAAAAGAAACAAAAAGAATATAATCATGCTATTTATATTATTACGGATGAGCCATATCGCGAATTGGTTTATGATGATATTCAAGTGCCATATTTAATTAACTATTATGACAATACAATTGTAGGATACTCCTTTAGTAAATCCTTATCCCTTCCAGGGGAGCGTATTGGATATATTGTTGTATCAAATAAGATGGAAAATGCAAGGGATGTTTATGCAGCAGTATGTGGAGCAGGAAGAGCATTAGGGTATGTATGTGCTCCAAGTTTATTTCAGCGGGTAGCTGCAAAATGTATTGGACAGACATCGGATATTTCTATCTATAAGAAGAATAGAGATTTATTATATCAAAGTTTGGAACGCTATGGTTATCGTTGTGTAAAGCCAGATGGTGCATTTTATCTGTTTGTACAGGCATTGGAAAATGATGCAACCGCATTTTGCGAAAGAGCCAAGAAACATGAATTATTATTGGTGCCTGCGGATGATTTTGGATGTCCGGGTTATGTGCGTATTTCTTATTGTGTAACTACAGAGCAGATTGAACGAGCCTTACCAGCATTTGAAAAATTAGCAAAAGAGTATCAAAAATAAAAATAGTAACTATGCAGAGATTGCTATACCTATTTACATAAGGTGTACATTACTTATGAAAGTGTTGTATACACTGTGTGTTTGCAGGTGAAGCCTCTGCATAGTTACTATTTATTTTTATAGAAATGTTTGCTTTGAATCTAGCGTTTTAGTTCGTTATTTTAAATCCATCCACCATCTAAAGACATAATCTGTCCTGTCAAATACTGGTTTTTGTGTGTGATCGCATATACAAAATCTGCCACTTCTTCAGCTGTTCCCAAACGTCCGGCAGGGATTTCGTTTACCAGTTCAATTAATTCCTCATCTGTTAGGAAATGATTCATTTCTGTATCAATAGCACCACAGGCAATGGCATTGACCTGAATATTGCTAGGAGCCAGTTCTTTTGCCAATGCTTTTGTAAATGCATTGATGCCCCCTTTAGTGGTAGAGTAAGCAACTTCGCAGGAAGCACCTACATTTCCCCATACGGAAGAAATATTGACAATTTTTCCTTTCTTTTGTTGTACCATGTCTGGAACTGCTAATTTACAACAATTAAAGACAGAAGTCAGATTGTTATTGATTAGATGTTGCCAAGATTCGATGCTCATATCTGTAAGAAGGCCGATATGGGAGATACCTGCGTTGTTGATTAAAATGTCTAGATGACCATAAAGTTTTTTAATATCTGTGAATAATTTGCATGCAGTATCATAGTCTCCCATATCGCCTACAAAAGCATGACAGGAAACTTGATAACCTTCAATTTCTTTTTTTACATTGGCAAGGAGCTCTTCGTTTTTCAAACAATTAATAATTACATTATATCCCTTTTTAGCGTATTTTATTGCAATTGCCTTGCCAATTCCCCTGGAAGAGCCAGTTACTAAAATTGTTTTTCTGTTCATAAAATTACCCCTTTCTGTTACTATAAGTATAGCACAAAATGGGGGAAAATGAAATGATGCTGTAAAAAGGGTTGCTTGCCATGAAATCTGCTTTCTGTTATACTTATTAAGATTAGGCTGTCAAAAGAATTTTGTCATTGTAAATGTTCTTTTGACTTCTTGACTTATTGAGTGTAAATTTGTTAAATTGCCGCAAGTTCGGTATAAAGGGAGAGAAAGACATGGCTAAAAAACGAAAAAAGACAGTCGGACAAGTTTTTTTACAATATTTTGTCCGTTCTATTCTTTGTGTTTTGCTTTTGTTTGCATGTGGTTTTACAAGCTACAAGGCTACGATGTTATATTATAAAGTGACAGGAGCAACAAGTAACAGTGAAAGTCTGAGTAAATATATAAAAGAAATAAAAAGTGATGGAGTTGCGGAAGAAGTAGCTAAGAATTTGATATTAGCTACAGATTCAGATAGTGGAAAAATTAAACGTATTGTGATTGAAATCTGTAATAAAAATACGGGAAATATAGATTATATAACTGTGCCAAGCACACTAGAATTTACCATGTCTTACGATTTGTATAAGAAGTTGGTTACTGCAAATGCAGATATTCCTCAGATTGTCTGTATGCAAAATATCCATAAATATTTTTCGGGAGAAAGCCTGTATCAATGTGCACAACTTTTATTAGAGGATGTAATGGACATTGAATTTAGCTATTATACGGTGATACCAGATACCGTGTATAAGGATATGTTTATTACTGAAAAGGGTAGCGGTGTTCAAAAATGGAGCAAGTCGTATGAAAAAGAAATGGAATCATTAAAAGATGAAAAAGCTTATAAAGCCTTTTTTAAAAAGTATTATGAAAAGGTAGATTCAAACTTACCAGAAAAGAGCAAATGTGAATATATAGATACATATTTAAAAGCAGTACCAAACCAGCTTGCTTTTACTATTGTTAGTGGAGAAAAGTCGGGCAAATCTTTTGTACTTTCTGTGGAAGAAACAAACTTTCTGATTAATAAGCTTCTTAAAAATGAAGCCTATACAGAAAAGAACCAAAAAAAGAAGGAAGGAGAAAATACCTCTTCAATGGGATTGGCTATTGAGATATTAAACAGCACCCAGATTAATGGATTGGCATCTTCCATGCAGGAAAAATTAGTGGAAAAGGGATTTAATATTGCAGGAATTGGAAATTATAGTGGCAATACACTGGAACATACAAAAATTATTGTAAAAGAGCAGGGGATGGGCGAAGATTTACTGGCATATTTTAAAAATGCTGAAATTGAGGTAGGAGAATTAAGTCAAAATGTGGATATTCGCATTATTATAGGTAGTGAGGATGGAAACTAGTAGAAGAGGTTACAAAGAATAAGGCAACTGTCATATAATTTTAATAGAAATGTAATCGTATTATAAGAACAATATGTTACTATATATAAGATAGACGTTCTTTGAAGTGTTTTACTTGGCAGAAAATATTCTGTGTAAGTGTTTAGAGGAATGTATAAATAGATGGACTGTGACGAAATGGGGGTGTTGCAGCATGGAAGACAGGATTAATGTGTTGAATTTTGACACAAGACTTATGGGAAAACAAGATTTTCGACAGGAAGTAGAGTGTTTTTGTAAAGATGGAAAGTTGAGATCTATTTTATTTTTATCAGTGCCAATATTAGAGGAGGCTATGGCATCAGAGGAATATTATGAGAAAATAAAAAAATTTCAGTTTATTTATCCAGGTAGCGAGGATGTATTACTGATGCATCCAGTTGAAGAATATCGACAAAAAAGATATATGATGGATGAGGGATATTTAGAGGAAATTTTAGATTACATAGAAAAGAGCCATAAAACCATGTATTTAGTAGGGGATTCTTACGATAAACTACAGGCATTTATTGCTTATTGTCAGGAAAATTATAGCGATATAAGCCTGGTAGGAAGTTTTGTGGGCGGAGAACAAATGGAGGATGATATACTGCTAAATGATATCAATGTAACCTGCCCGGATGTTATATTGACTGCGATTGCACCACAATTACAGGAAAATTGGATACAGGATAATTTAGACAAGCTCAATGGAAAAGTATTGATTGGAGCAGACGTATTAGTCAAAAAGGTAGTTGCAAAGCGACAGGAAGAGTATGAACGTGACAGTCATGGTGCATTATTTCATAGCTGCATTCGTATAAAAGAGAAAATAGCAAGGCATTTTGTGCAGAAAATGTTTCGTTCCACTTATGAAACATTTATGAAGCAACAGGAAGAAAAAACAGGAAAAAAAGGACTTTTTATGAAAGAAAGTAAACAGTAAGAAAATGGAAAATGTACAAGATGCACAAAAGGATGAAAAGTAAAGATGAAAATTCACCAATAAATATGCTGAAATGAATGTTGAAATACGAAAAAATAAATAAAAAATGGGATGTTTTTGAATTGGGAAAATTAAAAAATCTGAAAAAATTCGGCACGTGTACAAAGTGCACAAAAGTTGGTAAAATTATTTGTTTAAATGAAGTATGGCTTAAAGTTGCGTTTTCGTGTATGATTAGTAAGTACGTTAAGTAACAAGGATTTATTAGGAGGACATGGAGAAAATGGCAAGTTTATCATTAAAAAACATCAACAAAACATATGACAATGGTTTTGTAGCAGTTAAAAACTTTAACCTTGAGATTGAAGATAAGGAATTTATTATCTTTGTAGGACCTTCAGGATGTGGTAAGTCAACTACGCTTAGAATGATTGCTGGTCTTGAAGACATTACTTCAGGTGAATTGTGGATTGGGGACAAATTAGTAAATGACGTAGAACCAAAGGATAGAGATATTGCGATGGTATTCCAGAATTACGCTTTATATCCACATATGACAATATATGATAATATTGCTTTTGGTTTAAAATTAAGAAAGACACCAAAGCATGAAATTGACAAATTAGTTCATGAGGCAGCTAAGAGCTTGGATATCGAACATTTATTAGATCGTAAGCCAAAGGCTTTATCTGGTGGACAGAGACAGCGTGTTGCTATGGGACGTGCTATCGTTCGTAATCCTAAGGTGTTCCTTATGGATGAGCCTTTGTCAAACTTGGATGCTAAATTGCGTGTGCAGATGCGTATCGAAATTTCTAAGTTACATCAGAAATTAGGAACAACAATTATTTACGTTACACATGACCAGACAGAAGCGTTGACTTTGGGAACAAGAATTGTTGTTATGAAAGATGGTATTGTTCAACAGGTAGATGCACCAGTTGAATTATATCAGAAACCAAAGAACTTATTCGTAGCTGGATTTATTGGTTCACCACAGATGAACTTTATTGATGCTAAGGTTGTAAATAATGGAACAGATGTAATGTTACAGTTTGGTAGTCATTCTATTAAAGTTCCAGAAGCAAAGGCAAAAGTATTAATGTCAAATGGATACGAAGGAAAGACAGTTGTACTTGGTATTCGTCCAGAAGATATTAAGGATGAAGAAGTATTTATCAATACTTCACCAGACAGTGTTGTAAGTGTTACAATTAAGGTATATGAAATGCTTGGTGCAGAAGTATTCTTATACTTTGATATTGAAGGATTTGACATGTGTGTACGTGTAAATCCTCGTACAACAGCAAGACCTGGTGACACAATCAAGCTTGCATTTGATTTAAGTAAGATTCATATCTTTGATAAAGAAACAGAAGAAGCAATTTGCAACTAATCTGTACAAATCGTATGATTTTATATGTTATAAGATAAATTGAAAAAGAGAATTCATACATTATGACAATGTGTGGGTTCTCTTTTTGTTTGGAAAACATTATTGTGGTTTTGTTTTCTTTGCGGTAATGTCGGTTTATTAAAGCAAATGTGGGAATATTTTGTACACATTGTTACTTGGATTTGGTTTTATCAGAAAAATAGATAAGTTCTTTGTGAAAAATTGTAACAGTTTGCCATATGAAAAAACTATTTTGAAATAAATCACGAAAAAAACACATAAAAAGTACGTTATTTTATTTACTTTTGCCTAAAAAGGTGATAGAATAAATAAGAATAAAATACCTCAAGTGAGAGGAATAAATGATAAGGAGTGATTATATGATATCAAACCAGATACTCCAAAATACGATAGAAGGATTAAAAGGCATTACTCGTATTGATATCTGTGTCATGGATACAGAAGGAAAGCCGTTGGCATCGACAATTAGTGATGCAGAGGAGTATGAAGAGGCAGTTTTGACATTCGTGGATTCTCCAGCAGATAGTCAGGTATTGCAAGGATACCAGTTTTTTAAGGTATTTGATGAAAATCAATTAGAATATGTGATACTTGTAAAGGGAGATAGCGACGATGTATATATGATAGGAAAGATAGCCTCTTTCCAGATACAGAATTTATTAGTTGCTTATAAAGAGCGTTATGATAAGGATAACTTTATAAAGAATTTATTGTTGGATAATCTTTTATTAGTCGATATATATAATCGAGCAAAGAAATTGCACATTGAAACAGATGTACGTCGTGTTGTATTTTTGATTGAAACAAAGACAGAGAAGGACAGCAATGCGCTGGAGACGGTAAGAGGTTTGTTTACAGGAAATATACAGGATTTTGTTACGGCAGTGGATGAGAAGGACATTATTCTTGTAAAAGAATTAAAAGAAAATGAAGGCTATGAGGATATGGACAAGACTGCCAAGATGATTCTTGATTTATTAAATACGGAAGCTATGGAAAAAGTGCAGATTGCCTATGGTACAATTGTTTCAGAGATTAAGGATGTGTCCAGATCGTATAAAGAAGCAAAGATGGCATTGGATGTGGGTAATATTTTCTATGAAGAGCGTGATATTGTTGCATATGGAAATTTAGGTATAGGTAGATTGATTTATCAATTGCCAATGCCATTGTGCAAGATGTTTATAAAGGAAATATTTGATGGAAAATCCCCAGATGACTTTGATGAGGAAACATTGACTACTATAAACAAATTCTTTGAAAACAGTCTGAATGTTTCAGAGACATCAAGACAGTTATATATTCATCGTAATACATTAGTGTATCGTTTAGATAAGCTACAAAAAAGCACAAATTTGGATTTGCGTGTATTTGAAGATGCCATTACTTTCAAAATTGCCTTGATGGTAGTGAAGTACATGAAATATATGGAGACAATAGAATATTAATCGTGACTTGCAATTGTTTTATGCTCAACAATTATAAGCATGATTCCATATTAATGAGTCTTTTATAGATTACGAACGTAGAAATCATAAAAAGCTTTAACAATGAAAATAGGGATGAAGGGTATGAATACAGGATTGTGAGCTACAGTATATGTGGATTGCAATTCTGTTTCGTTATTTATGGATAATATCATCGGAGGTGTGAAAGGATGGAGCAAAAAGAGACAGAAATTGTTTCTATGGACAACGTGGTAGTAACTTATCCAACAGGTACACAGGCATTGAAAGGTATTGAACTGGAAATCGCAAGAGGTGAGTTTGTGTTTGTTGTAGGAGCCAGTGGTTCGGGAAAGTCTACATTTATTAAAGTGTTGTTGCGAGAAATTGCACCTAAGACAGGTCGGATTTTAGTAAATGGAAGAGATATTACACATTTAAAACATAAACAAGTGGCAGCATATAGAAGAAAAATCGGATGTGTTTTTCAGGACTTTCGTTTGTTAAAAGATCGCAATGTTTATGAAAATGTAGCGTTTGCTCAGAAGGTAATAGGAGTGCCGCACAAATTGATAGGTCAAAACGTAAGAAGAATATTGACATTAGTTGGATTAGGTGACAAAGAACAGGCATTTCCAAAAGAGTTATCTGGTGGAGAACAGCAGAGAGTTGCACTTGCAAGAGCATTGGTCAATAAACCGGCTATGCTTTTGGCAGATGAGCCTACGGGGAATTTGGACCCTAAGACATCTATGGAAATTATGCAGTTGTTAGAGGCAATCAATCAACAGGGTACTACTGTAATTGTAGTCACGCATGATAATGAAATTGTAAATCAGATGCGAAAACGTGTCATTACTCTAAAAGAGGGCGAAGTATATAAAGATGAAGAGGATGGAAGTTATGCAAAAAGTCTTTCTATTCAGCAGGACAGCTTATTCTCAGAAATAGGAAGATAAATGATTAGATTTTGGTTATAGGAGTATAAATAGAAGGGGAAGGGCTGGTAATAATAGTATCAGCTTTTATGTGTTTATATGTGTAAGGACTGGCTTTTATGAACAATCACCAATGGGTAGGAGTGTGAAACGTATATGGAAAAAATAAATACATTATTTTACAGTATCGGGCAGGGATTTAAAAATATAAAAAGGAATCGTATGTTTTCGTTTACTTCGGTTTGTACAATTACCGCCTGTTTATTTTTGTTTGGAATTTTCTTCTCGCTTGTAAGTAATGTGCAATATATGGTGAAGAATATGGAAAAATCGGTTGCAGTAACTGTCTTTTTTGATTCTGGAATTTCAGATAGTCGAATTGCAGAAATTGGTTTGGAATTAAAAAGCCGTTCTGATGTGAAAGAAGTAAAATTTGTTTCGGCGGATGATGCGTGGAATAATTTCAAAGGTGAGATTTTTGAGGGACAAGAGGATTTGGTAGAATCTTTTGATGGAGAAAATCCATTGGCAGATTCAGCATCCTATGAGGTTTATGTAAAAGATGTGACAAAACAACAGGCATTAGTGAAAGATTTGAAAAAGATGGATGGTATTCGGAAAGTAAATAGTTCCAATGAAACAGCAAAAATGTTGATTAATTTTAATCGATTGATTAGTGTAGTTTCTATCTTTATTATTGCTTTACTTATGGCAGTTTCTGTATTTTTAATTAGTACAACCATATCTGTTGGAATTTCTGTTCGAAAAGAAGAAATTGGCATTATGCGTTTGATTGGTGCCACAGACTTTTTTGTACAGGGACCATTTATTGTAGAAGGAATTATGATTGGTTTGATGGGGGCTATTTTACCATTGATTTTGTTAGCGGTGATTTATCATCAGTTAATTAGCTGGTTGACAAATAAATTTTCTATTTTGTCAGACTGGATGGTTTTCATGAGTTTACGTACAGAATTATCTGTGTTGGTACCGATTTCTTTAATACTGGGGGTTGGAATTGGATTACTAGGTAGTGGTTTGACCGTGAAAAGACATTTAAAGGTGTAAGGAGATGGAGAAATATGAAATTTCAAAAGGCGATAGCATATATAAGCATCTGTGCACTTTTAGCAGGAACAGCAGTGCATCAGGGATATTATAGAAGTCGGGCAGATGAACTTGGAGATGCAGAGCAGGAAAGACAGCGTTTAAAAGAGAGAAAAGAGGAAACGGAAAAAGAATTATCTGCATTGGAGGATGAAAAGGATGATTTGCTTGTCAGTATAGAAAAACTGGATAAAAAAATGGAAAATGTCAGTGAGCGTTTAGACGAGGTGAATGAAAATTATACGACTGCATCTACAGAGTTAGACGAATTAACGGAAGCATTAACTCTGGCAGAGCAGGATGAAGCATCACAATATGAAACCATGAAAAAACGTATAAAATATATGTATGAAAATGGAAATCAAGGTTATTTAGATATTATTTTATCCTCCAAAGGTGTGGGAGATTTTCTGAATCGTGTGGAATATGTGAATAAAATTACGGCATATGACAATAAAATGTTAAAGGAATACAAAAACACGAAAAATGAGGTGACAGAAAAAAAAGAAGCGGCACAGGAAAAAAAGAATCAATTGGAAATTCTCCAAGAAGAGGTAGAGCTGGAACAGGATAATTTGCAAAGTTTATCTGAGAAAAAGCAGAAGAAATTAGAAGATTATACAGCGTCTATTGATGAAAAATCAGATGAAGCGGAGGCATATCAGAAAGAGATAGAGAAAAAAGAAAAAGAGATAGACAAACTGTTATTAGAGCAGGCAAAGGATAATGGTTTTTCAGGAGAAAGAGTAGAAGGTGGATTTATATGGCCTTTGGCTGTAAGTGGAAGAATTACTTCTCATTTTGGTAGAAGATCCGCGCCGACAGCGGGAGCCAGTACATATCACAAGGGAATTGATATTGCAGCACCAGCAGGAACTGCTATTTATGCAGCGGCAGATGGAACAGTTACTACTGCAACGTATTCCTCCTCCGCTGGAAATTATGTAATGATTAATCATGGAAATGGATTATACACAGTATATATGCATGCATCCAGATTATATTGCAGTGTGGGTGATAAGGTCTCTCAAGGAGATCGGATTGCAGCAGTTGGTTCAACTGGTGTATCAACGGGGGCACATTTACACTTTGGTGTAATCAGCAATGGAAATTATGTAAATCCGGAAGATTATGTGTCTAGATAACAGGGGGATGAGAAAGCAATTAAAATGTGCATGACTGGAAGCTGTTTTGTATATTGTGATGAGTGAAAGAAAAATAGAGGAAAGGAACAGATGCAAACAAAATTCTTTCACTCTTCTTGTTTGCGTTTGTCGAAGTAGTTTGACAAAGTGGTATTAAATATGAATAAAAAATTTTTAAAAGGGTGTGCAGCAGGTGCTGGTATATTATTAGTAATACAGCTTTTGACTTTTGCAATCGTTTCTGTTGTTACTGGTGGAATAGGTGTGTATACTGGTGCGAAATATAGTGCTATGGGAAATTCCACTTCTTCCACTATGAGTAAAATGAATCAGTTGAAGTATTATATTGATGAATATTTTATGGAGGATGTGACAGAGGAACAAATTGCAGATGGAATTTATAAGGGAATGTTAGAAGGTTTGAATGATCCGTATTCTTGTTATTATACAAAGGATGAATATGCTTCATTGATGGAAGATTCCAGTGGTGTTTACTGTGGGATTGGTGCAACTGTGACACAGGATACGCAGACAGGAGTAATCTACATTGTAACACCTTTTGAAGGTGGTTCTGCAAAGGAATCAGGTATAGTGACTGGTGATATTGTGGAAAAAGTAGATGGAAAAGATGTCACAGGAAAAGACTTGAATGAGGTCGTTTCTATGATGAAGGGAAAAGAAGGGACAAAGGTTAAAGTTGAATTTTATATTTCTAAGACTAAAAAACACAAAACTTTTGAGTTGGAAAGAAGACAAATTGAGGTACCAACCGTAGAGTATAAAATGGATGGCAAGATTGGATATATTGCAATTTCCGCTTTTGATGAACCTACAGACGAGCAGTTTATCAGTGCAGTAAAGGATTTAGAAAAACAGGGAATGGAAGGTCTGGTAATTGATCTTAGAAATAATGGAGGAGGTATGTTAGAGAGTGTTGTGAATATACTTGACTATATGCTTCCAAAGGGAAGTACCATTGTTTCAACGAAAGATAAAAATGGAAAGGGAGAGACCTATACTGCAAAAACAGAGGCCACATTTGATTTGCCGCTTGCTGTTTTGATAAATGGAAATACAGCCAGTGCTTCTGAAGTCTTTTCTGGCGCTATAAAGGATTATGAAATGGGAGAATTAGTAGGTACAACAAGTTTTGGAAAAGGAATTGTACAGTCTGTGATTCCGTTAAAAGATGGTACTGCCATTAAGATTACAACTTCTAAATATTACACACCAAGCGGAAAAAATATTCATGGAACAGGAATTGATCCGGATGTAAAAGTAGAATTAGATACAGAAGGAAAGAGTGATAATCAATATAAAGAAGCGATGCGTTTGGTAAAGGCGCAGGCAAAGAAAACAAAAGAAAAGTAATGGTTTATAAAAGTTTAAGACCCCCCCACTGCCTTTGGGCGATGGGGGGTCTTGAACGAGGTACAGGGTTCAGCACCGTACCTCGTAAAGCACGCAGTGCCGTTTTTATATGAGCAAGTAGGTAACAGTTCAGCCGGGGCATTCATAAAGTGCCATAATAAACAAATTGGATAAAAATATTTTTTTTGGCTGGGCACTTTCACACTAAACTCAAAAAGACTTCGCCAAGTGTTCAATGTGTCCCACAAGGGGCACTTTCACACTAAACTCAAAAAGACTTCGCCAAGTGTTCAATGTGTCCCACAAGGGGCGCTTTCCCACTAGACTCAAAAAGACTTCGCCAAGTGTTCAATGTGTCCCACAAGGGGGCGCTTTTACACTAGGCTCGAAAAGACCTCGCCAAGTGTTCAATGTGTCCCGCAAGGGGGCGCTTTTACACTAGGCTCGAAAAGACCTCGCCAAGTGTTCAATGTGTCCCGCAAGGGGGCGCTTTTACACTAGGCTCGAAAAGACCTCGCCAAGTGTTCAATGTGTCCCACAAGGGGGCGCTTTCACACTAGACTCAAAAAGACTTCGTCAAGTGTTCAATGTGTATTCATGTTGGGCGTCTGCCTGATAGAAATGATTGTGCAAATTGAACTTAGCGTGCTAGCAGTCACATGCAATTGTACAATCATTTCTGCCCAGCTGAACTGTTACGCAAGTAGTGAAGCAGATTGCGAATATCATCGATTTTTAAACGTTTCTGTATGCGGTGGAATTCGAATAAGATATTCATTCATATCCCTGCCAGTTCATGTGGGGGCAGAAGGTTTGTCTCTGGTATCGTAGAAAGTAGAAAATTGGGACTGGTTTCTTATTAAAAAATGTAGTAATATAAAAGATATGGACGGATTTGTCTAAAAAGAAAATTTGAGCCGTTTAGATGAATAATGATTTTTTCTAAATGAGTGCCAGCTACTAAAAATTGCAATGAAGATGTAAGTTTTTAGGGTGGAAAATAATCATATAGGAGGAAGCTAGATTGGAAAAAGAGACAATTATTGTACTGGACTTTGGTGGACAGTATAACCAATTAGTTGCACGTCGCGTTCGTGAATGTAATGTGTATTGTGAAATTTATTCATATCGTATCGAACTGGATAAAATTAAAGAAATGAACCCAAAGGGAATCATTTTGACAGGTGGACCAAATAGCTGTTATGAGCCAGATTCACCTACTTATTCCAAGGAATTATTTGAACTTGGTATTCCGGTATTAGGACTTTGCTATGGTGCACAATTGATGATGCATGTATTGGGTGGAGAGGTAATTACTCCAGAGGTTGGAGAATATGGAAAGACAGACATTACTTACACAGAAAATGCAGTATTGTTCCAAGATATTCCAAAGCAGTCTGTTTGCTGGATGAGTCATTTTGACCGCATTTCAAAAGTGGCACCAGGATTTGAAATTACTGCTTCTACAGCAGATTGTCCAATCGCAGCTACTCAGAATGTAGATAAAAAGCTTTATGCGATTCAGTTCCATCCAGAAGTGTTGCATACAGAGCATGGAACAGAAATGATTGATAACTTTGTAAAGAAGGTCTGTGGCTGTGCTGGAACATGGAGAATGGATTCTTTTGTAGAAAATACAATTACAGAAGTGCGTAATAAGGTAGGAAATGGTAAGGTTCTTCTTGCTCTTTCCGGTGGAGTGGATTCTTCGGTTCTTGCAGCATTACTTGCGAAAGCCATTGGAAATCAGCTTACTTGTGTATTTGTGGATCATGGGCTTCTTCGTAAGAACGAGGGGGATGAAGTAGAAGGTGTATTTGGTGAAAATGGCGAATTTAATATCAACTTTATCCGTGTCAATGCACAGGAGAGATATTATGAAAAACTTGCTGGTGTAACAGAGCCGGAAGCGAAGAGAAAGATTATTGGAGAAGAGTTTATCCGTGTATTTGAGGAAGAGGCTAAAAAAATTGGTACAGTAGATTTCCTTGCACAGGGAACTATTTATCCAGATGTAGTGGAGTCAGGACTTGGCGGAGAATCAGCAGTCATTAAGTCACACCATAATGTAGGCGGATTACCAGACTATGTGGATTTTAAGGATATTATTGAGCCACTTCGTTCGTTATTTAAAGATGAAGTGCGTAAGGTGGGACTGGAGCTTGGACTTCCAGAATACTTAGTATATCGTCAGCCATTCCCAGGTCCAGGACTTGGTATCCGTATCATTGGTGAGGTAACAGCAGAAAAGGTACGCATCGTACAAGACGCAGATGCCATCTACCGAGAAGAAGTGGATAAGGCAGCCGCAGAATATAAGCAGGCAAACGGTGTAGAAGCACCATGGATGCCAAACCAGTATTTTGCCGCATTAACAAACATGAGATCCGTAGGTGTCATGGGGGATGAAAGAACCTATGATTATGCCGTAGCGGTAAGAGCCGTCAGAACGGTGGACTTTATGACCGCCGAGGCAGCAGAAATACCATTTGAGGTATTGCAGACAGTGATGAGCAGAATCATCAATGAAGTGAAAGGAGTCAATCGTGTATTCTACGATTTGACCAGTAAGCCACCTGGAACGATTGAGTTTGAGTAATATACAAAACCCCACAAATGGCGTAAATACGCTGTTTGTGGGGCTTTTCTTTTCTCTGTGATACCTTTTTGATACCTATATGGAGGTATTCACTGAGTAATAAAGTTCTAAACATGTATTTTCTATTATTTCAGGATTCCGTTTCGGAGTCATTTTTTTTCCATTTATATTTGGGCTCACATGGTTTGCAGGAGGTACCCTGTTCGGTGCAGGTGTCAGGCCAGTTCAGTTTCCATTCCAGGTATTCGTCCTGGGTGATCTCGCCGTTACCAAGTTCCTGTTTGTGTATCATCCATTCGTGCATAAATGCGTTGACCGAATTGTAATTGAACCACATTCCCACCGGCGAAACGGCAGGCATATCGTCATTGTCATCATACTGTGCCTTTATCTGTTTACCCGTTCCATATTTCTTTTTGCTTGGAACCATGGGGAAGAACTGCAGTGCATCTGGATTATCCACATCCAGCCAGAAGAATGTCTGCATGATGTCTTCTGCGGAACCGGATACGGGCGGTATGAAATTGATGTAATTGACATCCAGTACCTTAGCGATATCCATAAGCATATCTTTCTTTGGTACACGATAATTCGTTTCATATTGTGCCATCCGGTTATCTGCTCCCTTTGCAGGCAGTCCGATGGCAACACCAAGCTGCTGTTGTGTCATGCCGCGAAATGTACGGATATATTTTATTTTTTCACCAACGGTCATATGTGATTACCTCGTTTCATCAGATTGACAGATAAAAAGAAAATATTCTGCCTGACTTTATTATACGGGATGGAATGGATGAAGTAAAGAAGGAAATTAACAAATTTGCGAAATAAAAATAAAAAAGATATTGACATTTAAAAAAATGCGAATTATAATGGGCATCACAAAACATTAACATATATGCGAATGTAGATTTGCAATACAAATAAAGGAAAGGAGGTCACAGCTATGGAACAGAGTGTTTTTATCTCCGCACAGGAAGTGGCAGACATGCTTGGAATTTCCAAATCCAAAGCATACCGCATTGTGCGTGAACTGAATGAGGAACTGGAAGCAAAAGGTTTTATTACTGTAGCAGGCAGAGTCAGCAGAAAGTTCTTTGAA
The DNA here is from genome assembly GCA_050875145.1 of Lachnospiraceae bacterium. Lineage (GTDB taxonomy): Bacteria > Bacillota > Clostridia > Lachnospirales > Lachnospiraceae > CAG-411. The sequence continues at coordinate 73,362 of JBNMLH010000004.1, forward strand.
GAAAAGTTTTATGGAGCAGCAGGCTGACAGGTTTTTGGACAATAGACGGTTTCAGGACAGGTGCAGGGTGGAACAGTACGGTTCCACTTTGCAGACGGAAAGGAGAAATGTGTATGGCAGCATATAAAGATGAAGAACGTGGAACATGGTATGTTTCGTTCCACTATTATGACTGGACAGGAAAGAACAAGCGTAAATTAAAACGTGGATTTAAAACAAGAAAAGAGGCACTGGAGTGGGAACAGCATTTCCGGATGAGGGAAGAGTCCAATCTGGACATGACCTTTGCTGATTTTTGGAAGTCCTATGAAATGGACATGAGACCGAAACTCAAAGAGAATACGTGGAACACAAAAGAAGCGGTGGTGCAAAGCAAGATACTTCCTTATTTTAAGGATAAGAAGATGAAAGACATTAAGGCGAAGGACATTATTACCTGGCAGAATAAGATGTCTGCTCTGAAAGGAGCGGACGGAAAGCCGTTCAAGCCTACTTACCTGAAGACCATTCAATCGGAATTGTCTGCACTGTTCAACCATGCGGTGCGGTTTTATGAGTTAAAGGACAATCCGGTTGTAAAGGCAGGACCACTGGGAAAAGGAAAAGCAGATGAAATGAATTTCTGGACAAGGGAAGAATACCTGAAATTCATTGAAGCGGTGAAAGATAAACCGGTATCCTATTATGCGTTTCAGATACTTTACTGGTGCGGGTTAAGGTGTGGCGAACTGCTGGCACTTTGTCCCGGCGACATAGATACCGGAAACAAGATACTCCACATCACAAAGTCTTATCAACGGATAAAAGGAAAAGATGTGATCACAGACCCGAAGACGCCCAAGAGCAAAAGAGACGTGAGCATACCGGATTTTCTGTGTGGGGAACTGGAACAGTATCTGGGAATGCTGTATGGTTATCAGCCTACTGACCGCATTTTTCAAATCTCGAAATCCTATCTTCATCATGAGATGGACAGGGGAGCAGCCACAAGCTGAGATGATTGAGATGGTCAAGCATTTTTGTAACACCAATACTGAAAAGATTTCATTGTATTATGAGTATCTTTTTTCAAATGGCGTAAGATATCCGTTTGATGAATGTGGACGTATATGATTGTAATATCCATAAATATATTCTTCTGTTTTGCGGTTTAAAATTTCATCGGTTGAAAACTGATGATTCCATATAAATTCACTTTTAAATGTTCCGTAAAAGCTTTCCATGCACGAATTGTCATAGGGGCAGCCTGCTTTACTCATACTCTGTTGTATGCCATGTTTTTCACAGAATTCTGTAAATGCACGCGAAGTATATTGGGAGCCCTGGTCGCTGTGCAATATTAATGAATCAGATACTTTATTTCTGGATAATGCAATTTTTAGCGTATTAATAGCCAGTGCTGCATCTATATGACTGCTGTTTAATGTTGCAACAACCGATTTATCATATAGATCCAATATACTGCAATTATATCTTTTTGCTCCATCTGAAAGATACAGATAAGTAAAATCAGTACACCACTTTTCATTAGGACGGATAGATTTAAAATCCTGTTTTAAAAGATTATCAAACTTTTTATAACATTCTCCTTTGTGATAGCGTGGTTTCTTTCGCAGTACAACAGACCTGATATTCAACTCATTCATATACTTTAATACGGTTGTTCTACTCAGGTGGATCTTTCTTTTCGCAAGAAAGATCTGCATCATACGGTAGCCGGGTCTGCCTTCATACTCATGGTAAATAGCAAGCATTACTTTCTGATGAGTTTTTTTCTTTTTATAATATTCTTTCTTACGCTGTTTTTTATAATTGTAATATGCGTTCGGATATATTTTTAGTCGGCTTAACAGCCAGCGTAATCCAAACTTCTGCTGATATGTGTCAATGAATTGATACTGTTCTAATCGAGTTCCTTTGCGAAGAATGCGGCAGCTTTTTTTAAGAATGCGTTTTCCTTTTGAGCCTCAGCAAGTTGTCTATGAAGTTTAAGATTCTCTTCATAAAGCTCCTTTGTATTTTTTGCTTCTGGATTAATTTTGCATTCTTCTTCGAACTTCCGTATCCAGCTGCGGACAGTTCCTTCCCCAAGAGAGTATTCTTCATTCACACTTTTTATTGTACGCCCTTCATCTAAAACAAGACGTACCACTTTTTGTTTAAATTCGGGTTCATAATTTCGATTTTGTTTTGACATATATAACACCTTTACTTTCTTTAATATTATATCATTTTTCTCCGTATTAGTGTTACAACTTCAGTATATCATCTCAGTTATTTGTTTTTATGATGATGAAATAAAGGAATAGAGTATGTTGTTTGTAAAAAAATAAAAACACAAAATATGAGTTCTCATAAATTGTTGAGATTTCGCTTGATATATGTTGCGAACTGTGATAAACTAATAGAAAGTATGTTCTAGGTAAATGTTTTGGAGGTTGGAATGAAGATAAGTTATAAAAAGTTGTGGAAATTGTTAATTGATCGAGACATGAAGAAAAAAGAACTTGCGGAAGAGGCTTGTATAAGTTCGGCGTCAATAGCTAAATTAGGAAGAAATGAAAATGTTAATACGGATATTCTGTTGAAAATATGTGTGGCATTAGAGTGTGATGTGTCTGATATTATGGAAGTTGTGGCAGATGATGATGCTTAAGACGAGGTGACATAATGGATCGTTTGACAAAGGAACAACGTCATAAGAATATGAAAAATATAAAAAGTAAGGATACCAGTATAGAAGTGATTTTGAGAAAGGCATTATGGAATAAAGGTTATCGTTATAGAAAAAATGATAAGAGTTTACCGGGAAAACCCGATATAGTATTGCCTAAATATAAGATTGCTATTTTCTGTGACAGTGAATTTTTTCATGGAAAGGACTGGGAAGTATTAAAGCCTCAGTTGGAGAGGGGAAAAAATGCAGATTTTTGGATTGAGAAAATATCTAAAAATCAGAAAAGGGATGATGAAGTGAATAAGAAACTTCAATTTCTTGGTTGGACTGTAATAAGGTTTTGGGGGAAAGATATTACGAAAAAAACAGATGAGTGTGTTCAGGTTATTGAGGAAACGATTTTTGATATGTTGGTGAATGAAGAAGATTATTAGACGTAAAGGAGATTGTGTGATGTACAAGTCAATAGATTTATTTGCCGGAATAGGTGGAATACGGAAGGGGTTTGATAACGCTTTTGGTAAAGATATTAAAACGGTTTTTGTAAGTGAATGGGATGAATATGCTCAGAAAACATATAAACTCAATTATCATGATGATTTTGAAATTGCGGGAGACATTACGCAAATCGATGAAAAAGACATACCGGAATTTGATATATGTTTAGCTGGTTTTCCGTGTCAGGCTTTTTCACTGGCAGGAAAGAGAATGGGATTTGATGATGATTACAAGGGAATGTGCCGGGGAACTTTATTTCAGGATGTAGTGCGAATTTGTGAATACAGAAAGCCTAAGGTTATATTTTGTGAAAATGTAAAAGGTCTTACCATACATGACAGAGGACGTACTTTTAAGGTGATAAAAAGGGCTTTTGAACAGATTGGTTATACAGTTTATGATAAAGTTTTGAACAGTAAAGATTTTGGTGTTCCGCAAAACAGGGAACGAATTTATATTGTTGCATTTAGAAATGATATTGACAGCAGTTCTTTTGTTTTCCCGGAAGGGGATAATCCTAATACCTGTATACGGGATATAATGGAGGAAGAAGAAGTAAGTGTAAAGTATTATTTATCTACCGTATATATTGAAACTTTGAAAAGGCATAAGGAGCGTCATAAGGCAAAAGGTAATGGGTTTGGTTATGAAATAAGGGATTTAGATGGACAGGCAGGTGCCATAGTATGTGGTGGTATGGGAAGAGAAAGAAATCTGATCGTGGATAAACGTTTGACAAATTTCGTACCAGTAACACATATTAAAGGAGAGGTAAATCGAAAAGGAATACGAAAGATGACACCAAGAGAATGGGCAAGACTCCAGGGGTTCCCGGATGATTTCAAGTTAGAGCTGGCTGATACACATTTATATAAGCAATTTGGTAACAGTGTTACCGTAAATGTGATTGAGGCGATTGCAAAAGAAATAAGGGGGGTATTGGAAAATGGCAGATAAAAAAGATGGAAGAATGTCAGGTAATAAGGGAGAATGGTCTGAATTGTACGCTTTTATGAAGTTGTTAAGTCAGGGGCGTGTATATGCAGCAAATGAAAAGGTAGAAAAAATTGATGATGTATATTATCCGATATTGAAAATAATGAGAGAAGAACAGAAGGGAACAAGGATTGATTACGTCATTGAGAATGATAAAGTGGTAGTGGAGATACAGAAAAAAAGAATTATGACCATAGATAGAAGCGAGTTAGATGAACAGGCAAATAACTTATTGGAGGAAATTGCAAAACACAGCGGAAGTTTTGAACTGGAAGAGGTAGCTGAATTTGCTAATGGAATTAAGGTTACTAAGATAAAAGCACCGTCAGAGGATACGACAGATATATCCATGCAAATACAAGATATACATACAAATTATGTCAGAGATGTAGGATTTTCAATTAAATCAGAAGTGGGACATGCTCCAACACTTTTGAATGCTGGAAAGACAACCAACTTTATTTATAAAGTCGAGGGGATTACTCATGAACAGGCAAATGAAATCAATGCAATTGACACCAGAAATAAAATAAAGGACAGAATGGCAAAAATCAGAGAGTATGGTGGAAAAATAACATATTCAGGGATGAACCATGATGGGTTTAAAAGAAATCTCATTATGGTAGACAGCAGTATGCCACAAATACTTGCCAATATGCTGCTGTATTTTTACGATGAAGATGTGAAGGAATGTAAAACCTTGGTCAAAATGGCAGGTGAACGTGATCCGTTAGAATATGGAGATGCCATGATGTATGAGTATAAATTCAAAAAGTTTTTGTGTTCCTGTGCGTTGGGAATGAAACCTGCAAAACCATGGGACGGATTGGATGAGGCGAATGGTGGTTATGTTATCGTGAAAGCAGATGGCGAGATTTTGGCATATCATATATATAACCGAAATTTCTTTGAGCAGTATTTGCTAGATAATACGATTTGCGAAAGAGCATCTACCACAAGACATGAGTATATGAGTTTGTATGAAGACAATGGGCAGATGTATATTAAGTTTAATTTACAGGTGCGGTTTAAGTAAGATAAAGTGATGGTTTAGATATATATGGAACATTCATAATAATCATATTTGTTTGCTTTATAGAGTGGAATAGGACAATACAATAGCATTGCTGTTAAAAATTATATTTTTCTGAATGATTTCATATCATATTCAGATCTGGAGTGTTCAAAGGGGATGGGGGATAATGTGAGTGATAATTTTATATTATTAGGGATGATATGGTGATTGTGATAAGTGTGCTGTATAGCACTCCAAGTATTGAAAATTAGTTGGAAGGAGTTTACAAATGAGTATTGAGCAGGCACAACGTACAGTGAATCAAATTGACAAGGATATTGCTAATTTAGAAAAGAAAATGAGTGATTTGGTAAAAAAAGAAGCTGATAAAACAAAGAAAATTGGTGATATAGAACGTAGTATTACCCCAAATACATCACAAAGTACGTTAAAGTCAAAAATAAGACAGATGGAGAATTACCAAAAAGAACTTTCAAAAATTCTTTTAGATAAAGCAACTATTAATCAGAAATTGGCGGAGAAAAGAAAACGTCGTGTTGATGCAGTTGCAAAATTGCAAAAAGAGGAATTGACACAAGCTAAGAAAGTAGAAAAACAACAAAAAAGTATGTTTGCAATATATGAGCAGCAAATAGAAGAATTAACAAAACAAATTACAATGCAAGAAAATATCACAGAAAATGAAAAGATTATATTTACTTCTGAAACAGAAGAAGAGTACGATGTTTTTGTTTCTCATGCAACTGAAGATAAGGAAAGCTTTTCAGATGAGTTTGTAAGGATTTTGCGGGAAAAATATAATCTTAAAGTTTGGTATGATGCTATTTCTATTAAATGGGGAGATAGCATACGGACAGAAATAGATAAGGGTCTGAAAAAATCTAAATTTGGTGTTGTAATATTGTCTCGTAGTTATGTGAGTAAATATTGGACAAACTATGAATTAGAAGGGCTTTTTCAAAGAGAAGCAAATGGCGGGAAACTTATTCTTCCAATATGGCATAATATCACGAAGCAAGAAGTTCAACAGTTTAGTTTGTCTTTGGCTGGAAAAATGGCAATGAATACTGCTTTTATGACACCAGATGAGATTGCTAAAAAATTGAGTGAGCTTTTAGCTAGTTAAGTGAAGTGGGTGCAAGAAGTATTAAGTAGGGAACGTATATTAAAAACAAGATAGAAATTGTATAGGCGAGGGATGAGTATGGATTATAGCATAAAAGTATCTGTGGAAAATCATTGTAGTACAACTGTAAAAGGAAATTTGTTGGAGACGTTGACTGCTGAAGTTATGAAAGCACAACAGTTTTCTGTGGTAAAAACAATTAGGATAACAGGAATGGAACTTGATGTACTTGCAAGGCACAAATATACAGGTGAAGAAATAATAGTAGAATGTAAAGCTTGGGAAGAAAATATTAATGCAGATGTTATTAGCAAATTAATTGGTAACATAGTAATTAACAACTTTAGTGCAGGTTGGCTCATTACAACTGGCGGTTTGGGAAAAGATGCTGAAGGACTTCGCTTATCATGGGAAAAAAAGCCTTGTGAGGAAAGAAAAAAATTAACAATATATACAGCGGATAGGATTGTAGAGTTATTGATTACAAATAGAGTGGTTGTTGATGCAAAAAGTTTAGTTTGCAAGTTACCCGAAAATTTTGTTTATAATGATAAATCAACTCTTTTTATCACTAATATTGGAAAGTATTGGCTGTTTGTTGGAAGTTTCAATTCTGGAACTATAGCGAACTCTGTAATTGCATTTGAAGCTACGTCAGGAGAGAGAGTTTGTGATGAAGAAAGTTTGATGAGATTAAAAGAAGTTAAATCAATTTATTCAGAATATGACTGGTTGATTGAAAAAGGACAGAATATAAAGAAGAAGGATAATGTTGAATTTCAGGATATAGTAACAGTTATGTCAGGAGATACATGGTCAGATTATAGACCGTCTCGTCCGATAGATTATGTAGGAAGAAAAGGTCTTATTGCATCTGTTTTTACTTTCTTTGATGCTGTTTTGTGTCAACAGACAAATACTAGATTATTTGCGTTAAAATCTCCTTCGGGATGGGGGAAAAGTTCAACAATTTTAAAGTTAATTGATGAGGCAAAAAAGAGAAGTAAAAGTAATAAATATTTCATTTTTGCAGTGGATGTCAGAACTGCTCTTTCAAATAGATATGCAGAATTAGCTTTTAAAGACTGTTTAGAGTGTGCAATAAAAGAATCATTTATCCCTTTTGAAAAAGAAGAGATTTCAATAGGGGATATTACCAATATAGTAGATACTGATGATATTAAAAGAATTTTTTCATATTTATCAGAAAATGGAAAAGAAATAATTTTGATTTTTGATCAATTTGAAGAGATTTTTTATAAAGAAGAACTTTTTGGACTTTTTGAAAATATGAGAAAAATATCTAATACTATTGATTCTATTAAAGAAAATTTGATTATTGGATATGCATGGAAAACGGATTTTTCAATAGCTTCGGACCACCCAGCTTATTATTTATGGTCGAATTTAAAAGATAGGCGAAAAGAATTTGATCTATTACAATTTTCTGACTCGGAAATTAAAGGGGCAATCAAGATATTTGGAAATGAATTAGGTGAGAAGATAAATCCAATATTAGCACGATACTTATTAAGACAATGTCAAGGATATCCTTGGTTATTAAAAAAGTTGTGTATCCATGTGTATAATGTGGTAAAAGAAGGTAAAAAGCAAGAAGATGCAATAGAACAAACATTAAATATTGGAAGCTTATTTGAAAGTGAGTGTGCAGAACTTACCAGTCAAGAGTATGAATGTATAAAGCAAATCGCAAAAGAATCTCCGGCGGATTATTTTAAAATAATAGATACATTTGGTCAAGATACTTTACAAACTTTAATTAATCGAAGAACAGTAATTAAGCGAGCTACAAAATTAACATTATATTGGGATATTTTTAGAGATTATGTAATTAGTGGAAAATTACCTGAGATTAATATTGATTACATACCACAAGTTCAATTTTCTACTTTTTTAAAAATTATATCAGCATTGATTGAAAATGATGGTAAAATAACAATAAATACATTATCTCAAAATACATTATTGGGGAAAAGTACAATAGATAATATATTGATTGATTTGGTTATGTTTGGAATAGTATATCGAGATAGAAATGAAATAACGCTAAAAGAGAATAATTACTCTGATACTATGAAAAAAATACAGTTTTTTTTCAAAAGACATATTGTGTGGTTAAGTATTCAAAAACAGTTTGGGGATAAGTTTAGCGCAAATGATTATGATACAATATTTGATTCACTTTATTCTACAAATCAGATTTCAGATAAAACTAAAAAAATATATTCGGCTCGATTATTAGGTTGGCTTCTTGATTTGAAACTAATTCTTATAGAAAATTCAATGTACAAGATTAACTATAAAGTCGATGTCTGGGATGTTGATTGGATAGAATACAAGAAAAATAGAAAAGTAAATAACTCAAAAAGAGGAAGAAAATCAAGAAGAGGAAAAAAACATAACAATTCAGATGTGTATTGGCCACAAGTAAGTCCTAAAAAGGTTAAACAGTTTTATTTAGATTATAGTGAAAAGAATCAAACTGCAACAGAGTGGATTACAAGCGGAAATAAAAAAGTGTTAGAGGATTTAATATCATTGAATGCTGCTAGTGTTTCAGAACATGATGAATTGGAGATACATTGTAGTTGCAGAGAGTTATTTCAAATTATAAAAACGAAAAAAAATATTCAGTTTGCGATAAAACAATTAGAAAATGAACCAGAATTAAGTGCTCAAGATTTGGCAATGAGAATTAATCACACTTTTAATAAGAATTGGAGTGAAGGTACAGAAAGAGTAACAGGAGGTATGATTTATAGGTGGGGGATTGAACTTATATTATTTGAACAATAAAATATTATGAATCTCCTTTTTGGCAACACTTTGGCAACAGAAAATCATTAAGTCAAAATAGATTATGTAATTGAAGTAAAAAATCGGCATTTTCTATAGTAAAAACTAAACAAAATAGTTTAATGCAAGAACTAACCTTGCCGATTGAGATTAATTGTGTATGCATATACTGGTTGAGAAATAATGATACCATGTGATACCAATATGATACCTGTTTGGTCTGAAACACAAAATATTATAAAGAATATGCAAAAGAAATGGTATAAAATAGTAGAAAATACGCCTAAAACATTAACAAAAAAGTTAATGGTTAGGGAGTTTGAATAGAGGAATATGCCTCACAAAGCCTGTATTTATGGGCTTTGTGGGGCTTTTTATTTTGGATTGGGGATGAAATGGGGATGTTTCACTCCGATTTAGTAAAATTTGGCTCTAAATTTTGACTCATAGTGTCAAGAAATCTTTAAAACATGCGGATTTGAGCGTGGGGACATAGTTTCGGAATAGAGCCAACTTTTCAGGTTCGGTTTTATTTTGCGGTAGTCGGTCAACCTTGCTTATAGTATAATTGGTTATAGTTTATATGAAAGGTTGGTCTTTTTCTATGATAGATTTAATGCTTAAGTTGCTTACATATGAGCCTTACGAGAAGGTTTCTGGCAATGAAAAGGAATATATAGATAAAGTATTATGTGGCGATATAGCTAGTGATACAGTTGTTACAAATAAAGAGTATGTGATGTATGATGAACTGTTTAGAGGTTTTCTTAGTCATGTACAGTATACTGTTGATGGTATTAATTGGAAAAGAATAAAATGGGAGTCACTTGACTGGTTAAGTGAATGGAAAGATAAATACTATCCAGTTATAAATGGTATGATAAAGGGTAGAGCAGTATATCCAGTCATTTTTAAGAAAATATGTTTCTTTTGGTTGGTAGAAGCTAAAATAATAAAAAAGAAAAATGAAGTATCGCAAATGTCTGCTTCTTACTTTATGGAACAAGTAGGTTTAGAAAACAATATTTTAAATAAATGGCATATATCTCCACGTTACAGAAAGAAAGTAAATCGAGACTCTTATAGCTCGATTACTCTTTATAGGAATGGTAAAAAACAACCTTACCTCACTTCAGCTATAAAGAGAGCGTATTATGAGTCTAGCAGGCAAAGAGCAGAAGAAGACTTATTTTATGATGCTGGAACTACAACAGAGTGGATAGCACCTAAAATGAACCAGTTGGAAAAATTTGTCGATGTATTTGCTGGAACTGGTACAGTTGCAGCATCTGTAGAGGCGAATGAAAGTGTTGTTAATGATATAGATGTAGGTGCAGCATGTTTCCTTTACTCAATGTCGCATGATTCAAATGAGGTTCGTGAAAGACTTGCACAATTACATAATAATTTTGTCAGTAAAGATTTAAGTAGTGGTCAGAATTTATATACAAATTGGCAAAAGCACAAAAAGTACTATGAAGAGTATATAGGTATTCCGCTATTTGAAGATGTAATGATTCGCATAAGAAATAACTATGTGTATATTCATGAGCAGTATGTGAAAGCAACCACAGGTGTTACTCCTAATTTTACAAACGCATCTAGTAAGGATATTCAGATGTATTATGATATAGGTATAGCGTGGTTGTTTATCAATTCATTCAAGCAAAAAAAATCAAAGAGGAAATCAGTTTAATGTTATCGATATGGATATTCCTGCATATGAGAAATATTTAAAAAATGTCTTGAAAGTTACTTATGAAAGCGATAAGAAATATAAAAAATATCGTCAGGTTGATGCGTCAGATGCAACATTCTTAGAAAAGTATAGGATAAAAAAATCTCAGATAAAATTTATAGATGGAATAGACTATATGAAATCCTTGAAGAATGCTGATGTTAGAAGTGAAGATTTTAGAGATATTATAAAAGAAAATTCTGATGGATTCATATATCTTGATTCGCCTTACTTTCTTACTACAGATTATGAAGTACCATTCAGAGATGAAGAACATATGCAAATGCTTGATATCCTTAGAAATAGTGAATTTAATTGGCTTTTTTCAATGCAGTATTATGGATTATATGCTGGAGATATTGATATTAGTGATTGCAAAAGGAATGGAAATGATAATCAAGATAATGGGAATCTTTTGATAAGAAATTATGAACATTACTATCATGGATTTGTGAGACCTTTTGAAAGAAGAGGGAAAGAGGGAAAACAATATTATCAAGTAGATACTTCAGGAGATAGTCAAGTTGAAAATAAAATATGGCTACTTCTTTTTTATCCTAAAAAAACAGCTTTCACGGTAGAAATGATGTTGTGTAAATTTGATCCTAGAAGAAGTATTCCATATGCATTTGAGTATGACAAAGAGTTAGGACATCACATAGAGATTATGCCATATCCAGTATTTTTGGATAACTTAGTTAGGACTGATGGTAATGAGACTCCTTATGAACAATTAAGAGAAATAGCTCATAACTGGCGAAAAAATAATATAATAGGAAATTATGCTTCAGGAGCAAGGGTTTAATCCCTTGCTCTTTTACTGTCTATAAGTATATATCCTTATCAAGTTTTCACTTCATATCATTCACTATAAATATATAAAAGTGATTGGAGGACTACCACATGAAAGATTATAAAAGTGCAGTACAAAGACTGACAGAGTTCATGTCAGTATATGAAGATGCTAGTTTGGATGATATGGAACCATCTGAGATCATAGATATCTTATCAGCAGTAAAGATCCAGATAACTGCTTATATAAGTGAGTTATCTGCTAGACAGTCACAGAGAGATACAGAGTTCCATTTGATGTATCCACAGGTTGACATTGATATTGCTGGCAAGGATGGAGATTTCTCTGGTAGAGAGCTATCTATTTGCCAGTTATGAGCTGTTCAGTATGGCTATGGGAACAGTTAGTACAGCAGCCATATAATCCAGTATTTGAGACATTGGATAGGTTACAATAAACTGGACAGATTTTTTTAGGTCATATAATATAAAAGTAACAGATGAAGGAGTAGATTATTATAACTGAAAAAAAGCAAAGAAGAAAGCCAAGAAAATATACCGATGAATTTAAACAGCAGCTGGTAGATTTATACCACGCAGGGAAACGTAGATGTGACATTTGCAGAGAATATGACATTTCCACTTCCCTGTTTGATAAATGGGTAAAACAAGCCGATAATTCCGGTTCTTTCCATGAAAAGGATAACAGAACCCCGGAACAGGAAGAACTTATAAAGCTTCGCAAAGAAAATCAGCAGTTAAAGATGGAGAACGATATTTTAAAACAGGCGGCGCTGATCTTAGGACGAAAGTAAATGTGATAAAAGCAAATGCTCACAAATACTCAGTATCAGCAATGTGCCGCGTCCTACAGGTAAATAGAAGTACTTATTATTATGAGGCAAAACAGAAAAACGATGAAACAGAACTGATTTCTGATATTACAGAAATTTTTAAGAGTAGCCGTAATCATTATGGTACACGAAAAATCAAAAAAGAACTATCCGAAAAAAGAAAGCAAGTGTCCCGTCGCAAAATTGGACGGATTATGAAACAGGAAGGATTAGTATCAACCTATACAACTGCACAATTTAAACCACAAAAAGAAAAATGCAACGAAGCTAAGGTAGAAAATATTCTGGACAGGAAATTTGACAATCAGCAGTATCGAAATGTAGTGGTAAGTGATCTGACATATGTAAGAGTAGGAAAAAACTGGAATTATATATGTGTACTTATCGACCTCTTTAATAGGGAAATCATCGGATATAGTGCAGGAAAACATAAAACTGCCGAACTTGTAAAACAGGCATTTATGACAGTAGAAGGGAAATTGTCAGATATCCATATTTTTCACACCGACCGTGGAAATGAATTTAAAAACAGAACAATTGAAGAACTGTTAGAAACATTTAACATGGAACGCTCTTTAAGTCGTAAAGGGTGTCCCTATGATAATGCTGTGGCGGAGGCAACATTTAAAGTGATCAAAACAGAATTTGTATGGAACGAAACCTTTCACACCTTGGAAGAATTAAGGTTAAAATTATGGGATTATATACACTGGTATAATCATTGCAGGATACATTCCTCTCTGGGTTATCAAACACCTGTGCAATATCGTGAAAATAACCTTAAAAAAGTTGTCTAAAAAAGTGTTGACAATCCAGTTTTAAGTATGCATGGTCTTTGTTCCATGAATGCGTGGAGAAAGAAAAACTTGAAAATGCCGAAAAAAACAATGGATAATCAAATACTTACGTTGCTGGCAAAAATAGAGAACGAGTATTTAGCAAAGAGCAAATTTATGACAGTGTATGGGAAAATGGATATATATATGATGGCAGAAATATAACCGCATACATTAACAAAATCAGAAAGAAAATAGAACTTGATCCGGTAAAACCTATTTACTTTTTGACTGTCTGGGGTGTGGGATACAGGTTTAAGAGAGAGCTTCGATAAGCAGATATTGTAACTTAGAAAAAGCAATATCTGCTTACTTTATATTGAAAAGGTGAGCGTAAGGAGAAAAATACTAGTTATATAACAAATCACAGAAGAAAGGCAAGCAGGATAGAAATATTTTAGTTATCTTTTTGGTGTCGAGTAATATCAAATGTAGTGTTAAAATTTGTTGAAAACGATACAAGCATAGTATAATGTATTTGTGTAAAAGTTGGAAAATAGTTGTTTTTTATAATAATATCAAAACTCGCACCACTGGTGCGAGAAATTAGTTGGAGTAATAATATAATCATTATAGAAAAATGCAAAGATGATTTGCAAAGAGAGTTTTATATTCAAATGACAAAGAGGTATGGTTGGACAAAACGTGTATTGATTAATTTTGTGGAAGCACAAACATATGAAAAATATTTACTGAATCAGACGAATTTCGATTTGACATTACCGGAAGAACGCAGAGTACAAGCAAAATTGTCAGTAAAAGATGAGTATACATTTGATTTTGCTGAGCTTTCACCAGAGTATTCGGAACATGAGTTAGAGATGCAGTTAGTAAATAATATCAGAGCATTTTTGATTGAAATGGGTGGTGACTTTACGTTTATTGGCGATCAATACCATTTAGTAGTGGGAAGTAGAGGATAGAGATATTTTGTTTGCAAGAGAAGTGGAAAAGCAATGTTATGAAGAACAATATGTTTCTATCATAAACGATGGTGGACTGGAACTTGATGAATTAGTTGGCAGGGTTGCTGCGCATTTGGGATTGGGGGAATAATATGGGAAAGAAGAAAAGAGAACATATTGTTTTTGGCCAAATGCTGAACCTAAAAAGAGTATTCCTTTTTCTGTGGTTAATAAACAGCAAAATACGAAAAGGAAAAAGGATAAACAGTAAGTAGAAAATGAAATGTTTTGAAGGGCATGATGACGGTTATGCCCTTTTAAAATGTGGTGGAAATACAGATGTAATCATGGTAAAATATGAATACAAAGATAAAAACACAACGTGCATTACAATAATATAATATGCATAGAATCGGTAGGTAGTCCGGATGTACTCTTCGGAGTATAAGTAGCCTTCCTCCTTGGTCGTCCATTCTTTGTTCAGTACAATTTTAAGGAGGAATTTGTCGTGGACAAAGTATCGGGAACATTGACAGTATTTTTTGAGGAAGCATTTTGGATAGGTATATTTGAGAGGGGGCAAAATGGTAATCTTTCGGTATGTAAGGTTACATTTGAAGCCCAACAAAAAGACTGTGAAATTAAAGATTTTATTCTTAAAAATTACTATCAGTTGCGGTTTAGTCCAGCTGTGGTAACTATTGTAAAAGAAATGTAATCCCAAGAGGATATAGCGAGCTGTTCAAAAACAATTGGACAATACTGGAATAGGTACAAAGTCGCAACAAGCTCTGAAATTACAGCAGGAGCAGTTGAAAACTGAGCGTAAGGATTTAAGTCGACAACGATTAGAGGTCGAGAAGTAAAGAAGGTTTGAACTGAAACAGCAAAAAAGGAAAGAGAGACATAAGGGCAGGTAACACCTGCCCAGAATTTCCTTGGATATGATTTTGATACGAGGTTGGTAGCAAGTTATGTGTTTAGGAGATGAAAGTATGGAAATTATTAACAAATTAAAATTATCACTGGAAGAAAAAAGTCCATCATTGTTATTAGGGGCAGGGTTTTCATATGGAGCAACAAATGAAAATGGTGAAGAAATACCATTGGGACAGAAATTAGTTAAACTTTTGTATAATAATATGTTTATTGACAAACCTCCTGTAAGAGAAATTTGGGAAGAGGATGACCCCGGTGCTAAGAAATATTTGGAACAAGGAGATTTAAAAGGATTATGTAGTTTATTAAGAGATGAAGATAGAGTCAAGGAACGAAATACATATCTAACATCGGTTTTTAGAGGAGCAACTATTAATAGTAAAAGTAACCTTTTTAATATAACGAGTTATAAATGGAACAGGATATTTACCTTAAACATTGATTGTTTATTGGAGTATATTTATGAGACAAAAGGTATTCCTGTTAAGGTGTGGAATAAAGATAATGATGATCGTCGAAATAATTCTGGCGATACATTAATAATTAAATTACATGGTTGCGTAAATAATGAAGAAGAAGGATATATATTTGATGAAAAGGAATATATTGATTTTTGGAATGAAGATAATTGTTTTTTGAGAGATTTTGGTGACACATATTCTAAGGGCGATATGATTTTTATTGGTACAGAATTTCAAGAAGAGGATTTGAAAACAATTATTGGAAAATATAGCTCTAAAGGATATGATTTAAGTGGAAATGATTATTTTTTTATTGCACCTAAAATAAATGATGTTCGTTTAAAAAGGCAGATATCTTCATTTGAAAATTTTCATTGGATACAATGGACAGCAGAACAGTTTTTTGAGTTTTTATGTGATAATGTGATTGTGGAAAAAAACATTAAAAAGGACTTAATGGAACGGGGAATGTTGTCTATTGATGAGTTGTACAAGCAAAAGAAACAAGACTATGAAAGTAAATTATATGCAGGATATGAATCAAGTTATAATGACTTTTTTTATGATTGGGATATAGTGCGTCCAGGTTTAAATAAATTTGAAAATAAACTTATGCAGCGAAGCAAAAATATTGTTGGCGCAGTTATTGGAAGCAGCTATGTTGGTAAAAGTTGCGTTGCTAAAAGAATATTAATAGATTTACGTGCAAAGGGATATTTGGCATTTCAATTTAATATGAGATCGTCGGAATATATGCAGTTGTTTTTAACGTATTTGCAGCAAATGCCTAAAAATACAAAAGTAGTGGTACTATTTGAAGAAGCATCCTATTATTATAACTTGATATATTTATACCTTATAGAACAATGTCCTAGTAATGTTGAACATTTGATTGTTTTAACATCAGAAACAAGAGACAATCATTTCAATAAAAGGGATATTCTTAAAAGTAGCAATAGTATTGAGGTATTTAATATCAATGAAAAAATATCATGGAATTTTGCAGATAATATATATGAAAAATTAAAGTCAAAACATTGGTTATCAAAACCTGAAATCAGTGGTAGTGATAAAAAAGCTGTAATAAAATATGCTTATGATACGAACGATATTATTGAATTTTTATATAATATTTCTCATGGTCGTGGTTTTGAAAGACACTATTTAGATATGTTTAATATCGTTCAAAGGGATGTAAATTATAGATATTTGCAAGCAGTCACTATATTACAAATTTTGGGATTAAGCAGTGTGCCTAAAAGAATTTTTTCAACATTATTGAGAAATGAAAGACAACATTTTAATTATTCTTCGTTCGTAAATGAATTTAATGAAGTGTTGAATATATATGAGGGAAGGATAAAAGTAAGATGTTTGAGACTTATTCATAATACAATTATTGCAGGAGTGAAGGAAGAAGAAATTAAGAACATTTTGTATGAAATAATTAGACAGACATCAGGGCAGTTTAACGAAGGGGATATTAACGAATGGAGTGAAATTTTTCAAAAGGCATTGACCGTTAAAAGAATATTAAAGGAAAGAGTACTTTCGCTTTCGGTAGTTAGAGAGTTATTAAATGAAGTAGAAAAATATGGAGAAAGATATAGCTTTTATTGGATTCAACGAGGGATTGCTTCACAAAAAGATGGTGATTTTGATTTGGCAGATCATTATTTTAGAGAAGGAATACGCATAAGACCAGTATCATATCAGGCACGCCATGCTTTGGCAAAGAATTTAATGGAACGTGCTATAGAACAGATAAAAAAGGGTGATACATCATATGCACCATACTATATGGATGAAGGAAAATCTGAAATTAAAAAAATAATTGACGATCCTGCATATAGTAGAGGGTATAAATATTCATTACATGCTCTTATTGATATGAGCATGAAGTATTCTGATGAAGTAGGAAAAACTATAGATATTGAAGAAATTAAATATATAAATGAAAAAGTATTAGAATTGTCTAAAGGTGATGTTGATTCATATATATTTAGTCTACTTAAAAAGTATATTGAGTATTGTGATGTACACAACTTGAAGAAATGTTGTGAACCAATAATTAATAAGCATTATGAAAAATTCTCTGATATACAAATAGGAACAGAAGAAGATTATATGGTAGAGAATTTAGACTGGGAAGATTAATAAAAAAGCATTTAATTTTGATACTATTTTGTAATTTTTATGAGAAATGCAATAGAGGAGCTAATAATAACTTATGGCTCTATTTTGGCTCTAATAATTTTGGATGAGCCAAATAAAATTGAAAAAATAGGATAATATGATGACGAAATGCACAGATTTGGACTAGAAGATAAGGAGACTATGTTATCGGCACCAGAGTTTGAGTGATGTTAAAACAGCGGGAAGCCTTATAAATTAAGACTTCCCGTTTTCTGTGCTTGAAAAATGCTTGCAGTTTTGATTAGTTAGTTTAGATTCTACTCAATATATTATATCTGAATAAGTCTTTTAATTAATTGATAGTAATATCTGTTAGAGAAATAATACGTTGTGCAAGTTCTGTTTTGATTTCGTCAATTTGCTCATATCTGTTTGCAAGTTCTTTCTGCATTTTAATGTCAAAGGAACCGTCATCTTTTATGGGGATAGGAATTGTTTCAGTCATTTTTTTAATCATATCTGAGTTTAATGTTGTATATTCGTTTTTTCCTAAATCTCCCTCGCGTCCCTTTTTATGAGCTCTAAACAGCGGTTCTAGAACATACTTTATATATTTTAGAGCGATATTTTGGCAAATATCAGTTGGAATCAAAATACCTCTATGACCAGTTAGTGCAAATTTACCACCATGAATCATCATATACCCAGCTAAGCCATCTTTAGCCCATGTTAGGTATTCACCATCATAATCGTAGGAATTTATTTTATAAAAGATACCATCTGTATTTCCTGAAAATAGTGGGATATCGCCCTTATGATTTTTGCAGTATTCTTTTGTATATTTGCTGTTCCCATTTTTGGGAATGAAAAGTTCACTAGGCAGTACTTTTTTAAAGGATACGCCATCCTTTTTATCAATTAGAACAGATATATCGGATAGTATATCCAGTTTGTCTAATAGGATTTTTTTTTGTTCAATATTGTTATAAATAGAGGCTAGTTCACATTGACGTTCATAATTAAATGAATTATCCTCATTCAAAGGAATAGGAATATGAGTATTAAGAATCATTGTAGGAGTTAATTTTGTGAATTCGTTTTTTCCCAAATCTCCTTTTCTCCCTTTAACTGAATTCCTCAAAACTGGCTCTGCAACATGACGTATGTAATCAATAGATATTCCCTCTTTTGGAAGCATAACAACTCTGTCTGCATTTGTTGAAAATTTCTCATCAAATATTGTTATTTTTCCAGCAAGACCATTTATTGAAATGGTTAGGAATCTTCCGTCATAGTCATAAGTGTTTATATTGCCAAGGGGAGCATTGTTAGTTGCAGAATAGACTGGATATGCTCCATGGTTATTTCTGCAATATGTTTTTGTATATATACTCTTACCTCTTGAAAGATTTTTACATATTTCAGAAAATATAATATCGGAAAGTTTGGACATATGAGATGTAAGTATCTGAAAGAGTTTAAACATGGATATTATATGGAGCTGTTGCTTGATGGAAGGCTAAATGAATATCTGCATAAGATGGATGAGGAATGCCATGAGATGCTGGACAGGATTGGGGAAAAGATGAAGGAGAAACAAGGCGTGACAGAGCAGTTAAAAGCTGAGAATCAGATGCTGTGGGTGGGGAAGATGAATAATATTATTGCTTGTGCGGAGGAGATTGTGGTGAGAGAGGTGGTGTATGTGTGATGGAGAGGGCAGCTATCAGGCTGTCCTTGGATATTAATAAATTAAGCTGATAGAACATGAATAAGAAATTGGTGGTGAGTTGTTCAGGTATATGATAAGATTTTAATGATAATTGATGGATAATAAAATAGAAAATGAGGCGAAAGAAGATGTATTGTATTTATTCAGGAAAAGAAATCAATGAGTCTGAAGCAAATGTGGAGCATATTATTCCGTTAAGCTTAGGTGGAAGCGATGAATTTACAATAATGGTGAGTAAAGAGTCAAATAGCTACTTGGGAAGTAAAGTAGACGGGAAAATAACACAGGACTTTTTGATCAGTATGGATAGGGTGAAACGAGATGGTAAAGGGCATTCAAAAAAAATCCCAAGAGTAGATGTGAAGTCTATACTTGATAACGGAAATCCTGCTATTACTTCTTTTACTAAGGATAATATGAAGCTTTTTGATCCTATAAAGAAGAAGTATATAGATATACCACATAAGGTTAAAATGCAAACAAAGTTGGATTTAGATATTCGAATGAAATTTACAGCTAAAGTTGCTCTTGCGACAGGTTATTATTTGTTTGGCGATAAATTTGTAAAGTATTCGGATTGTCAATCATTAAGAAGTATTATGATGAGTAATAATTTAAAAGAATCTATGAAAAGAGCAAGTAATATTAGAAATATAAGATTTTATCATCCTTTATTAACAGGAAAAGAATGTAAGGCAGATACGTCATTTCAAGTATATCAACTTTTTGTCAAAAGTAATAATGCATCAAGTGTGGTTTGGACGTTTTCAGAAAAATCATTTATTGTTTTTGTTGCGATTTATGGAAAATTTGTTGGAATGATTAATTTTGAAGCGGAGACAGATAAATTTCTAAAGGAAGATAATTTTTGGTTAGGGCACACGTTAATTTGTCAAAATGGACAACTTATAAGAATGTCGTGGCGAGATGCTATAATTGAAATGTGTGAAAAAACAGGATTACTCGACGAATCTATTATTGCTGAAGCTAAAAAGTTTAAAGGATGAGGATGTGAATTGCAGATTGTAATTGTCGGTTGAGAAAATAGATTGCATATAATTACTTATAAAATCCAGTTGCAAAAATCTTCTGTTGACCATATAATATAAAGGAAGAATACTGTAATTGAGTATGAGCCATACTATAAAAGGAGGTGTTAGATATGGCAACTTCAAGTATCACTAAAAACTTTGTTGTTTCTGGTCAAAGACAAGTAGAAAAGTTTGCTAATGCTATCGAGGAATCCTATCAGGAGTCTCTTCATAGAGCACCAACACCTGAATTAAGGATTACACATTTACGTGGCTCAGAAGAAATAAAAAAATTTATGGCAAAAAGGAAGAAAACAAATGCTTAATGACGTAACAGTCTTTAACATTCGTGAATACTTGTCTGCCAAAGGCGATAAAGATCTCGGAGAGGATGAGTTGCGGCAAATCCTTTCCGAGTTTTTTTGTGATAAGAATCCGGATGTAGAAAGATTTTTGAAAGAACAATCAATAGAATTTACAAAGAAAAATCAATCCGTTACATACTTGGTATTTTCTAATGATGATGCTTCATTAGTTGGCTATTTTACAATTACAATCAAACCAATTACTGTAAATGCAGAAAATTTCAGTAATACTATGAAGCGTAAAATAGCCAGGGTAAGTGAATTGGATGAAGAAAATGGCACGTATACTCTTTCGGCATATCTTATTGCACAGCTGGGAAAGAATTATAAAGATGGGGCTAATGAGAAGATTACAGGGGAACAGTTACTTCAGGCGGCTATAGATACTATAAAGGAGCTTCAATATATGGCGGGTGGAATGGTGATTTTTCTTGAGGCAGAAGACAAAGAAAAACTAATGCATTTTTATGAAGAGGAAAATGGATTTAAGCAGTTCGATGTTCGAGAAACGAAGTGTAGTAATAATGATGAGATTCATAAATTCGTTCAATTGTTGAAAGTAATGTAACTCCAATAGTATGAATTTAATTACAGAGGAGAGATTAAAAGATGGATAAGATTTTGTATAAGTATACTACTCTGGAATCTCTTGCGTTGATATTAAAGAGTAAAAAGATAAGGCTTAATCCCTTAACGGTGATGGATGATCTTCAAGAGGCACAATCATCTGATGAAATAGAATATGGCAAATACGTGTTTATTTCATCTTGGATGGATCAACCATTAGAAAGTATTGCAATGTGGAAATTGTACTCTAATATGTATAGTGGGGTAAGAATAGGATTAAAGGAGAACCCTTTTGTAAAATACACAGTTAATAAACAAGATGTTGAAAGAGTATATCCTTCTGCTAGCTTGAAAGGCGATAGCATGGATTTGATTATTCCAATTGAAGAGTGTTTCAACGGAAACTATTTTGTAATGAATTTTTTGTATGATAAGTGTTTAGAAAGAGTTGAATATACTGATAATGTTGAGTTATTATCACCTCAAATTTTTAATATAAGTCAACAAGGAATTGAAATGAAATCTGCTCAATTGGGCAAATATAAAAATACATATTGGGAGTTTCAAAATGAGGAGCGATATGTATTGCGATTTTTACCTTTAGATGTGAAAAAAATTACTTCAGAAAGTAATGCTGCACAGATGGTGTATGATGCATTTATGAATAAAAAATCATTTATAGATTATTATGATTTGGAGATAAGAGATGATGCATTTGTTTCAATGGAAATAACGTTGTCACCACAATTTACAATGGGGAATAGGATTTTACTTGAAGCCTTGATAGAAAATTATAATCCTAATTTGAAAGTGCATGATAGTGTATTAAAAGATAGAGTTAAGTTATAGATATTTCGTGATTGCAAAATGCTTGCAAAAAGTCTCAAAACGATAAAGAATACATAGAATATCAAGAATAATTATACAAAATATAGCTATATAAAACTTAGCTAGACACAATATATAGTTGCCGAAATTGAGTTTGAATAATTTTCAAAAGCTCGCAAAGCCTAGTAAAATGGGCGTTTGCGAGCTTGTTTTTTGCCTTGTGGTACTATTTTGGTACTAAAGTGAACTACTATTAGAATTGTCATCTATTTTCTTGCAATGTTTTTTTAGAGAATATTGCATAGCTATGATACTTAAAATTATACCTATTAGCAATCCAATAAAGGCAAAGAATATTTGTGCGTTTGAATGGTATCTTAATGTTATAAAGGCGGTTAGTCCGATGAAGAAGATAACATACCAATATGATTTAGATAGTTTTTTTATGCTTGCCAATTTCTCAATAATTGATGAACAATTAGAATCAAGCCAAAAGAAATAGCTGATATCTATTACAAAATAAGTAAAAGCAATAGTATACTCTTTGTTAATAAGAAAAACAATTCCATAAATAAAGCAAAGAATTAACCAAGTCCAAGATATTTCTGAAGAGGTGAGTTTGTGGTATGAAGTTATCTTGGTTATTTTGCTTATTGTAAAGAAGAAAAGCTTATGTAGTAGTCGTATAAAAAGTCCTGCTAACAATTGTAAAAATGCAAAAGCAAAGCCGCTCTCATTCAGAAATTTAGGTAGCTTTGACGAAATAGTAATATAGTAACACACAACAATTAATAATGTTAATGAAGAAATTGCTAGAAAAATAATAATGCTAGATGCATAATCTCCTATATATGGGCAATCCACTTCGGAGTCATTAATATTAAATCTACATGCTATTTTATAGAATAAGCAATAAAAGAAAGTTGTAATAATGCAACATAAAAGAGCTGTACCAAGTAGTTGTTCAAGCATAAATAATCCTCCTTACTCTGTTGTACTGTAAATGAATTTGAGGAAAAGTTAGAAGAAAATGGAACAGAAACCAGTCTAAGTCCGGAAATAGTTGGAATGCTTTATTATCATTATTTTAATGATGGAAAGGTAAAACCGGAAACAGTAAGTGATTTTATTTATTTTTTGGCAGATGATGTGGTAAATAGCGATACTTTTTCAGAACAGTTAAGCAAAGATACAAAAGATAGTCTTCAAAAATTAAAAAAATACGCGGATGCTGAAAAACTAAAAGAAGCTATGACAATCAAAGAAATATCACAGTTTATGGAAATTGAAGAAGAACAATGTAAGAAAATATTCCTATACTATTATATTCAAAAAGGTAAAGCGTCATCTGTTACAATATCGGTACCTGAATTTTTTGATTATGTACTTGATGACTTGGCGAATAGTGAACAATATAGTTCCATGTTCTCGGATACTAATCTGTCAATTGTGAAAGAAGCACAGAAATATACGAATGCATCGGAGATGACCAGGAAAATCGGATATCAGGAGATGGCAGATACACTTAACTTGGATAAAACTACAGCTCGCACGGTGTATGCTAGTTATATTTCAGAGCAGAATGGCTTTTCGTCAGGGAAGATGACAGTTACAAAACTTGTTGATTTTCTGAAAAAGGATATAGTGAAAAATGATGCATTTGCAGATAAACTTGGTAAGGATACAGTAAAGCAGATTGATACTTTGTCAAAATTTACAAATAAAAAGGTAATTACTAAGTCAATGACAGCATCACAATTATCAGAATTGTTTGGGATTGAGAAAAGTACTATTTTACAGATTATGAAGTTGGATACCAGTTATCTTAAGGGAAAGACTATGACTTTAAAAGAATTTACTGGATTTTTAATATCGGATGTAATGAATAATCCAGAATATGCTTCTTGTTTTGATAAAGAACAAAAACAAAAGATTATTGCTTTGGATAAGCAACTAGAACAGGCAGGTTCAAGTGAAAAATATAATATTAAAGGGATTACCTCTGCATTAAAATTAGATGAAAGTTTGGTTACACAGGTGCTTGCATTGAAATTTGCAAATAAGAATATAACTATGACACCACAGGAGTTTACCAAATTTGTATTGAATAATGTGATGAGCCAGAAGCAATATACTTCTAAATTTGGTGCCAGTACCAAAAAAAATTTGAAATTTGTGAATAATATAATGAATGCTACCATATCTGGGAAGAAGTATAATGCTAACACAGCAGCAGAATTGCTTGGTATGGATAAATCAACTATGAAATTATTATTTGCCTATCATAAAATGGCAGATGGAACAGATAAGGTTAGTATTCAGAACATGGTAAATTACCTGGTAAATAATGGTTCATCTTCATTAGGAAACGATACTGCCTCTACTTTGAGAAAATTACAGAAAATTATAAACGCTTCAGTGCAAGGAAAACAGTACTCGTATTCTGACATGGCATCTGTAATCGGTATGGAAAAGGAATCTGTTCGTAAGTTATATTTGATCCAGGAAAGTGAGAATTCAGGGGTTGATAAATGGAAAATATCGGTTCAGAAATTTGTAGGATTTTTAAGTGCAGAATTGGATGACAATGAAGAAATTGCAGCAAATTTGGAGAAAAGTAATCTTGATACAATTGAAAGTGCAAAAGTGTTGGTGGATGCAGTCGTATCAGAAAAAACATATTCGTCGAAAGAATTATATAAGATTATAAACGGATTTAATTCTGACATGAATCGAAATACCCTAGATCTTTTGTATTTATATCATGATAGTATTTATTATGGTGACTCCGAGTGGAAGCTTAGTATGAAAGAACTTGTGGACTATATTGTGAAAGAACTTTATGTAGATGATACATTTTCTGAATTCCTGGATGAAGACACAAAAAATAACATTAATGATGTTCAGGAGAAGTTAAATGAAGCAGAAGCTCTTCTGCGTGGAAAAAATTATTCCCGTATGCTGTTAAGTGTAAACAATCTTAATGAGATGAGTAACATTGAAGAATTTTATGATGGAATAAATGTAGATCTTAATGGAAAGCTTCAAGGCAACTATTATTTGATTGGTGATTCTGCAATGAGTTATGAAATGAGTCATCGATTTGATACAGAATTGACGTTTATCACATTATTGACAGCAGTTGCGATTTTTATTGTTGTAGCAGTTTCCTTTAAAAATCTTGCTTTACCTTCTATACTTGTTTTATTGGTTCAGTGCGGTGTATATATTACTGTTACTATTATTGGAATGAGAGGAAGTGGATTATACTATTTGATATTGTTAATGGTAGAGTGTATTTTGATGGGTTCTACAATTGATTATGGAATTTTATTCAGTACATATTATAGAGAGGAACGTAAGAGACTGGATAAAAAAGAAAGTTTGATTAATGCCTATCGTGGGTCGATTCATACAATTATGACATCGGGCAGTATTTTGGTTATTGTGACAGGTGTGTTGAGTCAATATTTTCCAGATCCTTCTACAGCACAAATCTGTCAAAATATATCCATTGGTGCTTTATGTGCATCCTTGTTGATTTTGTTTATTCTTTCGGGAGTGCTTGTAGCTGCTGATCGTTTTGTTGTAAGAAAGCAAAAAAACAGAGAATAAAAAGGAATGGTTGGTACTTGCAATGTAACGACATATGCGTTACAATATAACTGACAAGGAGGTGTTGTATTATGGAAAAGACAGCAACATTAAATTTAAGAGTAAATCCGGCTGTGAAAGAACGTGCAGAAGAAGTTTTATCAAGACTTGGTATTCCTATGTCTACAGCAATAGATATGTATTTGAATCAGATTTCTCTTACAGGCGGAATTCCTTTTGCGGTGACTTTGCCAAAAGCTCCGAATACAATCAACGCAGATTTCATGACAGCAGAAGAACTTCATGAAAAATTACAAAGAGGTTATGATGATATAGAAGCAGGAAACGTTCAGGATGCAGCAACTGCATTTGCAAAGTTCAGGGAGAGTCATTAATATGATGCAGTATAACATTCAGATTACAGATGAGGCACTGGAAGACATGGAACAACTTTATAATTATATTGCGTATGTATTACTTTCACCAGAAAATGCAATGGGACAGTATAATCGGATTGCGGATGCGATATTAACGCTTGATACATTTCCGGAACGTTTTCGGATTATGGCTTCGGAACCAGAACATTCAAAGGAAATTAGGCGAATGTTGGTTGATAATTATTCGGTGTTTTTTGTCATACAAGACGCCAAGGTTGTTGTAACAGATGTGCTGTATAGTGCTTAGGATATAGAGAGACGGCTCAAAGGCTAATTTCAAAAACAAGAAGGACACTTATGGATGTTAGAAAATAAATGATACCATGTGATACCTATATGATACCTGTTTGGTCTGAAACACAAAATATTATAAAGAATATGCAAAAGAAATGGTATAAAATAGTAGAAAATACGCCTAGAACATTAACAAAAAAGTTAATGGTTAGGGAGTTCGAATAGACGACATATCCTCACAAAGCCTGTATTTATAGGCTTTGTGGGGATTTTTTATTGGCTCTACTGGTCAATTTCGGGACAGTTATATTCAGAAAAATATATATCGGGACACAGAAAGAGATTCTGCGACTGTGTTTCGGGTATTTCTATGAAGAACGGTCTTGCAAAAGCATATCTGGCAGTTTTGCAAGGAGAAGTTCGGTCTTATACATCATTTTCATATAAAAACCCAAAAAACCAAGAAAATATGAATAAGATGGAAAGTTTCAGAAATATCAAACATAGTATTTACGGTGTAAGAGGCAATACAGGATGCTATAGCAAAATATATTATTCAAAAGTTCAAAGGTTATAAGATGGAAATTTTAATATAAGAAATTTTGAAAGCGAAGGGTTTTACAGTATTTCATAGCAAACAAGGAGCTGACGGAGGAAAAGATTTGGTGGCTTCTGGTGTGGAGATGGGATTTGATTTACCTAAGATTTGTGTTCAGGTAAAAATACAGGATGTACCGATTGATAGAACAATATTAGATCAATTAGGTGGTGTTATGAATAATGTACAGGCTGAGTATGGTTTGCTTGTATCTTGGAATAGATTTAAAGATAGTGTCGCAAAGGAAGAGGAAAATCAATTTTTTAAAATTCGTTTGAGGGATTCTACAGATAGTAATAGAGAGTTGTTTGATAATTATAAAAAATTAAGCCCTGCAATTAAGGTAGAAATACCAGTAAAGCAAATATGGGTGTTGAGTGAGGAAGAATAGGTATAATTATGATAGGATATAGGAGAGGAGAAAAAAGGTAAAATGAATATGATATATGAATTGGCAACAATACAAGATTTGCAGTATGTATAGGATGTGGTACAGTATACAATAAAAATAATATATCCGAAATACTATCCTGTAGAAGTGGTGAATTTTTATGTCGACTTCATAGTAAGGAGGCTATATTAAAGGATAAAAAAAATAGCAATGTGAGCGTACTTAGGATAGATGGAAAGATCGTTGCAACAGGCTATTTTGTGGATACTCATATTACAAGGGGTTATGTGCTGCCAGAACAACAGAAAAAGGGATATAGACCATTTGAAACCATGACATTTGACAAACATATAGAAATATAACATTCGCATAAATACAGGATTTCTGCTATAATTGAGTAAAGAAGAAAAAACAATAGATTTTACGAAATAATACGCAGAAGAAATGAACAGGAGGGATAAAATGTTAAAAGGAAAAGTAGCAGTAGTAACAGGTGGAACAAGAGGAATTGGATTTGCAATTGTAAAGAAATATTTGGAGAATGGTGCAAAGGTCGTTCTTCTTGGTTCAAGACAGGAGACTGTAGACAAGGCAATTGCAGAACTTAAATCGTTAAACGCAGATTGGGATGTATGTGGGGATTGTCCAAATCTTTTGGATGAGCCATCTACAACTGCATTTGTGGAAAAAGTAGCTGAAAAATATGGAACAATTGATATTTTGGTAAATAATGCTGGAGTATCTGATTCGACACCAGTAGATTCATACACATCTGAGTCATTCAAAAAAATACTGGATTTAAATGTAAATGCAGTTATGAATATGATTCTTCCAAGTGTGAAGATTATGAAAAAGCAGGGAAGCGGAGTGATTCTTACCACAAGTTCGATGGTAAGTATTTCCGGTCAGCCAAGTGGTATTGCGTATCCAACATCCAAAGCAGCAGTTAATGGCCTTACATGGTCACTTGCCAGAGAGCTTGCACCATTTGGTATTCGGGTAAATGCAGTTGCTCCAGGTATTACAAAGACGGATATGGTAGCTTCACTTCCAGAAGCTATGATTAAGCCACTTATAGAGAAAATTCCACTACGTAGAATTGGTGAGCCAGAGGACATTGCAAATGCATTCTTGTTTCTTGCCAGTGATATGGCAAGTTATGTAACTGGTGAGATCCTTTCGGTTGATGGTGCTATGAGAAGTTAATGCCATGGAGGACAATGAGGATAGATTGCGTATTTGAGTAAGTGTTGCGAAATAATGTGAATAAGAAAAAATGTGATTGGAATGAAGTGATTAATTTTTTTATGTAACAAGGAGAAAGTAAGTATGAAAAAATTGTATGATAAAAAACCTATATGGTTTGGAATCGGAGTTGGATATTTTTTATCAATAGCATTTATTATATTGGAAAGGCTTTTATTGGAGTTTTCATATACAGACAAGTGGGTATACATAGATGGTGGAATTCGTTTATTATTTGGAATTGCTGGTTTAATTATTTTGAAAGCAATTTATGCAGATAAATTCGGGGAGTTATTTAAGAAGAAAGTAAGCAGGAATGTTTTACTTTATCTTCTTCCGATGTTTATTTATTTTGCTTTGGAATTTTTATTTTTTGCCTGTGCGAAACAGATACAAACATCTTTACGGATTGATTTCTTTGTTATGTGGATTACGCAGGTGACAACCGGAATTTGGGAAGAAGCTACTTCTAGAGGAATTGTAATGAGTGGTATGTTGATGAAATGGAAGGATACCGTTAGAGGTCGCATTTTAACGGTATTAATTTCTGGATTATTATTTGGTTCGTTACATGTGTTGGGCGTTATATATGGAAACAACATTATGGATTGTTTGTGGAGTGGCTTGTATACATTTTGTTGGGGAATGTTTGTTGCGGCAATCTATATGGTTTCGGATAACTTATTACTTGTTATGGGAATTCATACAATATGGGATATTATTGTAAAAGTGCCAGATTATTTTATAAGTGAATACAATAATAGTATTATGTTGACTAGTATATATGCTGGACAGGATGTTGTGCAATTAGGTATTATGCCGATTGTAGCAATACTTATTTGCATTTTTATTAAGAAAGAAAATAAGTGTTGGGGCGGCTTAGAAAAGGTGGAGCAAAGAATATGATATTATATTTTTCAGAGCTTTTTTGGTATCATTCTTCCAACCGCTTGATAAAAGAAAGCGGTGTCATATGATATTTTTTCTTAAATGCCCGATGAAAATAGGAGAGGTTGTGGAAACCTACAGACATAGAGACTTCTAGTATGGAAGTGTTTCCGCGTTCAAACTGTTCTACGGACTTTTCCAGACGGAGATTGTTGATATACTGCACGCAAGTCATGTTCATATGTTTTTTGAAAAAACGCATAAAGTGATATTCACTGAAATAGCACAGTTTTGCCAATTCAGAAACAGAAATTGGTTCTGCATAATGAAGCTCAATATAATCCAAAACACCTTTCAATTTGTCTGACGAAGTTTTTGAAACAGAGGACATATGTTTACTACTATATTGAAGCAGCAGAAAAATAACTTGCAGAAGCAAAGATTTTAATGCCAGTTCATATCCGACTACTTTTTCCTGATACAAAGTGGTAATCTGTTGGAAACACTTATGTACAGAGGCATAAGCAGGATGTTCCGGTGTAATCAGGTATGGCATGGAAAATTCCTGATTCATCATGGGTGTCAAATAACGGGTCGAACATACATCAGTGGCATTTCCACCAAGAAAATTCATATGAAAAACATAGGTTTCTGAAAAAAATTCCTCGCATTCGCCAAGGGTGATGGCATGTAGAAGTAACGGTGGAATAAATAAGAAATCCCCTTCTTTTGCTTCATACTCCACCAAATCAATTTGATAGACACAAGAGCCTTTTGTGATGAGGGTAAGTTCGGCTTCATCATGCCAGTGGGTTGTAATTACGGGGTAATCGTCCGCCAGTCTTGTAATATATTTTTGAATTGGGAAAAAGACCTCGCCATGTTTGGCATTTTCCTTTTGTTCTGGTGTAAGTGATTGTACTTCTTTCATGAATGATTCCCTCCTATGCAAATGGCAGTATTGTGTTATAGAATGAAAAAATATTGCAAGATTTTACACAAAAAATATCTTACAATGGCAGTATAATACACCGAAAGCAATATCGCAACAAGAAACAGGAATAAATAAGTTTTAGAAAAATCGTAGTTACAGTTCACAGGTAGCTCTTTGCACTATGCTGCAAAGAGCGTAAAAAAGAGTAACAAATGGTAATGTTACCGTTCATATATAGGTGAATTGTAACAGGTCATAAGGAGGAAAAGGATTATGGGACAGAACAGAAAGAATGATAAATGGTGGAAGAATGCAGTGGTATACCAGGTTTATCCAAGAAGTTTTCAGGATAGCAACGGAGATGGAATTGGTGATTTAAGGGGAATTATTGACCGAATGGCATACCTTGGAAAACTTGGAATTGATGCAATTTGGTTATCTCCTGTATGTAAATCGCCTCAGGATGATAATGGATACGATATTTCAGATTATCAGGATATTGAGCCGATGTTTGGATGCGTAGATGACATGGAAGCTTTGATTGCAGAGGCTAAAAAGTATAATATCCGCATTATTATGGATTTGGTTTTAAATCATACATCAAACAAGCATCGTTGGTTTGAAGAAGCAAAAAAGAGCAAAGAGAATCCGTATCATGATTTCTATGTTTGGAGAGACGGAGAAGAGGGCGTATTACCAAATGATTGTAAGGCCGTTTTTGGTGGAAGTGCATGGGAATGGGTACCAGAGTTACAGCAATATTATTTTCATCAGTTTTTGCCAGAGCAACCGGATTTGAATTGGGAAAATCCACAGGTACGAAGAGAAATCTATGATATGATTTTGTGGTGGATGGATAAAGGCGTTGGTGGGTTCCGTTTGGATGTTATCGATCAGATTGCCAAAGAACCAGACCTTAAAATTACACAAAATGGTCCGAGACTGCATGAATACATTCGTGAAATGAGCAAAGAAACCTTCCAAAAGGGAGATTTGATTACAGTGGGAGAAGCATGGGGAGCAACACCGGAATTAGCGAAACTTTACAGCAATCCGGATGGAAGTGAGTTTTCTATGGTATTTCAGTTTGAACATATTGGACTGGATCAGCAGGAAGGAAAAGAAAAATGGGATTTAGCACCACTGCCATTTTTAAAATTGAAACAAATTCTGACACGCTGGCAGACAGAACTTCATAATTGTGGCTGGAATAGTTTGTTTTGGAATAATCATGATCTGCCACGTATTGTCTCCAGATGGGGAAATGACAAAGAGTACAGAGTAGAGTCTGCAAAAATGCTGGCAATTTTGTTACATGGAATGCAAGGAACTCCTTATATTTATCAGGGAGAAGAATTGGGAATGACAAATGTGCAGTATAAAATAGAGGATTATCGAGATGTGGAAATCCTTAATATGTATCAGGAACGACTGAAGGAAGGATATGCAAAAGAGGATATTATGCGTTCTATTTATGCAAAGGGACGTGACAATGCGAGAACGCCAATGCAGTGGGATGATACGGAACATGCTGGATTTACAGATGGTACACCGTGGATGAAAGTAAACAGCAACTATAAGGAAATCAACGCAAAAAGTCAGGTCAATGATCCAGATTCCATTTTTAGTTGTTACAAGAAACTAATCCAACTGCGGAAACAGTATCCAGTATTCGTAGATGGTAACTTTACCTTGTTGTTGGAAGACGATGAAAACATTTTTGCTTACCAGAGAGAAAATGCAAATCAGACAATGGTGGTTGTTTGTAACTTCTTTGATAAAACCGTAAACATGCCGTTAGAAGAAATGTGCAGGGACATGGAGCTCTTACTTGGAAACTATAAAGAAAGCAAGGATGCATGTATTCTTCGTCCGTATGAGGCACGCATTTATATAAAATAAAAAGAGAAAAAACAATTTGAGCATATTGTAGAATGGGGCAATTAGGCATCGGGAATAGGATTTTCCGGTGCCTTTTTTATAGGAGCAAGTAGCGAAGTGGATTGCGAATCGCATTGACATGAAAAGAGGATACTTTTTTTTTTTAAGTTGTGTTCTGTGGAAAGAATTGTTTCTTATAAATTGATTTGTTGACAAAAAATGCTACAGAAAGGTATAATAACACTGCTTTTTAAATACAGGTAAAAGGAAAATAGATTGTGAAATAAGAACTTCTTGCAGAGAAAAAATAAAGATTAGGAGCATACAAAATGAATTGGTTTATCAAACTTATAGTTACATTTTTTGCCGGAATGGGTGCAGGGCTTGGAACTGGATTTGCTGGAATGAGTGCAGCAGCGGTGATCAGTCCGATGCTTATTACATTTTTACACATGGACCCATTCATGGCGGTAGGGATAGCCTTGTCGTCGGATGTGTTAGCAAGTGCAGTTTCCGCCTACATATATGGAAAGAATAAAAATTTGGATATAAAAAATGGACTTGTTATGATGGCAAGTGTTTTAGTGTTTACGGTTTGTGGAAGTTATCTGGCAAGTTTGTTACCTTCTGCAACGATGGGAAGTTTTTCTGTATTTATGACATTTTTACTTGGCGTTAAATTTATTGTAAAACCAGTTATGGTAACAAAGGAGCGGACACAGAACCGTTCTATGACAAAAAGAATCATACAATCCATTCTTTGTGGTATGGTCATTGGATTGATATGTGGTTTTGTAGGTGCTGGTGGCGGTATGATGATGCTGTTGATTTTAACGTCTGTTTTGGGATATGATTTGAAAACAGCCATTGGGACCAGTGTGTTTGTTATGGCTTTTACCGCTTTTACAGGTGCAGTATCCCATTTTGCTATCGCAGGGAGACCGGATTGGTTTGTATGGGGGCTTTGTGTGATATTTACCTTATTATGGGCAAGAATAGCTGCCAAATTTGCCAATAAGGCTTCTGCTGAAACATTGAATAGAGCAACGGGAGTTGTGTTGGCTATTTTGGGAGTTGCAATTTTTATTTTTTCAAAACTTTCATAGAAAAAGTCCCTTTTGAATACCTGTTTGTGGTGAGCAGAAGGGACTTTTATGTATACTTTCTTTATAATAATTCAGCAATATCAAGGATAAGACGTTCTGTTTTTTCCCATCCAAGACATGGATCTGTAATGGATTTTCCATAACAGCCTTCCCCGATTTTCTGATTGCCGTCTTCTAGATAACTTTCGATCATAAAGCCCTTTACAAAGGAACGAATATCTTTGGATAAATGGCAGCTATGCAATACTTCTTTACAGATTCGGATTTGAGCTAAGTAGTTTTTGTTCGAATTTGCATGATTGGTATCTACGATAACACCTTGATTTTCTAAATCTCTCTTCTGGTATGCTTCGTACAAATGTTCCAAATCTTCATAATGATAATTCGAGTAGCACTTTCCGTCCTCTTTCACATATCCTCTTAAAATAGCATGTGCAAAAGGATTACCCGGTGTTTCTACCTCATATCCGCGGTAGGAGATAGTATGTGGAATTTGTGCTGCTAAAATGGAGTTTAACATAACTTCTAAATCTCCACTGGTAGGATTTTTCATTCCAACCGGAATGCCCACACCACTTGCAGTTAGTCTGTGTTGCTGGTTTTCTACAGAACGAGCACCTACAGCTACATAGGATAGTACATCGGATAGGTAGCTATGATTTTCAGGGTAAAGCATTTCATCCGCACAAGTAAGCTCAGTCTCTTGTACAGCACGGATATGTAATTCACGAAGGGAAAGTAATCCTTTCAACATATCCGGATCTTCTTCTGGGTCCGGTTGCAATGCGATTCCTTTATAGCCTTCACCAGTTGTTCTTGGTTTATTTGTGTAGATTCGAGGAACTAAAATTAATTTCTCTTCTACAATTTCTTGTAC
Organism: Lachnospiraceae bacterium; assembly: GCA_050875145.1. Classification (GTDB taxonomy): domain Bacteria; phylum Bacillota; class Clostridia; order Lachnospirales; family Lachnospiraceae; genus CAG-411. The sequence goes on from JBNMLH010000004.1 coordinate 107,881, forward strand.
TTTTTTTAATCTGCTGATATATTCTAATACAGCATCTTCACGGTCAGCAGAGCAAGGACCGATAATTAACATCATTTTATCGGATTTTCCGCTTAAAATATCTGCAATAATCTGATCTCGTTGCTCCTTTACTGCTTTCATTCGTTCTGTCATTGGAAATTTTTCCTTTAACTCATTTGGAGAATACAATTTTCTCTTTATATTCATTTGCATATCCATGCGATTCAATCCTTTCAAGTATATTCATTGTCCGCTGCTATTCACGGCCATTTTTTAAAATTTGTTGATACTGTTCAGAAGGTGCGAACTCATATGTGCAAATTGTACGTGAGAGCTTGCTCGAGAAGTGCAAATTGCACATATGAGTTCATAGCTGGTAACAGCGTCATGAACAAAATGACCAGCCAAAGTTTATATTTTTAGTCATTATGTATATTCTGGCATTTTGTGAATGGAACCTTCTGAATAGTTACAATTTGTTGATACTTCATTATACAGACTGCGGATATACTTGTCAAACCAATTAAAAGGAAGAAAATAGAAAATACGGTAACAGTGTTAAGTTGAGTTGAGGACATTGATAAGATGCCAGAATAAACAAATTGACGAAAAAGATTCTTTTTAAATGGGCGATTATAAAATATTTGATATTAAGCATTTAAATGTGATACAATAGACAAGTCTGTTTATTGGCAGGTAAATAATATAAAATAACTAAAGGAGGATATCATGTCAATTTCTATTTCGTCAATTGCAATATTTGTTACAATTATTTTGTATTTGATTATGATGCTATTGATCGGTTTCAAATTTTCGAAAACCAATAATACGGTAGATGATTTTTACCTTGGTGGTAGAAAATTAGGGCCATTTGTTACAGCCATGAGTGCAGAAGCCAGTGATATGAGTAGTTGGTTACTTATGGGATTGCCAGGTGTGGCATATTTAAGTGGTATTTGTGATGCTTTTTGGACGGCTGCGGGATTAGCCATAGGAACATGGGTGAATTGGCTTATTGTTTCAAAGCGAATTCGAAGATATAGTCATAAGATTGGAGCGATTACCATTCCTGATTTCTTTTCCAAACGATACAAGGATAAGCAAAATATTTTAACTTGTGTATCTGCATTAGTGATTATTATTTTCTTTATTCCATATACTGCAAGTGGATTTGCTGCTTGTGGTAAGTTATTCCATAGTTTATTTGGCATAGATTATCATGCAGCAATGATTATTTGCGCAGTTATTATTGTCGCATATACTGCATTGGGTGGCTTTCTTGCAGCTTCGACTACAGACTTGATTCAGAGTATTGTTATGACCATTGCATTAGTTGTAGTATTGGGCTATGGAACTAGTCAGGCAGGTGGTGTAGATGCGGTTATGGACAATGCCAAAAGTCTTGCAGGATACTTATCTCTAACTTCTACGCATGATGTGGTTGGTAATGTTGCAAAACCATATGGAATTATTACAATTATTTCTACCCTTGCATGGGGACTTGGATATTTTGGAATGCCTCACATTTTACTTCGATTTATGGCAACAGAAGATGAGGAAAAACTTACACTTTCCCGTCGAATTGCAACAGTATGGGTTGTGATTTCTATGGCAATTTCTATTATCATTGGTATGGTTGGACTTGGTATGTCCAAAGCAGGAGTGATTGATACACTTGTTGGTTCAGAAAGTGAAACGATCATTGTAAGAATTTCACATGTACTAAGTTCACATGGAGTATTCGCAGCAGTGATTGCTGGCGTAATTTTAGCAGGTATTCTTGCGGCAACTATGTCAACTTCAGATAGTCAGTTATTGGCTGCGTCATCTAGTGTATCACAGAATATTTTGACTGATTTTTTCCATAAAAAAATGAGTCAAAAACAATCTGTTATTGTTGCCAGAGCGACTGTTATAGTAATCAGTCTTATTTCTATTTTCCTTGCATGGGATCAGAATAGTAGTGTATTTCAGATTGTAAGTTTTGCTTGGGCTGGATTTGGAGCTGCTTTTGGACCAACGATGCTTTTAGCACTGTTTTGGAAGCGTAGCAATCGAAATGGTGCACTTGCCGGAATGATTGCAGGTGGAGCAATGGTATTTATTTGGAAATATCTGATCCGTCCGATGGGTGGTTATTTAGACATTTATGAATTGTTGCCAGCATTTATCCTAGCACTGCTTGTGAATGTTTTGGTTAGCTTGTTAACGAAAGGACCTTCGAAAGAAGTAATAGAGGAATTTGAAAACATATAAACATTTTCAATTCTTTAAATTTTGAAGATGTAGGTGGTGGAAGCGTGCCTTACAAGGTACGGGGCTTGAACTCTTGCACTTTTATAAATAGAGTCTTGTAAAATTTGCAAAAAAATAAGTATAAATAGAGCGAAAGTTAAAGAACGGAAATCGACGTTCATCGTATGTTTTTTTAACCCCAAAAGGTTTGGAGTTTGCCAAGCGATTGGAAAAGGAATTTGTTAAAATTGAAGAAAAAGCATTGGATGGTTTTACAGAAGCAGAAGTGTTATGTAAACTGCTATCCAAGGTGTGCAAAAATCTGAAAATACATAATGTGCTCTCATAATTTACGAATCGAAGAATTCTGAGATAGATTTTTGATATACAATGACATTTTCGTAGTGCGTACACGGTGTGTACGACGAGAAAATGGAAGCAGTATATCGAAAATATAGCCAGAATGACTCGATTTATGTAGATTCCGAGAGTACATCATAGTTCTAAGGAGGATGAAAAATGAAAAATTTGAAAGTAAGAGTGCCTATGTATTTTATAGGTCTTTTTATTATGACAATAGGCATTGCGATTTCTGTAAAATCCAATCTTGGTGTTTCTCCTGTTAGTTCCATACCATATACAATGCAGGTTGTGTGGGGAATTGAGATGGGAAAAGCAACGATTTTGTTTCACTGCTTTTTGGTTGTGTTGCAAATCTTTTTATTGCGAAAGAATTTTAAGATGATTAATTTAATGCAAATTGGAGTAGGTGTCATTTTTGGATATTTTACAACCTTTTGTAATTGGGGGGCTTCCTTTTTACCAACCCCATCTAATCTTGTTGTGCGCCTTTTGATGGTGTTGGTTAGTACCGTATTGGTTGCATTTGGTATTTTTTTGTATATGCCACCTAATATCATGCCACTTGCAGGAGAGGGAGCAATGCAAGCAGTATCTGATGTGACGGGAATTGAATTTCCAAAAGTTAAGATTGGGTTTGATATAACCATGGTCTGCATTTCACTTATTTCTTGTCTGACTTTTATTAAAAGTATGGGAAGTGTTGGAATAGGAACAATTTTGGCAGCACTTTTAGTAGGAACTGTCTTGGGAGTTATATCCAAACGTTTTGGTGCAGCGAGGGATAGATTGTTATATCCAGAGCAGTTTAAAGAGAATACAATAAACAATACTGCGCCGGTTGCAGAGCATTATGTGATAACCATTTCGAGAGAATATGGTAGTGGTGGCCGAGAAATCGGACGAATGTTGGCAGAACATCTTGGAATAAAATATTACGATTTAGATGTGATACATCAGGTTGCTATGGAAAGCGGTGTATCAGAAAAACTGGTAGAGGAAATGGAACAGACGGTAAAAAATCCAACTGTGCATTCTTTCTATTATTGGTGTACACAATCAACAAAAGAGGAAGAACTTCCAATAGTAGAAAGAATCTTTCATGCGCAAACAAAAATTATAAAAGAAATTGCCAAAAAGGAATCTTGCGTAATTGTTGGTCGTCTGGCAAATTATATTTTGCGTGAGGAGCCTAATTGCTTTAATATTTTTGTGGGAGCTGAGATGGACGCAAAGATAAAGAGAGTTGTTGAACGAGATGGAATAGAGGAAAAAAAGGCAAAGGCAAAAATAGAAAAGGTGGAGAAAGAGCGAGCAAATCATTGTATGTATTTTACACATAAACACTGGAGGGACTTAAGAAACTATGACGTATATGTTAAGTCAAGTTTCTTAGGTACAGAAAAAACGACAGAGTTCATTCTTCAAATGTTTAAGGAGAAGTATAATTTTTAGAAAAGTCGCTTGTTTTATAGTAAGGAAGACGGAAGGTTATCAAGAAATGAAAAAGATAACTTTCCGTCTTTTGTTCTTTCTTTGGTTCTTTAACAACGGATTTTAAATTATTTGTATGATTGTAGCGTTTGCAGGAAAGACTAATGTAGGACCTGTTTGCGAGGGCTGTTACAAAATTCAGATTTGTACGGTATATAGTTTCAATCTGGATTTTTTACTCTTTAGGAAAATGTGTCCTATAGAGCAAAAACGCTCTGCGGGGATGTAATTGTCCACTTTGTTTTATCCTCGTAGAGAGTATAATAGATTGGAGGTACTTATGAAAGAAAAGATATTTGGTATTTTACAGCGTGTGGGAAGAAGCTTCATGCTTCCTATTGCGATATTACCAGTGGCAGGATTGTTGCTTGGAATTGGTAGTTCTTTTACCAATGAAACGACCATTGCTACCTATGGATTGCAGAAAATTTTAGGGGAAGGAACGTTACTGCATGCTTTATTGATGATTATGAATCGGGTAGGAAGTGCAGTTTTTGATAATCTACCTTTAATTTTTGCTGTAGGTGTTGCCATCGGTATGGCAAAAAAGGAAAAAGAGGTGTCTGCCCTTTCCGCAGTGGTTGCCTATCTGGTTATGAATACGGCAATTAATGCCATGTTGCAGGTAAATGGAGAAATCTTGCCAGATGGCAGCATTGCCAATGATGTTCTAGAGGGGACCATTGCATCGGCCTGTGGAATACAAACGTTACAGACTGGCGTATTTGGGGGGATTATTGTAGGACTTGGTGTGGCGGCATTGCATAACCGTTTTTACAAAATAGAATTACCCAATGCACTGTCCTTTTTTGGAGGAACCAGATTTGTTCCCATAATTTCTACAATCGTGTATATGGCTGTGGGTGTTCTTATGTATTTTGTATGGCCAGTGGTTCAAAATGGTATTTATGCACTGGGCAGTCTGGTAACAGGAAGTGGCTATATTGGAACTTTGATTTTTGGTTTGATTAAGAGGGCATTGATACCGTTTGGCTTGCATCATGTATTTTATATGCCATTTTGGCAGACTGCGGTGGGTGGTACTATGGAGATTGCAGGAAAAACCATTCAGGGAGGACAAAATATTTTCTTTGCACAGTTGGCAGATTCTTCTCATATTACTCATTTTAGTGCGGATGCTACCAGATATTTTTCAGGAGAGTTTATTTTTATGATTTTTGGTTTACCTGGGGCAGCATTGGCAATGTATCGTTGTGCAAGACCAGAAAAGAAAAAGGCGGCAGGAGGGTTGCTGTTATCTGCAGCACTTGCCTGTATGATGACGGGAATTACAGAGCCACTGGAGTTTTCCTTTCTTTTTGTAGCACCAGTGTTGTTTGCGGTACAAGTTGTACTTGCAGGTAGTGCGTATATGATTGCACATATGCTTAATATAGCAGTAGGGCTGACTTTTTCTGGCGGTTTAATTGACTTGTTTCTTTTTGGTATTTTACAGGGAAATGAGAAGACAAGCTGGCTGTTGTTAATTCCAGTGGGGATTGTATATTTCTTTTTATATTATGGTGTATTTACGTTTCTAATCAAAAAATTTGACTTTAAAACACCAGGTAGAGAAGAGGATACCGAGGAAACTAGATTATATGGAAAAGCAGATGTAAATGCAAAGAAAGAAGCACAATCGGAGACAGAAACAGAAGATGTGCTTAGTGAAAGAATCGTTGCAGGTCTAGGTGGGAAGAAAAATATCAGTGATGCAGATTGTTGTGCTACTAGGCTTCGTTGTACTGTTATAGATTCGGGATTGGTAAGGGAAGATTTGCTTAAATCTACAGGAGCCTCAGGCGTTGTGAAAAAAGGAAATGGGATACAGATTATTTATGGGCCGAGAGTTACTGTGATTAAGTCGAATTTGGAAGATTATTTGGAATATGCATCAGAAGAAAACGTAGTAGAAATTCCGTTAAAGAAATCCCTACAGAAAGAGGAAGACGTGAAAGAAAATGAGACAGATTCTTTACTAGTGGAAAACACACCACAGTCCTCGGTTTTAATTTATAGTCCCGTAACAGGACTGGCTGGAAAATTGGAGACGGTGCCAGATGAAGCATTTGCCGGAAAGATGATGGGAGATGGGGCAGCGGTAACACCGGAAGAATCAGTGATATATGCGCCAGCAGATGGAGTAGTTAGTTTTGTATTTGACACGAAACATGCCATTGGATTTTTGACAGATACAGGCATTAGCGTATTGTTACACATTGGAATTGATACGGTTAAGTTAAATGGAGAAGGATTTGAAGTTTTGGTGGAAGGGGGACAAAAGGTGAAAAAAGGAGAGCTCATGTTAAAATTGGATATGGATTATATTAAGAGTCATGCACCATCTATCGTATCTCCTATTCTTTGTACAGAATTAGAAGAGAATCAGAAAATTCGATTGCTGAAAGAGGGAAAAATACAGGCGGGGGAACCACTGTTTGCAGTGGATTTCTATAAGGCAGAGTGAATCAAATAAGGATACTTTGATAGTATCCTTAAATTCCAGCCAAAGTCAGTAGCTTTTCTTTTGTCATGTGATTAAAAATGGCAATGACACGACCAACACCAAGCATAGAGAGTAGCGTTCCTAATCCAACACCAAGGATTGCATTTCCGAATAGCAAGCCGATTGCCAGAGAACAGATGACGCAGCCGAGGTCAAAACAGTTTTTGCATAGACCAAGCTCTTTCTTTGAGCGAATGGAAATGCTATTTACAATGCCATCACCGGGATTTGGTATTAGCATCATATCGACGGTCATGGCGGCACCTATGCCTGTGAGTAGGATACCCAAAGCCAGTACGACAAGATCAGTTGGTAAAAAGCCACTTTTATATACAATGATAGTTTGAAACAGTGCCATAAATCGGGTAAATACAATGCTGACAACTACCTGCAAAATATCAAGCAGGTTGTATTGTTTACCTTTGATTATAAATTGAGCAACTACAAAGGCACAATAGATAAGCAGAGTTAGATTGGCAAAGCTAAGACCAGTGCCACGGCTAATTGCATAAGGTATGGATACAATTGCGGATGCACCTAATCCAGCTTGTGTGTTAAGGGTAATACCCAAAGCCAGTAGAAACATGCCTGCTAAATAAATGATGACACGCCATGTTACATTTGTTTTTTGCATAAAAAACATCTCCTATATTTTTATTCAATAAGATTAAGATGTCAAAAGGCTTAAATGGCGATTTGATACTGCAATCCTAATAAAATATAGCACAAGATGTGGTAGATGTAAATATAGGCACTATGGACATATCGTTGTAAAAGCGATGGAAACGACATAAAAATAATTTGACTATCTATCTTTTCTATGCTAAAGTAATTTTGTGAATCATTGTAAAAGAGTGAGTAATAGAATAAAGGTGTCATTATTTTGGATGGTACCGCAGGAGAGAAAAGCCCTTGTCCCAAGGTCTGGGATAAGGGCTTTTTCCTCTATGGATAAAGATAATGAGCTAATATTGTTGCAAGGAGAAAGGAGTATACAAAAATGAAAGAGAAAAAAATCCCTTACAAAATTTATTTAGAGGAAGATGAGATGCCAAAGCAGTGGTACAATGTCCGCGCAGATATGAAGAAGAAACCGGCACCACTGTTAAATCCGGAAACATTAGAGCCTATGACCTTAAAGGAATTATCAAATGTATTTTGCGAAGAGCTGGCAAAGCAAGAGTTAGATGATACAACACCATATATTGACATTCCAGAGGAAATTAGAGAATTTTATAAAATGTATCGTCCAGCACCATTGGTTAGAGCGTATTGTTTAGAGAAAAAGTTGGGAACCCCTGCTAAAATTTATTACAAATTTGAAGGAAACAATACCAGTGGAAGTCACAAGTTAAACTCCGCAATTGCACAGGCTTATTATGCAAAGAAGCAGGGACTAAAAGGTGTTACTACAGAGACTGGAGCTGGACAGTGGGGAACTGCACTTTCTATGGCATGTTCTTACTTTGACTTGGATTGTAATGTTTACATGGTAAAATGTTCTTATGAGCAAAAACCATTCAGAAGAGAGGTTATGCGTACCTATGGTGCTAAAGTTACACCATCTCCTTCCGAAACAACGAATGTAGGTCGAAAGATTTTGAAAGAGCATCCGGGTACTTCAGGAAGTCTTGGATGTGCTATTTCAGAAGCGGTGGAAGTTGCTGTTTCAACAGAGGGATATAGATATGTATTGGGAAGTGTATTATCTCAGGTATTATTGCATCAGACGGTAATCGGTCTGGAAACAAAGATTGCACTGGATAAATATGGAATTACACCGGATATTATCATTGGATGTGCGGGAGGTGGTTCAAACATAGGAGGATTGATTTCTCCATTTGCAGGCGAAATGTTAAGAGGGGAAAAAGATTATAAGCTTATTGCGGTAGAACCCGCTTCTTGCCCAAGTCTGACAAGAGGTGTCTATGCGTATGACTTCTGTGATACTGGTATGGTTTGCCCATTATCCAAGATGTATACGTTAGGATGTGATTTCATTCCTTCTGCAAATCATGCAGGCGGACTTCGTTATCATGGTATGAGTTCTGTAGTATCGGAATTATACGATCAGGGATTGATTGAGGCAAGAAGTGTAGAGCAGACAGAAGTGTTTGCAGCAGCAGAAGAATTTGCAAGAGTTGAAGGTATTCTTCCAGCACCGGAAAGCTCACACGCAATTAAAGTGGCATTGGATGAAGCAAAGAAATGTATTGAGACAGGAGAAGAAAAAACAATCGTATTTGGTTTAACAGGAACTGGATATTTTGATATGTTTGCATACGAGAAATTCCATGATGGTAAGATGGAAGATTATATTCCATCGGATGAGGAATTAGCAAAATATAGAGAAAAGTTACCAAAGGTTGACAAATAATTTTCTTATATTAGATAGAAAAATTTATATGAGGAAAGAACAAGTCTGTTAGCGAGAGTATTTGTTAATAGGCTTGTTTTTCTGTATAATGGACATGCTTGTATTTTTTTAAAAGGACAACAATGCAGCACAATATTTGGATATTAAATTGGAGGAAAAAATGAAAAGTAATCTTACTACATTATGTTATATAGAAAAAGACGGAAAATATTTGATGCTTCATCGCGTAAAAAAGAAAAAAGATATCAACAAAGATAAATGGATTGGTGTAGGTGGACATTTTGAAGAAAATGAATCACCCGAAGAATGTTTATTGCGGGAAGTAAAGGAAGAAACAGGATTTACACTTACCCGTTGGAGACTAAGAGGAATTATTACATTTCTGTGCGATTGCTGGCAGACGGAATATATGTTTTTATATACAGCAGATGGTTTTACAGGTGAAATGATAACCTGTGAGGAAGGAGACCTAGAATGGGTTGAAAAAGAGAAGGTATATGAGCTTCCTATTTGGGAAGGTGACAAAGTTTTTTTTCGATTATTAGAAGAACGGGATACGTTTTTCTCGTTAAAGTTGCGTTATGAACAGGATGAATTAGTAGAGTGTGTTTTAGATGGAGAGAAAGAACCTGTTAAATTCGTCGGAAATAGCAGAAAAAACGGATAGAAAATAGGAGCAGTGAAATTTCACAGTTCTGGCATTTTTAAAAAGTTGCAAGTAAGGAATTGATAGCAGGCAGTGAATTGGGCAGGAGAAATTGTAAATATAGATAGAAAAGAGCAGATTGTAAATAGAATCATGGGATGTTATAATAAAATGCAATTCAAACATGCTATCTGAATTAGCAATACAGAGGTATTAATCTCTTATGTTTCAAAGAGATGGAATAAGAAAAGGTAAGTACCGACGGTGTCAGAAGCACCTTACTTATGATATGTAAATTTGCACAAATGAAATGTAGTTTATTGAGAGTTTCGCAATTACCTAATTATAGTTATTTACAGGGAGGAAAGAGTGTTGAAAGAACAGAGAAATTCATTTAAGGGATCCATAGGATTTGTACTGGCAGCAGCAGGAAGTGCAGTCGGTCTGGGAAATATTTGGAGATTTCCTTATTTAGCGGCGAAAGATGGTGGTGGGGTATTTTTACTATTTTATCTTATATTAGCATTGACTTTTGGATTTACTTTGCTTACGGTGGAAATAGCCATTGGTAGAAAGACAAAACAAAGTCCCTTGACTGCATATAGCAAAATAAAGAAGGGATGGAAGCCCTTGGGGATTATAGCTTGTTTGGTTCCGGTAATCATTTTACCATACTATATTACGATTGGTGGTTGGGTATTAAAATATTTTCTGGTATATCTGACAGGAAAAGGGGAGGCAGCGGCACAGGAAAACTATTTTTCTGACTTTATAGCACAGGATACAGAGCCTCTTGTATTGATGATTATTTTCTTTGCTGCGATATTTATTATTGTACTACGTGGCGTAAATAAGGGAATTGAGGCATCTTCAAAAATTATCATGCCATTGTTGATTTTATTGGTAGTTGGAATTGCGATTTATTCCATTACAATTTCACATACAGATGCAAGCGGAGTGACAAGAACAGGATTGGATGGATTAAAGAAATATGTCATACCTGATTTCTCCGGCATGACGGTAAAATCCTTTTTTACAGTTGTGATTGATGCGACGGGACAGTTGTTTTTTAGTCTGAGTGTAGCCATGGGAATTATGATTACCTATGGTTCGTATGTATCAGACGAAGCCAATTTGGGAAAATCTATTAACCAAATAGAAATTTTTGATACAGTGGTTGCATTCTTAGCAGGAGTAATGATTATACCAGCTTTATATACTTTTATGGGACCAGAGGGAATGTCTGCATCTGGACCAAGTTTGATGTTTGTATCTTTGCCAAAAGTATTTGCCTCTATGGGATTTATGGGAAATATAGTAGGTGGTATGTTCTTTGCCATGGTTTTATTTGCCGCATTAACCAGTGCAGTATCGGTGTTAGAGGCGGTAGTATCCAGCTTTATGGATGAATTTAAGATTAGTAGAAAAAAAGCAGCTATATTGGAAGGTATCCTAGCATTGGTTGCAGGCGTGGTTGTTTGCCTAGGATATAATAAATTGTACTTTGACATTGTGTTGCCAAACGGTTCCCATGCACAGATTTTGGATATTATGGACTATATCAGTAATTATGTATTCATGCCAATTGTAGCAATTGGAACCTGTATTTTAGTTGGTTGGGTAGTCGGACCAAAGCTTATTATTAGCGAAGTACAGAAAAATGGAGAAAAAATGGGAAGAAGTCGATTGTTTTACGTTATGATAAAATATATTGCACCGATATTTTTAGCATTTTTATTTATAAAATCAGTGGGGATTTTCTCATTTTTGTAAAATGGAAAAGTGTGTTAAGGGTTAAGTTTATATGGAAAGAACGTGTGATAGGATAGATACAAAAAAGTAACCCAGAGGAGTTTATTGCACTAATTTTTAGTGTGATAGGCTCTTTTGTTTATGTCTTTAGAAATTGCTTTTTAAAAGAAAAAAACTTGTTTTTTTATAATGAGCTGTCACAATAAAAGTAATGCGTGTGACAGCTCTGTTTTTATGTGAGATAGTTCTTCTCATCAGCCAATATAAAGTACTTCAAATGCATACGAAGAGACAAAAGAAGTGTAATAAGTTCTGCAACAGGTATGGCAATCCAGGCACCATTGATTCCTAAAAAGTTAGGTAAAATTAGAAGGGATAGTACCGTAAATACTAAGGTTCTACTGGAAGAAATAATAGCAGAAACTTTGCCGTTTGATAGGGCGGTAAAAAAGCCGGAACTGGTGATATTTAGTCCGCTGAATAAAAAGTTTATGGCAAACAGTTTAAATCCAAAATCTGCTAGGGCAAAGGTGTTGGCATCTTTCGTAAAAACGCTTACCAATGGTGTTGATAAAGCAATGGATATAACAGTAAGGACTAAAGAGGAGATTGCGACAAATAGGAAGGAAACTTTGTAGGTGTTTTTTAATTCCGTTTTGTTGCAAGCACCATATTGGTATCCTACGATTGGGCTAATTCCAATGGAAAAACCAAGGTAAAATGCATTAAAAAGGAATTGACCATAAAGAAGTATGGTGATAGCAGCTACGCCATGTTCGCCAGCCAGTTTCATTAGTATAATATTGAATAAAAAGGTAACAATCGCATTGGAAAGTTGAGTTATCATTTCCGAGGAACCATTATAACAGGCTAGGGCAAGTTCTTTTACATGGAAAGAGAATTTTGTAAAATGCAAGCCTTCTCTTGAAAGGAAAAAGAAACATAGTCCAGCAATGGCAGGGATTGATTGCCCAATTCCAGTGGCGAGTGCGGCACCGCCAATTCCCAAATGGCAGATAACGATAAAAAAGTAGTCCAATACTGCATTTAAAACACCTGCTCCTACAGTAAGCAGTAATCCGAGGGATGGATAACCAGCAGTAACCAGATAGGATTGAAAAAGTGTTTGCAACATACACGCAGGAGCAAAAAGAATGGCTGTGGACAAATATTGTTTACAATTAGGTAAAAGCACATCGTTAGCGCCTAGAAAATAGGAAATTGGTGTCAGAAAAAATTGTGTTAAAATTAAGATAACGATACTAACGAATAAGCCGATGAATACAAACTGTGTCAGACACTCGTTCGCTTCTTTTTTTCGTTCTTGTCCAAGGTATTTACTGATAATAGCGTTTCCACCAGTAGCAAGCATCGTGGCAATCGCAATGACAATATTTATGATAGGGTATACAATATTTAAAGAAGAGAGTGCATTACTCCCGATAAAACGGGAAATAAAGATTCCATCTACGATTGTATAAAGTGACATGAAAATCATCATGGCAATAGATGGCGCAGCAAATTTTAAAAGGGTCCATGGTGTAAAAGTACGACCAATTTTGTTATTCATAATAATAAAAATCCTTTCTTATAGAACTACAATTAAAAAGTGTGTGTAAACATCCGAATCTTTTGGAATAAATGTTAGATAAAGTGTATGATATACTATAGGGTGAGTTATCGTCAAGGGGGTTCATACCGTTAAAAAATAAAAAGTTGAGAAAATCTATATTCTGGTGCTATAATAATAGGGACGTTGGCAGATGCTTTAAAGTTACAGTTTAGAGAGGGGGAAAGTATGCCGAATTTATATAAAGTAGTGGATATAGAGGAACCAGATTTTGGTTGTGAAGGGTTGCCGGAACATATGGAGAGAATGGATAAGGTAACGATAAAAAATACAGAGAATGAAGTACAAACTTTGAAAATTGCAGATAAGTATTTATATGAACAAAATATTGACGTAGGCGATATGGTAAACTATATAAATGGAAGTATTCAAAAAGTATTGTCAACGGAATTATAAAGTGAATTTGTTATGTATACAAAGAGTCTTGAACAGGAGGAATTATTATGAGAAAGAATTTTGGAGCAAAACCATACACATATCCACAGCCGGTATTTATTATCGCATCTTATGGAGAAGATGGAACACCAGATGCTATGAATGCGGCTTGGGGAGGCATCAGTGAAGGAAACGAAATCAGTATGTGCATCAGTGCTGGACATAAGACTACAAAAAATATCTTAGCAAAAAAAGCATTTACGATTAGCATGGCGGATGCAGAGCATGTGACAGCGTGTGATTATGTGGGAATTGCTTCTGGAAATAAAGTGGCAGATAAAATAAAAACAGCAGGATTTACTGTTATAAAATCAGAATTTGTGGATGCACCAATCATCAATGAATTAGCAGTGTGCGTAGAATGTAAATTAAAAAGTTATGATGAGAAAACCTGTCGTTTAGTAGGAGAAATTATAAATGTCAGCGTAGACGAAAAAGCATTAGATGCAAATGGGAATGTAGATATTGCAAAAGTTGCACCAATTTCATTTGATCCGTTCAATAATCAATATGTGAAAATGACAGAAGTAGTTGGAAATGCGTTTTCTGACGGAAAACAGCTTATGCAATAGGAAGAAGAAATGGAAAACAAAGAGAAAAAGACAAAATCAATATTTGAGAAGAAATTTTTTGTTATACTATTTGCCTCAATCGCGGCGTTTACCTGGGGATTTGCATTTCCATTAATAAAAATTGGGTTTAAAGCGTTTGCCATTACAGCAACAGACACTGGTTCAAAGACTCTTTTTGCCGGTGTCCGTTTTCTGCTTGCTGGGGGTGTTACCCTATTAATTGGAAAAATGCTGGGGCATAAAGTAAAAATAAACCAGCAAAGGGATGTTTGGTGGTTATTAGCATTTGGTCTTGTAAATACCGCACTTCACTACTTTTTCTTTTATATGGGACTATCTAAGGTCAGTGGTGCCAGATCGGCCATTTTAGATTCCTTGGGAACTTTTTTTGTTATCATTCTTGCTTGTATATGTTTTCGCGATGAGCATATGACAAAAAGAAAGATTGCAGGTTGTCTTTCTGGTTTTTTTGGTGTTTTTCTTCTGAATTTTGGTAGTGATATGACGCAAGGCGGATTTTCACTGGAAGGAGATGGAATGCTGATTTGTAGTGGTATTTGTATGGCTTTTGGTGGAGTAATGACAAGAATTGTAACACAGAAGGTTGATACACTGATGGCGACGGGAATCAGTTTGGCATTTGGAGGTTTTGTACTTATCATAGCAGGACTGTTGATGGGAGGAAGTTTACATCAGATTACCTATACGGGTATCGTTGTGTTACTATTATTGGTTTTGGTATCGTCAGTTGGATTTTCTCTATACAATCAGTTGATTTGTTATAACCCGGTTGGAGAAATTTCTATTTTTAATGCATTTATTCCTATTATAGGTGCAGTATTATCCTGTTTGATGTTGAGAGAGCCATTTTATGGACGTTACGTTGTAGCCGGATTGTTGGTTGTGTTGGGTGTATATATAATAAATGCACACAATTATAGTGCGGATACATTGTAGTAAAAAAGTCCGTAATTACTGTGATAACGGTCTTTTTTAAAAACTTCTAAAAACCTATTGACATAATAGGAATTGTAAAGTATAATATGGACATAAATTAAATCCGATATGAAAACTAGGAAAAAGAAACGAAAAGAAAAATATAAGTCGAATAAAATATTCGCAGAAAGAGGTAGAGCATATGGCAAAATTAGAAAGAAAAGATAGAAAATTCAAATTTGAAACATTACAGCTTCACGTAGGACAGGAAACACCAGATCCAGTAACAGATGCAAGAGCAGTACCAATTTACCAATCTTCATCTTTCGTATTCCGCAACTCACAGCATGCAGCAGATCGTTTTGGATTAAAAGATCCTGGAAATATTTATGGTCGTTTAACAAATCCAACAGAAGATGTATTTGAACAGAGAATTGCAGCTTTAGAGGGTGGTGTAGCAGCTTTAGCAGTGGCTTCTGGTGCAGCAGCAGTTACATATACAATTCAGAATTTAGCATTGGCTGGGGACCATTTAGTAGTTGCAAAGAACATATATGGTGGTACTTACAACTTATTAGCACATACATTAGTAGATTATAATATCGAGTCAACTTTTGTAAATCCATTGGATTTAAATGAAATTGAAGGTGCTATTAAGGAGAATACAAAAGCTGTTTATATTGAAACATTAGGAAATCCAAACTCAGAAGTAGTTGATATTGAAGCAGTAGCAGAAATTGCGCATAAACATAACTTACCATTGGTAATTGATAATACATTCGGTACACCATATTTAATCCGTCCAATCGAATATGGAGCAGATATTGTGGTACATTCTGCAACAAAATTTATTGGTGGACATGGTACTACAATCGGTGGTGTTATTGTAGATGGTGGAAAGTTTGATTGGAAAGCATCTGGAAAGTTCCCACAGCTTACTGAGCCAAATGAAAGTTATCATGGTATTAGTTTTGTAGATGCAGCAGGTCCAGCAGCATTTGTTACAAGAATTCGTGCAATCCTTCTTCGTGATATGGGTGCAACACTTTCTCCAATCCATTCCTTCATCTTCTTACAGGGATTAGAGACATTATCACTTCGTGTAGAACGTCATGTGGAAAATACAAAGAAGGTAATTGAATTTTTACAGACACAGCCATTAGTAGAAAAGATTAACCATCCTTCTGTATCAAATGATCCAGAGCAGCAGAGATTATATAAGAAGTATTTCCCTAATGGTGGTGGTTCTATCTTTACATTTGAAATTAAGGGAGATGCAAAGAAAGCACAGGAATTTATTGATAATTTGGAATTATTCTCCTTGTTAGCAAACGTTGCTGATGTAAAATCACTTGTTATTCATCCAGCATCTACTACACATGCAGAATTGAATGAAAAAGAACAGGCAGATCAGGGAATTAAACCAAATACAATTCGTTTATCAATTGGTACAGAGCATATTGATGACATTATTGAGGATTTAAGTGAGGCATTTAAGGCAGTACAATAGTCTACTATATTCTTGGATATTTTACTTATGACATTGTTATTAGTTATAAAATCATATGTGCAAATTGCACTTAGTAAGCGAACTTTCAATTGCAATAGGCACATATGATTTCGCACTTTTTGAACAGATAGAAAAATTCTAAATAATTGTGGCAGGCGGCAAGTTACACATATGTGTGACTTGCCTGTTTGCATTTATGATGGTACAATAAAATTAATTAAGAATTAGTAGGAATAAAAATGGAGGAAGCAGATGAAAACAGGGCTGATTATGGAAGGCGGCGCTATGCGTGGCATGTTTACCTGTGGTGTCACAGACGTATTGATGGAAAATGACATTACGTTTGATGGGGCAATTGGTGTGTCAGCAGGAGCAGTATTTGGTTGTAATTATAAGTCAAGACAAATTGGAAGAGCGATACGTTATAATAAGGCATATTGCAAGGACAAACGTTATGCCAGTTTTGAATCTCTCATCAAGACTGGAAATTTATACGGTGTGGAATTTTGCTATAATACAATTCCTTTTGAATTGGATTTATGGGATGTGGAGACATATCGTAAGAATCCTATGGAATTTTATGTCACTTGTACAGATGTAGAGACAGGAAAACCTGTGTATCATCTTTGTAAAGATGGAACAGGAAAAGATACAGAATGGATGCGAGCATCTGCATCTATGCCGTTAGTGTCTCAGATTGTAGAAATTGATGGATACAAGCTGTTAGATGGAGGAGTAGGGGATTCGATACCACTTCGTCATTTTGAAAAATTGGGGTATAATCGAAATGTAGTAATTCTGACTCAGCCGTTTAATTATATCAAAGAGAAAAATAAATATATGCCAGTGGCAAAGGTTGTATTGAAGAAATATCCAAAGATGTTGGAGGCAATGGAGAACAGACATATTCGCTATAACAAAACAATAGAATATATTCGTGAGAAAGAATTACGTGGTGAAGTGTTTGTGATTCGACCACCGCGGGCATTAAATATCGGAGGTACGGAAAAAAATCCTGAGGAATTAGAGCGTGTTTATCAGATTGGTCGTAGGACGGCTGTTCGCAAGCTGGATGAATTAAAAGCTTTTTTGAGAGCGGAATAAAATGCAAGAGTTTGGATAAACTAAGATTTGAGGGAAAGGGGCGAGCACATGGATGAAAAAGAAATCTGGAGGCTTGTGTTCGAGTATGGAAAAGATATTCTTGCAACAGACAGCATGAAGTCGGAACGGGGATTTATGCAACATGGAAGAGTATCGGTATATCGTCATTCCCTAAATGTGGCATTTGCAAGTCTGTATCTTTCTCGTAAATGGAAATGGAGGGTGAATGAGAGGACCCTTGTTCGGGGAGCGTTATTACATGATTACTTTTTGTATGATTGGCATGAACCGAATGAAGAACACAAATGGCATGGATTTATTCATGCGGAAATCGCCCTAAAAAATGCAGTTAGGGATTTTCATTTAAACAGGGTAGAGCGTGATATTATACGAACGCATATGTTTCCATTAAATCTTAGATTGCCAGCCTATAAGGAAAGTGTATTAGTTTGTATTGCTGACAAATATTGTGCGGCGAAGGAAACAGTAATGGAACGAAAGAAAGCATAATAATGGGTGTCGTACGGATGCGTAAGGATGAGTACGGCACTTTGTTGTGCTATAGGAAAATACGTCCTATAGCGTAATACGCTCCGCGGGATTTACATAAAAAAGGGATGAGATAGCGTAGCTTTAAAAGGATAAGCAAAGGGATATTCTGTGATAAAATACAATATATTAAAAAATATCAACTAAACTGATTAAATATAATCATGTTCCTTATGCATATACTATGTTAAAATAACATCATAAAAATTGATATAATTTAACTATATGAGTGCGGTTTACTTTAAAAAATAAACATCTATAGTTAGGAACCTTGAATAGAAGGAAGGATGATACAATGAAAAACGTAGAAAAATATACAAGACAATATTTTATGCCACCAGTATTAGATTTAGAATGGGCAAAGAAGGACCATATTGAAAAGGCACCAATTTGGTGTTCTGTTGATTTACGTGACGGAAATCAGGCATTGATTGAGCCAATGGGATTAGAAGAAAAGATTGAATTTTTTAAAATGTTAGTAGACATTGGTTTTAAGGAAATTGAAGTGGGATTTCCTGCTGCATCAGAGACTGAATTTGATTTTATGCGTGCATTGATTGACCGCAATATGATTCCAGATGATGTGACAGTACAGGTATTGACACAGGCAAGAGAGCATATTATCAAACGTACTTTTGAAGCGGTAAAGGGTGCGCCACATGCGGTAATTCATTTATACAATTCTACATCTGTAGCACAAAGAGAGCAGGTTTTTAAGAAGGATAAAGAGCAGATTAAGAAGCTTGCGGTAGATGGAGCAGAGCTTTTGAAGAAGCTTGCCGATGAGACAGACGGAGATTTCTCATTTGAATATAGTCCTGAAAGTTTTCATGGTACGGAAGTGGAATATGCATTGGAAGTTTGTAATGCAGTGTTAGATGTCTGGAAACCTTCTAAGGAAAGAAAGGCAATTATCAACTTACCAGGTACGGTAGAAACTGCAATGCCACATATTTTTGCTTCACAGATTGCGTATATGAGTAAAAATTTAAAATATAGAGAAAATGTTGTATTAAGTCTTCATCCACACAATGACCGTGGTTGTGGTGTTTGTGATGCAGAAATGGGTATTTTAGCAGGAGCTGACCGTATTGAAGGTACTTTATTTGGTAATGGAGAGAGAACGGGAAATGTAGATATTATTACGGTTGCTATGAATATGTATTCTTATGGTATAGATCCAGAATTAGAGTTTTCCAATATGCCTAAGATTAGAGAAGTGTATGAGCGTCTTACAAGAATGAAAGTTTCTGATCGTCAACCATATGCAGGTGATTTGGTATTTACTGCTTTTTCTGGTTCGCATCAGGATGCCATTGCAAAAGGAATGAATTGGAGAGAAGAGAAAAAGTTAAATACATGGACGGTTCCATATTTGCCAATTGATCCGGTAGATGTAGGAAGAACCTATGATGCAGATGTGATTCGTATCAATAGTCAATCTGGCAAGGGCGGTATTTCTTATATCTTAAAGGAAAACTTCTCCATTGTTGTTCCTGAAAAGATGCGTGAGGCAGTAGGATATACGGTAAAACAGGTTTCAGATGAGGAACACAAAGAGTTATCACCAAAGTGGGTATATGAGATTTTCGAAGAGAACTTTTTAGATTATACGCCTAACTTTACAATTTCAGATTGTCATTTCAAACAGGACAATGGTATTATGGCAGAGGCAACCATTTGTTCTGGTGAAAAGAAGACGATTGTAGATGCAAATGGAAATGGCCGTTTAGATGCAGTAAGCAATACCATCAAACAGTATTACGGAATTAGCTACGAATTGACAACTTACGAAGAACATGCGCTATCCAGAGGCTCCTCTTCAAAAGCTATGGCATATGTTGGTATTAACTGCAATGGTGTATCATACTGGGGAGCCGGTATTGATGAGGATATCATTAAGGCATCTATTCATGCATTGGTAGTAGCAGTAAATAAAATTCCTGAAGTACAAAATACGGAAGCTGGAAAAGATGATCGCTTGATGGAAATGATTAATTATATTCAGAGTAATTATCAAACAGTTACTTTAGAGGATATGGCAGATGCTTTCCATTTATCTACCCCATATATTTCTAAATATATCAAGGATAAATCAGGAAAGACCTTTGGTGCACATGTTACACATGTAAGATTAAAGAAAGCGAAAACATTATTAAAGAATGGAAATATGACGGTAGAAAATATATCCTATGCAATTGGTTATCCGAATGCAGAGCATTTTATCCGAGTATTTAAAAAGGAATTTGGAGTGACACCAACTCAGTATAGAAACGAAAATCAATAAAATATAACGAGCAATGATGCGAATAAATAAAAATGGTTATCTTACTAAAAAAGATAACCATTTTTTGCATCTCTTAAAAAGTTCGAGATAAAATATTCACAAATCTATAAAAGCGTTTATATATGAAAACAAAACATATAAAGCTAGTAAAGGCTATTTAACGCTCCTCAAAAGGTGTATATGCAACATGTGTGCCGACATATTTGTAAGCTGGTCGGATGATTTTATTTCCATTTAGAATCTCTTCTAAGCGGTGTGCACTCCATCCGGAAATTCTTGCAATAGCAAAGATAGGAGTAAACAATTCTTCTGGAATACCAAGCATTGTATAAACAAATCCACTGTAAAAATCTACATTTGCACAAACGTTTTTAAAGACTTTGCGGCGGCTCATGATTAACTCGCTCGCAAGGTGTTCGATACGGTCATAAAAGTCAAATTCATGTGTGAGACCTTTTTCTGCAGCAAGTGCTTTAGCAAATTTCTTCAGAATAACTTTTCTTGGGTCAGATAAAGTATAAACGGCATGTCCCATACCATAGATTAAACCAGAGTGGTCAAAAGCCTTTTTATCCAAAATTAAATTTAAGTAAGAAGAAATTTCACTTTCGTCGCTCCAGTCACTGATATTTTTCTTCATGTCTTTGAACATTTCCTGTACTTTTAAGTTTGCACCACCATGTTTTGGTCCTTTTAAAGAACCGATGGAAGCGGCTAAAGAAGAATAGGTATCTGTACCGGAAGAAGTAACCACATGCGTAGTGAAAGTGGAGTTGTTACCACCACCGTGCTCGGCATGAAGAATTAAAGCAATATCTAATACTTTTGCTTCCAATTCTGTATATTTTCCATCTGGACGAAGCATGAGCAGGATATTTTCTGCTAAAGAAAGTCCTTTTTTAGGATTGCGGATTAAAAGAGTATCATTCATGCGAAAATGGCGATAAGAATGATAAGAATAAACTGCAATCAAAGGAAGTTTACTGATTAATTCCAAGGACTGGCGAAATACATTTTTAGGTGTAATTTCATCAGGGCAGGAATCGTAACTGTAAAGTGTCAGAATACAACGTTCCATAGCATTCATAATATTAGGGTTAGAGGCCTTCATGATAACATCACGGACAAAGTGACCAGTCAAAGTCTGCATTTCAAAAAAGACATCTAGAAAACGCTTCAATTCTGCTTCGGATGGAAGTTTGCCAAATAGCAGGAGATAACAGGTTTCTTCAAAACCAAACTTTCTACCGTCCAATCCGTTAATCAAATCGATAACATTGATTCCCTGATAATATAGCTCACCGTCAATTGGTACGTGTTTTCCGTCAATTGTGTTATAAGAACAAACATCAGAAACTTCAGTCAGACCTGTTAATACACCTTTTCCGTTTTTATCACGCAGACCACGTTTTACATCGTATGTCTCATATAAATCCGGATCAATGCGGTGATTTTTCATAAGTGTTTCTTCCAGATGATCTACGTTTTTTCGTAATTCGCCTGTATCTTTTACATCCATAATTCTTCTTGTTGGCATAGGTATAACCCTCCTTATATTTTATCACGTTCCATTTTGAAGTATATAAATTGTATTGGGGTAAAAATAGATACTTATAGAAAAGGAACAGATGTTATCTGTAGCAAAGTATCTCTGAGGTGAACCCGTTTATTCTACAGGTACAAGCAGAGATAAAATTGTAAAAATCCGTGCTGGCGAAACTTTTTAATCCATAACGAAAGTATTGTGATAGTTTTCTATGCTGTGAGACGTATGGATATAAAAAAACCGACTACGCTTATTACCTCCTCGTAATCGGTGTTGGTTCGCAAACTTACTCACCTATAATTATACATGAATTTGCATTAGAAAGCAAGTAGCAAAACGTTATTGATATTTTTTCCAATGTGTTTTATGGATGGCATAAAAAATTGCACCTACAAATACCATACCGCCAATTATGTTACCCAATGTTACAAAGAAAAAGCATTTTGTACTGGCAACAGATAAGAGTTGTTCACATTGTTGGGCGGTAATACCATATAATTCCTCTGCTTTTTCTACATAGGAACTATTTGTAGCTGCAAGCATACCAGCAGGAATATAGAACATATTTGCAACGCAATGCTCAAATCCGCAAATCACAAAAGCCATAATAGGGAAAAAGATTGCTAAAATTTTTCCAGCTACGTCTTTTGCTGCACTTGCCATTAAAATAGCAAGACAAACAAGAATGTTACAAAGAATACCACTTGCAACTGCAGCACCCGGTGAAATCGTTGTTTTGGCAATTGCAACTTTAATCGTGTAAGCACCAAGACCACCATTTGTATAGTTAAATTGACCTGAGAAAAATAGTAGAACATCAATAATAAGTGCACCTACAAGGTTGCTGATGTAAACGATAACCAGGTTTCGTATAAAAGATAATCCACTGATTTTTTTGTCAAAATATGCCATAAGCATAAGACAGTTACCTGTGAATAATTCTCCGCCTACAAGTACAACTAGCATCAATCCTACCGGGAAGATGGCACCTGCCAGAGTTCTTGCCAAACCTACATTTGAAATATCGTGTACAGCAACATTACTTGCAGCACCGCCGATGGCAATAAATGCACCAGCTAAAAGACCAAGCAAAATCATTTTTCCAAGAGGAAGATTTGCCTTTGTAACCTCTCCGTTAATATTGTTATCAAGTACTTCAGATGGGGTATACAAACTGTTTTCCATATATCTATTCTCCTTATCTTAAGCATTCTGAATTTATCCTACTCTCTTGCAAAAAAAAAGTCAATAAAGTATGTAAAAAAATACAATAGGTTCGCTTTTTTCTTTTATTTTGTGATAGAATAGATGAGGATTGGTATTACTATGTGAGATGAAACGAATGGTCCTTCTGAACAGATACAAAAATTTAAAGAAAAAGTAGGAAAAGATTTGGCAAATTTGAAAAAGCCATTTATAATAGATAAGTTAAGACAGATAGGATGCAGATGGAATGTTACTACTTATAAAAAATTGCGAGTGGAGTAGGAAGAGTGTTTTCATTTTGTATAAACATAAATTTTAGATAGATGTAGGAGGCAATGATTATGGAAAAGAAATTAGGAAGAAATGATTTGTGTTGGTGTAAAAGTGGAAGAAAATATAAGGCGTGTCATTTACAGTTTGATGAAAAAATTGCGATGATAAAAGCGCAGGGGCATAAAGTACCAAGTAGAGATATTATAAAAAATAAAGAGCAGATTGAAAAGATAAAGGAAAGTTGCAAAATAAATGTAGCAGTGTTGGATTATATTGAGGAGCATATTCATGAAGGCATGAGTACCGCTGAAATTGATAAAATTGTATATGATATGACAACAGAACGAGGTGGAATCCCTGCACCATTAAATTATGAAGGGTATCCATATAGTGTTTGTACTTCTGTGAATGATCAGGTTTGTCATGGTTTTCCTTCTGAAAATGTGATTTTACAGTCTGGAGATATTGTAAATGTAGATTGCTCCACTATTCTGAATGGTTATTTTTCCGATTCTTCCAGAATGTTTTGTATTGGCGATGTAAGTCCAGAAAAGAAAAAACTAGTAGAAGTTACTAAGGAATGTGTGTATAAAGGTTTGGAACAGGTAAAACCTTGGGGATATTTAGGAGATATGGGGCAAGCTGTTCATGACCATGCATTTGCTAATGGATATACGGTTGTACGGGAAATTGGGGGACATGGAGTAGGACTTGAATTTCATGAAGAACCATGGGTTGGTTATAATAGTAAAAAAGGAACCGATATGCTCATGGTGCCAGGTATGATATTTACAATAGAGCCAATGGTAAATATGGGAAAACCAGATATTTTTACAGATGAGGAGAATGGCTGGGAGGTTTATACAGAAGATGGGCTTCCATCTGCACAGTGGGAAATTATGGTTTTGGTAACAGAAGATGGAGCGGAAGTGTTGAGTTGGTAAGTGGAATCGACGAAACAGGCAGAAATCATAGATTAGATAGTGAAAAGAGAGTGCTATGCCCGCAAAAAGGTTGTGTACTCTCTTAGTTTTGTAATAGTAAGAATAGATAAGGAGATTGTATGGAGTTACAGAAAATAATCGAAGTGTTGAAAAAAGTGTCCGTAGAGGCAGGAAAGGCAATTATGGACGTATATAATAATTGTGAAGATATGCAGATCGAATATAAAGAGGGTGATATGCCACTTACAGCAGCAGACAAGGCAGCTAATGCAATTATTGTGGATTGCTTGAAAAAAGAGTTCCCTGAATATGCGATTCTTTCAGAAGAAGAAAAAGATAATCTGTCTCGCTTAGAAAATGATTATTGTTTTATTGTTGACCCGTTGGATGGCACGAAGGAATTTATTAAGCGAAATGGGCAGTTTACCGTAAATATTGCTTTATCATATAAACATAAGTCCATTTTAGGGGTGATTTATGTACCTGTCACAGAGGAATTATACTATGCAGCACAGGGGTTAGGTGCTTTTATGCAGGCAAATGGGCAGGTTACAAAGTTGTCAGTTAGTAATCGTACGAATGATATACGTGTGGTTATGAGTAATTCTCATGGTTGTCCGGAAATGGATCGGTTATTAGAAAAATATCATTTGACCAATTTTGTATCTATGGGAAGTTCCCTAAAGGGATGTGTGATTGCCAAAGGAGAGGCAGAGGTATATTATCGTTACAACCCAACAATGGAATGGGATACAGCAGCTATGCAATGTATTGTGGAAGAGGCAGGAGCTATTTTCCGACAGATAGATGGAAGTGAAATGATATATAATCGAGAGGATAGTTTAAATCGAAAAGGTTTTTATATTATCAATTGTCAGGAAAATTATATGGAATAATGGTAAGATTATTATGGAGAAAAGTTGCCAAACTATTGAAAAGATAGCGAAAAGTATAATTTGAAATGGAAGAAAATGGAAAGTATGGATATAGTTAGTGAAAATGTAAAGTTAAGGAGATAACAAAAATGAAGAGAGTAACTATGCTTCTAATTGTCATAGCTATGTCTTTTGGTTTATGTGCATGTGGTGGAAATGTTAAAAATGTCAAAATCATTGAGGAAGAATCTGTGAAATATTCTTCCGAAGAGATTAATTCTGCAATAGAAATTATTATAAAAGAATTTAAGGAAAAGTGGAAAGGATGTAAGTTGAATAAAATTTGCTATGCAGGAGATGAGTCGTTGGATGCGTATCAAAATTGGGCAGATAGAAATAATGCAGATGAAGTGATTGTTTTATTATCTTCCTTTGATGTAGATTCATCCGGTGGAGATGGCTCTTTAGAAGCCAACAGTACATATGATGATTGGAACTGGATTTTGGTACGAAATAAGGGCGGAAAATGGAAGTATGTGGATCATGG
This sequence comes from Lachnospiraceae bacterium, assembly GCA_050875145.1. Lineage (GTDB taxonomy): Bacteria > Bacillota > Clostridia > Lachnospirales > Lachnospiraceae > CAG-411. The sequence continues at coordinate 133,665 of JBNMLH010000004.1, forward strand.
TTATTGATAATAGTTTAGTATAAAAATAAGAAAGGAAAATGCAAACAGTTTAAGTTGTTGTTTGTAAATGCCAAAACTTGGCAGAGTGGTATCAAATATGAAAAAAGGTCAGATTTATGAGGGCATTGTAGAAGAAGTTGATTTTCCAAATAAGGCAGTGGTTTATGTAGAGGAAACCCAGGAAAATGGTGAAAAGAAAAAAAATAAAGTGCTTGTTAAAAATGGAATTTTAGGACAAAAGATTCGTTTTTCTATTAATAAAGCAAGAAAAGGAAAATTTGAAGGAAGATTACTGGAAGTGTTAGAAGCCTCAAAACTTGAAACAAGACAAGGTTCATGCGCAGGATTTGGAGCCTGTGGAGGATGTAGTTATCAGACACTTTCTTATGAGGAACAGTTGCAGATCAAAGCACAGCAAGTAGAAAAATTATTGCGTGGAGTCTGTCCAAACGTACCATTCGAGGGCATTGTAGGAAGTCCAAGCGAATGGGAATACCGTAATAAAATGGAATTTACCTTTGGTGACGAGTATAAGGATGGTCCTTTAGCATTGGGAATGCATAAAAAAGGAAGCTTTCATGACATTGTCACAACGAAAGATTGTAAAATTGTGCATAAAGATTACAACACAATCTTAGAAGCAGTACTACAGTATTTTACAGAAAAAAAAGTGAGCTTCTTTCATCGGATGTCTCATGAGGGATATTTAAGACATTTATTAGTAAGGCGAGCTGTAAAAACTGGAGAATTGCTCATTAGTATTGTTACAACGACACAGGAATTGGTTCCATTACAAGAGTTGGTGGAACAATTATTAGCCTTGCCATTAGAAGGAAAAATTGTAGGAATCCTGCATATTAAAAATGACAGTTTGGCAGACGTAGTGCAGAGCGACACAACAGAAGTGTTATATGGACAAGACTATTTCTACGAGGAATTGTTAGGATTACAATTTAAGATTTCAACCTTTTCCTTTTTTCAGACAAATTCACTGGGAGCGGAAGTACTATATAGCACAGCCAGAGAATTTATGACTAGCACAGGAAATGATGCGGCAGAAGGAAAAGTCGTATTTGACTTGTACAGTGGAACGGGAACCATCGCACAAATGATGGCACCAGTAGCCAAGAAAGTCATTGGGGTAGAAATCGTAGAGGAAGCCGTAATAGCCGCCAGAGAAAATGCAAATCGAAACGGTTTGACAAATTGTGAATTTATCGCTGGCGATGTACTAAAAGTACTGGATACCATTCAGGAAAAACCAGACATGATTGTCCTTGATCCGCCACGCGATGGAATCCATCCAAAAGCATTGAAGAAAATTATTGATTACGGAGTAGACCAGATGGTCTATATTTCCTGTAAACCAACCAGTCTGGCAAGAGACTTGGAAATGTTGCAGGAATGCGGGTATGAGGTGAAACGTGTGAAGTGCGTGGATATGTTCCCGCAGACGGTGCATGTGGAGACGGTGTGTTTGCTAAGCCACATAAAATAAAGATTTATAGGCTTTTATACGGATGTGAAATACCTGTTTGCCTACCATTTGCCTACGCTTTTTTATAATACGATGCATGTGGAAAGTATGCGTTTGTTAAATAGAGTAGATAACATTGTTTTCCTGATTGTTACGCAGTTTTATAATTGTCTTGTATTTATATAAATGAGGTAATGGAAAAAGAGCTGAAAAGAGAAAACCACTAAACATTGAAATAAAACTGGTAGTGGTAGACATGAGGAAATAAATGAGATATTATAATAACATAACATTGACTGGTAAAAAATAATGAAAGAGGGTAAGATATATGGGCAAAATTATTAGCTTAATAAATTTAAAGGGTGGCGTTGGAAAAACAACAACAACTGTTGCATTGGCTGAGTTTTTGACATTTGAAAAAAGAAAGAGGGTTTTAGTTATTGACTTAGACCCACAGACAAATGCTACAGTTATGCTTATTAACCAAGAGGTATGGAAAAAAGCAAATGATGAAGGTAGAACTATACATCAGATGTTTTTAGATAAATTAGAAAGAACAAATAAATTTGATATTGGAGCTTCTATTATAAAAAATGTTTCAAGCGTTTCGGGGGGAATAAGAAATTTAGATTTATTACCTTCAAGTATAGATTTATTAGAGGTTCAAGATAGGATACCAATGATAAATCAACTTAATAGCTTTGCAGAAAGTCCTATAACTGTTTTAGCATCGTATTTGACTCAAGAAATAATTGACAGGTATGATTATGTTCTAATTGATTGTCCTCCTAATTTAGGAGCAATTACTTTGAATGGAATATATCTTAGTGATTATTATTTAATACCTGTTGTAGCAGATATTTTGTCTACATATGGAATTCCACAAATAAATGATAGAATATCAAAGGTTGCAGAAAATATAAAATCAATTAATAGGTCATATAATATAAAGCCATTAGGAATAGTTATAACTAAATATAGAATCCAAAGCAGAATGCATAGAGAAACTAGGAGTGATTTAATATCAAGAAGTAAATTACCAGTAACAGATAAAAGATATGTTCCAGATGTGTTTGAGTATTATGTAAAAGAAACTACAAGAGTTTCAGAAGCTACAGATATTGATACGGTTATATCCACATTGAAACAAAAATATAGTTATAACCAAGAGATATATGAGTCATATCTTGGCATAACAAATGAATTTATTGATAGAGTTAAGTAGATATGAAAGGGATGAGCTGATGCCTAGTAAAAAAGAAGTAATACTTCAATTATTAAACGAAGGTAAAACACAAGATGAGTTATTCTCTATGGGGTATAATAAGAAATATGTAAAGGAGGTAATAAGAAATGCAAAGAAACAAATGCAGGATAAAAATACTTCTTTCAATGAAATTAAGAATAACCCCGTTGAATTTGATAATTTTACTGAAATTCAGAAAGACGTAAGAGAGATTAAAAATTTGCTTATTACTAGACAATGGGAACATGTTCAGGATAGTTATAGTACCAAGTCTCCAAATAACCAAGAAACATTGTCTGATTTGTTAAAAATATTAGAAATGATTAAAAGTAATCAGAAGTTACTTGATAAGGTAAATCTTGAAGTAAAAATATGTATTGGAGATTTTGAAGAAGATAAGAGTAAGGCAACCGTTACTAGAAATGACATAGTTGATAAAATAAATCCCATTGAAATTTATAGAGAGAAAGGTGGAGTAGAGTTAAAAGCGATATTGCATAATTATGATATTACGACCTTAAAAGAGATAGCTAAACGTTATACACCAGATTCAAGAGGATATGTGTATAAATGGATGGATGTAGAAAGGGTTATTAGTTATATTGTTAAACGTTCAGATAGTTTATCAAAAAAGGGAAGTGTATTTATTTCGGATTGAGTAATAAATACTTATTATAGTAAAACCATAAATATTTTGAGAGACAGTGGATTTCACGTCTGTATATAAGACTGCTAACCAGTATTCATTCGTAGTGTTCGTTTTATGCAGGTTGAATCGCCATAGGTATATTCGGGGCACACTGCAGTAGATTGAGTAGGAATGAGTAAAAACGATAGTTAGTCATTGCAATAATCTTAGGAGGTGACAAATTTATGAATGCGGTAGGTATCGATGTCTCAAAGGAGAAAAGTATGGTTGTAATTATGCGTTCTTTTGATGAAATTGTTTCAGCACTATTTGAAAATAAACACACAACCAGTGACATCAATTCACTTATAGAACTTATCAACTCTATTGAAGGTGAATCCAAAGTCGTAATGGAACATACAAGACGTTATTATGAAGTTCTTGCTTATCAGTTTTTTGATGCAACCCTTTTCATCAGTACTATTAACTCCAAAATTAATCAAGGATTTTGATAGTGCTTCTCGTCGCAAAGACAAATTTCATGACCTAGACAAGTCATTAAACTGTCTTTTTTGTTGCTAAAAAATATGTGCTGATGTTGCAAAAGGTGTCCTATTTCAGAAAAGTACAGTTTAGGAATGGATTGAAGGGGTGAAACAGAAGCGTATAAAATGAGTGTAAGGCATTGCGTTTGCTATGGTATGGTCCAAAATAAAAACTGAAAATAATAGGATGCAGTGGACAATTGGTAAACGGTTGTATCAGGAAGTTTTAATTGTTTTTGGAGGAGAAATATAGAAAAAAAACATTTTTTATGATAAAATATTATATCGAGTTACAAATGCATCAAAGAATACAAATTATTAGTAAATAGTTTGTTTGCTTTTGGAGAGGAGGTGTTTTAATATGGCTAACAGGATTTTTGATAAAAATAATGTGATATTATTGAAGATTAACGAAAGTGATTTGAATACCTTTTTGGTTGATATGGATATCGATGATGATGGGAATCCTAAATATTGTTTGGACGATTTTACCAAAGCTATATGCAATACAATTCCAGAATATGTTTTTGCACAATATGAAGATCCCAATATTCCTCAAAATGACATCGTTGAGAAGTTAAGAGAGGCAGCTCATTGTATTTACAAAATAAAAGATTTTAAATTAATGAAACAGTGGGTTGTAGATAAAGATATTAATGCATATAGAGAATTAAAAGGGTCTAGTACAGCAAAAAGGGGGGAATTTGGTGAGCTGTTGTTACATCTGATATTAAGGGAATTCAAACATACAATACCGCTTATTTCTAAAGTTTATTTCAAAGATAGTGTGAGTGTGCCTGCACATGGATTTGATGCAGTACATGTTTCTGCAAATGAAAAAATTTTATGGCTTGGTGAAAGTAAGCTTTACAATGATAGTAAGGAGGGAATAAAAGCATTAGTAAAAGATTTGCATGAACATATTAATACAGACTATTTAAATGATCAGTTTGTAATATTTAAAAAGAATCTGGAGAATAATTCTATACCTGGGAGAGAGAAATGGGTTGATACAATAACGAATTGTACAAAGCTAAGCGACAAACTTAATATTATAAACATACCAATGCTTTGTACTTATACACATGACATATACAAAAAGTTTTCTGATATGAATGATCCTAATGCAAAAGCGTATCATGAATTAAATATCAGAGAGTTAAAAGCGTATTTTGATAAACAGAACAAAATGCCACTAAAAGACAGAGTTAATATTATACTTATGCTATTTCCTGTAAATGATAAAAATGAATTAGTTATTAATTTACATAAACGTCTTTGGCATATGCAGAATATTTGAGGTGAAATATGGACAAGACAACAAATATCATATTAGAAATTGAAAAAACAGTAAAAATTTCTTATGAGCAAAGTTTTAAAATAGTTTTATATTGTACACAATTGTTGTCACAACATTCAGCGGAAGCAGAATTATCTGTGAGAAAAATTGTAATACATGTTTTGAATAATTGGAAAAAAGTTGATAAAAATATATATGAAGTGTGGGCGGATTTGATTGAAATGTTAGGATTTTATCCGTATATTCAAAAAAATAGTTCTGATTTGAAAAGTATGTCTTTTGCAGACAATGTTCGAATGAGTTATTTTCAGTCAGATTTTTTAGAGAATACATATCTACATAAGGAGCAAAAGAAGATTTCTAATTATCTTTTGTCAGGAAAAAATATAATTGCAAGCGCACCAACAAGCTTTGGAAAAAGTTTGCTAATAGAAGAAATCGTAGCTTCAAAAAAATATAAAAACATAGTTATCATACAGCCGACATTGGCATTGTTAGATGAAACTCGATTAAAATTGAGAAAATATGACAATGATTACAAGATTATAGTGAGAACTTCGCAGCCGTATTCTAAGGATAAGAGAAATCTATTTCTGTTAACAGCGGAAAGGGTAATGGAATATGAACCATTACCTCAAATAGATTTTCTTATTATAGATGAATTTTACAAATTGAGCCTTAGAAGAAAGGATAATCGTGCAGATATTTTAAACAACGCGTTTTTGAAGGTGGTAAATAAATTTCATCCTAGATTTTACTTCTTAGGACCTAATATTGACGGAATAACGGATGGATTTGCAGAAAAATACGATGCAATATTTTATAAGTCAGATTTTTCTTTAGTAGATTGTAATGTGATAGATAAGAGTAATTTGATTGACTGGAGTAACAGCAATAAACAGATTGATAAGGAAAAAATTAAAATTTTGTGTGAACTATTAGACGAATTACGAAATGAACAAACGCTTATTTATTGTTCAACGCCTGCACGAGCAAGGCGTATGGCCAAAGCATATTTAGAATATTTGCAAAGAAAAGGACGAAAAGAGAATAATCAACTACCATTGATAGAATGGATTAATAAAAATGTTTCGCCGAAATGGAGTTTGGCTAAGGAATTACAATATGGTGTGGCAATTCATGATGGCTCTTTACAAAAGCATATAGGGGCATCAATCATTAAGTATTTTAATGAGGGACGATTAAACTGTATTTTTTGTACTTCTACGATAATTGAAGGTGTCAATACTAGTGCTAAAAATGTAATTTTGTTAGATGAAAAAAAGGGGGGAAATGAAATTGACTTTTTTGACTACAGTAATATTAAGGGGCGTTCTGGGAGAATGATGGAACATTATGTGGGAAGAGTATTTAATTTTTGTCATGTTCCGGCGCAAAAGTCTATTGTAATAGATATTCCATTTTATGAACAAGATCCAGAAATATTGACAGATGAAATACTTATTAATATAAAAAAGAATGATGTAAGGCAAGAGGTTAGAAATCGCTATGATCGGATTAATGCACTTCCAGCTGAGTTGTTAAGTATTATTAAACAAAATGGCGTTTCAGTAAAAGGGCAAGTCATGGTTTATAATAAATTAATTAGCGACTTGAAATCAAAAGATGTATTACAAAATATTCAGTGGAGTCAATTACCTACTCGAAGTCAAATGTGCTATGTTTTAGAAGTGGCAGAAAATAACCTATTTAGCTTTGATGGAAAAAAGGGAGTGTTTTCGGTAAAACAGCTTGTAAGATATTTGAACATGTATAGAACAAAAAAGAATATTATTGATATTGTTAATGATATTTATAAGACTAAAATTATAACTGTAAAGAAATTGACAGATGAGAGAAGGACAAGATATTATGATGAAGCTGTAGAAACAGCATTTCATATCTACAGACGTTGGTTTCAGTTTACTGTGCCAAAAGTGTTTAGAGTTGTAGATAGTATCCAACGTCTGATATGCGAAAAGAAGAATCTTAACTCAGGGTCTTATAGCTTTTTCATACAACAATTGGAAAATGATTTTATACGTGAGAATTTATCTATTCTGGTTGAATTTGGGATACCAAGTAATGCTGTAAGAAGATTAGAAAATGTAATTCCGGCTGAACTGTCGGAGGATGAAGTAATTGATTATATAAAGAAGAATCGTGGTAATATTAAAAAATATTTATTGCCATATGAAAGTGAGCGGTTAGAACAATGCATATAGAAGCAAGTAGGAGAGGGCATATTGTTTGTTAAAAAAATAATTTGGATAAAGGAAGATGATGTATGGAAAAAATTAGAAGAAATAACCCTAGTCCGTGTGAGAGTGGAAAAAATATAAATTATGTTGTATTAATAAAATGTCTGGCAAACAAATACAAATATTGTATTTAAAACAATTTGAACTGGCTAAAGGGATAAATGATGTGAACAAATGTCACGAAATATTAGACATTGGAAAAAGAATAATCAAGTATCAGCAAAAAAGTAAATGCGTTACAGGAACATATGTAAATATGGCACTTGCCAAAAGAGTGTTATATTTATTAAATCATAATCATACAGATTTAGAAGAAGCAAAAGATTTTTGCTCACGTGCTCTCGAGCTGAAACGAAATAATCAAGTGGCATTGAAAATGCTGTATGGTATTTGTTTAGATTTGAAACAATATGGTGATGCGAATAATGCGTTAAAGCAATATAAAGACACAAATATATATAGTCCTATGAGTATGCAGATTGTATAGGAATATCAGAATGTAATAGAAAGGGCTAATAGAGAAGAGTATAGTGAAAAAAATAAAAAAGGTTTAGATGAAATAACCGACACATTATTTGAAAAATTTGGCATGAATGCAGGTTTATGTGCAGTTGCAATTTCATATTATTTGGGATTTGGTAATGATGTACTTAAAGCGTATGAACTTGGTAAAAGAAGTGTTGAGGAATATCCTCATTCGGTGACTTATAATAGTTTGGGCTGGGTATGTTTAACTCCAGAAATTAACAAAAAGGATTATGCAGTTAGATTTTTTGAGAAAGCAATAGAGTTGGCAGAAGATGAAGAAAGAAAAAAAGATATTACTGGCAATTATTTTATTGTCTTGTTGGAGAACGAACAATTTAAAGAGGATGAAAAAGTTATGTGTGATTTGATCAATGAACATCCATGTAATCAAAACTTTTCAAATTATGCAGAAATGTTGAAACGGCAAGGAAAATTAGAAGATGCATTGAAGTGTGGAAAAAGAGTTTTTTATTGTAGAGGACGATACAACATTATTAGTTGTTGCTGATATTTATAAGAAAATGAAGCAATATGAAAATGCAGTTTTTATGTATCAAAAATGCCTTGATCATATTAATGCAGAGGGAAATGTTTATCAATTCCGAGATATGAATGGAAAGCAAGTGTATTCAATAGTGTCTAACGATAGCCTTGGCGTGATAATGTTTGAAGCATTAAAAGGAATTATTTCAGCATATAGTTTTTTTGAGAGTATGAGCAAGCAAATGCCTATTTGTTAATTGCGAAAGAAAGGATGCCAAAAAAGTGAGTGGGAAATATGGGAACAAACCTTACCAGAGATAGAAAGTATAAATCAGCGTTATAAAGAAATTAAGGAACAGCTTAGTCAAAATAGTAAAAATACGGTCGAACAGAAGCGTTCTGTTCGACAATGGGCACTCCGATTGATACAGATTCAGAATAATTCTGGACAATTAGATTTGGATGAAAATGATAATTGAGAAAAATATTTAGAAAAAATGGACGAGGTTCTCAATCAGATGGTCCAGGCGGTAAATAGAGATAGTATTATATATCAAAATAGCCAGAATTGGGTTAATTCAACATATGTACATCTTGATGCAGATGCAAAGGAGTTTTTAATTACAGCAGAAACTCTTTATGAAATACATAAAATGAACATTATTGATTTTGCTCCTATAATAGTGGAATATTGTAAGGTTGTTGAAAAGCAATTAAGGGTACTGTTGGGAAGTCAAATACCTAGCAGTATGCACATGTTAGGACAGATAATCGGTGTGATTTCGACAGATAATATACATCCTTATACCTTATATTTGTCAGATTTACGAGCTGTAAACCAATTGCGTAGAAATAGTGCACATACAGGATTATTAGTAAGAAATGATGCAGACACGATAAGAAATATTCTTTATGTAAATAATTTACTTAATAATCTTGTTTGATTTATATGCCATAATCGGGGCGCAAGCTATCCTATCCCCCTAAGTGGGGGATGAACCTTTTCGCAAAAGGTGATAGTTTCGCTATTTAGTATAAGAAGTAACTTTCACCGCATGTGGAGATGGTGTGCTTGCTAAGTCGCATAAATTAAGGATTTACAGGATTTTGCGTGAATGTAAAATACCTGTTTGCCTACCATTTGCCTACGCTTTTTTTAGCAGGTAGGCAAATGGTTTATTGATTAATTGCTTTTTCGAATATATCTACGCTTTCTTTTTTCATACTATCGGTATTGTGAACATAAGTATTCATCGTTGTTTCTATATTGGAATGTCCAAGCCGTTCTTGGGCATCTTTGATATTGGCTCCATTTTCGATTAAGATTGTTGCGTGCGTGTGCCGTAGAGAATGATAATCGAAAGAAGGATTACCAAGTTCATAATGGATCACGCGAGCACAATATCGAAAGCTTCCAGATGTAAGTATAGAACCGTTTTCTTTGACGCAAACTGGTTCTACATCAGGAGCGCCATCATACAGAAAATTCTCTTCAATATAATATTTGAGTTTTCTTCCGTTCGATTGGATGTTTTGTTTTTTGGGGAACCGTAATACCATCTTTTACCTGTGGTGTCATAATTTAGGAAGTTATCAACCGTTAAAGTTTTATTTTCAAAATCAATGTAGTCCCAAGTTAATCCCCAATATTCACCTATTCGCAATCCACAATGATAGCCAAGCATGATAGGCAAATAAAAGTTGGTATCCTCGTTAAATTTTTCTATAGTTTGTTAAAATTGTTCCGGAGTAACAACGGAACGTTTTTTCTTTGTAAATTTAGGCAATTTAATTCTAGCCGCTGGAGTGTCTTGTATAAATTTACAAACATCTACTGCGTAAGCAAATGCACCACAAAGCACAGTTTTACTCATTGCCTATTCAATCTACTGTGGTGTGCCCCGATTGCAACTATGGCGATTCAACCTGCATAAAACGAACGCTGTGAATGAGGAGCTGGTTATCAGTCTTATATACGGACGCGAAGTCTAAGAAAGGAGAAGATATTCAATTGCTACCTACATTCTAGCAGCTTAAGTAACAAGATGGGTAATTCCTTACTGGCTGTAAGGAATATTAACCATAAATATATTGTGGTAGAATAGGAGAAAATCAATATGGCAAGAAATCAAAGAACATATGACGATGGATACAAAGCACAGGCAGTCAAACTTGCACAGGAAATAGGTGGTCATAAAGTCGCCGCTGAATTGGGAATACCGTATGGTACCATTTACGGCTGGATAAAAGCGTTTAGAGAAGGACACTTGAATGCTGCATCTGCTGTGCATATGCCAGCTAATGCATTATCTCTTCACGAGGAACTTATAGAACTTAGAAAACGTGTGAAAGAGCAAGATAAAGAAATCCGTCGCTTAAAGGAAGAAAATGAATTTCTTGAAGGGGCAAGCGTTTTTTCGCATCCAGCCGTCGGAAGTCAGCAAAAAACAGAGACTGATGTTTATTGCAATCAAAACAGACGATGGCATGATAAAGGGCAAAATCTCTTTTTATTGCAGAGGGCCTAATATTTCCAGACAGGCATCCCGTAATTACCTGAAAACAAAGGAACAGCCATGGAAATATCAATCTTTGGCAGATGTCATGCTGGATATCTGCAGGGAAGATGAATGTAATGACACCTATGGAAGAATCCGTATGCATGCAGGCATTGCAGCTCAAACAACCGGAAGAACTTCAGATTCCTAGCGAAAGAACAGTTTACCGTATAATGAAGGAAGTATGATGTATCTAATCTTAACATTGCACAGGTAGGAAAAAAGTGTGGATTGGATATGGGAGAAAACTATAATTTGCCTAAGTCGGAGAATGCAAAGCAGCCGAAATGTTCGAAGAGGAAGGAAAAGGCGATTTGGGAGGTCTTGGAGTATTTTGGAATGTTGTAAAGAAGTGATCGGATGAAATATAATTATATTTTTTGATGCGGGTAGAAATACAGTTGTTATAAATGAAGAATTATTGTAAGGTGGTATGAAGTTGAGCAGAGATGAAGAACTATTAAAAGAAAGTGTTGTAATGGCACATGAATTAGATGTTGCAGGAGAGTTTCTATATGCAGCAGTGGATAAAATTAATAGAATGGATAATTTTGATCAGGTAGGTAATGATTTCTATGTTCTTTATCATTTAGCTGTTGGAATTGAACGAATGCAAAAAGTATTATTAGTTATAGTAAATGATGTAGAAAGAAATAAAATTAGAGAGTTTTTGAAGAAGATAAAAAGTCATGATCACATGATGTTACACAGTAAAATAAAAGAAAAAATCAGCATTTCCTTTTCTAAAGAACAAAACGAATTGTTAAGATTGCTATCGAAGTTTTATAATACAGAGCGATATAGACGTTTTGATTTTTGGTCTTATGATTTTAGTGAAAGAGATTTACTGATTGAGTATGTGGAAAAGTATTGTAAAGAGCTCATTTTTGGTTATACTTTGTGTAAAAAGACTCCACTTAATACAGACGGAGTAAAAGAATTTTTGGGCAGAACTATAGGGAGATTATGCCAAAAATATTATGAAGCAATAGAGAAAGAGTCAGGAAAAAGGAATATATTTTGCCATGAGTTAAGATATAATTCAGCTGCTGAAAGAGTATTTTGTGGTAAAGAGTATAAAGGTTCCTATCAGAAGAAAATAGAACAAGAAAAACGGGCAATAAAAGAGTTGTTGCTCTATTTGAGAAATCCAAGAGAACAAAATAATCTTATTAGCCACATGGATGAGATAGAATCATTACCCTTTGATATAGCTTTGATACAAGAGTACGTTGCGGATTTGTGTAATAAAACAGTATCAATAGACTTGATTGATGAAGTAGATTTTATGTATGAAGAATTCGTTGATAATAAAGGCGAGAGGGAACAAATGGTGTCATTAATTGGGGAAAAAGGAATTATGTTTGATTGGGGTGAATGAAAAAACCAATCCCCCGATAGGCGGGGACGAATAGAGTAATCTGGGGTGGGTATGGTAAAATTAAAAAGCCACCTATGTTAAAATGATAATGATGTCTCAAGCCATATCAAGAATAGGAGGCGGTACAAATGTACAGTTCGAGTTTAGCACATATTAAATGGAAATGCCAATACCATATAGTATGTATTACAAAATATCGTAGGAGGGTATTGTATGGAAGGGTGAAAAGTGATATCAGAGAAGTAATAAAACTTCCCAAGATATTCTATTTATCTTACAACGGAAAAAGGCAATTATAAGAAATGGGCGTATGGTTGGTTAGTGTAGTACGTCTTTGTTGGATTGACCATACGCCTTGTTTTGAAACTCTTACTGTTAAACTGTTTTTTGTTGCTTAAATTTAAGCAGATGAAAAGAGCTGTTGCATTACGAAATATTTTTTAGAAGTAACAAATGTTGAAGGGCTGCGCAAAAAATGCAGGGTGTTATTAAAACAGCATCATCCCAACAATGAAAACGAAAGCGTTGAAACCACACAGGAAATCAACACAGAATATGACCGTTTATTTGATATTCTAAGGAAACAAAGCCAATAGCAGCATGAATCATGTCATTACTAGAAGCGAACTTTTTGTATTTATTATGTACAACACTTGACAATATAGTTAGAATAGACTAACATAACAAGTGTTATGATGAGAGATAAAAAAGAAACTATGCAAAAAATCAAGCAGGCAGCGTTGGAAGAATTTTACGAAAAAGGCTATGCAAAAGCGAGTCTTCGGACAATTTGTAATCGTGCGGGGGTCACGACAGGAGCAATGTATTTTTCGTTTGAGAATAAGGAAGATTTGTTTCGGGCAATCCTAGCGCCGTTAGTAGAAATCTATGAAAAATTGCTGACCGAATACATGCAGATTGAATTGGAAGAACAGCGGGAATCTGCTAAGTTAGATGTACTTCTTATGAAGTTTGTTTTAAAACATAAGAAGGAAACCATTATTATCATGGAAAAGTCGCAGGGTAGTTGTTATGAACACTATAGGAGTCGTGTGGAAGAATTGATTGAGCAGTCATTTTATTCTTATTATCAAGGCAGACTGAAGATTTTGCCAGATAAGGGATTGCTGAAATTGTTGGCAAAACAGAGGTTGGATAGTTGTCTTTCTATTGTAAAAGAGGATTATGATATGGAATACAGTTTATATTTGGTAGAACAAATAGGAATACATGCCGAGGGCGGAACAGAAAAGTTAATACAGAGTTTAGAAAAGCTTCACAGCAATTAGTTGTGGAGCTTTTTTGATAACATAACAATTCATAACAAATGTTATGATAAAAAGATGGGATGAAAATTTCCCCGATAACAGAAAGGTGTAGTGATTTATATGAAAGAAAAAGTAAACGTAACAGGTGTACCAGAGACAATGATTCAGACTTTATATGCAAGAGCAAAGGAAACAGGGAAGAAAAATCCGAAAATTAGAGATGATATGGCGGTAGAAATTGTATCGAAATTAGAGTATGATTTTTCTAAGGCAGACCAAGATAAGACCATGGGATATGGTGTCATTGCCAGAACAATTGTTTTAGATCGAATGGTGGAACAATATTTGAATGAACACCCGAAAACAATTGTCGTAAATATTGCATGTGGCATGGATACTAGATGTTATCGGATGAAGGGAAAATATCTGCGTTGGTATAATGTGGATCTTGCGGAAACAATGGAGATAAGAAGTCGCTTTCTTACAGAAAATGGACCGGTATATCAGATTGCAAAATCAGCGATGGATGCTTCGTATACAGATGAGATTACATATCAGGGAGAAAATGTTTTGGTTGTGATAGAAGGGCTTTCTATGTATTTGAGTGAGGATGACATTAAACAAATTTTTTCTATCATTGGAAAGGCATTTCCAAAAGTTATGGTGATGCTTGAGACGATGTCTCCATTTGTTGTGCAGCATGTAAAAGAAAAATCCATCGAGGGTAGCAATGCCAAATTTACTTGGGGGGTTAAAAATGGAAAAGAATTGCAACAGCTTATTTCTGATTTTATATATAAGAAAGAAATTAGTCTGGTAGAGGGCATGAAAATGCTTATGCCGATTTACCATGTGATAGGCAAAATCCCGGCGCTTCGTAATATATCTAATAAAATAATAGTTATGGAGAAATAGCATAGCTGGTAAAATTTGCAATTAATGATGAAAGCATTATGTCTGTTATGAAAGTAGAGTGATTGATAGAGGAGGAATGAGTTTCCCCACTTTCCAACCTTGACGTTCCCCCTAGCGGTTTGATACAATAAAAAAGTACCAAAATATTACATAATACAAGGAGTAAATACAAATGAGTGAAGAATTGCAAAAGGGGAGTTGGTTTTCTCCCTTTGCTGGGGATACCTCAGTAAAAAAAGACTTACAGAAAAAGTATAGTTGGTTTTCTAGAATTCTGTATAATGTTTTGCTAATAGTTATCAGTGGATATCTTGTGATGCAGACAATAAAGGAGATTAGTTTGTTTGGACCAGATGTTTTCAGTATAGTGAAAATTGTAATTTGGGCTATCCTGTTATTGTTTGGTATTATTGGCGTAATAGAGATTTGCAAAGATTTAGTTCAATTCAAAAATTCTGTTTTCTATATAAAAACTTGTAGGATTGTTGATGTACGTGGAGAAAAAGCTGGAAAACGAACATATTGGTATGTGACTATTCAGAATGCGGATGGGACAACGGTAGAATATGAAAGCAAAAATAATCCTTGGCTTTCAGAGGAGCAGATCGCTGCCAAAAAAGAAATCACGATTGTAACTTTTGAGGACGTTAGTGAAGAGGAAGATATATCTACGGTTTTTGTTTTGGATAAGGTATATCCAGAGTATCGTATGCAGTAAAAATGATAGTATAGAGAAAGTGGGCTATTGAGTGGTAAAGATAATACATTTATTACAATATGTCGTTAGCATGTCAAGGCCTCGGATATAATAACTTATGCCAATCACACATTTAGGCGTATGGTTAGTGTAGCATGAATTTGCTAGATTGACCATACGCCTTGTTTTGAATCATTTACGATATTGTTTAGAATTTGTTTAGAAAAGTACCTTTTGTTTGTTTAATGTAAGTTGTTAAGATAACTACATAAACAAGCAAAAGTTTTTTTCTCTATAGGAAAGTTCGTCTTATAGGACAAAAACGTTTTGCGGGGACGTACAGTTCAAGGAGAGGAACGTAATGACTTTAATTATCCTATAGATAGTTTGGGCGGAAGGAAAGTAGGAATTATAGTTGGATATATTGGGTGTTTGTTAGTAAAAAAATCGAGTCAAATATTATAAAACGTAAAAGTAGTAAGGGGTGTTGTTATTATGAAAACAAAGGAGAATAAAGAGGATAGGATTGCAAACAAAGAGAAAATAAAAGAGCTAGAGAAGCAAAAAAAAATGATGGAAAGGGAGATTGATGATTTAAATGGACGAACGACAAAAGGAAAAATAGAGTCGGTTTTGTTATTTATATTTATAGTTGCCATTATGTTAGCTATTTTGATTGGAATGGTAAAATTTAATGTAGGAGGAGTGGCAGATAATGTACTTGCCCCTATAATAGGAGATGTACCAATTGCTAGGAGTATTTTACCCAAAAGACTTCAGAAGAAAAATGCTGCAGAAATTGAGAAAGAGAAAAGGAATGCAGCAGATGCAAGGGCTGCTGTATTAGCTAAGAAAAAGGCAGAAAAAAAGGCCGCAGCTGAGGCAAAGGCTACTGCTGCGGCACAAGCAAAAGCAAACGCGCAAGCTACTGCAGAAGCAAAAAAGCAAGCTAGAGCAGAGGCACAAGCGACAGCAAAGGCACAAAAAGAAGCAGAGGTGAAAGATTATGCGGATACTTATGCTAAAATGGACCCGAAACAGGCAGCTAAAATTTTTGATAATATGATATCTGGTGATATTGATTTAGTGGCAAAAATATTGCAAAATATGCCATCAAACAAACGGGCAGATATTATTGCAAATATGGATACGTTATCAGCAGCTAAAATAACGGCAGTTATGGAGAAATAAGTATAATGAAATAAAAAACAAAACAAATCTGAACGTTTACCTATGTTAATCATCGTAGAGAGGGTTGACAAATGTTTAAAAATAGAATATCATAACAAACATCGAAGAGGATAATCCATGGGATTACCCTCTTTTTCTTTTTTTAAAGTATATTATGATGTTGGGGACAATAAACTCTAATTAAGATACCTATGGATTGTTGCATATATTTTGTTGTTATGTTCATCCAAGGGAAAGATGTTTTTGGGAAGAGTTGATTTGCAGTCTAATCCCTTTATAAATGTTCAGGGCTTAATAAAATGGCATTCAATATCATACTATTACAAAAATTTATAAAAGTTCAAGAAAACCCACTGCCTTTAGGTGGTGGGCACTCTTGAACGAGGCACGCAGTGACGCTTTTATATGAGCAAGTAGTGAAGCGGATTGCGAATATCCTAGACCAGGGAAGGAGAATGTGTTATGGAAAAATTCGGAAAAATTTTGGAGTCCGTAGACAATTTTGTCTGGGGACCGGTAATGTTGATCTTACTGGTTGGTACAGGTGTATTTTTGACCATTCGTACTCAATTTCTTCCATGGCGTAATTTACCGTATGCCATTAAAGGTACGTTAAGTAAAAATGCTCGTCAAAAATCCAGTGGTGGAGAGGGAGATATTTCTCCGTTCTCAGCGTTGACCACTGCATTGGCAGCTACCATTGGTACAGGTAATATTGTAGGTGTAGCTACTGCGATGGTGGCAGGTGGGCCTGGAGCGTTGGTTTGGATGTGGATTTCAGCAGCCTTTGGTCTTACTTCCAAATTTTCAGAATGTATGCTTGCTATCAAATATCGCGAAGTCAATGAAAAAGGTGAAATGAGTGGCGGTCCTATGTACACTATGAAGAAAGCCTTTAAAAACAAGAAGGTAGGATGTGTTTTAGGATGGCTATTCGCATTATTTGCGGTTATCGCCTCATTCGGTATTGGAAATATGACACAGGCAAATTCCATTTCGGAATCCTTACATTCTACTTTTCATATTTCTCCAGTTATTACTGGTGTTGTTATTACCATTTTGGCTTTGGTAATTATTGTAGGTGGTATTAAATATATTTCAAAGGTATCCAGTATTGTGGTACCAATTATGGCTATTTTTTATGTTGTTGCAGGTGCTATTGTGATTTTGGGGAATATTGGTAATATTCCTGCTGGTTTAAAAGAAATCTTTACGATGGCATTTTCTGTGCAGGCAGTAGGTGGCGGTTTATGTGGTACGATTACAGCTTCTATGATGAATGCTATGCGTTTTGGCGTGGCTCGTGGCGTGTTCTCGAATGAGGCGGGGATGGGTTCTGCTGCCATTACCGCAGCAGCAGCCCATACGGATCATCCAGTTCGTCAGGGTTACATTAATATGACTGGTACCTTTTGGGATACCATTGTGGTTTGCACGATTACGGGGCTGTGTATTGCAAGTTCCGGCGTACTTGGAAGTACAGAAACTACGATTTTCGGTACCTATACTGCAACAGATACCTCTATTACAATAGAGGCCTCTAATGTTTCTGATGGGAAAGATGCCAATGCAAAATATGATTATCAGATAGATGGTGCAGAACATACATTGACTTTAACAGATCCGAATCATTCACCAGTGGTACTTACTGCTGTGAAGAATACAGGAAAACTTATTGGCACTTGGTCGGATGCTTCAGGAAACAAGTATAGATTTAGCAAAGATGGTTCCTATGAATATGCTACGGTCATTAAGGGAGCAGCCCTTACGATTTTGGCATTTGAAACGGTTCTTGGAAAGGTCGGAGCAGTATTGATTAGTATTGCGATTGCATTATTTGCGTTCTCTACTATACTTGGCTGGGAATATCACGGAGAAAAAGCGTTTGAGTATCTGGTAAAATCTCCAAAGCTAAATATGATTTATCGTATTGTGTTTTCTTTGGTAGCTTATCTTGGTGCCACTACTGCATTGGATATTGTATGGGATTTTTCTGATATTGCCAACGCGTTAATGGCAATTCCAAACTTGATCTGTCTGCTTGCATTAAGTGGTGAGATTGCAAAGGACATAAAAGAATTTCAGAAAATTATAAAAGAGGAGAGGGTAGCAAAAAATTAATATTTTAATGAGAAAAATTTAACAATTTTACATAGGTGGAATGTTATAATAGATACTATCACCATATTGCAAAAAATATGAGGGAAAGCTAAGTCTTTTTTTGTAAAAAAAATGAGAGAAGGGGGATTTTTATGACAAAGAAGGGATTAGTGTATACAAATGACAGTTGTGTAGGATGCAACAAATGTATTAGTGTGTGTAGTTGTGTAGGGGCAATGATCGCAAAGAAAGAGGATAAGGGAAAAAACGTGATTACGGTAGATCCAGAGAAGTGTGTGGCATGTGGAGCCTGTCTAGATGTTTGTGAGCATAATGCTCGTGCGTTTGAGGATGATACGGAACGATTTTTTGCAGATCTTGCAAGGGGAGAGAAAATCAGTATTTTAATTGCACCAGCATTTTTGGCAAATTATCCAAAAGAGTATGAGAGTGTACTGGGAGGCTTAAAAAAGCTGGGTGTCAATCGAATGATTAGTGTATCCTTTGGGGCAGATATTACTACCTGGGCATATTTGAATTATGTGAAAAAATATGATTTTACAGGTGGGATTTCGCAGCCCTGTCCAGCGGTCGTATCTTATATTGAAAGGTATGTTCCAGAGCTACTACCTAAGTTGTTTCCAGTGCAAAGTCCGATGATGTGTAGTGCAATTTACGCAAAGCAAGTGATGAACATTTCGGATAAATTGGCATTTATCAGTCCTTGTATTGCCAAAAAAGAAGAAATCAATTCCAAACGGGGGAAAGGATTGATTCAATATAATGTAACATTTGA
Organism: Lachnospiraceae bacterium; assembly: GCA_050875145.1. GTDB lineage: Bacteria > Bacillota > Clostridia > Lachnospirales > Lachnospiraceae > CAG-411. The sequence goes on from JBNMLH010000004.1 coordinate 153,039, forward strand.
TCATTTAATGCGATATGTGAGAGAACATCAGATTAGTGGACCTTCTTGCAAAGATGAGATTTCTTATGGATTGGGTTCTATTTATCCGACACCGGGTGGTCTTAAGGAAAATGTATACTGGTTTCTTGGAGAAGATGTTTTTATCCGACAGTGCGAGGGTGAAAAACATATGTATCAGTATTTACAAAAAAATAAAAAACAGATTGCAAAGGGAGAAACACCATATTTGTTTATTGATGCACTCAACTGTTCCGCAGGATGTTTATATGGTACAGCTACCGAATCAGAAAAGAATGCAACGGATGATGTAATGATGGAAATGATGCGTATCCGAAAGGCGAGCAAAAATAAAGAGTTTCGTCACACATGGTCTAAAAAACTCAGTCCAAAACAGCGGTTGCGTTTGCTAAATAAGCAATTTTCGCATTTGAATCTTGCGGATTATGTATGTGAATACGAGGACAAGTCGGAAAAATGTAAATTTAATGTGCCAAGTCCTGCACAGTTAGATGAGATTTTCAATGAAATGGATAAAAAGACAAAAGAATCCAGAGAAGTCAATTGTTCCTGCTGTGGATATGACACTTGTGAATTGATGGCAACAGCAATACACAATGGTTTTAATTACAAAGAAAACTGCATCTATTATATGAAGGGGCAGGTGGAGATTGAGAGAACACATGCATGGGAACTTGCCGAGGAAGTCAAAGAGGATAAAGAAAAGATTTCTGAGCAAAAAGAGCTGATTTTACAGACGATTGAGCAGATAGATGCACAGTTTGAACACGTATATGAGGCTGTTGACCAAATGGTGACAGGAAACGAAGAAAGTGCAAAGGAGTGTAGTAATATTGCTTCTGGCATAGACGAAGTTGCTGCATTTTGCCGTTCTTTGAACGCTTCCTTAAGTAGTATCAATGACTTTATTCAGGAATTGAACGTAAATAATGAGGAAGTTGTGTCGATTGCAGAACAGACAAATCTGTTAGCACTCAATGCTTCCATTGAAGCTGCACGCGCTGGTGAAGCAGGTAGGGGATTTGCGGTAGTAGCAGATGAGATTAATGTGTTAGCCTCAGATTCGGGAGAAACTGCAAATCGAAGTACAGAAACGCAGCAACATATTTTACGCGCAATTGATGATATTAAAAATGATACGGCAAACTTAAATAACATTATTACATCCATCAATGAAAAGACAAATGATCTGGTTGATGTAACGCAGGAGATGAAAGAGTACAATAGTAGAATTCTAGCTTCTGCTACCAATGTAAAAGAGAGTTTGACAAAGTTGTCGGATTCTTAAAAAAGGAAAAAGGATTTTTCAAAGAAGATTTTATTATAAAAATATAGTAAAAAGAATTGTATCCAAATACTGCAAATGTTATAATAATTTTTAGGAGATACAGGAATAGATCAGCAGCAGAAAGGAAATCTGCGTATGAAAAAAACGAAAGTATACTTAAAAGATATTATGAGTCAGCATGCGGATAAGGATTACAATGAATTCTATCGTTCGATTACTGATTTGATAGAAAATGGCAATATAAAGCCAGTGAAAAGTGCGGGTACAAATGGTCGAAAACCTGCACTTCCACTGGCTTTTTGGCGTTATGACGAAGAAAAGGATTATAGCGATGTTTTGGAAGAATTAAAATTTAAGATCCATCCGCTTATAGATACGTCCTATTATAGAACGCATCCAGACAAATATGAAAAGGATAAGAAAGATATACAATGTTTAAGTCAGTATTTGCAGGAAAAAGCAGAGTTACTAGATGTGAAAGAAACGATGAATGAGCGGAGCTTTGAAATTTTTCGAAGAGAAAAATTCTTTCAGGGAAAGGGAGGATTGACCCTTTGTGCCAGACTTGGCATTAGTCGGGAACAATTAAATTTTTATGAAACGTCAGAGCCTCTTTCTTATTATTCTCATTCAAAGAAAAATGGGCAAAATATTCTCATAATAGAGAATAAAGATACTTTTTATGATATCAGAAGATATATGCAATCCGTTCGTAATGTGATTCTGAAAAAGGACTTTGATACTTTAATTTATGGGGCAGGGAAAGGTATATGGAAGACATTTGCAGATTATGCAGAAGGTGCAGAACCGTATTTTTGTAGCAACAATAAATTGTTCTATTTTGGAGACATTGATTATGAAGGAATTTTTATTTACGAGCATCTAGTAAAAAGTCGGTGGAAAGACAATTTTGGAAATACGATTACAATGATACCATTTGTAACAGCGTATGAGGCAATGCTTGACAAGGCACTAAAAATAGGAGTAGAACAGTTACCTCGCACGAAGGAAAAACAGAATGACAATATTGATACGTTATTTTTATCGTATTTTGAAACAGAACGAAAAGTACAGATGCTGGAGATTTTAGAAGCAGGAAGGTACATACCACAAGAAATATTGAACGAACATGATTGGGGATAAGCTATGGAAGAGAAGGATTTTCTTAAAAATTTTGACGAGAGAATGAAAAGTGTTGGCAGATATGCCGTGTTATGTGGGAATAGTTTTGATAAGAAAATATGGAAAGAATATGGTATACAATCTCGTGATGAGCAGATGAACCTATTATTCACCCTGTTGTTATATATTATGGAATATTCGCTAAGGGAGGAAGACTGTACCATGGATGATATCGCTTTGTTTTTAGAAGATGTAAATGATGAGTATTATGGTAGAAGGTTTACTTTTGAAGAAAGCAAGAGATTGGCAAAATTTATGGTGGAGGATGTATTAGGAAATGCAGGAAAATCCATGTATTTTAAAGCGTTTGACTATGTGAAGCGTTTGTACGAGGAGATTAATATCAGATATATTGGAAATAAAGTAGTTTACCAGGACGGAGGTGTAAAACGAACTTCTTATTTTCTCACAGAAGAAGGCTATAATATGGTTCTTTCCACTATGGAAATGGAAAATAATCTAAAACTTACGATTCATGAGATGTTATTTAAGTTGCATCTGGAAAAGGCAGATTATAATAGAGCGGTGGATGATATTAAAAATATATTTGGAGAATTGAGAAAGCAGAGTCAGAAAATTTTGGAGGCGGTACATACCATTAAAAGAAATGCATTGGCTTATTCGGTGGAAGATTATAAAAATATTACAGAAGAAAACATTTCGGCTGTGGTGGAGAGTCGTGAAAAGTTTCAAATGCATCGGCAATTCATAGAAGAAAAGTTAAAAGAATTTGAAGAAAAAGAGATGGATGAGAAGGTATTTACGGCAAAGGAAAAAGAAAATTTAAATCATTTAAGACAGATTGGAGGATATTTGACCAGGACATTAGAGGAACACCAGAAAATATTTGCCCAGCATTTTGATTTAAAAAAATTATATGAATATGAGCTTGAAAATTATTCCAATATGAATCTGGTGCAGCGTTTTCCCTTTCGAAGTGGCGTGTACGACTTGGTTATAAAGGATGTAAATTTATTAAAAAATGTGGATAAAATCTGTAATCCATTGTATTTTGGAAAGATGGACAAGATATTTAATCCGGAAAAAATGTTTACCTACCAAAAAAGGTTAAAAAAGGGACAGGATAAAGACGAAGATTTGGAACTTGATTTTGATGAAGAAGCGTATCACAAAGAGAAGGAGCAAAAAAGACTGGAACGCAGGAATAAATATGAGGGAAGTATTCGTGTAATTTTGGATCAGTTGTTGGAACAGGGGGAGGTAACACTGCGTAAGTTAAGCCTTGGATGTAGTGAGGAAGAAAGAAATAGATTGATTCCCAATGCAGAAATTTTTCGAGAAATCATAATTGATTTTTTAACAGAGGGAATGATTGATATTGATAAATTACGAAAGGAACAGATGGAGTATCTAATGGATACATCGGAAGGTTTTGTGTTAAATGAGATGCTTCTTATGATTATGGAAGATAAAAAATACAGAAAGATCGAGAAAATACATATATTTCCTATAGAAGATGAGGAGTATGTGCATTTTCAAAATGTTACAGATGAGATGGGGAATAGAAAGAATTTTAAATGTTCGAATATAGGATTTCGATACGAAGAGAGGTAGAAATATGGCATACGAAGCAGAGAGTATCACATATAGTCAGAAGATTTTTTATTACCTGTTATGTCATGGCTCACTGAGTGATAGTGACACTGGTGTGAAAGAGTTATACAGAGCATATGTAGAGCAGGAAGAAGTTATGAATCTGGTGAAAAATCAGGCAGAAATAGCAGAATGTAAGATTGAGAGATATGGCAGTACCATATATTTAATGCCAGATATGGATAACAAATATTTAGGATTTACAAAAGCAGATATTAAGAAGGAAATTTGTAAACCTGGGGCAACAGACAGGGATTATTATTTATCTCAATTTGTTATTCTAACTTTGTTGGTGGAATTTTATGATGGACAGGGTAGTAGAAGCAAATCCAGAGAATTTTTAAAGCTTGGAGAATTGCAAAATATTGTTTCTCAGCGATTGAGAGAAGGTCTTGCAATCGAACAGGAGCGGGAAAAAGAAGAAGACAAGCAGAACGTATATGAAGATGTACTGGATTATAAAAGTATGAGCGATGCATATGAGGCTTTAAAAAGTGTGGAAGCAGGCAGCAGAGCTAGGGTTACAAAAGAAGGATTTGTAAGTATTATATGTAGTTTTTTAGATCGACAGGGGCTTATTGTATTTGTCCCGGAAGATGAGATGATTCAAACAACACCAAAACTGGATAATATTATGGAATATAAGATACTTAACAAAGAAAATTATGCAAGAATAATGGAAGTATTGGGGGGTCAGAATGAGTAAGATTGCAAGAATACGAATTATAAATTTAAATTATAATCACGATTCCATTAATGTAGATGACAAAGTATTTGATTTAGGTGGAGAGAGTACCCTTATTTCTTTGCGTAATGGTGGCGGAAAAAGTGTACTTGTACAGATGATCGTGAGTTTATTTGTGCATAAAAACTATAGAGATTTTGGAGATAGAAAATTTAAGAACTATTTTAATACAAATAAGCCAACTTTTTTTATGACAGAATGGCAGTTAGATCAAAGTAAGGATAGAGTTCTTGTTGGTATGATGGTTCGAAAAAATCAGCGGGAAGATAATGATGTGGAAGAATTGGAAATGCTTACTTTTACGGGAAGTTATGAAGAGGGGTGTAAGTATGATATGGACCATATTCCGATTGTAAAGGTGAATGGAAATAATAAAATCTTGAAAGGATTTGGCGAATGTAAAAAGCTATTAGAAGAAATAAGTAAAGATAAAAATGGAGATTTCAGACTTTATGATATGAGTAGTCAATATGGTAGAAGTCAGTATTTTAAAAACCTCAAACAGTATCAGATCGATTATAAAGAATGGGAAAGTATCATACAAAAAGTAAATCAAAAAGAATCTGGCTTATCGGATTTATTCCAAAATGCCAAGGATGAAAAAAATTTGATTGAAAACTGGTTTTTAAAGCCTATTGAAGATAAGCTGAACGTGGATCAAAATAAAATAGATGAATTCAGAAAGCTTACGTTTCGGTTTATTGAGCAGTATAAAAGGAATCAGTCCAATATTATTCGAAAAAAAATCATTGAAAAGTATTTTGAAGATACCATTTTATTAAAGGAGGATATAGACACCTATGTTGCCAGGAGTGAAGAAAAGAAGGAGGCAACCGCTCAGATGGTGCTCTATATTCGCATGCTGGGAGAGACGATACTAAGAATTACAGAGGTGATAACGGAAACGGAGGAGAAGATTGCTGCTATTCATGCCTATATTAAGCGAGTTGTTTATGAGCATATTTCTTATGATTTATATAAAAAACAAGAGGAAAAGCAGGAGGTTGTGCAAAAAAGGATAGAACAGGAGGTAAGGATAACCGCTTATGAAAAATCCATAAAGGATAGGGAAGCACAGTTGAATCTATATGATTGTAGTAAGATTTATGAGGAAATAAAGGAGCTAAAAGAACAAAAGGCAGAAGTAGAGGAAAAAATCAACGTACTTGTCACAGATTCTCAGGTTACACAAGCAGAAATAGAAGAATTAGGACATACGTTGTATGTATTTTATTTGAATGAACTTCAGAAAATGCAAGATGGCTTCGAAGAGACAGAGCAGAAAGTTACAGATACATTAGAAGGAAAAAGGGAAAAGTGTTTCCAGAAGAATGAAACGGAGGAAGCGATACGTAAACTTGGAATCCATATTGGAAAGATGCAGCAGGCAATCGAGAGTTACAATGAAGTGGAAGATATCTTTCATGAAAAATATCATTGTCAATTAAAACGAAATGTTCTGGGGTTGTATCCAGATGGTTTTCTTGTTGTAAAATCCAAAGAAATGGAAAAAGAAACACAGGAGGAATGTAATAAGCTTGCAAGGCTTTCGAAGAAAAAAGCAGAGCTTGAGATAAAATTACGAAATCTGATGCAAGAAGAACAGAGTAATATTGCAGTACTTGCAGAAGAAAAACATAATTTGGAACTGCTTCGAAACAACCTTACAAGGTTAGAGGGGGAGAAACAAGAGCGACTTAGGATTATAAAATATGTAGGAATGAAAGAAGCAGAATTGGATAACAAACCATTGCTTTTGGATTGCATGGAAAGAAAAATTCGTGATTTGGATGTGGAAAAGGCGGGGCTTATTACAGAAAAAGCGGTTTTAGAAAAGCAGTACAGACAATTAAAAGAGGGAAAAACGATGGAACTGCCTGTAAATGTGCAGGAGTATTTTGAGGAGCAAGGGATAGAAACGTATTATGGTATGGAATGGCTTACAAAAAATGGAAGAGGCGTGGAAGAGAATGCGAAGTTAGTGGCGAAAAATCCTTTTATTCCCTATGCTATTATAATGGAACAAGATGTGTTTGAACGGTTTCGAAATACGGAGAAAGAGTTATATACCAGTTTTCCAATTCCTATCATTTTAAGAGGAGATTTAGAGAAAGGTGTAGAGAGCATACAAGGTAATATCACTACTTACGGAAATGTGCATTTCTTTCTTATGTTCAACCATCATTTGTTAGAGAAAGAGGAACTTTTGAAAATGCTTTCGCAATTAGATAAAAAGATTGCAATGTTAGAAAAGCAGATCAGGGATAAAACGGCTGATATCAATACGTTTGGTGCATACAGATTGAAGATAGAAAATCAGACATACACTATGGCCTTATATGAAAAGACACAGAAAGAAATGCAGGTTGTAGAGCAGGAAAGAAAAGCTTTGCTATTGCGGCAAAAAGCTGTCAAAGAGGAAAAAGAGGAAAATGCCATAGAGCAGAAGAATACGAATAAAAAAATAGAAGAAAGTAAAGAATGTATTCGAGTTTATGGGGATAGAAAGCAAGAATTTGAAACACTTTGTAATAAATATGCTATGTATGAAACGAATCAGAAAACGCTTCATCGGGAGCAAAAAGAGATGGAAGAATGGCAGCAGAAACAGAAAAATATTGAAAAAGATATAGAAGAATTAGCTGTTGAATTGGAAGAATTAAAGGCTCTTGCAAGGCAATATAAAGAGAATATAGTTGCTTTACGGAAGAAGACTTCTGAATATGAAACATTTGCAGGTTGTGAGAAGAATACAGAATTAATAATAGGTGCAACGGAAGCAAGTCAGATGGAGGCTAGATATAGAGTATTGATTCAAAGGGTGTCAGAGGCTATGGAGGATTTGCAGGCACGTCAGAAAAAAATGGTAGCTCAGATAGAAAAGAAAAGAGCAGAATTGGCAAGAAAGAATAAAAATAATTTGTCCCAAGAGCAATATGCGGATGTAGTATTTACAGAAGAGCAGTACGATGCTACTGAAAATAAAATTAAGAACGAAAAAATAGAATTAAATGCTGCCCTAGAACAAAATACTGAGTATGAACGACAGAATGTAAGATTAGATGAGAATATTAAAAATTTAAGAGAGCAATTGTTAAGAGAAACAGGGAACAGGGAACCAATTGCAAAGGAGGTTATCGTAGACACAGAGTTTGAAAAGAGAATTCGATTGAAAAGACATGAAGAGGATGTGGCGAAAAATAAACTGTTATTGGAACAGAATAAAAAGAATGAACTGTCTGCTTTAGCAAGTGGTGTAGCGGAATTTGCAGATGATACCATCGAAGTTTCGGAGGAGAAACTTCTAGAACTACAAGAGAAGATTCCAGATTTGTTGCAGATGGAAAAAATTGCATTGGAAAAGTATCAAAAAGAACGAAAGAAAAAGCTTAGAGATATAAAAGAATCATTAACAACGCAAAAGAGCAATATTGCGGAGAAAATCAGAGCATTATCTTCAAAAGAGGAATATGCAGATGACTATTTTGGAAAAACATTTGCCAATCTTTTGTCGCAGGTAAATGATGCATATAACCTGGCCAGACAATATGCGGTAAACAAAGCGGCATATGAGAAACAACTGGAAAAATTAAAGGTAGATTTGGAAAATATAGATAAGGAGCAGAAAAATATAGAGGAAATGTTCCTGGAATATATTCAAAATATCAATGCCAATATAGCCATGATTGATAAAAATTCTACGATTACGGTGCGCAATCGAAGTATTAAAATGTTAAGAATACAAGTGCCGGACTGGGATACTGAGAAAGAACATTTTAGAATACGATTGCACGACTTCTTTGAATCGTTGATAAAAAATGGACTAGAGACGATTGCTAACAATAAAAATTTAGAAGAATATTTAGGGAAAGTCATATCTGTTAAGAAGTTATACGATTATGTGGTTGGAATACAAAATGTTAAAATTAAATTGTATAAAATTGAAGCGGAGAGGGAAGTACCAATCACATGGGCAGAAGTTTCAGAAAATTCAGGTGGAGAAGGATTTTTGTCAGCGTTTGTAATCCTCACTTGTTTATTAAGTTATATGCGACGTGATGAGCATGATTTGTTTACTGTTGGAGAAGAAGGAAAGGTACTTATTATGGATAACCCATTTGCACAAACGTATTCTGCACATCTTTTAAAACCACTTATGGAAATGGCAAAGAAGACAAATACACAGCTAATTTGTCTTTCAGGGCTAGGTGGGGATTCTATTTACAATCGTTTTGATAACATATACGTTGTGAAATTGGTGGATTCTAATATTCGCAATGGTGTTCAGCGATTGGAGAGTAGACATATTAAGGGGGATACGGTAAAAAAGATGGTATTGTCGGACTTTAAAACGGAGCAAGTAAGTTTGTTTGATATGATAGAGGAATGATGTTGTGAAGAAAGTTGGAACACGCTTCTATTAGACACGGAAGGTTTACCATCATAGCTAATCAGGGGATTATAGCTTTTATAAAGAAAAATATATGGATGTTTTATATTGGTACTCTATTTTAGCTATTCAGTACAAGATACGATAGCTGTTCATCACTATTGGCTCTGATTTAAGAGGTAAATATTTAACAAAAAAGTCTTAAAATCAACGATTTTAGGCTTGATATTATAGGAAGGAGATACAAAGTATGGGACTAATGAAATGCCCAGAATGTGGAAAAGAAATTTCAAATAAAGCATTTGCCTGTATCCATTGTGGATACCCATTGCAACACTTTGTAGAAGAAAAGCAAAAGATTGTATTTTATAAACTTACACTAAAAAGTGTTGGGGTAAAAAAGGTAAGAACCATTAAGCTTGTAAGAAAAGTTACAAATTGTGGATTAAGAGCTGCGAAAGCGTTTATCGATTGTCCACCAAAATTGATTACAGGTGGATTACTTCTTGAAGATGCAGAAAAATTGCAGAAACAGTTTTCTGATTTAGGAAATACGGTTGTGATAGAAGAAGAAAGATAAATAACTATGAGGTGAAAAGCAAAATGAAAGAAGATAAAAATGAGACAAGATGGGATAAGTTTTTGCAGGTTCATACAACAGGAAGAGATGATACAAAGGCAGATCAGTATCGGTATCCGTATGAACCAACACCTTATTGTGTACTGGAGCGTTTGGCGAATAGTGGGCGGATTGGAAAAAGTAATACGGTATTAGATTATGGATGTGGAAAAGGCAGGGTGGAGTTCTTTTTGTCTTATCAGGTTCGATGCCAATCTATTGGTATCGAATATGATGAACGTATCTGTAAAAAAGCGTTACAGAACAGAGAAACGGCAATATCGTCTGGTAGAGTAGCCTTTGAATTTGCCAATGCAGAGTCGTTTCTTGTGCCGGAAAACGTGGATAGGGTATATTTCTTTAATCCTTTTTCTATACAAATTTTACAAAAAGTGATTGCAAAAATTTTAGAATCTTATTATGAAAAGATGCGAGGTATCCAATTGTTTTTTTATTATCCATCGGATGAATATATATCATACTTGATGACAGTAGAGGAACTTGTATTTTCGGATGAAATCAATTGTAGAGATTTATTTCCTGGAAATGATTCACGAGAGCGAATTGTAATATTTGAGTTGTTTCCCAACGATAATTTGCAATAATTTTAAAAGAAATTGAATATGACAATAAAAATACCGACCTCCAATTGTTAGATGTTTGATATGTGTCCAAGATTCTGGGTACACATCAATTTTAGTCTAACGTTTGTGGGTCGGTATAGGATACCGCTATTTTCTCAAGGTATCTTTATTTTTCTGTCTCGTCTTTTTGTGTAATTCCGAACGTGTCGGTAACACAAGTCAATCCTTCGCTTTCAAATCCATCAATTGTTTTCTTTAAACTAATACTACCTACGGAAGAACTTGAGATTAGTCCTAAGCGATGCAAGGTAGCTGAGCTTACTGTACTGTAATCAATAAAGACAACCTGTGTAATACCTTTTTCATCATATGTTACATCTGTTAAGACATTTTTATACTTTTTATATTTATTTAAAATACTTTTTATGTATTGTTTCACCTGAGCTTTAGATAGTCCGGAACCTTTTAATGAGGTATAGTAATAATCTGCTGAAAAAAGTACCTCATCACCCTGTGAAAGCAGACAAGTTACATCCTTATCTTTTTTACAGGTAGTCATGGTTGCATCCATAAAGTCATATAAACCAAAAGTTAGATTTTTAAAGAAATTTTTATTTGAATTAAATAAATATCGTATCGAACTCGAATCGGCTGTTCTGGAGTTGAATTTAACAGAGTCTGTTGTTGCTTTCGCATCGTCTAAAGCAGCGCATAACCAAGTAGGCATATCTGCAAAAGCCTCTGGACCTTTTTTGGCGGCAGCATACATTTTTTTTATGGCTACGTCATAGGCATCATAAGAGGAAATTTCTACTGGAATGTCAAAGGTTTTATCCTTTTCATCGGGCTTAACTGTAATGTCCTTTGCTTTTTCATTTAACTTCACATAGAAAGAACCAAGCCCTGAGGTCGTTTTCTTTTCCACAGCATCGAAGTAATGGTCAAAAGTTTCGTTTTTTTCCATACTTTTGTAGAAAGTTTCGGAATCGCCAGATTTATATGCTTCTGTAATGTCTTTCACTTGTTCAGCGGCAGGTTTTGTATTTGCACACCCGGTTAAACTGAATGTAGCTGTTAAAATAACTGCTACGGTCATAAATTTTTTTGCTAAGTTGCTTTTTTTCATATTTTTTCTCCTTTTTTGTAAAATATAACCATATTTTAACATTTAGGTATAAGAGCTGTCAATGTGCTTGTCGTAGGTCATTTTTACAAGGACAGTATCTATAAACTTTAATGTTACGGCATGTCTGATTGGATTCTGTTACTCATTGGAATGGAGATGGTAAAAGAGAAAAAATAGAAGGATATAGAGGTAGCAGAAAAAATATAGATAGTGCTACGTCGAAATATTTTGTATAATAAGGTGTAATGACGGATTGAAAGTGGAGTGAAAAGATGAACACAAATACAAAAATATTAGTAGTAGAAGATGATACCGATATTAACAATATCCTTGCTACCGCATTAAAAAAGGAAGGGTATGATAGCATACAGGCTTTTTCTGGAACAGAGGCAAAGCTTATGTTAAAGTTAAAAAAGGGAGAGTTTTCCCTTGTATTATTAGATTTAATGTTACCAGGAGTGTCTGGAGAAAAAGTGTTGGAAGAAATACGAAAGGAAGGCGAATTGCCCGTCATTGTATTAACTGCTAAGGATAGCTTGGACAATAAATTAAATATGCTCACAGGAGGGGCAGATGATTATATTACAAAACCGTTTGATATTAAAGAGGTCATTGCCAGAGTGCAAATTCAACTTCGTCATGCACAGAAGCAAAGTGGAACGGTAGATACAACAAAACAACAGATCAAGCATAAACAGATGTTGCTGGATAAAAGTGATTTCTCTATCGCGATAGGGGACGTTACACTTCCTAAAATAACAAAACAGGAATTCGCTATTTTGGAATTATTAATGGGAAATCCCAAACAGGTATTTAGTAAAGAGGCAATCTTTGAGTATGCTTGGGAGGAACCGTATATGGGGGAGACAAAAACATTAGATGTACATATCAGTAACATACGGAAAAAAATCCGTACCGTCACCGAAGAAGAATACATTGAAACCGTGTGGGGAATTGGGTATCGTGCAAAAGGATAATCTTTACTCTTTTTTTACTTTTTATTTGCGTTATATTAGGAATTTCAATTTAAAATACAGGTAAAGTAAAAACAGCAGAAAGAGAGGAAAAGAAGCATGCAGGAAATATTGTTGCAAACGACCAGTTTGACAAAGCAATTTGGGCGGCATAGAGCGGTAGACCAGGTAAATCTACATATAAAAAAAGGTGCTATTTATGGGTTTATTGGAAGAAATGGAGCTGGAAAAACAACCTGTCTGAAAATGATAAGTGGGCTTTCTAAGCCAAGTAGTGGAGAAATTGCACTGTTTGGATATACAGGAAATGATTTGAAAAAGGTTCGTTCCAGAGTAGGATGTCTCATTGAAGCACCAGGATTATACGGAAATATGAGTGCCTATGAAAATATCAAATTAAAATGTAAACTATTTGGAATTGTGAAGGAATCCTATATACAAAACATTTTAGAATTGGTTGGTTTAGAAAAAACAGGAAAGAAAAAGACAAAACAGTTTTCTTTGGGAATGAAACAGCGACTTGGGATTGGGCTTGCACTGGTAGGAGAACCGGACTTATTGATTTTAGATGAACCTATCAATGGATTGGACCCACAGGGAATTGCAGAAATGCGAGATATGATTCAAAAACTGAATGAAGAACATAATATGACGATACTGATATCTAGTCATATCTTGGAGGAATTATCTAAAATAGCAACGGATTATGGCATTATACATAATGGAGTTCTGGTACAGGAGCTTACAAGAGAAGAACTATTGCAGCGTTGCCGGGAACGAATTGAAATAACGATGGAGCACCCGGAGCAGGCACTTCCTGTTTTAGATGAAATGAAAATAAAAAATTATCAGGTGGTAGACAAAGAGCATATTCATGTGTTTGAACGATTAAACGATAGTGCAATCCTAAATATGGAACTTGCGAAAGCAGGCTGCCTGGTAAAAGGAATTTCCATGAAAAGCGAAGAGTTAGAAAACTACTTTTTGAATTTGACAGGAGGGGAAAAGAATGCGTAATCTTATAAAAATGGATTTATATCGGATGTTTCATACAAAAAGCTTGTATAGTATTTGGATTATATTGGGGGCAATGATTGTTTTTTCCACGTTTATGACGAAAATGGATTATGAGGCATTACAAGAACCACAACAGGAAACCACGCAGGAAGTAACAGATGAAAAAGAAGCAAGTGAACAGATTAATGTAGGAATGAATGTCACGCTACCTACAAAACTGGGGGAAAAGCTTACCGTATTTGATGAAATTTATTCCAATATACAAGCAAAGTTTGTCGCATTATTTTTAGTGATTTTTACGGTTATATATGCGACGGCGGACTTGACAAGCGGTTATATAAAAAATATTGGTGGAATGCTTCCCAAAAGAGAATATATGGTATTGTCAAAGGCGGTAGTGTTAGGAATTTACACATTTCTTAGTTTTCTATACTATATTCTGGTACAAACAGTGTCCACCTATGTTTTCTTTGGTTTTGTAAAGTGGGGAAAAATACAACCGCTACTTACCTATCTGGTTGTACAGCTTGTGTTGCATTATGCGTTTTTGCTTATTTGTATGGGAATTGCACTTCTTCTGCGAAATAATACATTTAGCATGGCAATTTCGATTTGTTTGACCATGAATTTTGCAGCAATTTTGTATGGATTGCTGGATAAATTGTTTGCACAGATGGGAATCAAAGATTTTCAGACGATCACACATACGGTAACGGGGAAAATCGCAATGCTTTCGATGAATCCGGCAAAAAAGGAATGTTTGGCTTCTCTTTTTGCTGCCATTGTATTTGGTGGGGTGGCAACCGCAGTGACTGGGTATATTTTTAAGAAGAGAGATATATAATGATTACCAAGGCCAAAAGGTAGCGTGGGCTGCTTGTGACAAAGGAAAGGATTTAATTTATGAAAGAAATCATAATAGGATTAGGTATCGTAGTTGTTTTACAGGCATGGATGATCGGAAATTATCGGCGGCAGATGAAGAGTATCTGTCGCCAATTGTCGTTTCTTATGAAAAAGGATAGCAATATGCTATTGACAGGAGATGTACGCATAGGAGGACTTGGAAAATTGTTGGATACCTTAAATGCCTATCTGATGGTGCAAAGAAAAAAGGAGAGAGCCTATCAGGAAAAAGAAAAAACGATTGCCAACACCTATACCAGTTTATCCCATGATATTCGTACGCCCCTTACTTCCTTGGATGGTTATTTTCAACTATTGGAAACCAGTGACACAGAGGAAGAACAAAAGAAATATATTACGATTATTCAGGATAGAATTAAGAGTTTAAAGGATATGTTGGAAGAATTATTTACCTTTACAAAGTTAAAGAATGCTTCTTTTCAACTGGAATTGTCAAAATGTTGTATCAATCAAATGGTGAAGGATACCATTTTTTCCTATTATGATGAATGGATGGACAAGGAGATTACACCACATATTTCCATTGCTGAGAAGAATTATTACATGCAGGGAAATGAACAGGCAATTCGACGAGTATTACAAAATATTATTAAAAATGGATTGGATCATGGAGAAAAAGAGGTGGATATTTCGTTACAGGAGATGGAGCAAAAAATTGTGATAGAAATAAAAAACAAAGTATACCATCCAGAGAATATCGACATTACACAAGTCTTTACACAGTTTTATAAAGCAGATATGGCAAGAAGTAAAACATCCAGTGGTTTGGGATTGTCCATCGCAAAAGAATTTGTATTACAAATGCATGGAGAGATTTCTGCCAGAATAGAGGAGGAAAAGTTTTGCGTTTGCATACAGTTTGATAAGATATAGAGGGGTGTCTGTATATTGTTAAGAAAAAGCGGAACTTCTTCTACATTTGAAAAAATTGGAAAAGTGTGGTAAAATTTAATAGTTTGTCACTAGTAAAACTATGAAAAAAAGGAGAAAAAAGTATGTTTGATTCACGAGTGGAGGAAGCAATACAGCAGCTTTGGGTGGACCCATGGAATGGAGATGGGGAACATGCAAAAAAATTGTTGGAAGAAGCTGTGGAAGAAGGAAATGGCGATGCTTGCTACTTTCTTGGAAGATGTTATTTGGGAAATGAGTTTATTTTACCTAAATTTGGATTTAAGGAAGATGATAAGTTGGGAATTGCCTATTTCAACAAAAGTATTGAGCTAGGAAGTGCCGTAGGGATTTTTGGTGCAAGAAGAGTAGCAGGATTTAAACCAAAGTGTGGAAGCTTTATACAACCACCCTATCTTTCCTTGAGAGAGGTTTGGGATGCGGTACGTGCTTTGGCAGATGAGGGAGAGGTTTTTTGTCAGTATATGCTGGCCAATGCCTATTATTATGGAGATTGTATCGAAATGTTGGAAATTCCCGAGGAACAGGTGGATGGACCAATGCTGCAATCGTTCCAGAGAGAGGCAATCCAATTATACGAAAAAACCATTGAAAAGAAATTGGTGCTTGGAATAGCAAATTTAATTGATATTTTGTCGTCTGGCGATTATGGGATAGAAGAGGATCCGAAACGTGTGCAGGAATTGATAGAAATTGGTGCAAAGCTACAACATCCTTATTATGAATGTGAATATGGAACCCAGTTGGAAGATACAAATTTGGATGAAGCGGTGAGATATTATGAAAAAAGTATTATGCATGGGGAAGACTGGGCATGTTATCGTATGGGAAGGTTGTATACCTATGGTGGAAAATTCCCACAAGACTTACAAAAGGCCATGTATTACTTTAAGAAGGGGATAGAAATCGATCCAGATACCATTGGGTGTAACAACAGTTTAGGTGAAATCTATTTCAAAGGTGGAGATGGAGTTGAAGTAGATTATGAAAAAGCCGTAAAATGCTTTGAAAGAACGACAAAGCAGGGGAATAACTGGGCATGTGCCATGTTGGGACAATGTTATTTAAAAGGATTGGGAACACCAGTTGATTATGATGCAGCAAGACGAATGTTTTTAGAAGATCCAGAGGATGAATTGGCAGCAGTTGGGTTAGGGGAAATTTATTGTTATGGATTGGGAGTGCCAGCAAATGTTAAGCTAGGAATGGATAAATATATTATTCCAAATGTAGAGAATGAGAGAGCCAAAGAAATATGTGCAGATTATAGAAGTGGTAAGATTGGTGGAAAAAAAGCCAGATTACATATGTTATGTGTCGAAATGTTTATCTGTGCAGTAATTGCTATTACTCTTTGTGTGGCAGCAGAGCTACTCTTGGTGGAATTACCAGCAAAAATGGAACAGAAAAAAGACCCTGCGAAACAAGTGGAAACGGTAAAAGTAGAAAAAGGTGCCATAGGTACGGAGTATGTAGATGGCGTTGCTGTTTTAACGTCTACAAAAGAGGTACTTGCAAGCAAAGATGTATTTGTACTTCCTCTGGATTCTTATGTAGATTATAAGCATTTTGATTACGGAACAGAACATTGGGGAGTTATAAGTTTAGATGACAAATATATACCGGTAAAATATAATTCGCATGCAGAAACCGATAATTATACTCCAATTGGAAAATTAGTGAAAAAACCATGCGGAAAAATAAAAGATTTAAAAGCATACGCACATCAGGACGAGAGTGCGATTGAAAAGGATGTATATATTGATATGGATGGAGGTATGTACGAAAAGCAGGAAAGTTATGAGGAAAAAGTAAGAGATGCCAAATTGGAGAAATATGTTGCAGATATGGACGAAGATCAGGGAAGAAATACGAAGTTAGCGAAGGCGATTATGTATAGCTGCATCCCTATGATTTTATTGCTTCATTTCTTGGGAACAGCTATTGGACTATTTGAACCTGTTTTTCAGAAAAAAGAATAAAGAAGGTTAGGAAAGAGGGCTTTCATATACTATTCTCGCAAGAGTTAGAATAAATAGCTAACAAAAAAGAGGAGGTGTGAATGCCTTCTTTTTTTACTCTATAGGAAGTGTGTCCTGTGGAGTAAAATACTCTGTGAGATAGGTACAATCCTCTTTGCACTGTCAAACTAAAACAGGGAAAATATGTAAATTATGTTTGACTGTAATTAATTGTAAGTAAAAAATAGCCGATACAAGATATAAGATAAAATACAGAACAAGGATGTGGTTGTATGAAAGTGGGAGAGGCAAGAGCTACTTATGGTGCACAATTAAAGGAATATAATACGCAAAAGTTTAAGTTAGCTCAGCAAAAAAAGGCATTAGAAGAAAAAATGAACAGAACAGAAAATGGAGCAGTTGTTTATGCAGATGAAGCTGCAAAGTTGGAGCTTATGTATAGTGCGTTAGATGAAAAACAGGAGGAGTACCAAAAGTATATGGATCAACTGATGGGGCAATGGGAAATGGAATTCGATAGGGTTGCCATGGAACAGCAGAAAGATTCAGCAAAAGAAGCTGGAGAAGACTTTGGAAAAATTCTGACAGTTGCCAGACGTATTATGCATGGAGATATCGTACCACAATCGGATGAAAAAAAATTGATGGAATATGATGGAGATTTGTATCAGATGGCAAAAAATATAGGTGCAATGGCGAAGCTAAAGAAGAAAAAGAAATATGATTCGCTTTGGGAGGAAAAAGAAAAGAAGGAGCAGGAAGATCCGATGAAGGCAGCTGATGGGCAAGATGCAATTTCCGATGGTCCGGAAATTGTTGATGTGGGAGAAGTAATGGCGGCTGCTACAGATAATGCAGAAATGCAAGAATAATAGCAATCATTAAAATGGAGTAACAGTTCAGCCGGGCAGAAATGATTGTACAAATTGCATGTGACTGCTAATAGGTTAAGTGGGATTTTTTGTTGAAAGGATTGACTTTTCCGAGTTGACTTGTTGACAAAAAATGACTTAAAAAGATATAATAATACTGTTTTATGAGTGTTAGTAAAGGATTGCCGTTCAGTAAATCGTGTTATAATTTAGAAGCTATTCCAAAGGATGGGAGAGAAAACACAGGATAGTATTAAAATTGGAGAAAAAAATCAGAATGATACATAGTGTCGATGCTGCTTGGTAATGTAAAAATGAAGGAGAGGGTAAAATGGGACAAGAAAAGGATAAGAAATTTTTAGATGCAATGGAAGCTGACATCATGAATGCAGATATTCCAGAAATAGAAAAGAATAAGTTGATGAAGAATTTTCTTCATCTCAAGGTGCAAAAAATCAATTTGATGATTACTGGAGCAACTGGTTGTGGTAAAAGTTCAACGATAAATGCCCTTTTTAATACAGAAGTTGCAAAAGTAGGAGTAGGTGTAGACCCGGAGACTATGGATATAGCTAGATATGATTTGGATAACTTGGTTCTTTGGGATAGCCCTGGTCTTGGTGATGGAAAAGAGGCAGATAATCGTCATGCAAAAAATATTATTAAGAAGCTTAATGAAAGAGATGAAAATGGAAATCTTTTAATTGATTTAGTTCTTGTAATTTTAGATGGAAGCACGAGAGATTTAGGAACATCTTATGAACTGATTAATAGCGTAATTGTACCTAATTTGGGAGAAGATAAGGAAGGTAGGATTCTTGTTGCAATAAATCAAGCTGATGTTGCAATGAAAGGACGTTATTGGAATTATGATGAAAATAAGCCAGAACCTCCATTAGTTGAGTTCCTTGAAGAAAAGGTTGTATCTGTACAAAAGAGAATAAAGGAAGGTACGGGAATAGATATAACTCCGATATATTATAGTGCAGGTTATAAGGAAGAAGGAATGGAACAATGTAGACCTTATAATCTTTCAAAATTATTGTATTATATTATCAAATTTACACCAAAAGAGAAGAGATTATCATTTGTTGATAATGTCAACAGAAATGAGGAAATGTGGAAAGATAATGATGAGTTAAAGGATTATAGAAAAGGAATACTTGAACAATTTGGTGAAACTGTATCTGATTGTGCGATGCAAGGCGCAGACATTGGTGGAGATATTGGAAGTATATTTGGTAGTGCAGGAAAGGTAGCTGGACGTGCTATTGGAGGCGTTGTTGGAGCCACAGTAGGAGTAGTTAAGGAAGTTGGAAAGCACATTCCGATAGTAAGACACTTTTGTGGTGGTAGTGGTGGTGGTTGTTATATTACAACAGCTACCTGTGAAGAATATGGAAAGCCAGATGATTGTTATGAATTAACATTATTTAGAAGTTTTAGAGATAATTGGCTCATAAATCAACCAGATGGAAAAGAACTAATTGAAAAATATTATAAAACTGCGCCTGCTGTTGTAGAACTAATAAATAAACAACCAAATCGTACGGATATTTATCGTCATCTGAATGATACATATCTCTTACAGTGTTTAAAGTATATTGAAAAGGGCGAAAACGAAAAGTGTAAGGATTTGTATGTAAATATGATGGAATATTTGTATGAGGAGCAAACTAAATGGCAGTAAAGTTCAGTACATATCGTACGAGTGATATTGATAATAATCTGAAAAAAATGCAGATACGCCCTTTAGATGTGATGGTCACAGGAGTTACTGGAGCCGGAAAATCTACTACCTTGAATGCATTTTTTCAAAAAACTGTAGCCAAAGTTGGGGATGGAGTAGACCCCGAAACCATGGAATTGGATTCATATGAGTTGAATGATTTTTTTAGAATGTGGGATACTCCTGGACTAGGTGATGGTGTTGAGATAGACCAAATTCATAAAAAGAAGATGGTAGACCTTCTTTATAAAACATATGGTTCAGATGGAGCAACCTATGGATTTATTGATATGGTGCTTGTGATAATTGAAGGTGCAAATCGCGATATGGGAACTACATATACTTTGCTTAATGAGGTTGTTGTACCCAATATTCAAAATGATAGAATATTTATTGTTATTAATCAAGCAGATGTTGCTATGAAAGGTAGACATTGGAACTATTCTACAAGTACACCAGATACACAACTGTTGAATTTTTTAGATGAGCAAGCGTATTCTATTCAAAATAGAGTAAAGGAAGCAACGGGAATTAGTATTATGAAACCTGTTTATTATTCTGCTGAATATGGTTGGAATGTAGAAAAGGTGTTTGATTTTGTTATTGATAATATGCCAACACAGAGAAGAATATTAATGAAATAGTCTAGCTAATAAATATTAATAAAGAAATGTCGATTTTTTTGACTAAAAAAGAGTGTACTTATCTCTTGGTTGGGAGTGTGAAATAGGGTGTATAATAAGTATAGTAAATATAGAAAATAGAATAAATATATGATATAATAAAATTAAAGTACACGAAAAGTGTATTTTTGGAAGAAAAACATGAAAACAAAAATAGGGAGGGTTTCAAAATGATGAGCAAAAAACTAAAGAAAGCAACGGTGGCAGTTGCAGCTTTATCTCTTGCAGTATCTGGTGTGCCAACAACGATATTTCCACAGAATGTGGCTATTGTAAATGCTTCTGTAGATGATGAAGTGTTTGAGAGTGGAGATTTTCGTTATAAGGTAACGGATAATAATACCAAGGTTAGTATTCTTGGATTTACAGAGAGCGCAAAAGAAAAGACTACAGTAGAAATTCCAACTACAGTAAATTATGATGATTATGATTTTCCTGTTGCAGCGATTGAAGAAGAGGCATTTAAAGGGAACACAGCGATTACATCCATCGTATTTACAGACAAGGATGGAAACGTAACGAATCAGACGAATCTTTCTAAAATTGGAAAGTCTGCATTCGAGGGATGTACCGGATTGACAGCAGTGACACTTGCAGAGGGGGTAAAAATTTTAGGAAGTAGTACGTTTGAAGGATGTACAAAGCTTACAACTGTAAATCTTCCGTCTACAATAGCAGAGGTAGATACAAGTCTTTATGGCAATAGTCCGTTTTTGAAATGTACAGAGTTACAGAAGGTAACTTTTGCAGAGGGAACGACCAAGATTCCTAATAATATATTTGGAAATTGTGACTTTATCACGACAGCATCATTTAATATGCCGGAAACGGTAACTACGATTGGTAGTGAGGCATTTAAAGGGGTAACAAAGCTTGACAGTATTACATTTTCAAAAAATTTAAAGACAATAGGGAGAAATGCATTTGAGGGGTGTAGTGGATTAAAGAGTATTGCATTTCCTGCATCATTAACTACAATAGGAAGTAATAGTTTTGATGGTTGTGAGCTTTTAACAGAAGTAACGCTTCCAAAGAGTGTAGCTAAAGTAGAAACGAATCTATACGATAATAGTCCTTTTACAAACTGCAAAAATTTAAAAAAGGTTATATTTGAAGAGGGAATGGAGACTATTCCAGCCTATATTTTAAGTGCAGCTACCAGTGTAAAAGAAGTGAGTATTCCAGAAACGGTAACAGCAATTGGAGATAATGCATTTAATGATGTTGCACAGTTAAAGAACGTTACTTTACCAAAACAATTAAAATCAATTGGTAGAGGAGTATTTGCAGGATGTAGTGCGTTGACTGCAATTACATTTCCGGAAACATTGACAACAATAGGAAGTAACAGTTTTGAAAAGTGTAATCGTTTAACAGAAGTAACGATACCAAAGAGCGTAACAAAGGTAGAAACAAATCTATATGATAATAGTCCATTTACAAATTGCGAAAATTTAACCAAAGTGGTATTTGAAGAGGGAATGGAAACAGTACCAGCTTATATTTTAAATGGAGCGAAGAGTGTGACGGAAGTAACTATTCCAGATACTGTAACTGTGATTGGAAGAAATGCATTTGCAGAATGCAACGCTTTGGAAAATGTTAAATTGCCAAAAAATTTGACAACAATAGGAAGTAACAGTTTTGAGAAGTGTAATCGTTTAACAGAAGTAACGATACCAAAGAGCGTAACAAAGGTAGAAACAAATCTATATGATAATAGTCCATTTACAAATTGCGAAAATTTAACCAAAGTGGTATTTGAAGAGGGAATGGAAGAAATACCGGCTTACATTTTAAATGGAGCAAGTAGTGTAACAGCAGTATGCATCCCAGCAAGTGTAACAAAGATTCAGAACAAAGCATTTGAAGGTATAAAAGATAAGATTACGATTTATGGATATGCAAATACCTATGCAGAAACTTATGCAAAAGAAAATAATATTCCATTTGCATTGTATGGTGAGGCTCCGGTTATAGCAACACCAACACCAGTTGCACCAGTAACAACAGCACCAGTGCAGACACCAGAGGCACCAGCAACAACAGCACCAGTGCAGACACCAGAGGCACCAGCAACAACAGCACCAACACAGACGCCAAAGGTCACAGCAGTACCAACTAAGACACCAGAGGTAACGGTAAAAGCACCAAAGAAAGTAACTGTGACTACAGTGAAGAGAAATAGTGCAAAAAAAGCAACGGTTAAGTGGAAGAAGATTGCTGGCGTAGCTGGTTATCAGGTGACGTATTCTACAAAGTCTAATTTCAAGGCAGCAAAGACAAAGCATGTAGCGAACAGCAAAAATAGCTATGTGATTACCGGATTGAAAAAAGGAAAAGTTTATTATGTAAAAGTAAGAGCTTATAAGAAAAACAGTGCCGGCAAAAAGATTGTTGGTGCATATAGTACGGTAAAGAAGATTAAAAAATAGTGATATTTTAAGAGAAGAAGAAAAAGAGAATTTTAAGAGGGAGAAACCAATGCACCTTATTGGTTTCTCTTTTTAGTTAGTCAAATATGCTGTCATTTTGCTGAGAAGTATTGCAAGGATGCTTCAAAATGTAAGGGAGGTACACACTATCTTAGTGGACCTCCCTTATTGCAATATTATGAAAATATAGAAACTTGTTTATCAGAGTTATTTAATTCTAATTTGTATAGTCTTTTTTACGTTTTTGCATTGAGCAGTAAGCTTTATAAGGCCTTTTTTCTTAGCTTTTAATTTGCCTGATTTTGTAATAGTGGCAAATTTTTTATTACTGATTTTCCAAATAATCTTTTCTTTTAATCCATATTTTTCAATACGATAGGTTGTGGTAGAACCTTTTTTTACTGTTGTATTTCCAATAATGGAAAGAGACGGTTTTTTAACGGTAACTTTAATCATTTTTTTTGTCGTGATACCATTGAATGTTACAGAAACGATAAGCTTCGTACTTCCTGTACCTGTGGCTATGATACGGTACTTATTATTAGAGATTTTGGTTACCTTTGCTACTTTTTTATTGACAGAAGTCCAACGAATTGTACTTTTATTCAAAACATCTTTAGAAATACCTTTTAATGTTATTATTTTGCTAGCATCTTTACTACCTTTATAATAGAGAGTTCCTTTATAACTGGATAGTTGAAAGGATACTGCAGAATTTGTTACAGGAGGTGTAGGGAGTGGTGCTTCTGTGATAGCAGGTGTATTTGTATTTGTTGGTTGACTTGTAATAGCCGGAACAGTTGTTATAGTTGGAATTGTTGTAGGTTCCGGTATATTGGTTACAGTTGGAAGTTGTGATACATCTGGTTGAAGGGTGTCAGTTGGCATAGGTGTAATATCTGGAGTATCTGTATATTTAGGTTGAGAGGAAGTGTTTGGTTGCTCTGAATAAGTCGGCATGTCTGAAACAGATGGAATATCCGAAGGGGTTGGAATATTCGAATATGCAGGCTCAGTTGGAGTTGTTGAGTTAGCTGGTGTAGGTATGTCCGGGGTAACAACTGGTGTGTTAGGTTCTGTTGTTGGTGCTGGAGTAGCAGATATTACATTGACTATATAATTTATGCTATAACTTTCTGAACCTTTTGTCACAGTAGCAGAAATTGTTTCGGTACCTGTTTTCAATGCTTTAATCATAAGATTATTTCCTTTTTGTGTAAAGGAGATAATACCATTTTCAGCAAGATTTTCTGTTTTCCAAGATGTAGTCAGCCCTGTTGGTGCATTGAGACATAGCGTCGTTGTGTCGGCAACAATGAGATCTACAGTATTTTCTTCTTGAACTACATTAATGCCATAACTTTTTAATGTGTTTGTTAGTTTACTTATTTCAGAGTCAGAAGTTCCATTATTTTTTAGCATTACATTAAAGGTAGAGGTATCTGTTGGAAAGGCACCTGACTGGATGGTATCAATACCGCCTTCACGTCCACCAAGAGGCAAAATAAATAATCCGGTATTTGTACAAGTAGTAAATGCTTCAGAGTTTATTTCATTAAAAGCAGTAGAAGAACCATTGGATGCCGGAAGGGTATAAGATAGAGCAGTAGTATCTACTTTTCTTATGACACCTCTACTGTTATGTAAGGAGTATGTAACCTCATTATAAGTAGCAGTTTCCTTAACGGTTACTTGTAAATTGGTAGAAAGCTTAGAAGTATTTGTAGTGACGGTTATAGTAGCAGTTCCCTCTTTTTTACCATAAAGAGTTACATTTCCAGTTGCTTTATTGATGTTACATTCTACAATTTGGTTATCTGAAACGGATACAGTAATGTCCTCGTTTACTGTCTTTCCAGTATTGGATTTGAGAGTTAAAAAAACACTGGTATTTGCACCACCAGATAAAACAGAAACCTTGTTTTCTGAAAATGAAATACTGTCAGCCACAATAGTTGTAGGTTGTATTTTAATAAACCATGTATACTCTTTATCGTTTATGTTTGCTTTTATTGGAATAATTCCCCCATTTTGATAGAAGAGTGGAACTGCATAATCGTTAATATGTACGGTACAGGAGGTTGCACGTTCTCCTTGTTGTAAAGTTAGGAGGGTATTATTTGATACATAATTAGAGTTATAGTTATCATCATAAGAAAAAGTAATACTGGCTCCAGAGATTATGGTACTGTCTAAATCAGCAACAGAAAAAGTATAGTCTTGTCCGACGATTACTTGATAATAGTTATCTGCAGAATTGCAATTTGTGGTTTTGAATGTATGATCGGAAGGGATTTCAGCGGCGTAGGCTACTTGTATGCCCCTATACATATTTATAGGATGATAAGCAGATAAGACAAGACTGGTTGCTGTTACTAGTGCATAAAATTTTTTTGCTCTTTTTTTCATATGTAATACTCCTTTCAAATATGAATTGTGAATAGAATGGTAATCCATTGAAACTGCAATGTAAAATTAAAAAATTTGATAGAGTTGTGCTTATGGGGAAATATTGCAGTTTCAAAAGGATTACGCATAGTGAAAAAGCTTTTGCTGGTTTAAATATGCAAAGAATAAATGTAGAAATGTTTTTGCACATAATAAGAGCCAGCAATATAGAGTATAGTGCGTATAGTTACTATACAGCAATAGTAAATTATAAAAAGTTATAAATATTTTTTACAATAGAAAAAATATATTAGTAATATAGAATAAAAAGTAGACTAAAAATAAAGAAAAAAATAAAAAGTATACAAAATGCTTGCTGTATAGTAGCTATACAGATTATACTGTTTTTAGAGAAATGTAATAGAGAATAATAGAAGGGATGTAGATAATTTATGAAGAAAAGGAAAATGGTAGTAAGTGTAATGTGCGCAGGAATGGCGTTGTCTTTGGCAGGAGGTATTAGTATTTATAATGACAAAGGACAAGCGCCTGTTGTTATGGCAGAACAAGTTAGTACTGGAAACGTTATATATGGAGGCGATGTAATTACGAACAAGGATATTACGTTAGCTGTTGGAGAAATGGCTACGGTTCGTACTAATTTATCTGGCAGTGTAGAATGGAAAGCTTTAGATGCGACAATTGTAAATGTGTTGAGTGCATCAGGGGGGCTTACTGGGCGAACAGAAGGAGATACGACAGTGACAGTGCGGGCAGCGGATGGAACAGCGGCATCTATTCGTGTACATGTGGTAGAAGCTAAGACCTATGAGGGATTTCAATATGTGGAAAATACGGATGGAACGATTAAAATTGTTTCTTATATAGGAAAAGATGAGAAAGATGTTGTAGTACCAGCTTATATTGATGGAAAACCAGTAACGCATATATCATATGGAGTATTTGGCGGTGTATCTGGAATTGATTCTATTGTATATGAAGAAGGCATTCGAGTAATTGATGATTATGCGATGGCAAGAACTGCTTTGCAATCTGTTACGTTTCCTGCCAGTGTTAGCTATATTAGCGATAATTGTTTTTCACAGGGCAGTGTCAGCAAAGCTTATTGTGTAAAGGGGAGTGTGGCAGAGCAATATTTTATTGAAAATGGATGGAATTATGAAACAAAATCGTTACCAGAGGGTGCAAATTATGGAAAACCAGTTCGAGAAGTAGATACGACATTGGATGTAATTGAACCAGTTCCAGATGAAAGTGCAGTTACGGTTCTGACAGATAAAAATTTTGAAAAGGAAGTACATAATACTGCTGGTAAACTTGTAATTGATGTATCGACTACTTGGTGCAACCCATGTCAAAAGATGAAACCATATTATGAGCAGCTGGGAAAGAAATATAAGGGAGAGATACGTTTTGCAAGCTTGGATGGTGATGATTATGGTAAGCTAGTGAAAGATTGTAATATTTCAGCTTATCCGACGTTGCTGTTTTACTCTGATGGAAAATTGATTGACAAATTTGTTGGAGGATTGGATTATGATGCATTGGAAGAAAAGATTTTAACTATATTTTCAGGAATACCATCTACAGCAGAACCAGGGCAATTTGTAACGCCAGAACCTACCTCACAGGCGAAAGAAACAACAGCTCCGACAGGAACACCAAAACCTCAGGTAACGCCGGGACAAAGTAGTAAGAAACCGGGAAAAACAAAAGTGGCAAAGGTGATAAGTACAAAAAAGGGCAAGATAAAAGTGACTTTGAAAAAAGTATCTAAGGTGGATGGATATAAGATTATAATCGCTGAAAATAAAACATTTTTAAAGAAGAAAGTTTTTTTTAGTAAAAATACTACCCTAACAATTCAGAAATTAAAGTCAGGGAAAAAGTATTATATAAAGGCATACACCTATCGAAAAGACGGAACTAAGAAAATTTATAGTGCGGGAAGCAGTATCAAAACAGTTAAAGTAAAGTAGTATTTTGTGTTTATAGAAAAATATATGGCGAATAAATAAGGGAAAGGAAGATGTAATATGAATTTTAAGAGAAAAGTAGTAGCTTGTGTTATAGCAACAGGGATGGTTGTAACAAATTTTCCCACATACCCAGTTAATTATATGGTGGAAGCAGCGTCAAATGAGATTACTTTAGAAAAGGTGGAAACGGGAACGGTGCTTACTCTCGAAAGTGGAGCATCCTCTTCTTCAAAGGTAGAATGGAAGTACGGAAATGAGGGGGGCGAAGAATGGATTGATTCACAATGGTGTGAATTCGCAGATTCGGATGAAAATGCAGTTACAAGAAAATTAAAAATTACAAAAGTAAAACCCTATCAGGCATTTGCGGGCAGTGGATATATTACAATCACAGCTTCTGTAAATGGTAGAGTGATTAAAACATGGAAAATTAGTACCATTTCAGGAAGTGCTGCAACAGCACTTACAATTTCTAAGGAAAATGTAGATGTGAATGGAAAAAGTTTAGTAGTAACAAATGGAAAGTCTATATCCATTGCCTATACTACAGATCCAGAAGGGTGTGAGGTGGAATGGACAACGGCTAATAAAAATGTGGCTACCTTAGTAAATAATACAGCATATAATAGTGTTCGAGTTACAGGAGTTGGAGAAGGTGAAACGTTGCTTACGGCAAAAACAAAAAATGGCATCGAAGCATCTGTAACAATTATAGTAAAAAATGAGAAAAAAAGTGGAAATTATACATACATGGAAGGGGAAAATGGAACTGCAACGATTACCGATTATAATGGAAGCGAAATAGATATTAAAGTTCCAGACACATTAGCAAACTGTAAAGTAGTAGAGATTGCAAATCAGGTATTTACAGAAGTAGATGGGGTAAAAACTATTGAAATTCCAGAAGGAATAGAAAAGATAGGAGATTATGCATTCGCAGGAAATAGTAGTTTAATTAGTGTAAAACTTCCAAAATCTGTAACGAGTATTGGAAATAATATTATTGAAAGAGGAAACTATGACACTGTTATTTTGTGTTATGCAGGAAGTTATGCAGAATCCTATGCTGTTAATAATAATTTAAAGTATATTTCCAGTGAGGATGGGACAGGAACTTTGCCTGTTTTGGTAGTGAATAAGAGTACGGTAGAAGTAGGAGAAAGTATTTCATTATCTGTAAAAGATGCAAAGCAAGTAACCTGGAGCTATCAGGGAGAAGGAAATATGAGTAAGATAACTGGTGCAGTAGGGTTATCTTCTACAACAAAGACGGATATTACAGTTACTGGAGAAGAGGCTGGAACAGTAACAATAACAGCTAATGTGAATGGATATAAATTGAGTTGCCAAATTGAGGTAACGAACAATTCTAAGAAAGCTACTGCAGTTTTGGCAGATAGCAACAATAAAAATTGCCCTTTGGTAGAATTAAAGGAAGGACAATCAGCAAAGATGCAGATAAAAATTTCTTCAGATTTTGCTAAGGCAGAGGCAGATGGGGCTACATGGAGCAGTTCAGATAAAAGTATTGCTACGGTAAAGGACGGAATGATTCAGGCAATAAAAGCTGGCGAATGTGTTGTGT
The DNA here is from genome assembly GCA_050875145.1 of Lachnospiraceae bacterium. Taxonomy (GTDB): domain Bacteria; phylum Bacillota; class Clostridia; order Lachnospirales; family Lachnospiraceae; genus CAG-411. The sequence continues at coordinate 182,109 of JBNMLH010000004.1, forward strand.
CTGCTACATTAAAAAATGGAATGAAAGCAACCTGTAATGTAGTGGTAAGTAGTAAGGATACAGACAATCCTCAAATTACAGATAAGCCTTCCTCTACTGTGAAACCAACCAATAGTCCGCAACAGACAAAATTGCCAGAGTCAACAGCATCTGCTAAACCTACGCAGAAACCAACGACGGAGCCAAGTAAGAAACCAGAAAATACAGCCACAGTAAAACCAACGGCATCAGCAGAACCTAATGTGACATTGGAACCAAGTAAAGAACCGACCAAGGAGCCACAGGCTACAACTGAACCGGTTAGTACAAAAGTAAAACTAAATAAACAAAAAGCTACCATTTATGCAAATGGAACTAAAAATGCGTCTGTATCTTTAGAAGTAGCAAATGGGAAAACTGCAATTGCAAATGGCGATACGATTACGTGGAATAGTTTAGATAAAAGTGTTGCTTCTGTAAAGGTATCTGCGGATACTACGAAAGCGGTTGTAACAGCGAAAAAGGCAGGAACAACAGTTATTACAATGGCAAGAACAACACTTTCTGGTGAAATAAATTTATATACGGCTGTCATTACAGTAAAGAAGCCGGTTGTAACGGTAAAAGGTGCAAAAACATTGAAAAAGGGAAGAAAGATAACGTTAAAGGCAATTACTTATGGCTTAAAAGAAAAGGTTACTTGGAGTGTTAATAATAAAAAGCTGGCATCCATTTCTAGTAAGGGTGTATTGAAGGCGAAGAAGAAAGCAGGAAAAATTAAAGTAACTGCGACATGTGGAAAATACAAAAAGACAGTACAGATTACGATAAAGTAGTAGAGTAAAAGCAAACCGTAGATAGAACGGTATAGGAAAATGGAGGAAGAATATGTTTACAAAAAGAATGAAAAAAATGGTTACTTGTATGTTGCTTGCGGGGATGTTGGTAAGTGTTAGCGGATGTAAAGATAAAGCATCCGTAAAGGATACACAAAAGACAGAACAAGCATCGGAACAAAAGGATGGGAAAAGCATATCCTTTCAAGGAAAAGATATAGAGGGAAATGAGACAGATTCTAGTTCTATATTTAAACAACATAAGGTTACGATGATAAATGTGTGGGCAACCTATTGTCAGCCATGCATTAAGGAGATGCCGGATTTGGAAAAATTAAGTAAAAAATTAAAGGGAAAGGATATTCAAATCATTGGTATCTTATCAGATGTAGTAACTAGTAGCGGGAAATATGATCAAAGCAATTGGGATTTAGGAAAACAGATTGTAAAGGAAACAGGAATTACTTATCCTACTATTCTTTGTGATACAAGTGCATTTACAGATAAGATAGCGTTGGATGCGGTACCAACGACATTTTTTGTGAATGCTAATGGAGAAATTATCGGAAAAACACAAGTGGGTAGTGTATCTAATGATGCATATGAAAAGCTTGCCTTGGAGGCTTTAGAACTTGCAGAATAGTTTCTATAGTATTCCGGTAATGTCACTTGTATTTTATTGAGAATCTCAAAAAGTGAGGCGTTACAGGTACGGGATGTTTCATATATCAGAAAGGAGCAGAACGGGATATGAGTGAAAAGCAAAAGATTGTAATACAAAAGTTGGTGTTACTTCTAAGTATTTGCAGTATTATATTTGGCATATATCGAGGAGAGGCACAGGTTGTATTGCAAAAGGCTATCAATATTTGTCTGGAATGTGTAGGATTGGCTTAGTGAAAATAATGAAATAAAAATAGGAAGGATGATAAAAAGATGATGCGTAAAAAGATAGTAGGAAGTATATGTGCAGTTGCGATAATAGGAACAGCAGTAATGCAGACACCAATAGGAATTATGGCAAATAGTCAGTCTACGGTTGTGTGTGATGATACTACATGTTGGAAAGTAAATATCAGTGTGCCGGATCGTATGACGGTATATACGGAGCAATCAAAAAAAATAAAACCAAAGGCAGATAAATCGGATGGAATTAAATATGCGTATAAGTCATCAGATACCAGTGTGGCAACTGTTGGGGTAAATGGAAAAATCAAAGGGAAAAAGAAAGGAACGACTATCATCACAACAACGGTCACAGGTTCTCATGTTCAAAGGAAGATTTCTTTTTCTACAAAAGTAACAGTAGAAAAATCAGATTTGACGCTTGTGGTATCAAGCAATTCTGTAGCTGTTGGAAAAAGTATTAGGATAAAGGCAAAAAAGAAGGGAATTTCCAAGAAGGTTACTTGGTCGGTTAATAATAAATCCATTGCAACGATTGGGAAAAAGAATGGAAAATTAACTGGTAAGAAAAAGGGAAATGTGAAGGTGACAGCAAAATGCGGAACGATAAAGAAAAGTATAACCATCAAGGTAAAATAAGTAAAAGAAGGTTTACACAGGTTGCCATGCTTTTAGCAACGAACAGTTATTTTCAAGGCTTTGTACAAAAAACAATTTTTCGAGGCAAATCAAAGTATGTATGCATACCGGGCATGAATTGTTATTCTTGTCCGGGAGCATTGGGTGCCTGTCCTATTGGTTCTTTACAGGCAGTGATTGGTTCCATTAAATACAAGACTTCCTTTTATGTTGGAGGTTTAATAGCACTATTTGGTGTTATATTTGGAAGATTTATATGTGGTTGGCTGTGTGTATTTGGTTTGATTGAAGATTTACTTTATAAAATACCATTGCCAAAACTAAAAATACCTGAGAAAGTAGACAACATATTTCGATGGTTAAAATATGTTATATTGTTGGTATTTGTGCTGGGATTACCAAGTTTTTTAAAGAATCAATTTGGAATTGCTCCGCCGTATTTTTGTGAATGGATTTGTCCTGTGGGAACTTTGGAGGGGGGCATACCTCTGGTGTTACTAAAGGAAAGTTTGCGAAATAGTATTGGTTTTTTGTTTTATTGGAAATTTGCTATCTTAATTTTTATTTTAATTCTTTCCATGGTGACATATCGTCCGTTTTGTAAATATCTATGCCCATTGGGGGCTATTTATGGCATTTTCAATAAGATTAGTATTGTTGGATTGCAACTAAATAAAGAAACATGTGTTTCTTGCAACAAATGTAAGAACGTTTGCCCGATGCAGGTAAATCCATGTGAAAAACCGGATAGCAGTGAATGTATACGATGTGGGGTTTGCGCAAAGGCGTGTCCTAAAAAATCAATTTCTTTAGGCATCAAAAACAGAAAAAAATAGAGAAAATATTTTTCATCATTGTAACAGTTCATTCTATGGCGATTATAAAGAATCAGAACATAAAAAAATTTTAAAATGAAATAGATAGGCATAACGCTTAAAAATGATAGCACACTATTGACTTTGGTCAATGGTGTGCTATTATTTAAGCGATTAGATAAGAATATTGTTTGTAGGAAAAAGGAGGGGAGAAAATTATGTCGAATCCAGATTTGTTTAAACTTAGTATCAGTCAGTTTGCAAAGCTTTGTCATACATCGCGTAAGAACTTGATTTATTATGATAATATTGGACTTTTATCACCATTGGGACGTTCTGAACAGGGATATCGTTATTATGCAGCAACTCAGGCAACACAGTATCAGATGATTCAGTTATTAAAAAGTTCAAATTGTTCATTAGAAGAAATTAAAGAAATTGTTACTAATCCAGCAGTACACAATGATATCCCTGTAATGCTTGCACAAAAAAATGAGTTAATAAAACAACGAGATCAGTTAAATATGTATATCGGTTATGCGGATACAATGTTGCGAGTTGCAGAAGAAGCAGAATATATTATAAAAGATAAACCGGCTCTTATTTATCGAAATAATGCAGAATACTTTTTTACATCTTACATTCCGCCTACACATCTTCGAGAAGATGAAATGTTTCGTTATGTGGATCAACATACAAATGGATATATAGATCGTATGGAGATTCTTCCATATCCATTGTCTGTGTTAGTGAATGTGAGCGATTATCCAGAGAAGCCAGAAAACTGTGTAGGTATTTGTCATCGTTATGTAGATTATAAGAAAAGGAAAATAGATGACAATATTTATGTTATGCCAATTGGACATTATATTGCATGTAAGTGTCCTGGAAACTGGCGGGATGTTCGTGAAATGAATACTGCAATGTATTTTTTTGCAATGGAGAACAACTATAAAATTACAGGAAATTTTTTAAATACAGGTACGGTATTTGATTATGATATTGAGGATAATGAGGGATTTTGTACTTCGTTTTTACCTGTGACAGTTGTATAAAGAAATGGAGAAAAGTATGTATTTAATGATAGATCATTATGACTCCTTTGTGTATAATCTGGTGTCTTATTTTGAAGAGTTATTGTGTGACTTGCAGGTTGTACAGAGTGATGATTGTGAGATAAAATGGATAGAGGAACGGATAAAAAAGAATGAACTGGAAGGAATTATTCTATCACCAGGACCAAAAAGTCCAAAGGATTGTAAGAAAAGTATAGAAATTATTAAAAGGGCAGCGGGAAAAGTACCAATCTTAGGAGTATGCCTGGGGCATCAAATAATTGGAAAAGCATTTGGTGCTGTAATTTCGCATGGGGAAAAACCTATGCATGGAAAGGTAACGCCTATTTCAAACAATCAAACAGGATTGTTTGAAGGTTTGCCTGCTTCTTATCTGGTAACCAGATACCATTCTCTAATTGTAGAAAAAAATTCCTTGCCTGCCTGTTTTCAAGTAGACGCGGTTTCGGAAGAAGGGGACATTATGGCGATGCATCATAATGAACTTCCTGTTTACAGTGTTCAATTTCATCCAGAGGCGGTATGTACGCAATATGGGCATATACTATTAAAAAATTATTTGAAATTAAGTAAAGGTTGGTGGAAAAGTCGTGAGCAGGAAGGTTGAAAAACTATCTTTTTATCGAGAACCGCAGGATATATTTGCAAATTATCAGGCAGAGGAAATGGCAGTATTTTTGGATTCTTCACTGGAAAATGAAATGGGAAGATATTCTATTATTGGAGTATCACCACGTATGGTTTTAAGTGAGACGGACGGAGTTTGTAGGTGTAATGGGATTGTACAAAGTGTAGATATTTTAACACGGATGCAAAAGGAATTGGATAATCTTGCAAAAGACTATGAAAATCCATATGAACTTCCATTGACAGCAGGTGCCATCGGATATTTTTCTTATGAATATGGAAGAAAAAAATTAGGTGTGAAAAGCAAACATGTATTGGAAGATACAATGCCGGATGCTATGTTTTGCTTTTATCATATTCTGATAATTGCGGATGTAAAAGAAAAAGTTTTGTATGCAGTTGTGGACGACGAAAAAAACGTGCGGGAAAAAATAAGGCAACTGACAAAAGAATTAGAAATGGTCACACCCCAAATACTATTGAAAAAACAGTCACAACTGGCAAAGACAAAGAATCGGTTTACGCAGAAAACATATGGACAGGCTTTACAGAAGATGATTCAATATATGAGGGATGGTCACATTTATGTAGCAAATATGACGCAGCAGTTTTGTGTTGCCTCAAAAAAGAAACCATTTGATGTGTATCGTTATTTACGAACATACAATCCAGCACCATTTAGTGCATATTTGAATTATGGAACGTTTCAGGTTGCATGTGCTTCACCGGAACGTTTTTTGCGTAAGAAGAAAAATATAACTACAACCCGTCCTATTAAAGGAACGAGAAAGCGTGGGGAATCCATAGAACAAGATCAATTTCTACGTGCAGAATTAGAGCAGTCGGAAAAGGACCGAAGTGAACTTTTAATGATTATGGATTTAGAGAGAAATGATCTAAATCGCATCTGTATACCTGGCAGTGTAAAAGTAACCGATCCGTTTGTAATAGAAGAATATGCAACGGTATTTCATTTGGTATCTGAAATACAGGGGGAAGTCAGAACTGATCTACAACTAAAAGATTTTGTGAGAAGTCTTTTCCCTGGAGGTTCTATTACGGGAGCACCTAAAATTCGTGCCATGGAAATCATTGACGAATTGGAAAAAGAAAGTCGTGGATTGTATACAGGAAATATAGGATATTTTGCGGCAGATGGAAGTTGTGATTTTAATATAGTGATTCGAACTGCCATTTACGAGAATGGAAGCTATCATATTGGTGCAGGTGGTGGCATTACTTATGAATCGGATGTTGAATTTGAATATGAAGAAACCTTGCAAAAAGCAAAAGCATTATTGGAGGCTGTTTATGAAGAAGATTGAGATAGATGAAGGGTATTTTTTTGGAATGGGAGTATTTGAAACGATTGCGGTGGAATCGGGAACACCTGTATTTTTAAAGGAGCATTTGCAAAGAATGCGGAAGGGTTTGGAAGTGTTACAGATTACAAGTTCTCCATTTGAAAATTTAACTGAACAGGATATTTTACAGAAGTGTAAAACGTTACCTTTTGAAAGAGGTGTATTAAAGATATGTGTATCCAATCAAAATATGTTTTTTCAGACAAGGGAAAATTTCTATCATGTGGAACAATATCAAACAGGTTTTTCTGTGAAGCTGGCATCTGTTCGACGAAATGAAACTTCTCCATTTACTTATATAAAATCTTTAAATTGTGGTGATAATATTTTAACGAAGCGTTTGATTGCAAAAGAAGGCGCAGATGAGGCAATATTTTTAAATACAGAGGGAAAATTGGCAGAAGGAGCAGTATCAAACATTTTTTTTATTAAGGGAGAAAAAATTTATACACCGACAGTCGGTTCTGGTATACTACCAGGAGTAATGCGAGATTATATTATAAAGACATATTCGGTTATCGAAAAAGAAATAAAGCTGGATGAAATTGCCGCATATGATGAAATGTTTTTAACGAATTCTTTAATGGGGATTATGCCAGTGCGGATGTTTGAAAATTATGCGTTTGCTACTATGGAGTGTGGACAAAAATTGGCGAGGGAGTATTTTAATAAGTTTACAAGCTTTAAAATTTAAAAATAGTATTGACTTAAAGTAAACTTTAAGTAGTAAAATGTAAAAAAATGAAAGGGAGAGTGAAAAAAATGTATATTGAAACAATTAATGATCCGTCTGATGTTAAGAAATTAAATGTGGAGCAATTGACGGTACTAGCAGAAGAAATGCGTCATGCACTGTTGATAAGAGCAAGTAAGCATGGTGGTCACTTTGGACCAAACTTTGGTATTGTAGAGGCTACGATCGCTATGCATTATGTATTTGAATCTCCAAAAGATAAGATTGTGTATGATGTTTCTCATCAAAGTTATCCTCATAAAATGCTGACAGGAAGAAAAGATGCATATCTTTATGAAGAACATTACGATGATGTATCTGGATATAGCAATCCAAACGAGAGTGAACATGACTTTTTTACAGTAGGACATACCTCTACTTCCATCAGTCTTGCATGCGGTCTTGCAAAAGCAAGAGACTTAAAGGGAGAAAAGGGAAATGTGATTGCAGTGATCGGTGATGGTTCTTTAAGTGGAGGAGAAGCTTTAGAGGGCTTGGATTATGCAGCAGAATTGGGAGGAAATATGATTATCGTAGCAAATGATAATGATATGTCTATCGCAGAGAACCATGGTGGAATGTACCGTAATCTAAAGTTACTTCGGGAAACAAATGGACAGGCAGAATGCAATTTCTTTAAGGCTATGGGATTAGACTATGTTTATGTAAAAGAAGGAAATAATATTGCGGATTTGATTGCTGCTTTTGAACAGGTGAAGGACAGTGAAAAACCAGTAGTTGTACATATCAATACGTTAAAAGGAAAGGGATATGCACCAGCCGAGAAGAATAAGGAACAATGGCATTATAATGGACCTTTCGATATTGAAACAGGAGAACCACTTGTAACGGTTGAAGAGGAAGATTATTCCAGCGTGACAGCAGAGTATCTTTTAAAGAAAATGAAAGAGGATTCTCGTGTAGTAGGAATTACAGCAGGAACTCCAACCGTTATGGGATTTACCGCAGAAAAGCGTAAAGAAGCAGGAAGACAGTTTGTAGATGTAGGAATTGCGGAGGAGACTGCGGTTGCGTTGGCTTCAGGAATTGCCGCAAATGGAGGCAAGCCTGTTTTTGGTGTATATAGTACCTTTGTACAGCGCACCTTTGACCAGATTTCACAGGATATATGTATTAATAACAGTCCTGCTACTATTGTTACATTTTGGGGTTCTGTGTATGGAATGAATGACGTAACACATCTTGGTTTACAGGATATACCAATGATGGCGAATATTCCGAACCTGGTTTATTTAGCCCCAACTACTAAAGAAGAATATTTGGCTATGCTGGATTGGAGTTTGGAGCAGGATAAGTATCCTGTAGCAATTAAGTTGCCGGGTGGACCTATGTTATCCGATGGAAAAGAGGTTCACAAAGACTTTAGTAAGTTAAACACTTATGAAGTGACAAAGCAAGGAAGTAAAGTAGCTATTCTTGGACTTGGTACTTTTTATGGATTAGGACAGGAAGTGGCGGAGAAATTTGCAGAAAAAACAGGTGTAGATGCAACGGTTATCAATCCATATTATATTACCGGTCTGGATACCGAACTTTTGGAAAAATTGAAAAAAGACCATTCTGTAGTAATTACATTGGAAGATGGTATCTTAGACGGCGGCTTTGGTGAAAAAATTGCTCGTTTCTATGGTGCTTCTGATGTAAAGGTATTAAACTTTGGTTTGAAAAAAGAATTTTTAGATCGATATGATGTGGCAGAAGTATTGAAGGAAAATCATTTGACATCTGAGCAGATTGTGAAGGATATAGAGAAAATCATGTAGCAAGTAGTTACTATTCACAGCCGATTTGTATTAAGCAACTAAACACGTCGTGCTCGCACGTAAGGGGCTAGTTGCTTGATACAAAGCTGCCGTTTAGGCAGTTCTTCTAAAAGGAAGCTGCTGATTTTGTAGCGTTCTGCGCAGGTTTTGCGCAGATTTTTCTAAATGTAGAGAAGAAAGGCTGTAAATAGTAACAGCAAGTAGCGAAGTGAATTGCGATTGTTATTGACATAGGAAAAGAGAGGTAGATTGATATGAAATATAGTAATAAAGAGGATTTTGAAAAAGCAGATGTGTTTGGGGTTGGACAGCCAAACGATGGATTTGCACAGTATTTTATTGGAGACTCTTTTTTAAAACCACTTACTCAGCCAGGAGAATGTCCGGTGTTTCTTGCAAATGTAACCTTTGAACCAGGTTGCCGAAATAACTGGCATATTCATCATGCGAAAAGTGGTGGTGGACAATTATTGATCTGTACAGCAGGCGAGGGCTGGTATCAGGAAGAAGGAAAAGATGCAGTGAGTTTAGTTCCTGGTACGGTTATTACGATTCCAGCAGAAGTAAAGCATTGGCATGGAGCAAAGAAAGATAGTTGGTTCAGTCATATTGCAGTGGAAGTTCCTGGAGAAGAGACAAGTAATGAATGGTGTGAACCTGTGTCAGACGAGCAGTATAATAAATTGGGTGAATAAATAAAAAACGAAAGGGGATAAGGATATGTCACATTTTGATGATGAAATGCAACAATATGACAGTGAATTTTGCAAATTTTTTGATGCATTTGTTTTTCATGAAGTGTTAGATTCGGTTGAGTTAGAAGAAAAGACGAAATATATGGCAGTTCTTGCTACGTTGTTAGGATGTCAGGGGATAGAAGAATATAGATACATACTTCCCATTGCTTTAGAGCATGGAGTAGAACCTGTAGAGGTAAAAGAGATCGTGTATCAGGCTACAGCATATCTTGGAATTGGTAGAACAAGACCGTTTTTTGCTGTAACAAATCAAATATATAAGGAAAAAGGAATTGCATTGCCTTTGGCACCACAAGGCACAACTACACCAGAAAATCGGAGAGAAAAGGGAACTGCAAAACAGGTGGAATTGTTTGGTCCACAGATGGAAGATTTCTGGAAAAAAGGAGACATCAATCGTTGGCTTGCAGGAAATTGTTTTGGAGACTATTATACCAGAAATGGATTGGATAATGGACAAAGAGAAATGATTACATTTTGCTATATTGCGGCACAAGGAGGTTGCGAGCCACAATTGATGAGTCATACGGTTGCGAATTTTGCCAACGGAAACGACAAGGAGTTTATGTTGAAAGTGGTATCTTGTATGGTCCCATTTATTGGTTACCCAAGGTCCTTAAATGCAATCGCAGTAGTCAATCAGGCAGCAGAAAAGAGCAACTAAAAGATAACAAAAAAGGAATTCACAAAAAGTTCACAAAAATTATTAGCACTCTCTATTGACGAGTGCTAATGTATGTGCTATATTACATATAGAACAAAGGACAAGAGATAATAAATGAAACTCCTGAACCCGTTCTAGGAACACATAAGATAGAAGTACAGATAGAAAGGAAGGATGACTTATGTTGATGCCTAGTATTTTTGGAGAAACTTTATTGGATGACTTTTTTGGATTTCCTACAATAGAGGGAAGAAAAGCAAAGAGTAATACAAATGGATTGATGCAGACAGATATCAAAGAGAAAGAAAACGAGTATTGCGTAACTATGAATCTTCCTGGATTTAAGAAAGAAGATATAAAAGGTGAAATAAAAGACGGATATCTTGTGATTACAGCTAGTACAAATACAGAAAATGAGGATAAAGACGAAGATGGAAAATACATTCGTCGTGAACGTTACAGCGGCACTTGCAGTCGAAGCTTTTATGTAGGTGAGGATGTAAAAGAAAATGATATTAAAGCGAAGTTCGAAGATGGTACTTTGAAGGTTGTAATTCCAAAGAAAGAAGAAAAGCACGAAGTAGAACAGGCAAAATATATTGCGATTGAAGGATAATCAAACATCAAAATGCCTCTGGTTGTGTCTAATATGGCACAGCCGGAGGCATTTTTACTTTATAGGGAAATGGCGTTCTATAAAGCAAAAACGCTTGAAGAATGTGCATAAATGTGAAAAGAAGACGGTTGCAAAAAGCGTGCAACCCGCATCTGGCACGTAGTACCGCTTTTATATAAGCAAGTAGCAATGCGGAAGCAGGTGTATGGCATGTAACTTGCACAACTTTATTCCTTCCTTTATAATACAAAATAGAAAAGTGGATTTACAGTTGAGAAAGAAGGAATTGTTCATGGTATATACAATAGGTCAAATGGCAGAAAAAATGCAGGTAGCTCCATCTACGTTGCGATATTATGACAAAGAGGGATTGTTGCCATTTGTGGAACGGTCAGAGAATGGAATACGAATGTTTAAAGAGGAAGATATTGAATGGTTATTAATTATTGAATGTTTGAAAAAGACAGGAATGCCAATTAAGGAAATAAAAGTTTTTATAGATTGGTGTTTGCAGGGAGATAGTACCATTACACAAAGAAAGCAATTAATTGAAAAGCAAAGAAAGTCTGTATTGCATCAAATAGAAAAGATGAAAGAAACGCTTGCTATGTTGGACTATAAAAAATGGTATTATGAAATGGCGGAAAAAGCGGGAACCTGTAAAATACATGATACGATTCGAGAGGAACAGATTCCAAAAGAAGTGCGAGAAGCCAGAAGAAAATCCAAGGGAATCGAACTGGAACAGGAAGTGGCGGGATAAAGTGGAAGAAAGGAAACAACGAGATGGAAAACAGATGGGAAGAAGATATAGAAAATATTTCAATTTGTCCATTATGTGGAAGAAAACATCTGATGAAGATTCATATTAACTCAGATTGGGTGAATGGACCTTCTTGTATTTTAGAAGCGGATGGTTGTTATTGTACTTATAGCGATTGTACTTTTGTTTGTGGAAATGGTCCATGGAAGGAAGAAGAACGAAAATGGGACGGTGTAAATAAAACCTGGCTAAATCAATATGGACAGCAGGCAAGAGGAACATGCAGAAGAGAAGAAACAATGGAAAGTTGAGGTACGATGCATGAGAATAAAAAACATGCCGAAAAAAAGAGTTGTTAAGAAAGCATTTATAAAATCCATACCAATTTTATGTAGTTATCTTTTTGTAAGTATGGCATATGGCATGATGATGGAAAATGCGGGATTTCATTGGTATTACTCCTTGTTGGCAAGCTTTACGATTTATACAGGAGCATTTCAATTTGTGCTAATTACATTTTTAAGTAGTGGAGCAGCATGGCTTACTATTGCCGTAACTGCTTTTCTTATGAATAGCAGACAGGCGTTTTACAGCCTGTCTTTTGTGGATGCATTTCAGGCAATGGGAAAATGGAAATTATACATGATCCATACTATGACTGATGAGACCTATGCAGTAAATTGTACGCTGGACGGAACGGATAAAGAGAAAAAACAAATTATGTTGTTTGTTGCATTTTTTAGCAGATGTTACTGGCTTGTTGGAACGGTGATAGGAGGAGTGATTGGACAATTATTACCATTGGATTTAAAAGGAATTGATTTTTGTATGACAGCATTGTTTGTAATTATTTTTATGGAACATTGGGAACAGTCTAAAAATCATACACCTGCAATGGTAGGTCTTGTTTGTGCTGTTTTCTGTCTCTTATTGTTTGGACAAAATGCCTTTATGTTGCCTGCGTTACTGTTGGTGTCTGGTATTTTACTTTGTATCAGTGGAAAAAAAGGAGAAATTGAGGAAGGAAGTGGTGAAAAATGAGTACAGAAAGAGTGATTGGTGTTATTTTGCTGACCGCAGCTATCACATTTCTACTTCGCAGTTTGCCATTTCTAATCTTTCGTGGAGAAAGAAAGATGCCAAGACGAGTGATGGAGCTGGGGAAAGTGTTACCAGCAGCAATAATGGCAGTGTTAATCGTATATTGTATGAAAGATGTGGGAAATGATTTTACAGGAGATGGAATCTTTAAATGTATTGCGGTACTTGTGGTTGCAGGAAGTTATAAGTGGAAACATAATACATTTTTGAGTATTATATTGGGAACGCTATGTTATATGGTATTTGTGAATTAGAAGTTATTGTCTACGTTAGGTGTTTTCGGTACCGAAAATACCGTATGAATGCCTTCTGTGTGTAGTTTTAGGCAATTTTCATACATAGAATTGTCTAAAACGGTTACAGGTCACCTGTAACAATTGGAACAACAAAACGAACAAATGTTTGATTTTTCTTGCATAGTTCTTTTATTCTATGATATAATCTAATTAGAAAATATAACGGAAGGGTTGGTGCGGATTATGTGTAAGAAAAAAGAATTGATGTTTTCGATATTCATGTTATATAGTCTTGCGGATAAGTGGAAGATGTCTCCGGCCAAAGTGTATAAAATATTAAATTCAACTGGAATTTTGGATAACTATATTATTAAGTGTTATGATGTTCTTCATACACAGGGAAAGGAATATTTGGTAGAAGATATTACCGATTTTGTTAGAGAAAAAGGAGTTAATGTATGATTGTATATCATGGGTCGACAGAAATTATAAAAAATCCGGATGTAGTTCATTCAAAAAAGTATTTGGATTTTGGTAGAGGGTTTTATCTAACAACTTTTGAAAATCAAGCAGAAAAATGGGCAGTTCGAAAAGGTATGAGACAGGAAAAGACTGCAATAGTTAATGTTTATGAATTATCTGAAGCGTGGAATGACTTTAGAGTATTATCCTTTGAAAAGGAAAATGAAAAAAATAGATTTAAGAAATGCGTTTGATATTTATTATTCGAGTAAGCTTGCTGAACAAATTTCAAATGGAAGTTACGGAATAGAAAATATGGATGCGAAATATCTGGCAGAAGATTTGGTGGAGAATGAGCCTGAACTCTTCAAATAAGTTTTCATGACGAATCGAAATACGAAGTTTTAACTGATGTTGCATAGATTAGAAGTTACAAATGGAGGGATTAAAGACATGGATCATTTTGTTTTACATTCCGAATATAAACCTACGGGGGATCAACCCGAGGCAATTGAAGCACTTGTTAATGGCTTTAAAGAAGGCAACCAGTTTCAAACACTATTAGGTGTAACGGGTTCTGGTAAGACATTTACGATGGCAAATATTATAGAAAAATTGAATAAACCTACGCTTGTGATTGCACATAATAAGACACTTGCGGCACAGTTATATGGGGAGTTTAAAGAATTTTTTCCAGAGAATGCAGTTGAATATTTTGTTTCCTATTATGATTATTATCAACCAGAGGCATATGTGCCATCTACAGATACTTATATAGAAAAAGATTCTGCGGTGAATGATGAGATTGATAAACTTCGTCATTCTGCTACCTCAGCATTGATGGAGCGAAAAGATGTTATTATCATAGCCAGTGTGTCTTGTATTTATGGATTAGGTAGTCCGGAATTTTATCAGAATATGACAATGTCTCTTCGACCTGGGATGGAGAAGGACAGGGATGAGATGCTGCGAAAATTAGTGGATATGCAGTATAGCCGAAGTGAGATGGATTTTAAACGTGGTACTTTTCGTGTGCGTGGTGATGTAGTAGAGATTTTTATGGCAAATCAGACAGATACAGCCATTCGAGTGGAATTTTTTGGAGACGAAATTGATCGCCTGACAGAGATTGATGTGTTGACAGGCAATGTAAAATACGAACTTTCCCATGCACATATTTATCCGGCTTCCCATTATGTAGTAGAACCAGACCGTATGGAGCCAGCATTGGCAGCCATTGAAGCGGAGATGCGGGAACAGGCGGAATCGTTTCGGCATGAGGGAAAATTGCTAGAGGCGCAACGCATTACCGAACGAACACAGTTTGATATAGAAATGTTGCGTGAGACAGGTTTTTGCTCTGGTATTGAGAACTATTCCAGACATTTGACAGGGCTGGAGCCGGGACAACCTCCATTTACGTTGATTGATTTCTTCCCAGATGACTTTTTGATTTTGGTGGATGAATCGCATATTACGATTCCACAGATACGAGGAATGTATGCAGGAGACCAGTCGCGTAAATCAACATTAGTAGACTATGGTTTCCGTCTGCCTTCTGCAAAAGATAACCGTCCGTTAAACTTTCAGGAATTTGAAAGCAAAATCGACCAGATGTTATTTGTATCTGCCACACCTTCCGTATATGAGGAAGAACACGAATTGTTCCGCACAGAGCAGATTATCCGTCCAACGGGATTATTAGACCCACCAATTGAGGTGCGTCCAGTTGCAGGACAGGTAGACGATTTAGTGGGAGAGATACGAAAAGAAACGAAGAATCACAATAAAGTTCTGGTAACAACACTGACGAAGAAAATGGCAGAAGATTTGACTGACTATTTGCGTGAAATTGGTGTACGAGTGAAATACCTGCATTCGGACATTGATACACTGGAAAGATCTGAGATTATCAGAGATATGCGAATGGATGTATTTGATGTATTAGTAGGTATCAACTTGTTGCGAGAAGGTTTGGATATTCCAGAGATTACATTGGTTGCTATTTTAGATGCAGACAAAGAGGGATTTTTACGTTCGGAAACATCCTTGATTCAGACTGTTGGACGAGCCGCCAGAAATGCAGAGGGACATGTTATCATGTATGCAGATACCTGGACGGATTCTATGCGAAAAGCCATTGAAGAAACGGAACGAAGAAGAAAGATTCAGCAGGCGTACAATGAAGCACATGGTATTACCCCTACTACAATTAAAAAGGCGGTCAGAGATTTGATTCGCATTTCAAAGAAAGTAGAAGTGCAGAGTCTGGATATGGAAAAAGACCCAGAATCTATGAGTAAGAAAGAGTTGGAGGCTGCGATAAAGATGATTACGAAAAAGATGCATACAGCGGCAGCAGAATTGGATTTTGAAGTTGCAGCCCAGCTTCGTGACCAGATGATAGAGTTAAAACAACAATTGTTAGAAATGGAGTAATAAGAGAGGAAAGTAACATGGAACGAAAAAAATATATCACCATTCGAGGAGCAAAAGAACATAATTTGAAAAATGTTAATTTACAGATTCCGAGAGACGAATTTGTTGTATTTACTGGATTAAGTGGTTCTGGAAAATCTTCTTTAGCATTTGATACAATTTATGCGGAAGGGCAAAGAAGATACATGGAGTCCCTATCATCTTATGCTCGTATGTTTTTGGGACAGATGGAAAAGCCACAGGTGGAAAGTATAGAAGGACTCTCTCCGGCTATTTCCATTGACCAGAAATCTACCAATCGAAATCCACGTTCAACGGTAGGTACTGTGACAGAAATCTATGACTATTTTCGATTACTGTATGCTCGAATCGGTATTCCACATTGTCCAAAATGTGGAAAGGTGATTAAACACCAGACAGTCGATCAGATGGTGGATGAAATTTTGCAGCTTCCAGAACGCACCAAGATTCAGCTTCTTGCTCCTGTTGTACGGGGAAGAAAAGGAACCCATGTAAAAGTTTTTGAAAAGGCAAAAAAGAGTGGTTATGTTCGTGTCATTGTAGATGGCAATCAATATGATCTGTCAGAGGAGATTTCTTTAGATAAAAATATCAAGCATAACATTGAGATTGTAGTAGACCGTTTGGTAATAAAAGAAGGTTTGGAACAGCGTTTGACAGATTCGGTGGAAAACGTTATGAAATTGGCAGAAGGACTTATGATAGTCGATGTAATCGGGCAAAAGCCTATGAACTTTAGCCAGAGTTTTGCCTGCCCGGATTGTGGAATCAGTGTGGATGAAATTGAACCAAGAAGTTTTTCATTTAATAATCCTTTTGGTGCTTGTCCTGTTTGTCATGGTATTGGTATTCGTATGGAGTTTTCAGAAGAACTGATTATTCCGGATAAAAGCCTTAGTATTGCAGAGGGAGCCATTGCAGTGCTTGGATGGCAGTCGGCAACAGACCCAAGCAGTTATACGGGTTCTATATTAACAGCCCTTGCAA
The DNA here is from genome assembly GCA_050875145.1 of Lachnospiraceae bacterium. GTDB lineage: Bacteria > Bacillota > Clostridia > Lachnospirales > Lachnospiraceae > CAG-411. Next base: position 198,915 of record JBNMLH010000004.1, read on the forward strand.
AAGAGTTTCAATTTGACTTAAATACACCGTATGAGGAACTTTCAGAAGAAGTCAGACATATGTTGATATATGGAACAGACCGACTTGTAAAAGTATATTACAAGGGACAACGAGGAGAGGGCGTATATGATGTAGTCTTTGAAGGAATCCTTGCTAATGTTCGCAGACGTTATCGAGAGACTGGGTCAGAATACACCAAACAAGAATATGAGTCATTTATGGAAATCAACAACTGCCAGGAATGTGGTGGAAAAAGATTAAAGAAGGAATCCTTGGCGGTTACGGTAGGCGATAAAAATATTGCAGATGTGACAGAACTATCTATTTCTGAATTACAAAAGTTTCTTCAGGGGCTTACTTTAACAGAACAACAGGAAAAAATTGGAAAGTTAGTATTACGAGAAATCAATGCAAGAGTCGGCTTTTTGATGGATGTTGGATTGGATTACCTTACTTTATCTAGAGCCACAGGAACCTTATCTGGTGGCGAGGCACAGCGTATTCGTCTGGCAACACAGATTGGTTCTGGATTGGTAGGTGTGCTTTATATTTTGGATGAACCAAGTATCGGTTTGCATCAGAGAGACAACGACAAGTTGTTATTAACCTTAAAGCATTTAAGAGATTTGGGAAATACATTAATCGTAGTGGAACATGATGAGGATACTATGTTTGCAGCGGATCATATTGTGGATATTGGACCGGGAGCAGGAAAACTTGGTGGAGAAGTGATTGCACAGGGAACGGCACAGGAAATTATGGAAAATCCAAATTCAATTACGGGAGCGTATTTGAGTCACCGTATTGAAATACCAGTACCGAAAGAGCGAAGAAAGCCAACAGGATTTTTAAAGATAAAAGGTGCCAGACAGAATAATTTGAAAAATATCAATGTAGATATTCCTTTAGGAATTATGACTTGTGTAACAGGTGTTTCTGGTTCTGGAAAAAGTTCTTTAGTGAATGAAATCTTATATAAAACATTAGCAAAAAAATTAAATCGTGCCAGATGTATTCCTGGTTTGCATAAGACGATTGAGGGAGTAGAGCAGTTAGACAAAGTCATTGCTATTGACCAGTCTCCAATCGGAAGAACTCCACGTTCCAATCCGGCTACCTATACGGGGGTATTTGATATGATACGTGAATTATTTGCCACAACAGCAGATGCAAAAGCAAGAGGATATAGCAAAGGACGTTTCAGTTTTAATGTCAAAGGCGGTCGTTGCGAGGCATGTAGTGGAGATGGTATCAATAAAATAGAAATGAACTTTTTACCAGATGTATATGTAACTTGCGAAGTGTGTGGTGGAAAGCGATACAATCGAGAGACATTGGAAGTAAAATACAAGGGAAAGAGTATTTTTGATGTGTTGGATATGACAGTAGAAGAAGCACTTCCGTTTTTCGAGAATATCCCACGTATCCGCAATAAGTTGCAAACCTTGTATGATGTAGGACTTTCTTATGTAAAACTGGGACAACCGTCTACTACATTATCAGGTGGGGAAGCACAACGTATCAAATTGGCTACAGAACTTAGTCGAAGAAGTACAGGAAAGACCATTTATATTTTGGATGAACCAACTACAGGATTGCATTTTGCAGATGTGCATAAATTAGTGGAGATTTTAAGAAAACTTTCTGATGGTGGAAATACGGTCGTGGTTATTGAACACAATTTAGATGTGATTAAGACCGCAGATTATATTATTGATATTGGACCAGAAGGTGGCGATAAAGGCGGTACTGTGATTGCGAAGGGTACGCCGGAACAGGTAGCCAAAAAGGAAGAATCCTATACCGGTCAATATGTAAAGAAGTATTTATAATTACATTTCAAATGTGAAGGATGGGGTTCGCATAAAGTTGTAAAAATAAAAGTTATCGTATTGGCAACATATAGCTTTGAAGCAATGTGCCGATAGGATAACTTTTTTACTTACTATGAAAGTGTTGTCAAACGTCTATGCTTCGTGCAAGCTCGCTTGCTAAAAATTATAGACAGTTGACAACCTAATCGTATGAAGCAAGTAGCCCGGTTTTTGGGCGGATTGCGAGTTCGGGCAGATATGGACTTGTCCACTTTGTTCTTCTAATAAAAAATATTATAAATAAAAAATATACGAATATACGGGAGTATAAGTATGATATTTTTGGACAAAATAAAAATGTAACAATTTAGTATAAAAAGTTACATTCTAGCGTTTTTTTCCTCTTTTTTATCTTTACACAATCTATATTGAATCATTTTCCTGATTACTTTATAGTAAATGAATATTTTTTTTGAAAATTTGTAAGGGTGTCTTTTCGGTGTAAAAAAAGTTCTGTTCAAGTTTTACCAAAAGGCTTGTATGGCAACAAAGTTATGGAACCCATCTGTTGTCTGTCTAAAATATATAGCAATAGGTATATTTCACCTATTTTATAGGGAATGCATATATATAATCGCAACAGGCTACGAAGAACATTCTCAAAAGCAACAGTACAAAACAGGTGAAATAACCTATTTAATTTAAGGGAATTTTGACAGACACAGTAGTTATAGATAAAAGTAGCAGGTTCTAATTATTTTAGGAACATACTTAATCTACAAGTTAATTTTTGAAAATAACTGATCCTTGTCATCCTGGTCGATGCATAAATATCGTTTGGTAATGGCATAGGAGGAATGGTTAAATATAGTCATAAGTAATGCCGGTTCTGTACCTTCTCTCCAAGCTTGATAACCAAAGGTTTTTCGTAAGGAGTGGCAACTGATATGTTCTTCTAGTCCCAATACATCTACCGCATCTTTTATAATGCGAAATGCCTGTACTCTGCTGATAGGCTTATTGCCACTTTTTCTACTATTAAAAATGTAAGTTTCACTTTGATAGTCTTTCATAGTTTCCTTATATAGTAATAATGCTTTTTTCACCGCATCATTTAAAAGAATAATGGTGTTTTTTTGTGTCTTTTGCTCTGTGAGATAAATGTGGGAATAAAAATCTTGCTTTTCTTCGTTGTAAACATCCTTCCATTTCAAATGTAGTAAATCGCTAATACGCAGTGCTGTGTTTAAACCAACTGTAATAAGTGCATAATTACGATACTCCATTTTGTTATAAAAATAATTTTTTAATTTCTGAATGTCTTCTTTTTTCTTTAAGGGCTGGCTTGTACTCATTCTTATCACTCGCTTTCTTTTATGCTAGGTTCCTGCAAGGCAGAAATAATGCCTGTTCTGCCGTTTTTAACTTTCTCATTAATATTCACTTTTTGGAAAAATATTTATAAATTCTGTGTCCGTTTGTTTATTCTCTGGTAAAATATAGTCTTTATTTGTCGAATTTTCAAGAATAATTTTTACAATATAAGTTTTGGACCTATGTAACAATCTATACTAAATTGTTACATTGCGAGGATACAAACTAGTTTTTATCTTACCTTTAAAACTTGGAGTTCTTTCAAAACAGGGAGGTTGAGGCTTATGTTGAAACTAACAATCAAACCAGGAGAGTACATCAATATCGGAGAGGATATTCGAGTTGTATTTTCTGGTGGTTCTGCAAATAATATGCATATTTTGGTGGATGCACCAAGAGAAATGAATATTGTGAGAAGTGGTGTCCTAAAGAAAACACTTCCAGAAGAAGAACGAAGAAAAATTCGTACTTATCACAAGGAGGCAGACCTTTCCGAGAATGCAAAAGCACAGATTCAAAGAATTGTAACAAAGGATCGGTTTGAAAGAAAGCAGAGAGAAGCCTTGCAAAAAAATAGGTAATACACCAGTGGCAAGTTTACCCGGGGGGTCACTGGTTATTATATAGAAGCTCAAAAAGAGCTGGAAACTACAAAGACAAGCACCTGCACGGATGCGGGGAAGCCCGGCAAGACCGGGGCAATTAAAGGAGGAATTATTATGGGTATGGTAGTACAACACAACATGAGCGCAATGAACGCAAACAGAAACTTAGGAGTAACAGCAGGAAATCTTGCTAAATCAACAGAGAAGTTATCATCTGGTTATAAGATTAACCGTGCTGGTGATAACGCTGCTGGACTTGCTATTTCTGAAAAAATGAGAGGGCAGATCAGAGGTTTGGATCAGGCTTCTTCTAATGCAGAAGATGGTATTTCAATGATCCAGACAGCAGAAGGTGCATTAACTGAAACACACAGCATCTTACAGAGAATGCGTGAATTAGCTGTACAGGCTTCATCAGATACCAATACAGATGATGATAGAACACAGATTCAGAACGAAATCGATCAGTTGACACAGGAAGTAGACAGAATTGCAACTACTACTGAGTTCAACACAAAGAAATTGATTGATGGTTCAGCAAAAGGTGCAGTTACAGAAAAAGCTGGAAAGGCAAGTGTAGACTCTACTTTTGCAAACAGTAATGTAAGTGCTGAAATTACAACAGACAGTTCTAAAAAGGCTGCGTTTACAGATGTCATTCGTATTGAAGTTACAGAAGATTTTAGTGCTGGAAAATCAACAGCAAACTCTAACAAATATACAGAAACAGAGCTTGAGGCTGCATTGGTGGCTGGCGGAACTACTGGTGCAGGTGCAAAATCAACAGACTTAGCAACAGCAAAGACTACAAATGCAACAGCATTAGATGGTAAGACAACAGCGTTACAAGATGCTAAGAATGATGTGACTAAAGCAGAAGACGATTTAAAAGAAGCTATTAAGGCATCACTGGCAGGTGCAGTTACTGATACTACAAATGCGAAAGCAGGCGCATTAAATAAGGGTATTTCAGAAGAAGATTTGCAGAAAGCTGTAGATGCATATGTAGATGCATATGTAGATGCTTTAGGCTCTAATGGAAGTACAGCAACAGGTACTCAGGTAACAGCCGCTGATACTGCGTTAAAGGCTTTGTATGCAGCAGATGCTGGAACAAAGAATTCTGGTACTGCTACACAGGATGATGTGATTGCTAAAATTAAAGCCCTTTCTGATAAGAAAGCAGCATTAGTAACTGCACAGTCAGAGTATGATACAGCAAAGAAGAATTCAGATATTGTAAATGATGATGAGCTTGTAGGTGCGTATATTGCTAAAAAGCAGGCGGACAAAGCATTAGCAGCAGAAACAAAAGGAACAGAGGCGTATGCGAAAGCAGAAGAAAACGCTAAAAATGCAGAAAAAGCACTTGATGAAGTGAATAAGTCTAAGTCAGTTTTGAATGTGACAGATTTGTTTGGAAATTCAAGTGATACGTCAAAATTTGAAATTAGTTCTAAAGTAGATGAGGATAACAACTTAACTCTTACCTTAAAGAACAAAGAAGGTGATGATACTGTTATCACAATCAGCAATGCGGATAAGATGAAAGCTGGCGATGTTATTACTATTACTGCAAAAGAAATGGTAGAGACAGAGCAGGCTCCTACAGGAAAAGACGCATTCCGTCTTCAGGTTGGTGCAAATGCAGGTCAGGAAGTTATGCTTGGAATTAATTCTATGAAAGCAAAAGACCTTAACATTGTACAGACAAAAGATGGTGTAGAAGGTAAAGCTTTGGATGTAACAAACCAGGCATCTGCTTCTTTGGCAGTAAATGCTTACGATATGGCTATTCAGAGTGTATCTACTGAGAGAGCAAAACTTGGAGCTACTCAGAACAGATTAGAGCATACTATCTCTAACTTAGATACTTCAAGCGAGAACTTACAGTCAGCAGAGTCAAGCTTGAGAGATACAGATATGGCAGAAGAAATGACCCGCTACTCAAAGAGCAATATCTTACAACAGGCTGGTCAGTCAATGCTTGCTCAGGCAAATCAGTCAACACAGGGTGTATTGAACTTATTAGGATAATTGAGTTCTTTGACAATAAAATAGAAAGACAGAGGGCGTTGGTTCTCTGTCTTTCTTTGTATCTGGACTGTCAATATTAGGTTACTTTCTCTGTTTTTGATGAGGGACAAGAAAGTTAATGTGTCGAAGGTACTTTTTGGCATATTTCGATTTAAAAGTATATGAAAATAAAAAAGGGCAAACTTATCGAAAGATAAGGACGCAAAACTAAAGGGTCTTCATTACAGAATGTAATATGACAGCCAGTTGCAGAACAATAGGAGCATCTAGCTGTAGATATTAGCTGGGTGTTTTTTTATTGGAGAAAATAAGTAGAAGAAACCATTGTAAAGAAAAGGGGGAAGTGCGGTATGAATAAAAAACAAATATCATTAATTCTTGTTATTGTATTAGTTGTAGGACTTATTCCACACGATTTTATTGAAGTTCATGCATCGGCTAAAAGCATCAGTGAAGAAGGGGTGGAGTTAATAAAAGGTTTTGAAGGGTTTAGAAGTACAGCATATAAGGCTGTGCAGTCTGAAAAATATTATACAATTGGATATGGACATTATGGAGCAGATGTATATCCTGGAATGACAGTTACAAGAGAACAAGCGGAAAATATATTAAGAAAGGATATACAAAAATATGAAGGCTATGTAAATAGTTTTTTGAACACATACTCAATATCCGTTAATCAAAGTCAGTATGATGCACTTGTTAGTTTTACATATAACCTTGGAAATGTATGGGTATCAACACCTACTTTTCTGTTAAAAACATATTTGATTAATGGAATAAACAATTACACAGATCAACAGATTACTATAGCATTTACCAATTGGTGTAAGGATGGGGCTGGAAATGTTATGAATGGATTGTTAGCAAGAAGACAAAAAGAAGCTAATTATTTTTTAAGAGAGGGAAATGGAAAAGCAGAAACTGCTCCTCAAATTCATGCATGGATATCAAATGAAAAAATGGGAAATGTACCAGAGAATTATAAGCTAGGGGAAATGTATTATTTATGTTATGAGGTAATTGATTCTTCTACAGGAAAGCGTTTTGAAAGTTCAAGTAGCCATTATTCTATAAATGAAACAATATATGGACCAGATGGTAATGTAGTAAATACCTGTGATTATGAGAACAGTAATAACAATTGGATTTCACATAGTTCGTATACGGCAGGGACTTATAGAGGGGTTATTAAAATAAGTGGTGATTATGAAGGATGTGTGGAAGTATCTTATACATTAAATGAAGTTAAACCTCAAATACGTGTATGGGTTTCGAAAGATAAAATGGGAGAGAGTATAGAAAAAAGTAAAAGGGATAATATGATGTATTTGTGTTACGAAATGAGAGATAAAAATTCGGAAAAAAAATTAAATGAGAAACTTGTGGCAAATTATACTGTTACAGAAACTATTTATAAACCAGATGGAAGTGTTGCACATACATTTAGCTATAAAAATAGTGATTATAATTGGATTGGTTACAAGGCGTCTGAACTAGGGAACTATAAATGTAGCGTTGTCGTAAGTGGTTATGTCAATGGAAGCAGCGATACGGAGGTGCTTGTGATAGATCCAACGATTGAACCGACAAAAACAGAAAAACCGACAATAGCACCAACGATAAGACCAACAAGAAAACCAACAATGGCACCAACGATAGAGCCAACATCGAAGCCAACAATTAGTCCAACGATAGGACCAACATTGAAGCCAACAATTAGTCCAACGATAGAGCCAACATCGAAGCCAGCAATTAGTCCAATGATAGATTCGACGTCAAAGCCAACAATTAGTCCAACGATATCAAAACCAACAATAAAGCCAAATACACCAACATCAGTGCCATCTATATCCCCTACTATAACACCAAATTATGGCTTTAATGAAAAAAACAACTACATAGATGACGAAAAGTATGAAATTTGTGAAATTGAGAATAAGGAGGAGGGATTGAAAAAAGGAGATGAGTTTGAAATAAAGTCGGCTATTTACGAAGTGACAGGTACAGTGGACGTACCAACGGTAGAATTAGTTACAATAGAAAAGAAAAATATAAAATCGGTGTCTGTACCTGCAACAGTAAAATATGATGGTGTTACATATAAGGTAACAGGAATTGCAAAAAGTGCATTCAAAAACAACAAGTCCCTTACAGTATTAACAATAGGAAAAAATGTGACATATATTGGCGCATATGCATTTTATAAAAACAATAAATTGAAAAAAATAACGGTGAAATCTTTGAAACTACAAAAGATACAAAAAAAAGCGTTTTTGGGATTAGCGAAAAGGGTTACACTAAAACTACCTGCTTCAAAAAAGGAGGTTTATAAGAAAATGTTAAAAAATGCAGGACTTGGAAAGTGATTTAATTATTACAAATAGACTTTATGGTGCAGAAGGGATGGGGTTATTATGAAAAATAGAAAAAGCCTTTTTTTTAGAATTTTGAGTATCGTATTGGTGATATCAATAATGGTTTCAGAGCCAGTTGAGTATTCTGTGAATGCAAAATCAATTACTTCCTCGGAAGTACAAACTAAATTGAACACATTATTGGGAGAATTCCCTTCAAATACAACATGGAATCGTAGATTTGCAGGAGGAAGTCAATGTTATGCATTTGCACATTATATATTTAATACAATATTTGATAGAGGAAATAAACAGGTTGGAAATGGTGCATTGTCGAGTAATCCAACATGTTATAAGTTAAATAATGTAGCATCAGATATCAATACAATTGGTACATTAGCACCAGGATATTCGCTTGAACAATTAGAGTGTTTATTGGAAAAGGCAATGCCTGGGGACTATTTGCAAGTTAAAAGAAGAAATTCAGGCGGTCCCCATTCTATGATTGTGACATGGGTGAATGCTACAGATAATAAAATAGGTATATTTGATGCAAATGCCATTGCTGCTAATAAAGTGGGACAGTATGAACAGTCGTTTAGTGATTTTATGCAAAGAAATGCAGGAGTAACATTATATCGATACTATGATTATAAGATAAGCGATACGTGCAATTGTAATGAAAGCTATAAGGGCGATTATACAGTAATGGTAGATTCGGTATTGAATATGAGAAGTGGACATGGTAGAGAGTATTCCTTAATTACTACTATCCCAAAAGGGGAAAGGGTATATATATCCAAAGGAAATGGAAGTTGGGCACATGTACAATGGAATGGATATAGTGGATATTGTGACATGAGTTATCTGAAAAAAATAGAGTTAAAAGATGTAAAACTTTGTGCTTGGATATCGGATAGTAAAATGGGAAATGTACCAGAAAAATTTAAAATAGGGAAAACATATTATTTGTGTTATGAAGTAATTGATCTTTCAACAGGAGAACAATTTAATGATGTAAATTATAATTATAGTATAAGTGAAACTCTATATAATCCTGATGGGAGAGAAATAGGTACTTATAGGTATGAAAACAGCAATAACAATTGGATAAGTTACAGTTCTAATACTCCAGGAGTTTATAAGGGGGTGGTTACAATAAGCGGTGATATTAATTTGAAAGTAGAAGTATCATATGAGGTGAAGGCAAACAAGGTGGAGGACATTCGAATACAGGATTCTAATGGAAATTATCGTAATAATTTATTGATGAAGAATATTGGTGATACGGTATTATTGAAAGCTGTGATTTCACCTGATGATGCTGAAGATAAAACAGTTACATGGACTTCAACAGATCCTACTATTGTTTCAGTGGATTCTCACGGTAAAATCGTAGCACAAAAAGATGGTGTAGCGAAGATAATAGTTGCTTCAAAAGATGGGGGGAGTTCAGCTTCATGCAATGTAAAAGTCAAAACATATGGAATTGTGTATGGGGATTGTAATGGTGATGGGGCTGTGACTGCTACAGATATATCGGTTCTTAATCAAGCTGTAAATGGAACATTAAAATTATCCGAAGAAGAAAAAAAGGTTTTTGATTTAAATGGAGACGGTAGGATTAATAATGAAGATATGGAATTGTTAAAACAGTTTATCTTAGGAACACGCACATCATTTCCTGTAGAAGAGCAATTATCTGAAATAGTAATTAGTACCATGCCGAAGAAAACTACTTATTATGTAGGAGATTCTATTTCTGTCCAAGGCATTACAGTTAAAGCATATTATAATAATGGATTAAGTAAAATAGTCGACGATTTGGTTGTTAACGGAGAAACCTCAAGTGTTGGAAAGCAGTTAGTGACTTTGTCTTATACAGAGTCAGGAATTACAAAAAGTGTTTCATATTTTATTTCGGTAAAACAAAGGGAAGCTGTGAAAGCAACTGCACTTCCGATAGAGACACCAATAGATATAAATAATCCAACATCTGTGCCAGTGAAAACACAGAACCCTATGACGAATATAGAAATAACAGCTATACCCAATCCTACAGAAGCAGAAAGTGCTAAGCCGACAGCTATACCAAGTTGGGGAGTAACAGACGGTGAAGCAACGATAGCTCCATCAGAGCCAGTAGCGACACCAATCATAAAATCTACAATATCACCAAGTATGACCCCAACTACATCTAATGGACAAAATAACAAAAATGATGATGCCGGGAAATATGATGTGTTTGGGGAAGAAAATACATTGCAGAAAGGAGATGTGTTTGAAATAAAATCTGCTATTTATGAAGTAACAAATGTATCAGATATACCTACAGTAGAATTAGTAACAATAGAAAAAAGAAATCTGAAAACGGTAGCAATCCCAGCAAATGTTAAGTACAAGGGGATTACATATAAAGTTACTAGCATTGCAAAAGGTTCATTTAAAAACAATAAACAAATTACATCATTGATTGTTGGAAGTAATGTGATGTATATTGGTTCATATGCATTTTATAAAAATAGTAAATTGAAAAAAATTACGATTAAATCTGTCAAACTGAAAAAAATACAAAAAAAAGCATTTTATGGATTAGCGAAAAAAGTAGTAGTCAAACTTCCGGCTTCAAAGAGAGAACATTATAAAACAATGCTAAAGGATGCAGGATTAGGAAATTGATAGAAAAGGTGATAGTAGCAGGAGTATTTTTATAATGAAGATGGTTTTATATACTATCTTTAATAAAAATAGTGCCTGCTACTAGAAGAAAAACAGAGTGTTTGTACTATGCTTGTTGCCGGTTGAGGAGAGAAGGATGTTATAGCAGATGCATCGGAAAAAATCATAGAAAGGAAAGATATGAAATAATTGCTTCTTACGATATACTTTATTTGGAAAGTGGAGAACAAGGATATACTCAAATTGAATTAACAAGCGGTGGAAAAAATGGGACCAGATAGCAGGTTCTCCTTACATCAGACGGAAAGTTTTCTGCACTTAATATGCTAGGTGAGGAGATATTGTCTTGGAAGGTTGGAAAAGCAAGTGAAAATGTAATTGTATATGAGGGATACAGATACAGCGATTGTGGAGAGGATAATCACTGCTATATTACTATTTTTGATAAAGATTGAAATGAAATCAACAAAAGTATACGTTTCTGAATTGAATCAAGAATATCTAGTAAGTTATAACTGCGGTATAAATAGAAAACGTTTTGATTTTTGTGAAAATTAGAAATTGATATAGGGGTTTATGGATCGTTATTAAGAGTAGAGAATAGGTTTTGGTTCACTGTTCTTGCCTCATTATACAGGTATAAATGAGTTTTTTGACGTCATGGTTCATTACTAGTTGCTATTTCGCCTGTATAGCCCAGCTTACTGATATTTGATAGGGGTTCATGTTTGAAAAAATGCTTGCAAATCATGCATGAGTATGTTACATTCGAATAAAATAAAGTTGTAATGCATTATAGTTTTGGTCTGGGTGAAAACTCTTTGGACCACCGTAGGCGGGAAGAATTTCCCGCCATTTTCAATATAGGGAAATACAAATGAAAGAGGAAAGTTTTTATTGATAGTTTTGGGCAGAGTCTAGTTCATTTTTTCATAATATATTGAGTGTTATAATAAAAAACTCCAAACTGAACAATGTTATCCTATGTCACTTTGAAGTTTTACACATACTTTGGGACGCTTTCTTTAAATATCTTTCTCTGTTTCAGCTAATTGTTCTTCCAACATGCGAATGCGTTCATTCAAATTTTCAATTTCTGCTTTCGATTGTTTCAAATCATTTTGAAGAGATTGCTTCTGAATTTCAGATTGTTCCAAATTACTTTGGAGAGATTGTTTCTGAATTTCAGCTTCTTCCAAATCATTCTCCAATGCCGAAATCTTTTGTTTACTCTGTTCTAGTCCTTGTTCTTTTCCAAAATCCAATGCTGAAGCCATATCGCGGCGATAGCGTTCCCGCGCTTCCATTTGCATTTGGGCTTTTTCATCAGCAGTAAGTTCTTTTAAGGTAACAATACTTTTTTTGATGGTATCATTTTTTTGAGCTAACATTTGAATCTCCTCCCATGTAGATGCCTGAAAAAGCGTTGCCCAGTAGTAAAGCTCAGGCATATTGCGTTCATCTTCTGGGTTCCCTAGTTGATTCAATTGTAACATATAAATTCCAAATTTGTCACTATATTTATGCTTTGTTCGGGGATTATAAAGAAAATAATCAGAAAAAAGAATAGGAGGAAATCCTTTTGGGGTGAAATTTAAGATGCCGATATGAATTGTTTTTTTGACCTGTTTGTAATCTTCACCATTTTTTAATTGATCAAACATTCGACAAAGATAAGTAAGAGAACGTTCTGGCCAGTTGCCGAGGTTTTCCACCTGCATTTCCAGATTGATGATTTGTGAATGATTGAGTTCTAGTTTTATGTCGAGAATCAAATCTTTGTCCTCAATGGCATTTCCTTCCATAATGGGATTTGTAATTACAATGGAAGTAATTTCTTCTGGTCGCATAGACAAAATAGCACATAAAATACCACGAAGTGCAGTTTGGTTTTTCTGTAAAAATGCTTTAAAGAAATAGTCGTTAGTTAATTTGTAGGGAAGTTTCCCGGTAAATTTTTTTCCATTTAGATTGTTTGCCATAGGCAGACTCCTTTCTGTTGTGTGTTGGTTAAATTTATAATTCTGTGAAATGTTTGGCGAACTGCCAAATGAATTTAAAGATAGAAAAAATCTTTAGACAAGGTTATTATACATATTTTTTGGGGTTTTGCAATACTTATAGAATAATTTTGTTACCCATATGCCAAAAGAAATGTTGTTCAATTACTCTTAGAATAGAGTAGGAACAATCATTTCTACTTGGCTAAATTATTCTATTTTTAGAATGGGAATCATAGAACTTTTGCTATGAAAAGTTCAAATGTTTCTAAAACTTCTTTTTTGTAATAGTCCAGGCACCATATATTGTGGTACCTTCTAATTTTTTATAGGCTCTAATTTTTATATAATAGATACCTTTCAAGTGGTAAGGTTTCATATTTTTTTTGCAGGATTTGGTTGTGATGGTTTTTCCTTTTCCATTTTTGGTTCTACTATATTTGATTTGATATCCGGTTACATTTGCAACTTTTGAAAAATGTAAAACGGATTTTTTCCATGATATGTTTTTTATGCGTTTTGGTTTTGCATAAGTAATGGAATTTTTGTGTGTTTTGTTATTTCCGACTTGGGGAGTGGAAATAGGAGTAAAAGAAGCAGTTGGCGATGGTATACTGTCGGTATCTCTCGGTTCACGGCAAGTAGGCGTTGTTACGGGTGCAGTTTCCTTACGCACAATAACAGGATAAAAATGCAAATTTCTAGGAACTTTCACCCTGTCACCAGGATATAAAATATTGTTATAGTCAATGTTATCTTTTGTATCATAAATAATAGGTGCTTTGCCTTGTGTCCATCCAATAAATGTTTCATTACTTGCTAATAAGAATGTATCATAATTAGGTAATGTGATAGCTCCGTTTGTACCACATACAAATGTGGAAGTATAACAGGTGCTGTTTGCGTCAAAAAAATAGATAACACAATCCGCAATTGGTGTTGGGGCAATAGTTGGTGTTGCAGTCGTAATTGGTGTTGGAGTGTTCGTTGGTATTGTTGTTACAGCGGGTACAGTTTTCTTACGCACGATAACAGGATAAAAATACGTATTACCAGAAATATCCACCCTGTCATCTGGATATAAAATATTGTTATAGTCAATGCTGTCGTTTGTCTCATAAATAATAGGTGCATTGCCCTGTTTCCATCCTATAAACGTTTCATTGTCTGCCAATAAGGAAGATTTATAGTCTGGTAATCTTGTGGAACCGTTTATGCTACATATAAATGTGGAAGAATAACAGGAGCCATTTGCATCAAAATAATAGACGTAACAATGAGCAATTAATTCCATAGTTGGTGTAGGGGAAATCATTGGTGTTGCAGTCATAGTTGGTGTTGGAGTGTTCGTTGGTATTGCCGTTACAGCTGGTACGGAAGTGTAAGAGTTACTTACGGTTAAGGGTTCTTCAAGGAAAAATGTTACGGGATTATCATAGCCGTCATATTTTTTGTAGATATTTGCCTGAATCGTTGTAGTACCTGCGCGCAATGCTGTAATGGTTCCATCGCTTTCGACGCGGGCGATAGAAGGATCTTTACAACTATAAGTAACATCTTCGTTCGAAAAACCGAGTGTGCTGCAGGTGGTTGTTTCTCCTATATCGAGAGTGTCTTTTTCAATTATAAGAAGAGGTCTTGCAGCACATCTATAAAGAAAAAGTGGTGCAAAATCTACATTGTCTGAAATCGTACAAGTAGTACCTGGTAAAAGGAAGGTATAGTTACTAAGCGTATCTCCGGGATATACATTGACGGGTTTCGTCCCGTATACCCAACCAACAAAGTTAGCAAGATAGTATTCTTGACGTCCAGTATAGATTGGAAGAGTAATGCTAGATGAGGTTACACTGATAGGTTCTTGCTTATATACCTCGCCATATACATCATAATAACTAACTAGAGAATTTTCGGTAGAGATAGAGGAATTGTCACTTTCTACAATTTGCTCCGATGGTGTAATAGTGGAGGCAATGCATGGTTGCATTGTATTCCATGGTGTTGCTTCTAATAAGCAACTAAAAAGTAAAACAATAGACAATAATTTTTTCATGTTCAGTACCAGCCTTTCTAAATTTTTTCTACTTTTTTCGGATACAAATAAGCTAATTTTATTTGTTTTGTTATTTTAAAAAATTTATTTGTATTTTTTTTGAACATAAGTTGTTAAATTTTTTATGTGGTATGTTCATTAAATCAGCAATTATGTGAAATACCTAGCGAATTGCCAAGCAAAAAATAAAGATAGGAAAATCTTCAGATAAAAATATTATACACAAACTTTTTGTGTGATGCAATGGTTTGCAAAAAAATCATGAAATATATTCTGAAAATTTGACAAAAAAAGTATTATTACAGTATTATATGTATGGAAGAACGATTTTTGATTACGATTTATAATATAGTTTGGAATACAAAAAGCGATGACTAGGAAATACTTGGTTATATGGTGGAAAATGAAAGTGTTTAGAGCCAGTGGTAGAGCCATAATATAGAAAGAGATAAGTAAATGAATGCAAAAGAAAACATGATTATTATAAAAAATGAGATAAAGACCAATCAAATAGATAGTTGTCAGTACAATCCAAGTACGCAAAAGATAGAAGTAAAATTTAACAATGGGAAGATGTATCCCTACAATGGAAATAATATAAAATGGCTAAGAAAGCCAACTATACTGGATGGAGACAGTTATCGTATCAGTAGAGCAGGGAAAGTTTTTTATGGAATAGCAGGGATATATGTTTTTAAAGACGGAACTACATCGTATTGGCATATTTGTTTTAACAATGGTACGGAGAGAGACTATAAGGAAGATGAATTGAAAATTCAAACATCCTGCTACACATATAGATTTTTTAATATACAGCATGGTTAGTAAAAAGCCTGTATTGGCTGTTGAGGTGGATGGATATACCTACCATAAAACAGGGACAGCACAGGCTTCTCGGGATCAACTTAAAAATCATATATTAAAGTTATATGAAGTGCCATTATTACGATTAAAGACAAACGGCAGTGGAGAGAAAGAAAAAATCATAGAAATATT
The DNA here is from genome assembly GCA_050875145.1 of Lachnospiraceae bacterium. GTDB lineage: Bacteria > Bacillota > Clostridia > Lachnospirales > Lachnospiraceae > CAG-411. The sequence continues at coordinate 214,830 of JBNMLH010000004.1, forward strand.
GGATAAGCTGGTAAGATAGCGTTAGGAAGGTATGAGAGGGCTATAATACTTTACTTCCGTTTACGGTTAGTTTAAATTTGCTATCCAATAATTCGGCAGCTTTACGACACATCATCATTCTTCCAAGAAAGATTTCAAAATAGTCGTACATAGTGCAGATACTTTCATCAATTTGTAAGTTGAGAGAAATCAATTTTTTTTCTCGGTGTACTTTTAATTTTCTACCGGTTACGGCATAGTTTACTCGGTCGTGAATGTCGAAGGTTACCCTTTCTTTTTCTCTTACTCGGTTTTTTCGTACATCTGTCTTGTCTGCCAAAATGACTGCTGCTGAAATGGCATCAAAAGCAGAACCAGTGGATTCATCATGATTTCCAATGCAGGATACGATTTCGATTCGGTCCTCTAGTGACAAATCTGTTTGTTTTAGAATATCATTTGCCAAAATAGCACCGTATTCGGCATGATTTTTTCGGTTGATTGCATTGCCGATATCGTGCATATAGCCTGAAATCTTTGCTAATTCTATTTCATGATCCGAAAAATGTAGTTTTTCTAAAATCCATCCGGCGGTTTCTGCTACAAGACAGCAATGAGCAGTGGAATGATCGGTATATCCAAGCATACCAAGATTTTCGTCTCCTTTTCGTAATAATTCTCTTACTTCTGCATTTTTTTTAATTTCTTTATATGTCATGGCAGTTCCTCCTCTTATTTACAAGCGTTTAATAGCGTCCATAGCCAGTACCGAGCGTTCACATTCATCTGCTGACAACATAATCTGGCAACAGTAAGGGCTGTCTTTCATATATTTCGCTGCATAACTTAATCCATTGGTTTTTTCATCTAAAAATGGACGATCAATTTGATGCGGATCACCAAGAAGGATGATTTTTGTGTCTTTTCCAGCTCTTGTAATAATACCTTTTACTTGATTGGGAGTCATGTTTTGGGCTTCATCAATGATTAAATAAGTTTTTGCGATGGAACGACCACGAATAAAGTTTAGTGCTTCTGTTTGAATAATTTCCCGTTCAAAAATCTCTTGTATTTTGTCGGATAGTTGTGCATCGTCTTCGTAACGTTTTTCTTCATCTGAATCCAAAATTTGTTCTAAATTATCTATAATTGGTCGCATAAGAGGAGCAATTTTGTCTTGTTCATTGCCTGGGAGAAATCCAATATCATCATCAAATTGTGCGTTTGGTCTGCACACAATAATTCTGCGATATTCTCCTGTAGGATTGTTGTACACTTTTTCCAGTCCAACGGCAAGGGTGTAAAATGTTTTTGCTGTTCCAGCCATACCTTGTACAATTACCAGAGGAATTTCACTGGCAGGAGCCATCAATGCTTCCTGTAAAAAATACTGTCCCATATTTTTGGGTGCAATATCATAAGGTTTTTTCTTTTTATATTCTAAAGGAAATACTTTTCCATGGCGAACCTTTCCTAAAAGAGTCTTTTTGTTACTGGTATCTGATTTTAGCAGTATAAATTCATTTTCAAATGTTTGGATATCCTTTCGATTGCCTTCCTCATCACATTGGTACAATTTTTTTATACTGATGCCTTGTTTTTTGAAATCTTTGATGTGTTTATCTTGAATATAGGCTTCTGTCCGCCCTGTATATTCTTTATCCTGTTCAGAAATTTGTTCTGTGGAAAAATCTTCTGCAGTGATACCAAGAAGTTGTGCTTTTAAACGCATGACAATATCTTTTGTAACCAGAATTAAAGTTTCTACCTTTTTTTCCTCTTTTAAACCTTTGCATACCTGTAAAATGCGATTATCAGCTTTTTCTGTAAGCAAATCATTTGGAAGTTCTACATGTGTATAATTAGTTTCTATTCTCAAACTTCCGTTATCTTTTAGTGGAACTCCAACAAGGAGATCACCTTGTTGTCGCAGTTGTTCCAATATACGAACTGCTTGTCTTGCGCAGGCCCCTTTTTCCCCATCCGCTTTTTTTAGTCCATCTAGTTCTTCCACTACTTTTAAAGGGATAATCACATCATTATCTTCAAAGCAGGATGTTGCATAAGGGGCTTGAATCAATACATTAGTATCTAAAATATATGTTTTTTTCATAGACATTCCTCCGTTGCATTTCTTGTTTTTTTACTGGATTGGCACAAGAAATTTTTGCTTTTTTTGAATTGTCAGTGGGAACATTTTCATTGTAACTTTTACATATGTTTTTCTACTATCATTTGGTGGTAATTTTTGGGTAAAACATAAGTAAAGTTGCTTTTTCACATGATGGAAATGGATTTGTAATTAGAAAACAAATGCAAAATTTATGAAAAACATAAAGATTTTATAAAAAAAGTATAAAGTTACTTGACAAATGTGAAAAATTTAGTATTGTTAATAATTAACACGCGTTAAATATTTTGCCATGTATTTAGCAAAGAAGAAAAATATGTTCATGAAAAATTCATAGGATATATAGTATGGCATGTGAAAAAAGCAAAAAGAAAGGATGGATAGAATTGTGTAGGAGTGAACTGCAGGAACAATTTTTTGGACTAATGCAAAAGTTTCAAAAAATTCATTTTGAGCGCATGATTCCAGAGGCTTCAAAGATGGAATTTATTACATTGCATCAGATTTTTCAATTACAGAGAAAAAATGGAACGGAAAAGGGAATATATGTGTCAGAGTTAATAAAGAAAACAGATGCACTTCCTTCTGCGATGTCCAGATTGTTAAAAGGTCTGGAGGAAAAAGGGTATATACAGAGAGAATGCGATAAGGAAAATCGTAGGAATACGTTGGTCTGTGTAACAGAGGAAGGAAAAAAGGTAGGTGAGCAGGTACGACAACGAATGGAGGGATACATGGATATGGTATTTCGAAAAATGGGAAAAGAACAGGTTGTTGAATTGATTCGATTATGGGAACAGTTATTGAGCTGTATGGATGAGGAATTAACGGATATGTCTGCTGGGCAGACTCCAGTATAAAAAGAAAGGAAAAGAAGAGCAATGAGTAAGATATTTAAAAATCTTGTACCATTTTGGAAAATGGTAATCTTTATTCTTGTATTTTTATGTGTGCAGGCAGTGTGTGATCTGTCTTTGCCGTCTTATACATCTAATATTATTGATACAGGAATACAAAACAAAGGTGTGGAACACGTATTACCGGAAAAGATAAAGGCAGAAGAATATGATTATCTGACAATCTTTTTGACAAAAGAGGAAAAGGATACATTGAAGGACATCTATACCTTAGATGAAAAACAGAATGTCTATTCCTTAACAGAAAAGAAGGAATCCAAGCTGAAGGATTATGATGAACAATTTGCGATTGCTATGTTATTAGATAATCAGATGTCAGCTATGTCAGAAAAGGATTTTAAAGCGATGTTGACAGAGCAGCAGAAACAGGCACAGGAAGCGGCTCAAAAGTCAAATGCAGAAACACAAAAGGCGGCACAGAGTTCGCAAAAGGCACAAACACAAAAAGTAGCACAGGCGGCCCAAAGCGAGCAAGCAGAAGGACAGCAGCCTACAACACAGAGTATAGAAGAAATACCGTTGGAACAGTTAGTGAAGCAGTTAGGTGTAGATCTTCCGATTACAGAGAAAAAAGTGGAAGAAGATGGGAAGAAAACAACGGTCAAATATGTAGATGTACGTCCGCTATATCAAATGATGGAAGAAAATGGACAGATTACAGAGGATACTGTGATACAGATTCGAGATTCTGTTGAGGAAAAGATGGAGACAATGGGTAGCACTATGATTCAGTCTTCTGCAATTGCACAGACGATTGCATTGGAAAAGGATGCTGGTGTTAATATGAATCATAAACAGACCTCTTATTTGTGGCAATGTGGAGCAAAGATGCTTGGATTGGCATTACTCATGGCAGTGGCAACTATCATAGTAGGATACTTAGCTGCCAGAATTGGTGCTGGAGTTGGTAAAAATCTTCGAGAAGGTATGTTTGAGAAGGTAGTGCATTTTTCAAATGCAGAGATGGATAAATTTTCAACCGCTTCTTTGATTACACGTACAACAAACGATGTACAGCAGATTCAATTAGTTACGACAATGATGCTTCGTTTGGTTGCTTATGCACCAATTCTTGGTATTGGCGGTGTTCTTAAAGTTTGGAAGACAGGCGCTGGTATGGGATGGGTCATTGCATTGGCAATTGCGGTAATCCTTGGACTTGTTGGTGTTTTGATGGCATTAGCAATGCCAAAGTTTAAATTGATGCAGATCTTGGTGGATAAAGTAAATTTAGTAGCCCGTGAAATTTTGACAGGTTTATCAGTTATTCGTGCTTTTGGACGTGAGAAAAAAGAAGAAGAGCGCTTTGATGATGCAAATAAGAACTTAACAAAAACCACATTATTTACCAATCGTGTTATGACTTTTATGATGCCAGGAATGATGTTGGTAATGTATGGATTGACTATCCTTATTGTTTGGGTAGCAGCACATAAGATTGATGACGGTGTGATGGAGGTCGGTTCTATGACTGCATTTATCACATATGCAATGATGATTGTAATGTCATTCTTAATGCTTACCATGATGTCTATTATGTTGCCAAGAGCAGCAGTTGCAGCAAAGCGTATTGACGAAGTGGAAAAGACAGATATCAGTATCAATGATGCAGAAGAGTGTAAAAAACTTCCAGAACATAAAGGTGAAAAGCGTGGAGTATTAAGCTTTTCTAATGTTTCATTCCGATATCCTGGTGCAAAGGAAGATGTATTAAGTGATATTAGTTTTAAGGCTGAACCGGGAAAAACAACGGCTATTATTGGTAGTACAGGATGCGGAAAATCAACTTTAGTACATTTAATTCCTAGACTATATGATGTGACAGCAGGAAGTATTACTTTGGATGGAGTGGATATACGAGAATTATCCATGAATGATTTGCGTAATGAAATTGGATTTGTACCACAAAAAGGTGTGTTATTTTCAGGAAACATAGCTTCTAATTTAAGATTTGGTAATAAAAATGCTACCCAGCAGGAAATTGAGGAAGCAGCAACAATTGCGCAGGCAACAGAATTTATTGACAAAAAAGAAGAAGGTTATGAAAGTCCAATCGCACAGGGTGGAAGCAATGTATCAGGTGGACAAAAACAACGTCTTGCCATTGCAAGAGCCATTGCGAGAAAGGCAAATATTTATATTTTCGATGATAGTTTTTCTGCTTTGGATGTAAAAACAGATGCGGCGGTCAGAAAAGCTTTAGGAGAAAAAGTGAAAGATTCGACTGTAATTATTGTAGCACAGCGTATTAGCACTATTTTACATGCGGATCAGATTTTAGTAATTGATGATGGAAAAATTGTAGGAAAGGGTACACATGAACAATTGTTGAAAGAATGTGATGTGTATTTGCAGATTGCAAAATCACAATTATCAGAAAAAGAATTAGGTTTAGATGGAAAGGAGGATGAAAAGCATGAGTAGTGGAAATAGACCAAGAAGAATGGGTGGACCGGGAAGAGGAATGGCACCCGGTGAGAAGGCAAAAGATTTTAAAGGTACATTTAAAAAGATTGTTGCTTATATTGGTAATTATAAGTTTGGTGTGCTAGGTGTTATGATTTTTGCTATCTGTTCTACGGTATTTAATGTAGCAGGACCTAAAATTTTGGGAAAAGCAACTACTGCATTAGCGGAAGGATTAGGCAGAAAGATAGCGGGAACTGGAGGCATGGACTTTGATTATATTGGAAAGATTCTTCTCTTTGTATTAGGACTCTATTTATTGGGAGCCGCATTTAACTTTTTACAGGGTTGGATTATGACGGGAATTACACAAAAAATTTGTTATCGTCTTAGAAAAGAAATTTCTGAGAAAATCAATCGTATGCCAATGAAGTATTTTGAAAGCCGCACATATGGTGAAGTATTATCCCGAATTACAAATGATATTGATACGTTGGGAATGGGGCTTAATCAGAGTGTGACACAGATTATTACATCTGTTTCGACCATGATTGGTGTATTGGTTATGATGCTTAGCATTTCACCTCTTATGACTTTGATTACACTTGTGATTTTACCAATTTCATTAGGATTGATTTCTTTGGTTGTGAAGAAATCGCAAAAGTATTTTAAAACTCAGCAGGAATATCTTGGTCGTATTAACGGACAGGTAGAAGAAGTATTTGGCGGTCATTTGGTAGTAAAAGTGTTCAATAAAGAAGAGGAAGTTGTTGACGAGTTTAAGAATACAAATGCAGTTTTATATGACTCTGCATGGAAATCACAGTTTTTATCTGGTATGATGCAGCCAATCATGATGTTTGTAGGAAATCTAGGTTATGTAGCAGTAGCAGTATCTGGTGGTTATCTTGCAATCAAAAAAGTAATTACGGTTGGTGATATTCAGGCATTTATTCAATATGTGAAAAACTTTACACAGCCAATTCAGCAGTTGGCACAGGTTACCAATCAGGTACAGTCGATGGCAGCTGCTGCGGAGCGTGTATTTGAATTGCTTGAGGAGGAGGAAGAAGAACAGAAGGCTTCTAATCCTGTTAAATTAGATAAAATCGAAGGGGCTGTATCCTTTGAACATGTACATTTTGGATATGATCCGGAAAAGATTATCATCAATGACTTTACTTGTGAGGTAAAACCAGGACAGACAGTTGCAATCGTAGGACCAACTGGTGCAGGAAAGACTACCATGGTAAAATTGCTTATGCGTTTTTATGATGTAAATGAAGGTTGTATCAAGGTAGATGGACATGATATTCGTGAGTTCAATCGCTTAGATTTACGAGATGGATTTGGAATGGTGTTGCAGGATACTTGGTTATTTAAGGGAAGTATAATGGAGAATATTCGTTACGGACGTTTGGATGCTACGGATGAGGAAGTAATAGCAGCAGCAAAGGCTGCTCATGCACACCATTTTATTCAGACTTTGCCTGGTGGATATGATATGGAATTAAATGAAGATGCCAGCAATGTATCACAGGGACAAAAACAGTTGCTTACAATTGCGCGTGCCATTTTGGCAGATAATCCAATTATGATATTGGATGAGGCAACCAGTTCGGTAGATACCCGTACCGAGGAACGAATCCAAAGGGCCATGAATAACTTGATGAAAGGAAGAACCAGTTTTGTAATAGCCCATCGATTATCCACAATCAAAGATGCAGATGTCATATTGGTAATGAAAGATGGAGACATCATAGAACAGGGAAATCATAAAACACTGTTAGCCCAGAATGGCTTCTATGCAAACCTGTATAACTCACAATTTGCAGATCCCTACGAGCGGTGCGCAGGCGAAGTATAACTGTGCGTGCAAGCTGGCTTGCAAAGCACAGTTGTGCTTCGACTGCATAGCGCGACAGCGCGCCATGAGCATGGAGTGAAGCGGAATGCGAATGGAAACCGCGAGGAGGAGAGAAAAAGGGAAAGTGAACCAAAATATGTGAGCAAGCTGGCTTGCAAAGCACAGTTGTGCTTCGACTGCATAGCGCGATAGCGCGCCATGAGCATGGAGTGAAGCGGAATGCGAATGGAACTATAAGAGAGTAATGAGGAGACCAAAGTACAAATACGATGTGCTATGGTCTTCTTTTTTCTGCTTTATAGGATAAGGGGAAATGTTCTAAATAGTTTCAAAATGAACTCTTGGATATAAAAATGAACTCACAGACGAAAATAAACTTTTTGCAAAAATACTTGAACTTTTTGGCGAAAAGTCTATAATAAGAGTAAGAAAAATGAACTTTAGAAACCACACGTATTTTTGTTTTGGTGAAAAACCATTAAAGGAGGTAGCCTATGGAGAGTGTCACTTTTGCAGAACGATTAAAAGAAGCAATGAGTAACAAGGGGATGAAGCAAGTTGATTTGCTTCGATTGGCAGAAGCGAAAGAGATAAAGCTTGGTAAGAGTCAGGTTAGCCAATATGTAAGTGGAAAAGCTGTGCCAAGAGAAAACATTGGTACATTTCTAGCGAATGTATTGGATGTGGATATGGAATGGTTATATGGAAAAAAGCAAAAAGAGGATAAAAAGATAAATGTGTCCAAACAATATGGTTCAGTAGAAAGGGGAAGTACAATGCGTACATTTAAAAAATCAACAAAATTAGATCATGTATTATATGATGTAAGAGGTCCTGTAGTAGATGAAGCAAGTAGAATGGAAGAAGCTGGAACACATGTATTAAAATTAAATATTGGAAATCCAGCACCTTTTGGTTTCCGTACACCGGATGAAGTTGTATATGACATGCAGCGACAGTTAGTAGATTGTGAAGGCTATTCAGCTTCAAAGGGACTTTTTTCTGCCAGAAAGGCAATTATGCAATATGCGCAAATTAAAGGTTTACCAAATGTTTCTGTGGAGGATATTTATACAGGAAATGGTGTCAGTGAATTGATTAACCTAAGTATGTCTGCATTGCTTGACAACGGAGATGAAGTGTTGGTTCCTGCACCGGATTATCCGCTTTGGACCGCCTGCGTTACTTTAGCAGGAGGAAAAGCGGTTCATTATATTTGTGATGAAGAGTCAGAATGGTATCCTGATATAGAGGATATGAGAAAGAAGATTACAGATAAAACAAAGGCAATTGTTATTATTAATCCGAACAATCCAACAGGTGCATTGTATCCGAGAGAAGTGCTACAGGATATTGTGCAACTTGCCAGAGAACATCAGCTTATTATTTTTTCTGATGAGATTTATGATCGTTTGGTAATGGATGGTGAGGAACACATATCTATTGCTTCTATGGCACCAGATGTATTTTGTGTAACCTTTAGTGGTTTGTCAAAATCCCATATGATTGCCGGTTATCGAATTGGTTGGATGGTACTAAGTGGAAACAAAAATGTTGCAAAAGATTATATTGAGGGATTGAATATGTTGTCCAATATGCGTTTATGTTCCAATGTGCCTGCACAGTCTATCGTACAGACTGCATTAGGAGGACATCAAAGTGTGAATAACTATATTGTCCCAGGGGGAAGAATTTACGAACAGAGAGAATATATATATAAAGCGTTAAATGACTTGCCGGGTGTAAGTGCTGTAAAACCAAAAGCTGCATTTTATATTTTCCCTAAGATTGATACGAAAAAGTTCAATATAGTAGATGATGAAAAGTTTGCATTAGACTTATTAAGAGAGAAAAAGATTTTGATTGTGCATGGCGGTGGATTTAACTGGGAGCAGCCAGATCATTTTCGAGTTGTGTATTTGCCACGTATTGAAGTGTTAAAAGATGCAATCGAAAAAATGGGTGATTTTCTTAGTTATTATAGACAATAAAGTGTATATTTTGCCATGAAAAAATAGAATACAAAGGATAGTTTTACTTTTAAAAAGAAGATGTAGCAGGATAGAACATCTTCTTTCTTTTGTTTTACACAGATAATGAGTCAAAGGATAGGTAGAGTGAACTGTAACGAGTGAGAATTTAATGATTGGTGTAAATATTGTTGTGGTTTCCATACATAATCTTTTTGTGTTATACTAAAAGTAATAGCAGGAAGGAGTGCATTTATATGGGAGTATATTTTAATCCGAGTAATGAGAGTTTTACACAAGCAAAGAACAGCAGGATTTATATTGATAAAACAGGATTAATCCAAGAATTAAATATGAGATTATCTACAGAGGATAAATGTATTGCAGTAAGCCATGCAAGACGATTTGGAAAATCCCATGCTGCGGGAATGATAGATGCCTATTATAGTCTTGGCTGCGATTCTACCAAACTATTTGAGAATACAGAGATTGCCAAGTGTGCGGATTTTAAGAAGTATATGAATCAGTATAATGTAATTCATCTTGATATTTCATCTTTTTGGGATTTTTACAAAGAGAATATTGTGGAGAAGATTACAGAGTATGTATATAAAGATTTTAGAAAAGATATTGGCGAGGAATTGGATTACGGGGATTGTTTTAGTTATGTGTTGATGTCTGTTTATCAAATGACGGGTATTCCTTTTGTTATTATTATTGATGAATGGGATTGTGTCATCCGAAACAACCAAGATCAGGATTTGATCCACAAATATCTGCAGTTCCTTCATTCCTTGTTTAAATCAGAGGAATCTAAGTCATTCCTTGCCTTGGCATATATTACTGGGATTTTGCCGATTAAGAAAATTGTGGATGAATCGGCATTGAATAATTTTGATGAGTTTACAATGTTGAAATCAAGTCCTATTACGGAATATTATGGATTTACGGAAAGTGAAGTGCGAACATTATGCGAGCAGTACAATATGGACTTTGAAACAACAAAGGCATGGTATAATGGGTATTTGATAGATGGTATGCATATGTATAATCCAAATTCAGTAGCTATGGCAATGAAGAAAAGGGATTTTGCTTCTTACTGGAAGAATACATCCTCTTTTGCATCCATTAACACATTTATCAATATGAATTATGCGGGGTTAAAAGAGGATGTTTTGACAATGCTTTCCGGTGGGAAGGTAATGGTTGAGACAGAGTCGTTTCAAAATGATTTATTTGAAATCCATTCCAAAGATGATGCATTAACTGCACTGATTCATTTAGGATATTTAGGATACGATGCCGATCGCGGATGTGTATATATTCCAAACTATGAGGTTGCTAAGGCGTTTCAGATGGCACTGAAGACGGGAGCATGGGGCGAAATTGCAAAAACCATTTCCAGATGTGATGAATTACTGATGGCAACGATAGATGGGGAAGTAGAAAAAGTAGCGGAAATCGTGGAACTGGCACATGAAACGTATACATCTGTGCTTAATTACAATGATGAAAACTCTTTAAGTTGTGTACTTACCATGGCGTATTTTACCGCACCGGGATATTATGAAATTATTCGGGAACATCCAGCGGGAAAAGGATATGCAGATTTTATCTTTAAGCCAAGAGCCAATGCAGGTTGGAGACCTGCAATGGTCGTGGAGTTAAAATATAATCAGTCCGCAGATACTGCAATTAAACAGATTAAAGAGAAAAGATACCATGGGGCGTTATCCGGATACAACGATAAGATACTTTTGGTTGGAATCAATTATGATATAGATGGAAAAGATAAGAAACATCATACTTGCGCGATAGAAGAATATAAGAGGGATGACGAAAAAATATTTACACAGAAAGATAAGAAATAAATTGAATGAAAGGACAAACGTATGATTACAAGTGAGTTAAGAAACAAAATAGATCGAATATGGGAAATATTCTGGACTGGAGGTATTACAAATCCTTTAGATGTGATTGAACAGTTTACCTATTTGCTCTTTATTAAGCAGTTAGATGATGTTGAAACAACCAAGGAAAATGAAGCCAATTTTTTAGGAGTAGAGTATGAAACCATGTTTCCAGGAGAATGTCAGAAATATCATTGGAGTAAGTTTAAGAATCTTGGTTCGGCGGATGAGATGTATGAACTAGTTTTAAATGGTGTGTTTCCGTTCATTAAAAACTTACACCAAGATGGTGATTCTGCCTACGCAAGATACATGGGGATGCAATTTTCAAGATTCCGACTGCAGCCATGCTATCAAAAATTGTGGATGGAATTGATCAGTTGAAATTGGGAGATGAAGATTCTAAGGGTGATTTATATGAGTATTTACTTTCTAAGGTAGCTACTGCAGGTACAAATGGACAGTTTAGAACACCAAGACACATTATAAAAATGATGGTTTCTTTGGTAAAACCCAAACCAGAGGATACGATCATAGACCCTGCAATGGGTTCAGCAGGTTTCCTTATTGAAGCACAGAGTTATTTACGAGAGAACCATGCAGATATGTTCTTAAACGAGAAAAGTCGTGAGCATTTCAACAATACCATGTTTTTTGGTAACGATATGGACAGAACAATGCTTAGAATTGGAGCTATGAACATGCTGCTTCATGGGGGAGAAAATCCGAATATTTCTTATTGTGATAGCTTATCAGAGCAAAATACAGATGTAGAAAAATATAGCTTAATCCTTGCGAATCCCCCTTTTAAGGGAAGTTTGGATTATGAAGCAGTATCTGGGGATTTATTAAAGGTAACAAAGACAAAGAAAACAGAACTTCTTTTCCTTGCTTTGTTTTTGCGTATCTTGAAAAAAGGAGGAGGAGCGGCAGTTATTGTTCCGGATGGTGTTCTGTTCGGCAGTAGTAATGCACATAAAAAGATTAGAAAAGAAATTGTGGATCATAACAAACTAAATGCAGTAATTTCTATGCCAAGTGGGGTTTTTAAGCCTTATGCAGGAGTATCTACAGCGATTCTTATTTTTACCAAAACCGGTTCTGGTGGAACGGATAAGGTGTGGTTCTATGATATGAAAGCAGATGGATATAGTTTGGATGACAAACGGCAAGAGGTTGCGGATAATGACATACCAGATATCATAGAAAGGTTTCATCATCTGGATGCGGAGTCTGAGCGAGCTAGAACGGAGCAGAGTTTCCTTATTCCGGTAGAAGAAATTGTTGCGAATAATTATGACCTTTCAATCAATCGATATAAGGAAATAGTTTATGAGCCAGTTCAATATGAACCTACAGAAGTGATTATGGAAAAAATTGATAATCTGGAAAAAGAGATTCAGACGGAATTTGCGGAACTAAAGAAGCTCTTAAGTTAGATAGAATGTTAAGCTTTCTATACTTGTCTGTGATAATAAGTATAGAGAAAGAGAAGAAGAGGAAAGACAAGAAAAATTGGGCTGATAAAAAATAAATTCGGATTTGTAGGGGAGAATAAAGATGGAAATGAAAGATTGGATTCAAATTGTTGTTGAAATTATTGGAAATGGAATTGTATTAGCTATATTTGGAAAATGGCTTGATTTAAAACTAAAAAAAGCTGAGAGAAAAGAAGAATTGCACTCTTCTACAGTAAAATCTTTTTATGATGAACTGATAAAGCTAAATAAAGCTCTAATTAAGGTTAACTCTACAGTTCAAATGAAAAAAATAGGAGATATTAATATAATACTACAGTTGCTAGAAGAAAATGTATTAATGCAATGGATTGAGATTATTACAATATATGATACATACGAATATGAACTAAAGAGTTTTGAGAAAGAGTACAGAGAACTAGAACAAGCATGGAATGATTTTACTATTCAAACTATTCCACAGATGTGTGGCGAGAAACTGGACGAGTTTAAGAAAAAGAACAAAAAATTGATTGAAGTTGTAAATAGAAAGTATTAATCGGAATTTTTGTAGGGATGAGATAGATGGAATATACGAAGTTAAAGTGCATAAATCAATATAAAAGTGAAAGCGTAAATCCAGCAAAGACTCCTGATACTGTTTTTGAGATGTATAGTGTCCCTATATATGAAACTGGTCATCCAGAGTATTTGCGTGGCGATGAGATTGCTTCAAACAAAGCAGTAGTTCAGAAAAATGATATTCTACTTTGTAAGATTAATCCAAGGATTAACCGAGTATGGATTGTATCTGATGAGTCAGACAAGATGAACATTGCTTCGTCAGAATGGATAGTAATTAGAAATAGTGAATATAATCCAGAGTTTTTGGCATGGTACTTTAGAACTTCTAAGTTTCAAAAACTTATGACCAGTGAGGTTACAGGTATCGGTGGGTCATTAACAAGAGCACAGCCTAGGTGTGTAGCTGAATATCCAGTCCCTGTCTTAGATAGAGTTAAGCAGGATGAAATTGTTGATATTCTCAATAAATGTAAGTTGGTTCTAGAGTCACGAAAGCAGGAATTGACTGCCTTAGATGACCTCATTAAAGCCTGATTTGTCGAGCTGTTTGGAGATCCTGTTGCAAATGATAAAGGTTGGAAAACTAAGCCTTTATTGGAGATGGGAAAGTGTAAGAATGGAATGAATTTTCGTTATAATGATAGTGGTGTTGAGGTAAATTGCTTAGGTGTTGGAGACTTTAAGGATTTATCCATTATAGATAATACAGAAGAGCTTCCCATAGTATCATTAAACGAGATGCCATCAGAAGAATACTTATTAAAAGATGGAGATATAGTGTTTGTACGTTCTAATGGAAATAAGGATTTAGTAGGAAGAAGTTTGGCGGTATATCCGGGAAACTTGCCAACGACATTCAGCGGATTTTGTATTAGGTACAGAAAGCATGATGATGAAATTACAGTTCCATATTTATTAAGGGCTTTGAAGATGGAATCAATGCGAAGAAAAATGGCAGGACGTGGTGCTAATATTCAAAATTTAAATCAACAGAGACTAGGAACATTAGTAATCCCTGTACCACCAATAGAACTTCAAAACCAATTTGCTGATTTCGTCAAACAAGTCGACAAATCAAAGTTGTACTTCAGAAAGCTTTAAATAAAATCTATCGAGTATTTACTATATTTAACTTGGATTTTGTGTATCGTGTTGCCCGATGTACTGTAACCGAACAAAAGAATAATTTATAATAAAAAAACAAATGGGGTGAGGTTTTGGAAACTAATTTTGATTATCTTTTAGAAAAAAGTGAATATGCCTATTTTGCCAAACAAGCTGTGGAGGCAGAGAAAAGTATTACAATTTCGCCAGCTACTTGTGCGATTCTTTCAAGACGTGCATTAGAGTTAGCCGTAAGGTTTGTCTATTCGCATGATGCAGAGTTGTCGTTGCCGTATCGAGATAATGTTTCGAGCTTGATTCATGAACATACATTCAGAAATATTATTGAACCAAGATTGTTTCCTATGCTTAAGTACACCATTCATCTTGGTAATGTGGCAGTTCATACGAATAACAGTATCAAGAGAGACGAAGCTATTATTGCACTTCGTGACCTCTTTGAGTTCTGCGACTGGATTGATTATTCCTATTCGGCAGAATATTGTGAGAAAACATATGATGAATCGCTTCTGGCAAGTGGAGATGAGAAGCGTGTAAAGACGGATGAATTAAAACAGTTATACGAAAATCTAAGCAGTAGGGACAAAAAGCTGGAAAGTATTCTGAAAGAAAACGAAGAACTGCGTAAGCAAATGGCGAAACAGCGTAGTTACAATACACAGACGCGTGAATTTCATGTGGATCAGATAAGCGAAGCTGGAACCAGAAAGAAATATATTGATGTTGCACTCAAAGAAGCTGGTTGGATAATTGGCAAGAACGTTACAGAAGAAGAACCAGTGACAGGTATGCCAAATGCTACTGGTACAGGTTATGTAGATTATGTCCTTTGGGGAAAAGATAATCTGCCATTGGCAGTAGTGGAAGCGAAAAAAGCGTCGGTAGATCCAATGGTAGGAAGTCAGCAGGCAAAACTTTATGCGGATTGTCTACAGAATAAGTATGGCAGAAGACCTCTGATTTTTACGACCAATGGTTTCGAGTTCTTCTATACGAATGACTTTATGGGGTATCCAAGGCGTGAAGTTTCTGGATTTTTCACGCAAGAAGAATTGCAGCTTGAGATGGATGGCCGTAAGCAACGCATTCCATTGGAAAATATCAAGATAAATGATGATATAACGAATCGACCATATCAGAAAGAAGCGGTAACAGCAGTTTGTGATGCCATTATGAATCAGCATCGAAAAATGTTGATTGTACAGGCAACTGGTTCTGGTAAGACTAGAGTAAGTATCAGTATTGTGGATATATTAAGACGTCATAATTATGTGAAAAACATTTTATTTTTGGCAGATAGAACGGCGCTTGTGAAGCAAGCAAAGAAGAATTATACCAATTTACTTCCAGACTTGTCTTGTTGTAATCTTTTAGACAGCAAAGAGGATCCGGAAGCGTGCAGGATGATTTTTTCTACTTATCCTACTATGATGAATGCCATAGATGAAAAGAAAAATAAGTATGGTGAGAGATTGTTTCATCCAGGACATTTTCAACTTATAATATGCGATGAGGTGCATCGAAGCATCTACAAAAAATATCAGGAAATCTTTGCATATTTCGATGCAATGTTACTGGGTATGACAGCAACTCCGAAGAACGAAATTGACAAGAATACATATGGCATTTTTGACCTTGAGCGTGGTGTGCCAACGTTTGCTTATGAATTGGAAAAAGCGGTAGAAGAAGGTTATTTGGTCAATTATTCTACTTTGGAATATAAGACTAAAATTATGGAAGAGGGAATTCATTATGATGACCTGTCAGATGAGGAAAAAGAAGAGTATGAGAAAACGTTTAAAACGGATGACATGGTAGGGAATGATATATCCGGTTCTGCTATAAATACATGGCTTTTCAATGAGAATACAATAGATAAAGTTCTGAAAGAACTTATGGAGAAAGGATTGAAAATCGAAGGTGGAGATAAGCTGGGTAAGACGATTATTTTTGCTAAGAATAGCTTGCATGCACAGGCTATTGTGGAACGATTTCATAAATTGTTTCCAGAATGTGGAGGAGATTTTATTAAGCAGATGGATTACAGCATAAAATATTGCGATTCTCTTATAGATGAATTTAGTACGAAAGATAAAATGCCGCAAATTGCGGTATCGGTAGATATGCTGGATACTGGTATTGATATTCCGGAAATTCTAAATCTTGTTTTTTTCAAAAAAGTAAGGAGTTATGCTAAGTTTTGGCAGATGATAGGTCGTGGAACTCGTCTATGTCCGAATCTTTTGGGAGAGGGGCTGGATAAAGAACGATTTCTTATCTTTGATTTTTGTAATAACTTTGAATATTTCCGCGTGAATACAAATGGAGCAGAGAATGGTATTGCAGAATCGCTTAGTGAGAAAATTTACAATACAAAAGCTCAGATTGTCAGAGAACTGCAAACTCCACCATATACATCAGATGCTTCTTATGTGGCATATCGTGCGGAGCTGGTAGACCGGTTACAGGGTGCAGTCATTGAACTAAACGATAACAGTTTTTTGGTAAAGAGACATTTGCGTTATGTGGAAATATTTCGAACGTTAGCGGCGTGGAATTCTCTTGAAACCATGGAGATTTCGGATATCAAAGAGCATATTGCTCCTTTAATCAAGCCTGAGAAAGAAGATGAGCTGACTCGTAGATTTGATTATCTGGTGTACAGCATTGACCTTGGTCTGCTCCAGAGCAAGAGTGTACAGAATTCGGTAAATATAGTGGTACAGACTGCGGAACAGTTATCTGCTAAGTATTCGATTCCGCAGGTAGAAAAGCAGAAGGATATTATCGAAAAGGTACAGACTACGGAATTCTGGGATAGTGTTACGATTATTGAACTGGAAACAGTACGAACGGCAATGAGAGGCCTGCTTCAGTATTTGGATAAAGTTCGTAGAAAAATCTATTACACGAATTTTACGGATACCATTATAGATTCTACAGAAGGTGAGCCAATATATGTGGGAAACGACCTTAAAAACTATCGCAAAAAGGTCGAGTTTTATCTCAAAGAACATAGTGACAGACTTTCTGTATATAAGCTGAGAAATAATAAGAAACTTACGGAAGCAGATATAAAAGAATTAGAAGAAATCTTATGGACGGAACTTGGTTCGAAAGAGGATTATAAAAAGGAATATGGAGAGACATCTATAGGGCAGTTGGTTCGAAAAATCGTGGGTGTAGACAGAGCAGCCGTAAACGAAGCATTTAGCGAATTCCTTACAGAAGAACGTCTGAACCTTAATCAGATGCGTTTTGTAAATTTGATTGTTGATTATATTGTTGCCAATGGAAATATTGATGACAATAAAGTTCTCATGGGAGAGCCATTTAAGTCAGTCGGAAGCATTACTTCCTTGTTCAAAGACGATATGGGAACAGCAAAACAGATTATGGAAGTGGTGGCTGAGATTAAGCGTAATTCGGAAGAAATCGCATAAAGCACTTCTTGAAGTCGAGGATATTCACAAATCGCTTCGCTACTTGTTTATATAAAAGCGGCACTGCGTTTTCTTGAACTTTTATAAAACAAGGACAATACAAGGTAAAATCATTATACCTGCGAACAGTAGCAGAAAGGTATTTTTCGATATATAATGCGGGAAGAGCTTGTTACTTGCAAGAAAGAATAAATTCTATTATACTAGAACAGATTACACCGCTTACATGTAATGTTAGAGGATACATTATAAAAGAACAGTGCAAAGTTAAAAATGCGATTGACATGTTAAGATGGTTAGAGGATGTTTGATACAAAAGGAGAAGTTATGGATATCAGAGAATATTTGAAACAACATAAAATATTGGCAGATGGGGCCATGGGGACCTATTATGCTACATTGCATAACGGAGAAGTTTCGGAATTTGCGAATTTAGATAATCCGAAAGCAGTGGAAAAAGTACATTTGAATTATTTAAAAGCGGGGGTAAATTTATTGACAACAAATACCTTTGCTGCAAATGAACAGAGCATGGGAACGGTATGGAAACAGGTACAGGCATGTATTAATGCAGGGATTGCGATTGCAAAATCTGCAAAGGAAAAATCTGGTCGAGAAGATGTATTTTTAGCAGGAGATATCGGACCATTACAGGTTGTGGGAGAAAAAACAGAAGAACAATTGCTTGTGGAATACAAACGAATCATTGATTTGTATTTAGAGGCAGAACTTCCGGTAATTCTGTTTGAAACGTTTTCCAGTCTTTACTTTGTAGAACCATTGGTTCGCTATATTCGTGAAAAAAATAAAGATGTTTTTATTATTGTTAGTTTATCAGTAAATAAGAATGGATATACCGCAACAGGATTATCTGCTAGACGTTTATTAGAAGAATTGATTTCTATGGATGAGGTAGATGCGTGTGGATTAAACTGTGGCATTGGTTCTGGACACATGCTTCAATTGGCACAGGATTTGCAGGACTTATTTGAGCAGAAATATTTTATGATTATGCCAAATGCAGGTTATCCAGAGCAATTGCGACATCGTATGGTGTTTATGGACAATGCTAATTATTTTGCGGATAATATGCAAGAGATTGCAAAAATGAATGTTGCAATTCTGGGTGGTTGTTGTGGAACTACTCCAGAATATCTCTTTACCTTGGAAAAAAAGATGGATTTTTCGCCTGTGGTGATTAAGAAAGCAACTTCTAATCCAGAAGAAGTAAAAGATGTAGTGCGCAAACCAAAAAAGAAAAATAAGTTTTACGAAAAGTTTTCTTCGGGAAATAAAGTAGTTGCAGTAGAACTAGACCCTCCTTATGATGCGAATTGCGATAAAATCATGGAGTGTGCGATGCATTTAAAGGATTGTAATGTAGATATGATTACCATTGCAGATTCACCTATGGGAAGAAGCCGCGTAGATTCGATTTTAATGAGTGTAAAATTGGCACAAGAAACAGAAATGCCTGTAATGCCTCATCTTTGTTGTCGGGATAAAAATATGATTGCAATGCGTTCTGGAATTCTGGGGGCATATGTAAATAAAATAAGAAATATATTGCTGGTGACAGGTGACCCGGTTCCAAGTGTAAATCGAAATGTGACAACGGGCGTATTTGATTATCATTCAATCCGACTCATGAATTTTGTAAAAGAAATGAATGAAGAACATTTTGCAGATGATCCGATTTATTATGGTGGAGCATTAAATTATGGAAGAGGCAAGATAGAAAATGTTGCAAAACGGATGCAACAAAAAGTGGATGCAGGTTGCAGCTATTTCTTAACCCAGCCTATCTATTCGGATGAGGATATTGAGCGAATCCGCACATTAAAATCAATGGTTGATACAAAGATTTTATGTGGGATTATGCCGTTAGTAAGTTATCGTAATGCGAATTTTATAAAAAATGAAATGTCCGGCATAAATGTACCAGATGAAATTGTTGAGCGTTATACGCCAGATATGACAAAAGAAGAGGCAGAAGTAGTAGGGGCACAGATTGCCAGTGAAATCATTGAAAAACTTTCTGATTTTGCAGATGGATATTATTTTATGTTGCCGTTCAACCGTGTTAGTCTGATGGATAAAATTATTATAAAATAGAAAGCCAGTGGATTTAAGGATGAAATTTTGCATGTTCTTTTTGCAATTCTGTAAATAATTGTCGTGGTGTCCAAGAAATATTGTGGATGGTCAAAATGGCTTTTAATGGTGTTGGTGCTATTAGACTTTGTTTATATTTTTCTAAAAATTGATCGAAAAGTGGTTGTGGAATGCCAGAAAAAACAAGCATTTCAGAGGGAAAGGGATTTCCGAAAGGAAGGATCTTTCCTTTTTTGAATCCAGATATATCTGCAAGATATCCAAGTGATTGTTCGTAATCATGTGGTGCAACTATTTTACATTTGATGTGCAAAGAGGTGCAAAGTTGTTGGATTTGTCTTGCTTTCGTTTGTTCTATTTGAAAAAGAAGTACCATGCTTTTTGATTCCATATAAAATCTCCTTGCTATATTTTTTTGTATCGCGTTCTTTCGATGGAGCGATACTTTGCATTTATAAGTTATTGTTTACAGGTAGGTATTTTCGGTACCGAAAATTCCATATAAAAGTCTGTTTTGGGCAATTTTTCATGCGTGGCATTGCACAAAACCGTTACAGTTCACTGAACTGTGAATGAAAAAATCAATCCCCCCGCTAGGCGGGGGCGAGTAGAGTAATCTGTGGTGGGTATGGTGAAATTAAAAAGCCTCCTATGTTAAAATGATAATGGTGTCTCAAGCCATATCAAGAATAGGAGGCGGTACAAA